>CAJTMC010000047.1 GCA_910577115.1 uncultured Lachnospiraceae bacterium
ACCTCCGGTATCTCCATATATGTGTCCGTTTTTTTGCATGACGTAACAGCCACAGACAGCAGACAGATTATCATTATTATTCCCATTCTCAGTGCTTGATGTTTCCTGCCTTTCATCGCTAACCTCCATCTGAAACCCTATTCATTCTTTCCTGTTAAAATACGCTCCAACGGGGTTTTCAGTTTCTTACTGAAAAATTTTACGACACCCCCTGTCAGCAAAGCGGAAATAATCGTGCCTTCCCGCGTTCCGACAATGGTGAAGTTGAAAAATACAAGTGACAACGCCAACGCCAAAACAACATTCAAGATATCAAATACGATTTTCACATTTCCAAACTCTTTGCGTATTTTGTCGGAAACAGCTTTTACAAATGCTTCCCCCGCATTCATAATCACATTTGCAATAACGGAAAGCGTAATTCCAAAACCAAGAATCACACCCCCGACAATCACCATTGTCAAACGCAGAGGATAAGAATTGACCGGAATAAACGATACGATCCACATTCCCAAATCGGTAAACCAGCCAAAAAGAAAAGACAGCGGAACCTGTAAGAGCTGAATCGGCTCAAACTCCTTACGAAGAATAGCAATCTGCCCGACAATCAAAACACAGTTATAGATAATCAGCCACGTCCCCAGTGAAAGCGAATCAAACTTATAACTCATAATATTTGCAACCGAGGAAATCGGCGATACGCCAAGCTCCCCATGCTTTGTGAATGCCACCCCCAGAGCGGCAAAAAATAAACTTACGATAAACAATATATATCGTTTTGCAATTTCTGTTTTTCTCATTTGTCACATCTCCTCTATTTTATCCAAACACAAATTGGCACTGTGAAAATCAACTTTCCACAGTGCTGTGTACAAATTCATTATATTGTTTTATCCTAAGATTGGCAAGTATTTGTTACCTTTTCTCAATCACCTGATCAATCAGCCCATATTGCAACGCCTCTTTCGCGGACATATAGTTGTCACGCTCCGTATCGGTCTGAATCTGCTCCACAGACTTCCCTGTATTCTCCGCCAAAATGCGGTTTAGGCGCTGCTTGCTTTTCTGCATATGGTCTGACATAATTTTGATGTCCGTCGCCTGCCCCTGTACACCGTTTCCATGAATTGCAGGCTGATGAATCATAATCTCCGCGTTTGCAAGTGCAATACGTTTTCCCTTCGCGCCGCCTGCCAGCAAAAATGCGCCAAAGCTTGCCGCAAGCCCGATGCAGATTGTGGACACGTCGCACTTGACATACTGCATCGTGTCATAAATGGCAAAGCCTGCCGTCACAGAACCGCCCGGACTGTTGATGTATAACTGAATGTCCTTTTCGGGATCCTGCGCCTCCAAAAACAACATCTGCGCCACAATCAGACTGGCGGAGGTATTGCTTACTTCCTCTCCCAAAAAGATAATTCTGTCCGATAAAAGACGCGAAAAAATATCATAACTCCGCTCTCCGCGGCTTGTCTGTTCGACAACATAAGGAATCGTACTCATGCCGCTGCCCTCCATATGCTCATTTGCGGCTGGCGGATATCAAATTGTCCTCTCCTTCGATAAACCTGCGGTGTACACAAATACAGCCTGCGGAACGCCAGCGTAAACGCCTGCTGAGAATTGTAATGTGCCTCATAGGAAATCTCTACAATCGGTTTGTTCGTTTCCACTAACTTCCAAGCCGCCAGCGTCAGCCTGCGCCCCTGTATATACTTGCCAATCGTACTTCCCGTCTGCTCTGCAAACGTCCTTGCAAGATAGAACTTGGAATAGTGCAGATTGTCTGCTATGCGCTCCAATGATAAATCCTCATCCAAATGCGCTTCTATATAGGACGTAATTTTTTTTATAAACATTTCATCTTTCATATACATGCTCCATTCCGGCAACAGTCTGCGAATTCTTAGCTTTTTGTCGCCCTTTTTTACTTAGTATAACATTTGCCTATGGAGCTGTCTTAATAGAAATTGCCCTCTATTCAAATTGCCCTCTATCCAATCAGGCACGTCTTCCCTTCAAACGCAAAGCCATATTTCCGAATGCACTCCGGTGCGATACCTTCCGCTGTCAGTTCTGCCTCGTACTGCTTTTCTGCAATCTGCGCAAGTGCATTTGCAACCGTTTCCTCAAGGTTCTTCTCCCGTTTTGGTTTGTGTACCTTAAACTCAATAATGTATGCGTTATCCTTCTCTTTGTCTGTCGGTTTCAGCATAATATCATATCGCCCAAAACCGCTTTCCTTGTTGGAAGTAATCACATACCTGCCGTCCAAATCCACCATCATTCCGAGCACAAAGCCATGATAAAACCGTTCCGGATCGTCCGCGTCCGACGCACTTTTTGCCACATCAAAGCTTGAAAAGCTCTGTAAAGCAATCTTATTCATAAACTCATTCATCGCGTCAACATCATCAAGGAGCAGTGCTTTGACAAAATTGTTATACGCACTGTCACTCTCGTCAATCCGAAACCAGCCCTTAACCATTTTCCGAAACATCAGCAGCACTTCATAATTAGTAAGTGTTAAGGTATACTGCGGATCTCCCGCTCTGTCCGGACGAAGCTCCTCTTTTGCAACCACCTTAAGATATCCCGCCGCTAAAAGAAGGCTCCAAACAGCATTCGTACTTGCGTCTAACTGATTAAATACAATCTGCTCATCAATCGGAACGGTAAAACTATTTCCTAAAAGCAGTTCTTCCACTGTCTTTTTTACGCTTGAAACGCCCGTCTGCATCAAAGAATTGATCAGCCCGTTTGAGCTTGTATCCGCCCAGTAAGTGTCGTATCTGCCTCTTTTGCTGATAAAAGAAATGATAGACCACGCATTGTAAATATCGGTATGTGTTCCAAAAGTAAAACCATCATACCACTGTTTCACCCTTTGCTTTTCCTGCCCCAGCTCCATATCATCAAGCGCTTGAAAGACCTCTTCTTCCGTAAAGCCAAATTGCGTTGCGTATTTATCAGACGTAGTAGATACCACCTCCAAATTATTCAAATCCGAAAAAATGGACTCTTTCGATATCCTCGTAATCCCTGTAATCAGTCCTCTATACAAATGCGGATTTGTCTTAAATGTCGCATTGAAAAAGTTTCTGAAAAATGCAACCGTTTCATTCCAGTTTCCGGCAAGCCATGCCTCCTGCATCGGTGTATCATATTCATCCAGCAAAATTATGACATCTGTGTCATAAAATTTCTTTAAATAAGTGCAAAGACGATTGAGCGAAATATAAGCCGTTTCGTCCGTCATATCATCATTTACCGAGCGAAAATATGCCCTGTCCTTTTCGTCAAACAGCTCCGACTTCATAATATGCCGAAAGCTCTGATACACATTCGCAATAATCTGCTTCATTGCAGTCCTAATTCCATCCGTTTTCCCCGTTTTAATTGACGCAAAGCTCAAAGCAATCACAGGATATCCCCCCTGAAGCTGCCTGTATTCGTAATCTCCTGCCGAAGATTTCTCGTCCCATATCGCAAGCCCCTCAAACAAGTCGCTCCTGCCCGCATATTGATTCGAGAAAAAGCACTCCAGCATGCTCAAATTTAGCGTCTTTCCAAAACGCCGCGGACGCGTAATCAGCGTCACCTTATCCGCATACTCCCACCATTCCTTAATAAACAGCGTCTTATCAATATAAAATATGTTTTCTTCTCTGACCTCCCGAAAGCTCTGATACCCAATCCCGACCTTCTGCGCCATATGCAATTCCTCCCTGCCTTCTTTATAGAAAGTATACACGAATTTCATATTTTACACAACGAAAAACACCCCAACTGTTTAATTTATATTCTCTTTATTCCATAGAAAAATCCGATTTCGGATTGTCCGTCACCTCTTCATAGTAAGATGACAAATACTGAAACCTTTTTACAACGGATTCCGGGCAATATTGTATAATATAGTCTTTATCATGTTCCATAAATGCTGTTCTGATTTTCGTTGCGGACAGACCATCAAAAAGCTTACTGCGTTCAAAATTACGATATGTAATAAACGGATATACTTCTGTATTTTTAAACCAGCTGTCCAGTATGGAAATGTCATCCGAATAATATAAGGAAAATCGTTTCTGTCCGATTCTGGAAACTACATTATAGTAAAAATATCTCCCCCAAATTTCAGCTCCCTCTAAATCAGACTCCATTGACCAATCCGGTAACGTTACTATTGTAATCTTTTTATTCTGCTGTTCCTCAAAGCATTCTCTTAACATCTGCTCCCTCAATGATATATCAAATGGATTCCGTATCATATCCAGCTTATTTTCACTGCCAAGCACTATCAGAACCTTGTCATTTTCCTCCAATGCCTTATTTACCAAAAATAAATGTGCATTGTGGACAGGCTGCATCCTTGCAAGAAATACACCATACTTTATCGCCATATATCCGCCTCCTGACTAATACATATATATTTATATGCCTCCTTCATTTTCCGCCAGCCATTCCGCAGCTGCCTGTTGAATTGCGGATGCCGTCTTACGCACATATTCTTCGGCTTTCTCGTCAACGCCATGCTCCATCGCATCCGATATAGCCTTTAATGCACTTCCTGTTGCCTCATCCCTTGAAAGCACCTCACCTTTCGACAGCATTGCACCTAAATTCCAAATGGAAGCTTTATGTAATTCAATAGCGCCAAAAGCAAACCAATAAAGTGCACGCACTTTTCCCTGCCACACGCCTCTTCCATTATAATAACAACAAGCGAGATTTCCCATCGCACCCGGATACCCCATCTGCGCAGCCTGCCAATACCAAAATGCTCCAAGAAATTCATCTTTCTCACAGCCCTCTCCATCCATAAGCATCGCACCATAATTAAAAGCCGCATCAGCACGTCCTTGTAAGGCAGCCTTTCCCATAAACTCAAACTCGCCCTCACTATTATTCTCCTTATAAGCATTCATTGCACCCGCAAGGTATTCTCTCGCTTTCACCAAATCAAAAGTCCTGTCAAGATTGCGTATCACTTCAAGTCTGTATTTTATACCAAGCACTGTCTGCATACAGTACAACTGATTATCAACAGCGCCAAGCCGCTGCGATACTTTATAATATTTTAGGACATACAACCGAAACAGGATAATTTCAATTTGACGTTTTGCAAATAAGAAAAAGTCATTGCGAATGTTTTCGTACAAACTACGTACTGCCTTGATTGATTCATCAACATCATCCGTAATAACGCCAATTGCCATATCAATAGAGCATTGATTCATTTCTTCTAAACTCATATCCATCACTTCATATCCCTCCAAGCATTCCAGCACTGTAAAAATAGTATTTTATCAAGAAGATTCCTATTTAATTTTTCTCATTCTCTGTCTGTAGCTTTTCCAATTCCTCTAATATTATTTTTGTTGTTCTTTTCACAAAATCCTGTGTCGCCATATAATCCGAGACATCATCAGAAGCATTAATCAGTGTCACACCGAGAGCGGAAAGCCCTCTTATAACCTCCTCATGCTTCAATGACAGTCCCAAATTATAAACAGCCTCCGGCTGCAAATAATATGCCGCTTTCGCATACCACTCCAGCATCTTTATTCCGTTTTGCAAAACTCCCTGTCCATTACGATAGCAAATTGCCAGATTCATCATTGCCTTGCTGTGTCCCTGATGTGCTGCCGCCCAGTACCAATAGCAGGCTTCCAGCGGATTAGAAGCACAACCTTCGCCATTCATCAAGGAAATTCCATAGTTAAACTGTCCGGCTGCATGACCATACTTTGCTGCCTTACCAAACAGCTTTCCAGCTTTATCATACTCTTGTTCTCCAATCAGCTTAACCGCCTGCTGATAATAAGCTTCTCCCTTCTCTTCCTCTACATACTTCCTGTTCTTTCCAAAATATAACTCATGATATGCTGAAATAATTCGTTCCTCCCGCCATCTCTCTCCCCTTTGATAATATGCCTTTATCCATGCAGCGAGTTTTGCTTTTGTAAGATCAACCTGTTCCAAAAGACCAAGGATTGTCTCCCATTTGTCTGTAAAGCTTACCAACATATTGTGCATATATGCTCTTTTCTCTACGATTATTTTTTCTGTTTTCTTATAAATATCCGGTCTGTCACTAAGCTCCAGCAATTGCCACATATACTGCATAATTCCCCACAGAATAAATGCAGCCTCCTCGTTATGATTCAAATCTGTTAACGGATCTACAGCTGCCTCTGTATACAACGCAAGCCAAAACTGCCAGCCATCTTTTATAAATTGCCCGTTTTCCACCAGCTCCACCAGCGTCTCTTGCAGCGTTTTCATCGTTATATTCATATTGGGAACCATCCCTTTTTGCAATGTGTCCTCCCCCAAATCCAACAAATGCTGCGGCAGATTGTAGTAGAAAATTCCTTTTAGAATATGAATATACATTCTCTTGCGTCCGAACAGACACTTTCGCATTGGGTTCAGCAGTATATTCTGATTATTAACATAATATCCCTCAGACGTTACTTTACATTGATAACTCCCACACCATGTATGGTAGTCATCACAGTATATCTCTTCTTCCATATTACCCACCTGTCCGCCGGCGTTAAGCATATAATGTTCCCGCTCATAAAACCACCCCTTGGAATACGGATTCAAGGTTTCACAGTATATTAATCCAAATTTCGAAAAAGCCTCCTCACCAATCTCCGTAACGCTTTCCGGAATAAATACTTCCCCAAGCGACACACAAGCATAAAATGCCCTCCTGCCGATTATTTTCAGATTCGGCGGAAACATAAGATATGTAAGATTCTCACACCCCTCAAATGCAGATTCCCCGATTTCTATAAGAGAAGAAGGAAATTCGACATGCGTATAATTTTGTCCTTTATATGCGCATGTTTCAATTTTCACAGTGCCGTTTGGTATCGTAAGTATGTTATTTTCCATATAGATTTTTTTCCCTCCAAATCTGTTTCCTTTATTTCATATTTCTTCGATATCTTTCAGCCCTTATTTCTTATCCTGTTCTAATATGTATGTCAAACCTGCCCGTTCATCATTCTTTCAGCTCTCTTTTCCATCAAAAACGTAAACATTCTTGTATGTCTCACCATTAGACAAGTAGATGTTTCATCCATGAAACAGTTATCCCAATATGTCCTTATCAACAAAATATTCATTGCAATGTGTAAACGCTAATGATTTTTCGCTTTCAAAGTTCCCTAAATCACTGCTGCATCTTGTTTATAAATCTTCTAAAATAAGATGACCATACCTCAAAGTATCCTGATGCGGATTTGATTTGCCATCATATCTAATGGTGTAGAAATCTTACAGCGTTCATTCACAAATACTACAGGCTTGAATCCGATTCTCACTAATTCCCCATATTCTTCACGGAAAATATCCTCTCTGCACACCGCCATTCGAGCATACAACAATGCTGTTTTTCTCCTGTGAAAAATAATCTGTCAGGCCTTTTTATGATTCATATAGCTCTTGTTATCCTTCCACATTCCACCCATCAGAAACTCTGCCAATACTTTCGCGGCTTTTTTATTCCATTTTCATACGCCTTTTCCAGCCATACAACACCATACACCGGATTCCATGACGGATAAACATGCTTCCCCTCGAAGCAATACAAACATCCCAACTCATACCTCGACCGGACATCGCCCTGTTCCGCTGCCATTTTAAACTATTTTTCTGCCACTTTTAAAGAATCTCCATTGTCCATTTCAATTGCCGGCGTACCACAATCCAATTCAATCTCCTCCCATCCATATCCTTCATGCAGATATATATTTCCCAATTCATGTACTGCCTCAAAATTCCCCTGTTCTGCTGCCATGCCATACCAAAATACCGCCAGTTCTTCCCAGTATTCCTCACACTTCATTTCATGATAATACTTTGCTATACGGTAAAAAATGTTCTCCGCATTTTCCTGGCATCTATAAGATTCTATCAATTCTAAATGAAATATGTATTGTATGCAGTATCTTTCCGAGCATCCCTCATCATTAATAAAATTATCCCATACCCCTATCTTGTTCTCAATTCCACAATAAATACGATATTCTTTTTCCAATTCATCTTCTGACTGCTCACTCAGTAAAATAATTCCTACCGGATAATCCTGTACATAAATATAATCTGCAAAAGTAAACTGATCGGCTTTAAGACATAGATTTTCTTCACCCAATATATAGGAATCGGAATTTTCTTTGCCCGTAAAAAATTCTGTATAACCGACTTTTTGCTTATATTCTTTAGTTTTCATTAAAACTTTGAAATACATTTCCTTTTTTTCCATCCCCCCTGTGTAATGGAGTCCTTTAACTCGAAGTTGCTGTCAGGCGATAAGAGCTGTATATCATCCTTATCCCCGCATAATGTCTTTAGCTTTTCCAACAAGTCAGCAACAGTATTAACAACAGATTCTGATTTATTACCCTTATAGTCATCCCTTGGAAATATTCCCAAGAATTTTTTGTCTTCATTCTCATCATATAGATATACAGCATGTTTATAAACAGTCACATTATAATCCGGCATAAAACCAAAGGCATCGCAAAACTCATGTACTTCTTTCCGATACCCTGCATATATAATAGATAATCCCTCACAGATTTCCCGCCTTGTTTCGAAACCAAGCTTTACTCTACCATCTAAGCGCTCCAATTTTTCCGTCAATTCAGAAATGGTCTCTGCCCTGATAATATTGATAATATCTGTTTTTCTTCTAGTTTCGCCTATTTTTTGCATAATTTCCTCCTATGGGGTTTTGATTTTTGCTTCATTAACCTCTCCATCTAAGACGGTAAGCTTCCCTCTCACTTACACGCGCATAATGATCCCACGAATGATCAGTCCATTCATATTCCCTGCGGATCCGTTCTCCCCTGCCAATCCAAAACGGCTGCACTGCTTTCTTACAATAGGAAAGATCCAGATTGGTATCCATAATCCCAACAATACAGCCATCTGCAGTAATTAACTGACGGTACTGGTAGGAATCTGTAAATTCTTTTAATGAAATCTTCCTCTCCCTACGATAATCTTTGTTCTGGCTTCCCTCACAGCTTGAAACAATTTGTACATCAAAAAAAGCCATCTGTTCTTCTATGCTTCGGTTCTTCAGAAGTGAATACTGTTCTTTCGTCAAATAATCCACCACATTCCTGTCTGTACATAAAACAATTGGACGCTCCGCGCCTTTAAAACCTTCCATGATATGACGATACAGATAAAACGTTTTCCCTGTTCTGCTATAATCGCACTGCTCTTTTAAGTAGTTCTCTATATACTCTGTCACAATATGTAATGCCCAAATATACTTCTGAAACCATCTGTTCCGTATCTCTATGCCGATATCCACTCCGAGCAGTCTATCCTCCGATATATTGTGAATCAAATCTGCAAGTTTCACAAATGCTGCATCTGCATTAGTGGATAATTTTTTCACATATTCATAATAATTTAAATGTTCATCGTGTACGAGAAGTTCCAATGCGTTCACAATCTCCACCGGAAAGTCTTTCTTTATCTGCTCCATCGTCACAGAAGTATCCTCAACCACATCATGCAGGAGTGCAATACATGTTCTTGTCTCGTTGTCCATCTGCTCCGCCAAATGATACGGATGGAAAATATACGGAAGTACCCCAGCGTCCAATTGTCCTGTATGCGCCTCATATGCAATCTTCATTGCCTTATTCGTCAATTCAGTGTAAATCACAATTCTCTCTCCCTATAACTAATAAAATTGAATTATTTTAAAAGCAAAAAGTTTTACTCATAAAAT
This sequence comes from uncultured Lachnospiraceae bacterium, assembly GCA_910577115.1. Lineage (GTDB taxonomy): Bacteria > Bacillota > Clostridia > Lachnospirales > Lachnospiraceae > COE1. Next base: position 9,773 of record CAJTMC010000047.1, read on the forward strand.
AAATGCAGTTAATAAAGATATTGCACAAACAAAGATATCAAAAGAATTTAATACTATTCCAACAATAGCATATTTTTCTCCACCTCTTTTTCTTCCTTTCATACCTAGTACCAGTCCTGATACCGCCAAAAACAATACTAAAAAACTGACTTTAGAAAATATATTTATTATTCCTATAATCATTGATATAACTGACATTACTTTTAATTTATGAAGATCTGTCGCAATTTCTTTTTTCGCCCCTTCATCCGTTGGTTCATCAAAAATTTCAATTTGGCTAATCAAATTTCCCAAAAACTTGCATTCATAGTCTTTTGGAATAGTTTCCTTTTCAAGAAAACCCTTAGCTTCTGAGACTCCCTTTTTAGTTGCAACTTCAAAACATTTCCTTGCACTTTCCCAATCTTCTATGCAATTGCCTCTCACTAGATAATTTTTCTGTCGAATTTTTATGACATAAATACCGTAATAACATAACTTTCCATATTCATTTGCACAAAAAGCATCTTCTTTCAAATATCCCTCCCGAAGAAGTTTTACACGTTCTTCCCAGTTTGATGTATGCGTCGTTTCCCACCAATAATCTATGAGACCTCCTTTTTCTTCCGCAATTTTCTTCAAATGCCGTAGCATTGTTTTATAATCACAAACAACACTATCCTGCTTATTCGTGGAAAATGCTTTTATCTCATCTATCTTGATCAAGTCATCATGATTTGCATCTGCATCCCTAATGCCGATTGTGATGATCTCTATATTCTCTGATTCGCAGTCCCTAACACTTTGTTCAATTTTTCCTTTTTCAGAAGAGAAACGATAAAAAGCTTTGGAACTTTGCGTTATAACAATCCCCAACACTTTTCTTTTTGGATGTGATGTTCTGCTTTGTTTCACTTTTTTACAGATTTCCTCATAAGGATTAAACGTGCTAATATGACTAACACAAAATTTTCCATCAGAATCATTACTAAGAACAAATTCCCTTACATCAATACAATTCATTAATGCATCCCTATCATTTGTCAAATCACAAATCAGATATGGGTCGTGTCCCATAATTGAAACTGACATCTTATTATCTTTTAGACTCAGACTACCCACAATCGTCCTGACCGTTTCAAGATATGCAGTCCTGATCCATTTTCTGTATTCATCCACACAACGCGAACCTGATGATGCCCACCCTCGGATTGCTTTTCCATAGACATAGTGTGTACCATATTCTGCACTGCGTATATCAGCTTCTATAATAGAAAGATCCATATATAAATAAATATCCACGCCGCTTTTGGAACTATTTATCACATTATTTCCCATAAACAGATTTCTCCTTAACCAATAAAAAGACTATCGTTTCATTATATTAGTACCTGTATCCATACTCAAATCTTCAGTATGCCGTATTGCCAAAAGTGTACCAAAATCATGCTGAGTAAATGTATCAAAACTTTTCTGTCATGCACATAAGAAACAAATACTCTATGATATCAAAACATTTTTTAATTAACTATTCTTATATGATTTTCAATATTAAAGTGGAAAACTGCTTCATCTAATCTAGCTAACACGTCAATATCACGTGTTTTATTCCATTCTTCTACAACTGCTTTTGAAAAAAATAATCCGTCAAATAATGCTGTGGCCCTGCTATACACCAATTTTTCCACTGTAGTAAAACTTCTCTCCGTCAGATATTCTTTTAAAAAATATTGAAATGCTTGATCTCTGCTTATATGTGCTAATTTTCCCTGCCATGAATATTTATATATTGAGGCATAAAAAGTAACTAACATGTCACCTAAAAAAGCTTCTGTTCCGGCAAGATTAAAATCAATAATACCAATTCCACTACCCATATGGACCAAATTATTACAAATTCCTATATCTCCATGAACAGCTCCATAGGGTAATTCATTCCATAACATACGCAACTCATTAATAAGTTCATCATGTATAACTGCACATCTCCTTATAGCATCATAGCATGTCTGTGGTAAATCTGCTTGTTTCACAATCCGATCAAATTTCGCTCTACCATTATGAATCACATCCCTTACAGAAGAAAAATCTATCTTTATAGGATATTTTTCAGATATCGCATGCATTTGTCCGATTAATTTTCCCAATATTCCAAAAGTATCTAAATTTACTTCTTCTATATCGGCACCTGCATACTCTTCTAATGTCGCATAATAACTTTGATTATCCCATTCAATCTCAATACAATAATTTTTCCCATTTTTCATTTTTTTTGGTGTCAAAATACCATGATGCCAAAGCAACATAGCAAATTGACTTTGTTGCTCAATAATATTGGGAGGATAATTTTCTTCACTGGTCAGCCTACACACCCAATACCTTCCGCATGCCGTACCAATTTGATATATAAGCCGTTTTTGCTCTCCCTTCACCATTTCTTGAAGAATAGTTATCGAAGTAACAGCATTATCAACTTGGAAATGGAATAAAATATCATTTGCAATATTAATTGGAAGCATAACTTTCTCCTAAAATATTCTGAACCGTACTAACTGCCTTTAATACAAGCTGATCGTCATAACTTTTAACTGTTTTCTGCAATATACGAATACACTGTATTTTTGCACTTGTTAAAATGCACATTTTATAAAATTGACACAGACTTGAATCCACTATCTGAATATTACCCGTACTTTGAAAATTTGCAGCGTAACAATTAGAACATAACCTAATCCACTGACATCCCTTGCAAATATTGTCTTTTGTAAAACAAAATTTACTATGATCAAAATTTTGATAATGGTCAGCCTCTTTTCCAATAGAAACAGGTGCAAAACCTTGACAAGGATAAGCATTTCCTTGTGAATCATAACAAGTCATATCAATACCTGCGCCACAAAACCGATAATTTTCATCTATCGGAGAAAAAATAAGTCGAAAATCCATGTTAAGCATAGTACATAATTGACTTTCAGAGTTCTCTGTATAATACTCAACAAGTTTATTCAATTCTCTTATTAAAATCGGAATATTTTTCTCTAAGTCCCAATCTACGCCCACAGATAGAGTTGCATCACATTTGAATCCCAACCTATCCAAATAAATAATTCCCTCTGCCAACTGTGGGAGCGTTTTCTCTGATACAGTCATTTTAGCGGGACACCTCTGCCAAGTATTTGCAAAAAATTCAATATCAATTGAGTCAAAAGTACCTGTACCATTTAAAAACACTCTATTTTTATCATGCATCTGCTTTATTCCATCCAAACTTAATGCAATAAAAAATTTATCTTTGTGTTCATAAAGCCATTCTTGAATTTCTCCATGTACCAAAGTACCATTTGTTGTAGTTTCATATGTTATATTCAGATATCCATAATTGCTTTGAATATAGTCATCTATTTGCTTTATTAATGTAAAATTACAAAATGCTTCTCCTCCAAATAATTCAATCACAATAGGTATTTTGAGTTCAGCCTGGCTTAAATGTTTATCAAGAATATCTTTTGCAGTTTGAAATGACATATTACTATTATTTTTTTTATGCTCATAACAATATACACAATTAAGATTACAATTCTCAGTAATTAATAACATTATTCTATTTCCATCAAACATGTTAATCTCCTCGCTCTTTAGTTTAAAGAGCTGCAGCATTTCCTTTCTTAGCACAATGCTGCAGCACCTTTCAAGATTTTCCTCATCTCATATTAATGCCAAATACAAGACTGTGCCGGACCAGAACACTTGCATGAAAATGCGGATACTTCCGGAATAAAAGAATATTTAATTCCATTCTTCTTCTCCATTTCTGCTAGTGCCGCATTTAATGCTGCTGTTTCTTTTTTATTTAACAATAATGAAGCCATACCTTTCCCTCCTTTCCGATTCAATTAATGGCACAAGAAACATTTTTCTTAGTGCTTCAATTATTTATCTAAAACCCTTATAAGGATTTTAAACTAATGCAAACAAACAAACTTTAATTAATCCATCCAAAACAAGGAGAAGATTAAACACCACACCTACAATAGCAATCTTTTTTGAGCCATGCCTTACTCCCTGTATCCCACATCCCATACCCAATATAGCAATACAAATTACTGCTGCCATACTCCTTATCTCAGAGCCTGCATACAGAGCTAAAATACTCATCATTACTGATGCAACAGACATTACTATCGATAATCTGTTTTTTGAATTGCTTACAGACTTATTTATGTTCCCCGATGCAACATCTGGCGCCTTTCCAACTCCATTAACATTGCCTGAAACATTCTTATAATATTCCCTATATACATCCGGATACTGTTGCTTTACATACATTCTCAACACATCAATTCCCTTTTTTATTGTCCCCTTTTTATCAATTGCTTTCAATTCGCTTTCTGAAAGCAAATTTATATAATGCAGTCCTTGTCTTATATTGGTTTTGATGGATGTCTTACCTTGATTTCCAAAAACATACAAAGATGCTATTTCAATAACCGCTGCTGGAAATTTATGATCTGCCGACATTTTTAGGAGCTGAAAAGACTCAGAAACTTCTGTTATAGGAACACCTATCTCCAATTCATTTGCCAGCAGATAGGCTCGATACTGCGCCTGTTCCATATCTTCGCCTTGTCTTGCAGCTTTTTGATAATATTCGTAGGCCTTTCTTTTATCTAATTGCACATACTCATTTCCCTGATAATAAAAACTTCCTAATAAATCCTGTGCATCTTTAAATCCATCATCTGCCAAATCCTGAATGTCCTGTAATATCTCTTTTTTATCTGCACCAGAATGTAACTTCACATTAATCTGCTGCCATCTTTGAAATTCTTCCATTTCTTTCCCCTTCTAATTATAATTTCTCCAACTGCACATCAAAAGTGTCAGAAAATAATTGATATAAACAAGATGGATAAGGGATAACTGACACCCTAACATTTTGTATATGTTCTACTATTTTCTCACAATCTGTCGCATTTTGTTATATTACCGATTTTATCATATATGTCGCGTTTTGTGAAGTATAATTAAATATTTTCTGTATATTGCTATAATCAAAAACAACAACTTTCAATTATACTGGTCAGAATGGAGAAAACTTATGAAAAACAAATCGCTTGCCCTCAAGCTTCTTGAATTACGACAATCACACGACTTAACGCAGAAACAGCTTTGCGAATCTCTAAATATCGGTCGTTCGACATATTCCTATTTTGAAACAGGCAGCCGTATTCCTGACTTGGAAACGCTGCTTTTAATTGCACGATATTATAGAGTTTCTCTTGACGAACTGGTTACCGACTCAATACCAAAAAAACAACAAAAGGGAACGGATACAGATTTTTCTGAAATTCAGATTATCCATCACCTGAAGTCTAAAAATATCCCCATTGACTTTGTATTGGAATTGACGAAGGCAGACTTTGATTTTTTACGAAATTATAAAGATTTAACAGATGAAAACAGGGCAGAATTACAGTACCTTATGAGCTACAAATTAAGAAAGCAGGTAAAATAATTGATATCCCCAATTATTCCTCAATCACAATAAACACACGCTTTTAGCATGCTATTCAAGACAAACATTCCACAAACAGCTTTGCCATATACTTTGCCCCAAGTTCAAAGCCTTTCCGATCCGCGATGCCTGACACTTCAAAAAAACACCTGCTGATTTCATCATGATATTTTTGAGGTATCTGTTCCCGTATGCTTTCCATAACATCTTCTACTTGTCTCTCTAATTCCTCTTCCATTTCAGGTAAACCTGGTATTTCAACATTTGCTTTATCGAATATCTCTAATATCATTTTTTTCATATTCATTTCCTCTCTTTTTACCTATGTAAAGGCAATAATAAAATTTTATTATTTTTTCAGTCACATATCAACTATGTAAAAGTAATTTTGCCCGTCTCATCTGATATGATAATAAAACCACGATATGAATAACACTAAAAACATGGGGGAATGGAAATGGAATATTCACAACTGTTTGCATTACGTATCCGACAACTATGCACAACGCATAAAATAACGATCAATAAGCTGGCTTCCATGAGCGGATTAAGACAATCAACAGTTGATAATATTATCAGAGGAACCAGCAAAATCCTAAGGTTAAAACGCTCCATAAAATAGCTGTCACCTTCAATATGACATTGGGAGAATTTCTTGATTTTCCTGAATTAAATGACTTCCCTATTGAAGAAAACGATGTTGATTAAATACAAAAAAACAGACCATATTGTTGGTATACAATACAGTCCGCCCTATTTATATTTTTTTCAATATGGAGTTTATATTTGCTACAATCTTTCTACATCCACCACCTGTTCTGCTCCCCAATCTCAATCACCTGCTGCACCACCGCCATACAAAACGCAAAAACTGTCAGTACAAACGTCAGCACAATCCCGACCTTATCATAAATAAAATTCCCGTTCTTTCTCGCATTTGCAAGCAAAACCTCTGCTCCTAGCAAAATAAAAATCACTGGCCACAGCTTACAAATCCATGCATACGCAATACCGCCCCAAAAAATCTGTATCAGATACAGCACTCCAACAGAAACCATTGTCACGCCAAGCGTTATCGTTCCGACTCTATGCGTCATGAGAATCATCTCCTTCCTGAATCTGCTGCTCTAACTTCCTTTTCTTACCCCAAATTAACTGTATCCCCGCACAAATCATCAAACCGGCAAAGACAACCTGCGGCACTGTGCGCACGATTTCGTTCCAAAAATAGCTTGAAATGTGAAACATCTCCAAAAAACGATACACCATACCCGTCATAAAGTTCCACAAAATAGAAGCGCCAAGCAAAATCAAAACCCATGCCAAAATCCTTCTGCCCTTCTTCTGCTCAAGCTGCCCGAAAATATTCCAGTCAAAAAGCAGACTATCCTCCTGCGCATAAAACTCCTCATCGCTTAAACCGGCAAGATTGTGCACATGGAAAAACCCATAAAACCAAATCACCGGTAATGCAAACGCAAAAATCGGACTGTTTAAATATACTGCCAAATAAATGACGCCCACAAACAGACTCATCAGCGTTATCCCCTGTTTCATAAACCCCATATACATCTCACCTGCTCCGGGAATCAGTGAGAAAATAAAACGAATAAATGCATTTTTTCTACTCATATCATCATCCTTTCCATAACCTTTTTTATTACAATGCGTCATACTTGTGCCACTGTCGCTCCCTACACAAACGTTCCATGAAAATCCGTTACAAGTACAAGAGGCACACATGTCGCCTGCTGCATGGCGCCGCTGCGCTCAGTGCAGCGAGGGCGCAGAGCTGCCGCGGAATTTTCTTCATACTTTGTTACTCCTACTGCCTGATATCCGCCCGTATACTGCCAAAGCTTCCTGTTTGCACGCTCCAATACCTTCTCCAAAACGTCGTTCCACCGTTCTTGTCCGTCAGAATGCTCCTGTGCCCACGCGGTATCCTGCTCGATTGCAGTCTGTAAGGTTGGGTGACAAATCAGACTAAACAGAAAAATCGCCATTGCAACTGCCGCCGCAGTCTTCAAGCTGTATATCATTAACTCCACCCGGGCAGAAGCCTTTGTCACCTGACATGCCGCCTTTGCCGGCATACTTTGGCTTTTCTTTATAATCTCTTCCTTCATCCTCTTTGGCGCCTGCATAAGACCTTCCTCTTCCGTTTCCCGAATCAAAAGCTCCAAGTCAAAATCCGTCATGTTCTGCATCTGTCATCCCTCCCTTCACCGGATCTGTTTTTTTCATACAACTTCCGCAACATTGCCTTCGCGCGGTAAACCTGCGTCTGAACCGTCTTTTCATTTCTGTTCAATGCGCTTGCAATCTCTCCGACACTCATTTCCTGATAAAAATATTTCTCGGCAATCTCATCGTACGGCGGTTTCAGTGTTTCACAGCATCTCTTTAGTTCCTCTAACACCAGCTTTTGCATACAAAGCGTCTCACAGGTATTATCATTGCTTTGCTCCTGTGGCTGCGCTGCAAAAAATTCTTCCTGTGTCGGCACCTCACTTCTTGCGCCACGTTTTTTATAATCCAAACATTTGTTTGTCGCAATTCTTGCAAGCCAATCCTTCTCGTTTTTACCGTCAAATTTGGAAAAGTTTTTGTATGCGGATAAAAAGGTATCCTGCGTCAAGTCTTCCGCATCAAAATAATTGCCGGTCAATTTGTAGCAAATGCTGAATATCAGATTTTGATACGTATCAATACAATATGACAAATATTCCTGATCGTTAATTCTATCCGCCTCCCTCCTTATTTGACTGTTTTTGTAATTCCGATATCGCCTTACAATACTTAAAACGATTGGCACCTGTCTTTTTCTTCAAATATTTTATAATTTATAAATTTCCCTGCTGCTCCTCTATAAAAACCCTAATATCCAAACGTAACATTCTCACAAAAAAGGCGCTTACCACCGCAACATACGTGATAAACGCCATTCTCTTTCATACTATTTTTCCAACGTCTCCTCCTGCAGCCTGTCAAATTCCGCCATGCACTCATCTACCGTAGCGCCGTTTAAAAGCCTGCGGACAATCAGACAGGTATTTCCCCACTGCTCCAGCTTCATACTTGCATTGGCGCCGAGAACATATACATTCTCATTAATGCGGTCTTTCAACGGCTTTAACGCCGGAATGCACTCCACCTCAACATTCTTTGAAGGTGAAATCACCTTGTTTGTTTCCGAATAAACCTGAAGCGCCTCATCGGAAACCATCACATCCAGCGTACGCATCGCATCTTCTGCGTACTCCGCGTCTGCACCGACGGCAAATCCGGTCATCGGTATAACCGGCATCTGTCCCCGACTGCTCGGAAAACCGATAACCAGCATGTTAAAGTCTGGATTTCCATAAGCCGTTTCCGTATTGGCAGCCCCCCAATATGCCATGACAATCGGCGTCGTCTGCGCTAAAAAATCCGCTCCTTCCCCGTCGATTGCCTCACTCACGTAAGCCTTTTGGGCATCAATATATCCGCAGTCAATCAGCTCCTGAAGAAATTCAAATCCGGGACGCATATAGTCACTGTATTTGCTCTCCCCGCTGTTGAGTGCCTCAATCTCCGCCTCTGTATTCCCTCCATTGTACAAATCAGCATACGCCTGTGCAAGAACAAACGTTTCCAACCACCAGCGGTTTGCACCGACCGGCGTTTCAATCCCGTTTTCCTTGAATACCCGACAGCACTCCAAAAAATCCTCCGGTGTCTCGGGCAGCTCTAAATGATATCGGTCAAACATGTCTTTGTTGATAAAGAGCCCGTACGCCACAACCTCCTGCGGAATTGCCACCAGCTTTCCGTTTACCACATTCGCTGTCTTTACGACGTCGCGCAGGTTTTTTGCACTCTCAAGCCCCGATAAATCCATCAGCTTTCCCTCTTCCCCCAATGTCTTAATGACATCCGGATTGAGCAGATACAAATCGTCCATATTGTTGCGCACCCGATCAAGCGCCACCTCATCGTACGTTTTATCCTGATAGTTCTCCGCCGTATAGGTAATGTAATCTACGGACACCCCCAACGTCTCCTCCGCCATGACGACTGTTTTGTCCGACGCACTCCTTGCTACGTTATCGACATCCGGCTGAGTCTTCTCCATTGGGCTGAACATCCTGACAATCCTCTGGCCGCCCTCGTCGGAAGAAACCAAATTGTTCCCAAGCTCCGGCTTACCGGAGCAGGCTGCTGCAAGAAACATGACCGCTCCCGCAAGACAAACCGCAAAAAACTGTTTGATCCTGTTTTTGTTCATCATGCTATTCCTTTCTTATAACACATTGTTGTATCACTTTCCTTAACAAGGCAATATCAATCGGCTTTGCCAAATGAATATTCATGCCTGCGGCAAGCGCCTCCTTTTCATCTTCTGCAAATGCATTTGCCGTCATGGCAATAATCGGTATTTCTTTCGCATCTTTGCGCTTCAATTCCCTGATTGCCTTTGTCGCTTCGTAACCGTTCATCACCGGCATCTGCACATCCATTAATATGGCGTCAAATTCGCCCTCCGCGGCAGCTTCAAAGCGCTCCACCGCCAGCTTACCGTTTTCAACAATTTCACATTCGGCGCCCTCTATTGATAAAATTTCCCGCAAAATCTCCGCATTGATTTCATTATCCTCCGCGGCAAGAAAATGCATCCCCTCAAGATTGTCGTTCTCAACCGGCTCCGGTATCCCTTCGCCGTCCTGCTGCGCCTGTAACTCCGAAATCTTTTCCTGAAATGCAGAAACAAAAAACGGTTTTGAGAGTACATCTGTATTTTTCATCTTAAACACATCTTCTGTTCCCTCTAAGCCCTCCGCAGTCAAAAACAAAATCGGAACCGTCTCCGGCAGCGTTTCTCTTACTTCTTTCGCGATATGCACAACATTGATTTCCGGTGTGTCCCAATCCAGCAAAACAGCACCATATCCCTCTTTCTGACTGCCGCAGTCCGCAATTAAACACATCGCCTCTTCCCTGTCAAATGCCGTATGTACAATAACACCCACATCTTTCATCAGCATCTGAATATTTTTCCCGCTTTCCGCATTGCCGCTTACCACCAAAACACGCGCAATTTTTCTTTCCTCCCAAAAACGCTTATATTTCTGCTCTTCGGGAATGCGCAGCTCCAGCTCTACCCGAAAAAGACTTCCTTGATTGACCTCGCTGGTTACATCAATTGTTCCGCCCATAAGCTCCACGATATTTTTGGTAATCGCCATACCAAGCCCCGTACCCTGAACCTTGTTCGTGATACTGTTTTCCGCTCTCGTAAACGCATCAAAAATCGTCTTTAAGTACTCCTGTGTCATTCCGTACCCGTCATCTTCAACCTCAATACGAATGTGCTCATACTGGCTGGAACGCTGCTTTAGCCCGATGATGCGAAACCATATATTGCCTCCCTGCGGCGTATATTTTACGGCATTGGAAAGAAGATTTATCAGAATCTGGTTAATCCTTGTCTCATCTCCCTGCAGATACTCGTGTTTAATATTTGTCACTTCAATACTGAACATTTGTTCTTTCGTATTTGCCATAGGCCGGATAATGGCGTCCACAGAGGATACCAAATCATTTAAAGTAAACTCCTCAATCGCAAGCACAACTTTCCCGCTCTCAATCTTCGAAACATCCAAAACGTCATTAATCAGACCCAGCAGATGCTGACCGGACGCCATAATCTTTTTGGTATATTCCCTAACCTTTTCCGGATTTTCCGCATCTTTCTCAAGCAAGGTCGTAAATCCCAAAACCGCGTTCATCGGCGTGCGGATGTCATGTGACATGTTGGATAAAAACATTGTTTTGGAATGGCTTGCAGCCTGTGCCGTCTGCAGTGCCTCCGCCAGCTGTCTGTCATGAATTTCCCGTTCTGCTTCCCGTTCCTTTCTGATTTTGTTCTGCTGCCGCTGATTCAGATAATATAAAAGACAGCACAGAAAAAACGCAATCATCATCACCGCAACAACAATCAGAATATTTTGATTGACTGTGCGCCCCTCCTGTTGGATTGCCTCAATCGGCACATAACCAATCAGATACAACGTGCCGTTATTGACCGACCACATATAAATCAGGGAGCTTTTGCCCCGAATATCATGATAGAACATCATATTCTTCCCGTTTTCTATGCAATCGGCAACCTCCGCCTGCAAATCTGCCTCCAAAATATCATTTGCCCTGAAAAAATCTTCCAAATTCAGATGCCCCGCACTGCGCTCACCCATTCCCTTTGGTTTGAGCACAAGCCGCTGGCTTTCGCCATCCATAATATACAGCATCGCCTTATTGTCATAAAAGCCGTTTGGAAGAGATTTATCAAGGGAATTATATACATACTCAATATAAAGCGCAGCAATCTCCTGCCCGTCTTTTTCCACCGGACATTTCATGGTATATGCCCACGTTCCCATATAATTCACATAAGAGCGGGAAACCGCCAGTCCGTTGATTGCCCCTTCTGCGGAAAAATCCAGCCCCTCCTCGGAAAACGGCTCTCCCGTATTGGAAATACCCTCTGTTTCCCCCGCACAAATCAGTGATAGCTTTACCATTGTCTGGTTTTTACAATAAGAGGCAATATATTCGCCGGGATCCTCTGCCCCTGCAGCCTTCTGCGCTATCAGCTTTTGAAACTCTGCTTCATTATTTAAGATTGCCTCGATTGTACATTCGATTAAATTTAAGCTTTCGCTTAAATTTTGAATTGCCGACGCGGACATCTCTGTCGATATTTTTCGTGATACCGAAAAAACAACCCCGCCTAAAATACAAAATACAAGGATAATGGAAAGAAGCAAGGAAACTCCCTGATTCCTTCTCCCTTTTTTCTGTCTTCCTTTCACTTCTAACCTCCGCAGATAGTGCCCTCTTTTTAAAAATTGTGCGGTTATATATTTTTGATTCTTACAGCGTTCCCAATATATAACCGCACAATTTATTATACTCTCTTCCTAAATTTTGTGTCAATATCATGTCGAAATAACAAGATCGTGTAATGCAAAGCTGTGGAAATGCCGCCTCCGCAAAGTAGTCTGGATTTGTTACGTTCCATTTAATTCTGCCACCGAATCTGTTCATTGCAAAACGCCGGATACCGCACCATCTGCGAACCGTTCAAATCTTCCCGATAATGTACATTACCCGCAAAATTCAGGTACGCCATACCAATCATGGCATAATGCCTGTTCACAGGCTCCCATATGGCGGAATACAAACGGATACGCGCGCGGCGTTATCAAAACCTCCTCGCCATAGGAAGCATCATAATCCAACTAAAATGTCCTCTTTCTATCACGAAACACTAATCCAAAAACTGGTGCAGCACCGAAATAAAGATGTCCATGTCAAGCGGCTTTGCGATATGCGCATTCATTCCGTTTTTAATCGCCGCCTCCTTGTCCTCCTCCAGTGCATTTGCCGTCATGGCAATAATCGGCAGCGTCTTGACATCCTTTCTCGCCATATTCCGGATTGTTCTCGTTGCCTCATAGCCGTCCATAATCGGCATCTGCACGTCCATTAAAATGGCATCATAATAATATTCCTCCGACTGGCTCACCATCGAAACCGCATCCGTTCCGTCCGGCGCCGTCTCCACAAGGAATCCCGATTCGGTCAAAATCACTTCTGCAATCTCGCGGTTTAACTCAATATCCTCTACCAAAAGAACACGCTTTCCACCGAAATCCGCCGTCGTCCATGCAGCGGCAGGAGCGCTGTCCTTATCTACCAGATTATTTGCCACCAGCAGCGCAGATTTTAAGTCGGACATAAACAATGGCTTTGCGCAAAATGCGGTAATTCCCGCCTCCTTTGCTTCCTCCTCTATATCCGTCCAGTCATACGCCGTCAGAATAATAATCGGCGCTTCATCCCCAACCACCTTACGGATTTTCCTTGCTGTTTCCACACCGCTAAGCTCCGGCATCTGCCAGTCTATAATATAAGTATGGTACGAATCGCCCTCATCATACGCAATTTTTGCACGATATGCCGCCTCTCGTCCAGAAGTCGTCCACTCCGCACGCATTCCAATCTTTTTCAGCATCTTGCTCACACTGTCACAGACATTAAAGTCATCATCCACCACCAATGCCCGCAGACCATGCAGCTCCTGCAGCTGCTCCGCATTCCTTTCCACATCCTGCAGCTGCAGCGTCAGCTCTACCGTAAAGGTACTTCCTTTTCCTGCCTCACTCTCAACGCTAATCGTACCGTTCATCATCTCGACAATATTCTTCGTGATTGCCATGCCAAGTCCCGTACCCTGAATGCCGGACTGCGTTACCGTCACCTCACGCTCAAACGGCTCAAAGATATGCTGCACAAATTCCTTTGACATACCGATACCGTTGTCCTTGATGATAAACACATAATCGCCGTACCCATGACGGAACGTCGTCTTCTGCATAATGCGGAACGTCACCGTTCCCCCTGCCGGCGTATATTTTACGGCATTGCTCAAAAGATTGATGAATACCTGATTTAATTTCAGGGAATCCGCAATCACATCTTCGTTTGCAACCTCAAACGTATCAATAAACAGCTCCAGCTGCTTTGCCTTCACCTGCGGCTGAATAATGTTCACAAGATTGTGCATCAGCTCGGAAATGTTGCACTCCTGCTCTTTAATCTGCACTCTGCCGCTCTCAATCCTGCTCATGTCAAGAATATCGTTAATCAGGCTCAGCAGATGATTGCTGGAAGAAAGTACTTTTTGCAGGCAGTCGCGCACCTGATCCTTATTATCAATATGGCTTGCCGCAATCGTCGCAAAGCCGATAATCGCATTCATCGGCGTACGGATATCATGCGACATGTTGGACAGGAATGTCGTCTTTGCCCTGTTTGCGTGCTGTGCCTGCATCAGCGCATCCTGCAATGCCTGCGTCTGCTCCCGCTGCTTTTGCACCTGCTCCGTTATCTCCTTGGACACAACCATAACCATAATGTCATCGGTATCATAATCCTTTGTCATAATAAAGGATTGGCGGACGCACATTTGTTCTTCGTTGGAAATATTTGCCCAATAATCCACGTCCACTTCTGCATCGCCTTGTTCAAAGCGCTCCTTTAAATGCGTGATATTTACAACACTGCTATAGTCCTCTATGGATTCCTCCAAAACAAACGACTTCCATTTTTCAAAACACTCGGACGCCCTACAAGGCGCTTTCAGCCCTGCTCTTTCCAAAAGCGATATTTCCCGCCCGTTTATCTCACGTACAATATCATTTTCAATCCAATCCTGCGTCAGATTAAATTCATATGTACAGAACGCATTGGACGTAATCGCGATGCGGTACTGCCGCTCCTTGCGGTCGGCAAGCGCCATTTCCGCCTGAATACGCAGCTCCTTTTCCTTGACCTCCGTAATATTCTGACGAATAATGAGAACCTTAACCGCCCTGCCCTCTTTGCGCTCTAAACAGATAATATTCATATGCTCCCATTCCAAATGCCCATCGCGCATTATGTGACATTCAAAACGCAAATCACTGTGCTCCGACAGCGCCTCAATAACCGCATCCCGATGCATCTGCTTTGCAAATTCCTCGCGGTCACTCTCGTCATTTTGCTTCATACTTAAGTACTGGCGCAGACTTTCGTAATCCCCCTGATCCGCAAAACTGGCATCTTCCGGTTTTGTACCGGACAAATACTGATATGTATTTTGCTCAAAGTCCGCCATAACAAAACGTGGAAACAGGGTGCTGACACCACTGATGATATACCCCATCTCTCTGTTTGCCGCCTCCAGCAGTTTCTTTTCACGTCCTGCCCGAATCAGCAGAATCACAACATAAATTGCAAACAGACCAATCAGGATCGCTTCCAATTGAACACCGACAATATTTCCTTCCCTGACCATAGACTGCGTCACAGACTTCGGAAATGTCTGCACCAAAAAATACTTGCTGTCCGGGAGCGCCATCACACAGATATTATCCGTTTTGCTGTCAGCAGAACAGACAAAAGCGCCTCTTCCACCGTTTGTAAGGATTTCTCTTACCGAATTTGCCGTGTTTGTATCAATTACCCCCGCTCCGGTCAGCATATCCAGCAAATCGCCGTTGCTCTCATTGCCGTTAGAGCTTGCAACAATCATTCCGTCCGGCATACACAAATATACATCCGCCGCCTCGCCAAAATAAGTGGTGGCAAGCATATCTTTCAAATACTCTTCCGCCAAATACGTTCCGCGCAGAACGCCAATAATCTCACCCTGATAACGTACGGGTGCGTAAAAACTGACCATTGTCTCGTCAAAAAAGTCGGAATCAAAAACAACGGTTATACCATCTTCTCCTTTTATGCCCTCCAAAAAATATTTATGGGTATCCGCCCCCGTAGTGCGTCCGTCAGAAGCATAGTTTCTGCCGTCCGCATCTGTATAAATGCAGGCGTCAAACATTGAATTTTTTTCCAAATCCTTGAGCATCTGCGGTGTGACCATCGGCTCCGTCAGACTTTCACCCAGAAAATATGTATACGTTTTGATCAAATCAAGCGCATTGTTTAACTCCTCATTAATCTTAACTGCCGTCTGCCATGCGGAATCTGCCGCATAATTTTTGTTTTGATCTTCAATCCGTATCTTGTTCTGCGCCGTATACCAGTGAAATAAAATAACAATCGCTATCAAAAGAAATACGACATATATAATTTCCTGTAACGATTTTTTTTCTTTCATCTAAAGATTCCTCCTCGATCCGTACATCTTCTCCATAACCGTCGGTATTTCTATTGTTAAGAGAATGATATTTAATATCATTATACTACCGGTATGTCTAAAAATCAACGACGCTGTTATAAAACGCCAGCACCTTTTATTAGTCTATATCGTACTCTATAATTGCACCGTCTGCCGCATTGATTGTATACTCATATTTCCTGCCGTCCTTGTCAAACTCCACCTCGTATACTGCCAAACCATCGTCAATGTCAAACTCACACTTT
The DNA here is from genome assembly GCA_910577115.1 of uncultured Lachnospiraceae bacterium. GTDB lineage: Bacteria > Bacillota > Clostridia > Lachnospirales > Lachnospiraceae > COE1. The sequence goes on from CAJTMC010000047.1 coordinate 26,238, forward strand.
AAACGGCTGACGTCCGCAGCGGAAAATCCAGCATGATTGAGCGCAGTTGATGTTGCACTGTCAATATCAATATACGTTTCCGAGGTTCCTGCTTGTGCCTTATGTCCATGCCCCGTTTGAGCGTGATTCACTTCCATACTTTTGCTGTATACATCACCTGTTGCAGCATTAATTTCATACTCATATTCTACCGTATCTGCATAAAATTCAATATCATATACCATAATGCCGTCTTCGTAATCCAGCTTTTCTTTTGTATAAACCACATCTGCGGCAGAAACGCCCGCATCTGTAAGCGCCGCATTTTTTGCATCTTCAAGGCTGATCTGTCCACCTGCGTTTTGTTCGGGCTGTTTTGTGCTTTGCTGTTTTGTATTTGGCTGTGCTGTCGTCTGCTGTGCTTCGATTGGCTGCACTGCTGTCTGCTGCTGTGTTTCATTTAGCTGCACCGTCTCCTGCCGCGTTTCATTTGGCTGCACCGTCTCCTGCTGCGTTTCATTTGGCTGCACCGTCTCCTGCCGCGTTTCATTTGGCTGCACCGTCTCCTGCCGTGGCGCAGCGCTGCCGTCTTTCACTGCACAGGCAGCCGTACCTCCAATCATAAACAATATCTCCGCGATACAAATCATTGCTGCTGTTATTTTTTTCATAGTATATCCCCGCCTTTTCTAAATTAATTTTATTATTATCATACCCAATTATCATCAAAACTGCAACAATTACCAAAATTTTTATGGAAACATTCCTTTGCCTTACGCGCTTACCTGCCCATAGTTCACCGTATCCAAAACAATAACATCATCTATCGCCACGCCAAGAACCGCCGCTAAAATAACCAAATTATCCAACGTCGGCATTGCCGTCCCGTTTTGCCACTTATAAATGGCATTCGGCGTTGCAAACCCAAAAATATCCTGCAAATCCCGCACTGACATTCCCGCCTTTTTTCGCAAATTCGCGATTCGCTTTCCTGTCCCAATCATATTAATTGTCGGCATTGTAACCATTTCATTTTCCTCCTGCTGTTTGACATCTGACCGGAACAGGACGGTTCTAGTCAAATGCCTTAAAATTATAAATCGGTTTCATCACATCCATCACATCTACGGATTCTTTGATCTCGTCAATAATATCCTCCAATGATTTATATGCCATCGGCGCCTCGTCTAATGTCGCCTCATTCACAGAAGTTGTATAAACCCCGGACATCACATGCCGGTACTCTTCCATGCTCAGATTTTCCTTTGCCTTCGTGCGCGACATCAATCTCCCTGCCCCGTGCGGCGCTGAAAAATTCCAGTCCGGATTGCCCTTTCCGACCGCAAGAACGCTTCCGTCACGCATATTAATCGGGATCAACACCTTCTCCCCCTTATGCGCTGCAATCGCGCCCTTTCTTAAAATCATTTCCTCTGTGTCAATATAATTATGAATTGTATGAAATGCTTCCCCTCCCAGCATACCTGTGCGTTCCAAAAGAACCTCCGCAATCCGCTCACGGTTGCGCCTTGCAAAACGCTGGCAGATTTCCACATCATATAAATAATCCTCAAAATACGTTCCGTAAAGGTAACATAAATCGTCCGGTATCAGACAGTCCTTATGCTCCCATGTCAACTGCTTCAGCGCTGCCTGAATTTCCGTTCTTTTTCCGGCTGCCTTATATTCTGCAATGAGTGCATCTCTTTTTTGAAAATACTCCTCTTTTCCTGCATGCAGTTCAATTGCTAAACGCTGATAGAGATCCGCTACCTGTTTTCCAAGATTACGGCTTCCCGAATGAATTACAAGATACTTCGTCCCGTCTGCTGCCTCGTCAACCTCAATAAAGTGGTTTCCGCCGCCCAGTGTCCCAAGGCTGCGCTCCAGATATTTTGCATTTTTCAGACCTCTGTAGCACTTTAATCCTGTCAAGTCAAAGCGCTCCATGCGCCCTTCCCATACATGCATACCGGACGGTACAAAGTGCGCCGCTTCATCTAACTTCTCAAAATCAATCTCCACCTTTCCAAGGTTTACAGAGTACATGCCGCAGCCAATGTCTACTCCTACAATATTGGGAACCGCCTTATCAAGAACCGTCATCGTTGTCCCAATTGTGCAGCCTTTGCCTGCGTGGACGTCTGGCATAATACAAATCCGGCTGTCTTGTGTGAAATCATAGTCACACATTCTTTCGATTTGCTCAATCGCTTCCTCCTCCACGATCTTTGCATAGCAGAGTGCCTTGTTTACCTTTCCCTCAATCACAAACATATTTTCCCTTCCTTTCTATATAAAACACCACTTTACAAGTTTTTAATAAAAAAATATCGTACAGGACTTTCCAATGTATAATAAGTTTACGACAACAATTACAAAGGAAAGTGATCCCATACGATAAACTCATTATACAAC
>CAJTMC010000048.1 GCA_910577115.1 uncultured Lachnospiraceae bacterium
GACAAGGAGGTTCTGCACGATATAGAGATATATGCAAGGCCGGGGCAGAAGGTTGCCTTTGTGGGAGCCACCGGCGCCGGGAAAACAACGGTCACCAACCTGATCAACCGTTTTTATGATGTGCAGGACGGCAAAATCCGTTACGACGGGATCAATATCAATAAGATTAAAAAAGACGACCTGCGGCATTCCCTTGGGCTGGTACTACAGGATACACACCTGTTCACAGGCACTGTCATGGATAATATCCGTTATGGAAAGCTGGACGCCACGGAGGAAGAGGTAATCCGGGCGGCAAAGCTGGCAAATGCCCATGATTTCATTATGAAACTTCCCGACGGGTACCAGACGCAGTTAAAGGGCAGCGGGAATACTCTTTCCCAGGGACAGAGACAGCTTCTGGCAATCGCAAGGGTGGCGGTGGCAGACCCGCCGGTGCTGATTTTGGATGAAGCCACGTCAAGCATTGACACCCGCACGGAAAAAATCGTGCAGGACGGCATGGATCGGCTGATGAAAGGCAGGACGGTATTTGTGATTGCCCACAGGCTTTCCACCATCAGGAACTCAGATGTGATCATGGTACTGGATCATGGACAGATTGTGGAACGGGGAAACCATGAGAGCCTACTGGCAAAGAAGGGCATGTATTATCAGCTTTATACTGGGAAACTGGAACAGGAATGATGAAAGAAGATAGGAAGAAAATGGAAATGAACATAACAGAAAAAATAAAGTATTGGAATTGAGGCTGTAGAGGCTGGCTTCGAGTGAAAAAGAGAATTCTGGAGTGGGTAGAAAGATTAAAAGGGGGACACACCGGTATGTACAATCCGTATGGAAACGGAAGAAGGGAATTATGAAATCCAACCGGGCAATTTTAGTGCAATGGATTCAGAGCGGTATGTTTCCCTTGGGGATAGCAGGGCCTATTTAACATAGAGATTAGCAAATTGATTAAGCATGATGAAATTCCAGTGTCAGAAAATGACTTATCCTCTTATGGGCTGGATACTCCGGAATTGGCTATCGTGGTTGATTACACTGTAGATATGACATATGACTCCCTGCGCCATCAGGAAGTGTTCCGGGCTGACTTCAAAGACGTTTATCAGCTGTATATTCTTTTCCTAATTCCCCAAATATGCTGGGGAGAAATTGAATTCATCCCCAAATATAGAAAAAGAAACTGTATGGTCAAGCGAGAACAGATGTACGGGAGAGCATTCAGACATTGTGCAGGTATAAAATGGAATTATTTTTGGATAGGGTTGGAATTGTTGGGAGTTTTTGGTTACATAAGTGGTTGACATATTGTGTATGCGTCCAAAAGTGTCTTAAAATGTCCTAAAAATTTTAGATAAATTACATGAAAAGTGCATAAAAATACGTAAAAACATTGTAATTTTAGAGGGCATTTATTATAATAAAGGTGTATACGTTCGCAGCTGCATCGGTTTTGCATGAAAGGCTTTGGCGTGTTTACTGGGAAAACGCTTTTGTCGGTTTATGGAATTTTTATGGAAATTTTATAGATTGGGCGGGAAGCGGAGCATATGGGGGGCAGGCGAAGATACATTATGTATACATATCAGTGCAGCGCCAGTGCGGACAAAATCACAAAAACTTTATGAAAAAGGAGAAGTGAATCCAATGAATAATTTAAAGGAAAAGAAGCTTGATAACAAAGGTTTCTCTCTCGTGGAGTTAATCATCGTTATCGCTATTATGGCAGTGTTGATTGGTGTTCTTGCACCTCAGTATTTGAAGTATGTTGAGAGATCTCGTCAGTCTGCAGATCTTGATAATATTGATCAAATAATTTCAGCGGTCGAGATTTATGCTGCTGAGAATGGTGTTGCGGCGGGAGATATTAAATCTGATACAAACGGCAAAATAACAACGACTTTTACTGCTGCAATGACAAACGCAGGGCTTACTAATCTGCCTGATATGAAGAGCTCAGCATATAAAAAGGCTTGGACAATTACGGTTGCGTCAGATGGTACAATGACAGTTAGTGATGCTACTTTAGCTGAAGCATTAGGTCGTGCACCATCAACACCATAATTCATTTTGAAAGGACACACCCATGTTCCCAACTATACTTTTCTCAATTATCATATTCCTATACGGAATCACAATCGGCAGTTTCCTCAACGTATGCATCTGCCGATTGCCCAAAAAAGAAAATATAGTGACAACAAGAAGCCACTGCACAAGCTGCGGTTACCAGCTCAAGTGGTATGACCTCATACCCCTCTTTAGCTGGCTGGCTTTGGGAGGAAGGTGTCGTAAATGTAAGTCAAAGATATCCGTTCAGTACCCAATCATTGAGGCACTGAACGGTGTCTTGTGGCTTACTATATTTTTCGTCTGTGGCATCAGCATAGAAACAGCGCTTTACTGTGTTATGGCGAGTGCGCTTCTTGCACTTTCTGTCATAGACTTTCGTACATACGAAATCCCGTTTGGGTTCAACTTGATGATTGCAGCGCTTGGGCTGATACGTGTACTGACAGACTTATCGAACTGGACAGAATATGTTATCGGCTTTTTTGCAGTCAGCGCCCCGTTATACCTTCTCTACATTATCACAAAAGGCAGGGGAATCGGCGGCGGCGATATCAAGCTGATGGCAGCGGCAGGACTGCTTTTGGGCTGGAAGCTTGCGATTATAGGATTTCTGCTTGGCTGTATTTTGGGTTCTGTAATCCATGTTGTCCGCATGAGGCTTTCCTCGGCGGAGCATGTGCTTGCGATGGGACCGTATCTTTCCGCAGGAATTTTCATCGCGGCGCTTTGGGGCGACAGAATGCTGGCGTGGTATCTTAGCTTATATTAATAATGATAAAACGCAGGGCTTATTTCCTATACTCCCACTTAGGGAGCAGAAGCAAATGCAGAGAAATACTGGAAGCATAGGAAATAAGCGCTGTAAGGTGCAAATGGAGGGAAAACAAATGGCAAAAGTATTAAGCATCGAAGTTGGTTTTTCGACGACGAAGATTGTTGAGATGGATCATCAGAAGAAAAAACCAAAGGTTTACAGATGCGTAGACACGAAAACGCCGGAGGGAGCTATTCGGGACGGTTATCTCAATCCTGACAAGATGGAGGCTTTAAAAGACCAGATCCGCGATGCTTTAAGGGACAATAAAATTCGTACAAAACGTGTGATTTTTACGGTTTTTTCCACGAAAATCATCAGTCGCGAGATTATGATTTCAGCGGTGAAGGAGCACCAGATTGGTGCGTTTATTGAATCGAATCTCAGTGAGTATTTTCCGATTGATTTAAGTGATTATAAAATTGCCCATTTTGTGATTCGGACTTATCGTGACGGGGAAAATGAGGGAAAGCATAAAGTACTTGTCATGGCGGCGGAAAAATCGCTGATTCAGGGCTATGAAAAGCTGGCGGAAGCGATTGGGCTTTACATTGCCGACGTTGATTACATAGGTAATTCGGTAATACAGGCAACGAAGCTCAATGCCGGTGCGGAAGCCATTATGACAGTGAAGGTTGAGGACGAGAACGCGCTCGTTACCATTCTCAGACAGGGCACGATGATGATGCAGCGTACCGTCAATTATCAAGTGGGGCATATGGATGATGACATTCTTCCTGAGAAGGAGGAATGTTACAAGATATTGACTGGTACAGTCACCCGTTTGATTGACTATTATGCGTCAAACAATGATGACAACCGGATTGCGCAGATTTATATTATCGGAGATGGTTCGCGCGACTGGTCGATTACGGATTTGATGACGGAGCAGACCGGTATTCCAAGCCGTTTCCTTGAAAACGTGCGTGCAACGACGATTACCAGACGTGCGGATAACAATATGATTAACGTGTATGCGGCGGCAATCGGTGCGGGCGTTTCTAGCGTGGGTTTTGACGCGGAGAAGGAGAAGGAGCGGCATGAGACGAATTATGTTTCGGCTTGCGTGCTGGTGATTATCCTGTTTATCGTGCTGATTGGCGCAGTGCTTTCGATGGCGCTGATTCCGTATAATAATGCGCTTATGGAGCAGAGCTCTTTGCAGCGGCAGCAGCAGCAGTTAGAGCCTGCAAGAGCGGTGCATGACCAGTATCTTGGGCTGAAGGATTTTATCGAGCAGCTTCGGTATGGCAATAAGCTTACAGAGCATTTCAATGATGGTATTGTTGAGTTCTTTGAGGAGCTTGAGGCGAAGCTGCCGCAGGAGGTTGAGCTGCTTGACTTTTCATCTGACGACGAGATGTGTGTCATGACGATTCGGGTGGGTGATAAGGAGACGGCGGCTGGTATTATCAAAATGCTGCGTGAGTTTGAATCGTTAGAGAGCGTGACAGTTGAGAGCCTGATTGAGGAGGTTACTGAGGATACGCTTGAGGGTGTTATAGAGCAGACTGTACTTGGCAACGAAGTAAAGACAATTAATTTTACGGTATCGTGTATTTATAGAACCGAAGTTTTGACACCGCCTGTGCCTTCGATACAGCCTCCTGCTCCTGAGGGTACTGCAGATGCGGCGGCCGCTACAACGACAGAATAAGGGGGAGGATTGCAATGGCTAAGGAAAAGAAAGAAAAAAAGATAAAAGATAAGACAGCAAAGAAGGAAAAAAAGGTAAAAGAATCCAAACCGATTAAAAATTATTTTAACCAAAAGACTTTCTTAGGCGTGTCGCTTGTAGGTATTCTGGTTCTTGTGGTGGTGTATGTGTTTGTTTATCTTGACTTTACACAGCGAACGGAGGAGCTTGAGAAGTCAAACAGCGAGCTTCTGGCTACTGTGAGGGAGCTTGAGGAGTATAATACAAATATGGAGTCTTACAAGATCGAGATTGAGGAAATTAAGGCAGAAATCAATGCGATTTTGGACGAATATCCTGCTGATGCGCGTGAAGAGGACGCGATTATGCTTGCTGTTGAATTGCAGGAGCGCAACACAATTGACTTTGATGCAATCAACATGGAAGAAAAAGAGGGCGTTTATACGGTGGAGCCGTATCTTGTTACGGCGGCAGCGCTTGAGGGACTTGACGAGAGTCTGGTTTTTACGCAGAAGCATGCGGTTTATGTCAATCAGACGACTTATTACGATCTGAAATCTGTGATTCGGCAGATTTATGAGTCGGATAACCGGATTGGTATTGACAATATTGTTTATACGAAGAATGAAGAATACGGTCTTCTTGAGGGAAATATTGATATTTATTTCTATAGCCTTGCCGGTACGGATAAAGAGTATGCGGCGCCTGATATTGCAGAGTATCCTGCGGGAACGAGTGATCCGTTCCGGTCGGAGGAGATTGCAAGGCAGATGGCGATGGATATTTTAGAAGACATGGCAGATGAAGAAGGCGAGGACGGAGCTGAGGAAAATGCGGAGTAGTAAGATGTTGTTTGGAAAGAAGCTGAATAACAAAGGAATGTCGCTTGTTGAGGTGATTGTTGCGATTACGATACTCGGTCTTGTTGCGGTGCCTGTTTTGCATTCCCTGACGACGGCGATGGTTTATAATGCAAAGGCGAGAAACCGTCAGGAGATGACGCTGACTGCGGAGAGCATTATGGAGACGTTTAAGGGGTATGATTTGGATGAGCTGAAAGTGCGGTTTTCTACAGGTGGCGCAGGAATCGAGGGAATTAGGGTAGCAGATGCAGGCGATACCGGTGTTTATGACGCAAATCCGGATACGGGTACAGGTTTCCATTGTACGCATTCTTCCGCACCGGATCCTGTGGTGGGGGATACTTACACGTTTTCAATCAATGACATGAAGGCGGACAATGGACAGTTTTATGACGTGAAAATAACAGCGACACCAAACAGCATTGAGAACGTTATGGTGCAGGAGGATATGGAGCCGACGCGTGACGCGGTGTTTAAGGGTGACAGGACGTTTGATACGAGTGCAGTTGACGAGGCTTTTGACGATTTTAAAAGGGATGCCAATAAGGATCGTTTGAAGAACTATTTTGACGGGCTTTCAGATCACGACAGTGATGGTGATCTTGCGGATCCTGTCGTTGTGATTGGCTCAACGGAGCTGGATTTACGGGACGGCACGAATGTAGAGCAGTTGTATGATCCGAGTGCGTCGGTATTCTACGTCAAAAATTATATCAAGCTGCAGGAGAGAGAGCTGACATTTGATATTACTAAAAACGGTTCCGATGAGTATGTGGTGACACCGAAGATGGTGTACAAATATAACCTGAAAGATTTTCCGTATTATCTTAAGAAAAGAAATGCAGCTCCGCCGGTTGATGAGTATGATCCTCCTTCTTCAATTCCGGGAAATACGACGGAATTTCGCGGTGAGAGCAAGACACTGGATTATTTTCCGGATGATGGTTCTTATCTTCAATTTGAGGTGGATCTTTCCTCCATATGTACGGACGGAGTTATTTATAAAAATCCGGATACGGCAGGGTTGAACCGATTGTTTATTTATTATTATCCGCAATATAACCTTGACGAGGGCAAGGATAAAATTATTGTGAATAATACTGCAAATATTCGAAATTTCCAATGTTACATTTTAAAGCAGCGCGCGGAAGATATTAATGACAGCAATACAAAAACGAAAGAGAGCCGGTATAAGGGAAATGTGGTGATTAACGATTCGACATCCAGCCTTGAGGTTTTCCATAATTTTGACTACAATATCGGAGAGGGCAGTTCGACGCCAAGCCCTTCTATTTCAGGAGCTTCGGCTACACACAGCTACACAAAAGAAGTGTCAGGAGGTACAACGCAGCTTGTGAGCAGATTTACACAGCAGGAAGTGCTTTCGTATACACTTTCTCTTGAGGTGACGCAGGGGGATGATCCCAATAAAAGGACGATTACAACGCTTGAGAGCACAATGAATGAGCGTATTAAATAGGAAGTGATGATTTTGAAGCATGATATGAAAGAAATAAAATTAAATAACAGGGGATCTGCATTGATTTCTGTTCTGGTTGTCACGACTTTTATTACGATTATTGCGACTACCATGCTTTATATGGCGGCGATGAACTATCAACAGAAACTTACGGATTATCAGAACAAGGAAAGCTTTTATGATGCGGAGAAGTCGTTAGATGAGCTGAAAAGCCTGTTGGTAGCTGATGTGCAGGAGGCATATGTCTATGCTTATAATAAAACGGGCAGACAAATTCTGCTGTTGAAAACAAGCGATGCGCGCAGAAATTATTTTCAGGATGAATTTATGGCAAAGCTAAATGAAATTTGGGCGGAGAGAGTCAATCAGGCAAAGATTGCTGACTCTACGCTTGATGATGCGAAGGCGCGGGTTATGGCTGTGCGTTCTGTGCTGGCGGCAAAGGGCGGCGCATATGCCACAGAAGCGGATTGCATTTATAAGGTTGATGATTTTGGGGTCTATGAGGTTGCGGATGGGACAACGGAATCGAGAAGAAAGTTTGTTATAAAGGGTATTCAGACCAAGGCGACTTCTACGACGACGGCGGGTAGTTACACAACGTTTTTATATACAGACATTTGTCTGGAGCCGCCACAGGTCGATTGGAGTGCAAGCGGTTCTTCGACGTTTTCGGGAACGGAGGCTGTGGAGCGGGAGACAATTGCGTTTACGGATTATGTTACTTATATTAACTGGCACAAAGCAGACTATGATGAGAGCGGCAATTATGATACGCAAGTCGGAACAAAGCTGACGCCTGCAGGTCCTTAATGTGGGATTGGCATAGAGTAAGAAGGGAGGGGGACCGCGTCTTATGAAACAATTGAATCGTGATAACCGAGGCTTTTCGCTGGTAGAGGTCATCATGGTGGTGGCGATTTTGTCAATTATGGCAGGTGTTTTGGGCTATAGCTTTAATTTGACGAACGGAAAGCCTGCCGAGCAATGCGCCAAACGGCTTGCGAGTGCGATATCGCATGGACGGACGGCGACGATGGGAAAGTATCGCAATACTATCACTGTGTCAAAGGATGCAGACGGCAATCTGATTGTTACGGAAGATACGCTTGTCTTGGCAAAGGACGAAGAACATGGCATTTCTGAGGATGTAACAAGCCAGCGTTTTAGCAAGGTGGGCAGCAAAGACGTAAAAGTAGAATACAGAATCGGAACGGGAAGCTATACGGAGCTTGCAAATGGAGACTCGATTTTTCTGCGTTATGATTCGGGAAGCGGTGCGATGAAAAAGACAGCTCCCGGTGACGCGTATTATACAGGATTTAAGATATCGAAGGCTGATAAGACATGGTATGTGAAACTTGAGACGCTGACGGGAAGAGTGTCATATTCGACGACGGATACGACTTCTCTACCGCCTTCATCATAAGGTGCGTTTGTTTCTTATGGATATTTCATGGAAGAAAGAGTTGGGTATATTATGAAAAGTATGTTGAGTAAGATGGTCAAAAAAGTGCATAGGGACGACAGGGGATTGTCGTTGGTTGAGGTGTTGTGTGCGGTGGCGATACTGGCGCTTGTGACAGGTGTGATTGGAAGCGTTATCGTTATCAGTACGCGTACATACAGAAGGGGGATTTCGGAGACGAATATCCAGCAGGAGGCGCAGCTTGCGGCGAATAATATCGGAAATATCGTAAAGGATGCGTGCAGCGTTATTTATGGTACAGGTGATAGCAGTGCACCGGATTATAATGGCGGATATTACTTTAAGAACGGTGATTTGAGTGAAAGAGTGCCTGAGGGCGGCGATTTCAAGAAACAGACAGAGGGGTATACGGAATTATCAATTATTACGAATGACAAGGTACAGTATACCATGACGTATGATGAGCACAATGAAATGCTGCTTTATCGTGAATATGATACAGAAACGGGAAATCCGCGTACGGACTCGGAGATTATGGCGCAGAATATTGTGAGTTTTGCAGCGGACACTGCCGATTTTAAGAAGAATAAGACGATTAAACTCAATATGACGGTTGAGGATAAGGATACTAACAGACAGATTCCGATGGAATATACGATGACTTCGCGCAATGGCGAGGGTGAAGGAGGTACTTATGTTTCGAGTACGGATGATGTTGTCATTGTCTTTGTCGAAGGCGATGTGGTGATGGTACCGGGCGAAACGTATCAGATACCGATTACAGTATCGGGAAAACTGCGGGAAGGTCTTGAATGGGGAACTGTGACAGGACTTACGCCGGGAGCGCTGACGCTTACCTACGCGGAAGTGACGGTTCCGCTTGATACAACAGATTTGACAGGTTCGTTGGAAATCCATACAAGGGATAAGAAAGAGGATAGTAGTCCGAAAGCGACTGCAAGTTCAAATGTTCGTATTAGAAGAGTGAATCAGGTTGCAGTAAGCCATTCGATTAACAGGGAGCATTCCACAGGACATATGATTGAAACAACGGGTGCAGAATATATGTTCAGTGCGAACGTGACAGGAAATGAACTCGCGAAAAATGTTGCGTACAATTATGACAGCGATTACAAGACAGCGCAGGCAGTGCTTTGGAGCTGGGTGATGGAGATTGACGGCACAGAGCTTGCAAGGCGTGAGTGGACGGGTGCGCAGAATGCATCAGGTCAATGGGAATTTACGCCACATGATACAGGCAGGGCGCAGTTTGATGAATATATTGAGATTATGTCGGAGAAGGAGGATGTGCTGCTTCCGGAGTTTGGGCTGAGACTTAAGAAAGACCTGCCTGCCGGCTTTAAGCTTACCGTACGGGCAACTTCAAAGCATGCGCTTGGGGTGAATAAGGCGGATTCGAGGTATTATGATGCGTTGTCGTCTGATCCGAAGGATATTTATTACGGTGAGGATGTGATTGAGCCGAGAGAGACGATTTTGAATAGTGATCTTGAAATTATATTGGAGCCGCAGGAGACGGGGCGTGTTGCGCTTGGTATGAAGGGCGGGATTACCGATAAGGTGACGTTTGAATTTCATGATGCGACGGACGTGCGCTCGGATGTAAATCCGAACGGAACGACTGTTACATATGATGCGTCTTCTGACGAGGCGGTGATTACGCTTGGAAAGGACGAGAAGGGCAGCGGAGCATTGGCTGCAGGGGATAAGTATACATTTACGGTTGACGCGTTGGTGAATGGCGTGAAGAAATCGACCATTACGGTGCGTGTATGTAGAATTGACGAGTTGTCGATAGAGGTTTTTGACAATTTTACCGGGAAGGATAATCAGCTTCAGAAGCTTCCGACATATGATTTCCGTGCAAGGTTTAATGTATCAAACGGTAAGAATGACGAAATAATGCAGAGTGCAATCAAACATTTGATTCAATATAAGGAGGATGGAACGCCGGATAAGGCAGTTGTGGAGAAGACACTTTCTTCAAGGATTACTTGGGAGTTGATTGACCACAATGCAAATGGAAAGACGTTATACAGTGATTCCGTAATCTGTATGGCTGGTGTTGGATCGGGCGATAAGGGTGAAATTAAGGGATCATACAAAAAAGAAAGAAAAGGATATTATCAGGTAGTTAACATCAAGCCTTCGAGAATTGAGCAGAATCCCGACGGCACATGGTTTATCAAGCAGCTTCCTGAGATTGATATTTCACCGCAGGCGGATACGGATACAGGACTTCCGGCTAATTGTGAACTGAAAGTAACGATTGAGGCGCTTCATCCGCTTGGAACGGATTATAATAAAACGGGTGAGCCTTATGGCGTGGCTGAGGCAAGTGCGTCTGTCAAAGGTGATTTAACAATTGATACGCCTACGACGCTTGTTGTCGTTGAGCCGGGACAGGGCACGAATGACAAAACGTCATCAGATCAGGAAATGGTTGTGCCGATTCAGGTGCATGGCAATGCGGTTTACCGTATGGAAGTTACGATATCAGGCAACAGCAATAGCAGTACAAAGCTTTCAAGCTATACAAATAAAGACCGATATGGAAATACGAATCCGTATATGGGAAGTAATTCTACCAGTGCAGCGCAGATGCGAACATGGTATATGGGGCTTTTGATTGATGAGAGTGAGAAGGGCGACAGTAACGGACGTATTCAAATTCACGTTGATGCGTATAATTCTCAGAATAAGAGGATTGCGTATACAGATTTTGAACTTGGCGTAAGGCGCGTTGACAAGGTGGATGTCCGAGTAGTAGACGGTAAGAAGATAGCGGATATCAATAAGGAAGGAAGCAAGGTTAAGCTTGAGGCGTTGCCGAAGGGACGCGGAAATAGCGGTACAGAGTTCTATGATATTCAAAAGGATGAGAAGGGCAGCATTTGCAGATGGGAGCAGAAGGGGCATGGTGAGTATATCGAGCCGTCTTCGATGGAATGGACGATGTTGCTTAACAATGATGAAAAGACAGAAAAGCCTTTGAGTGAGTGGACGGAGTATTTTGAGGATTCCGATAAGATTGAACCGAAGGTTGATAAGGATAAGCATAAGGCGACAGTGGAGTTTACGTTAAAGCAGCCACTTCCAAGTGGAACGAAAATTAGGGCTTATTCGCTCCATACACGCGGCAACAATGGCAAGAATGAGGCAGCTTCGGATTATGAGAAGTATAATAAGTCAGGAAAGAAGTACGGCGAGGTGTATGGGGAGCTTACAATTGGCGATGATCTCATGATTGCAGATGGCTTCAAGAGAGGAAAGGATTATGAATTCATAAAGAATATAGTGAATGTAGAGGATACTGTATTTGGATATCAAGATTGGTTGGCTCAGGCAAGCTTTTATCGATATAGAGATTTGGATGGCGGAACATGGAGCAAATATCATATAATGGATAGTAATGAGACGCCTAGTGCATGGGCGAATTATGTACCTATGTCATACTTGTTCCGTCCTGATAAGGAGTATGCGATTGAAGTTGTGAGCGTGCTGTATAATAAGAAGGATAAGTTGATTTACTGGCCGCAGGATGTAGAACTTCTTGAGCCTGGAAGAGGCTGGGTAGAAGCAGGGTTTAAATTATGGAAACCGACACAGGAGCAATGGAAGAGAGATCTGCCTAATGCCAGTCAGTACTGGTGGCCGTATTCGCAGTATGAGGAATGCTATGACAAAATTCAGACAATTCCAGAGATAAAACAAATGTTCAAGATCCCTAAGTCAGAAATGTATTTTAATACGAGAGAGAATGTTGATGCAAACACTATGACAGTAAATGGAAAGGTTACATCAGCAGGAAGCGAATCCGAACCAATACGATTAAATGGAAATAATGGCGATACGAGTGATTATAGCGGGTTTATTGTTGATTTAGAGATAACAGGCTATGAGATGAACACAGACCAACAATGTTTCCGTACAATCGTCCAGAAAAAATCGGGAAATCAGTGGATTACTTTGGGTTATGATGATGAGTCGGTAATACATGATCAGGAAGGATTTACAGTGGACTCCGCAAATCCTTATATATCAATCTATAGAACCGGAAATGCGCAAGGCTTTTATAGGGTGGTTCCTGTCATTTTGGCAGGAGAAAAGACGAATCATAAGATACAATGGCGTGATGTGACAGATACCCCACGAAGCGGCTATACGGATATGGATGTATTGTTTAATCCGGAATATACGACGACTGAAGAAAATTACCATTTGTACGATTATAATACAGGTAAGTGTGTGATTTATTTTGAGTTTTACCAATAAATGAATTAGAGCAATAAAGCTTGGGAAAAGCCTGGCAGACTTGGTATCAGGCTGGGCAGTGCAGAAAAGTGAGCCAAATAATGGCGGAAAGAAACGGTACATGGAATTTATTCGTTACCGTTTCTTTTTTATGATAATAATGCCTTAAAAAATATGGAGTTTGAATTGATGTTGATAGTACATAAACGCTAGATACCGTTTACGACAGAGCAAGAAAAAATTGGATTAAGAGGCTAATGCAGGAAGAAAAAATACAGGATATAATTTTCTTGAAAGAACAAATGAGCGATTGAATGTATTTGAATAATTGTTATAATAGGAGTACAACAGGTGCCAAATGTGAAAGTAAACAGAAAGTATAAGGACAGGCTTTTTCGATTATGGTTTGGAATGGAAGAATACAAAAAGGATATGCTGCTGTTATACAATGCGCTGAATGAAACAACCCATGAAAATGAGAAGGATCTTTCAATTACAACATGCCCACTGAGGGGGTTGATATATTTTGGAAATCTGTATAGTCAGTATGTCGAGGCGAATAAGATGAATATATACAGGAAAAAATTGCAGAAGATAACGGCGGTGGTCAGTTGTATAAAAGATGAAATTATGGCGGAGTTTCTAAGGAAACATAAAGCGAAGGTGGTAAGCATGTGTCTGACTGAATTTGATGAGAAGGTATTTGCGGACGGGATGCGGGAAGAAGGAAAGATAGAAGAAAAGGCAGAAAGTATTCTTGAACTTTTGGAGGACTATGGAGAAATTTCTGAAATGCTAAACGAGTTTATTAGGGATCAGACCGATTTAGAGATTCTAAGAAAATGGCTAAAGCTTGCAACAGGGTCGGAATCAATAGAAGATTTTGCGGAGAAGATAGGATTGGCCAGGGAAAGATAATAGAAGATAAATAAACTGATGATTTCTGATTAAAATCAGTATACACCATCGGTTTATTTCATTCAAGCTGACCTCTGAACAGTAACTTGTGTATAGAACTACAAAAACTCAAGTGATATATTAATTGACACTATTTTTTTGATGTCGTATAATAAGATATAGATATTTTACGAAACAACATTAGAGAAGGGGATGCTTGTAAAGATGGAGGAGGCAAGATATGCCAGGGTTTGATAAAGACGAGTTTTGGACAAAAATCTTATCAATGTACCAGTCAGCCAAAGAAAACAATTATGTGCTCAAGCTGAAGGAAGATCAGGTAAGAGAGTTAAAGGAGATCTTTGTAGATCAGTATATTCCGATTGAAAAATTAGCACATTATGATGATAAGAAACTAATGAAAAAGATTATGGAAACGATAGTTTCCATTTATGTACATGATAAGGATGCAATGAACAATGGAGGGGACATTATTCATCTTGTGAATTCCGTAAATTTTGACGGTAGAAATCTCTACTTGCGCTATGCAAAGGTTTCACCTGCAAAGATGCGCCGCTTTGAGCTCGGAAAATCGCAGCAGCAGATTGCAGAGCGGATGGGCTGCAGCATATCAGCGGTAAGAAGTTGTGAAAACCCTTCCTGTGATCTTTCGAGGCAGTCGGATGTGCTTGTGCGTAAACTTGCGAAAGCGCTTGAATGTGATATAGAAAGTCTTATAGGTTAGTACTTATGTAACATTGGCAAAAAAATAATGAAAAATGGAGGGCTTTTATGGGTGAATATGTATTTTCTGATATTGAAATAGATGCGATTGGAGAGATTTCGAACATATGCTTAGGGAATTCTGCAACAACGTTGGGAATGCTGGTGCGTCAGCCGGTGGATATTACGCCGCCGAAGGTTACAATTATTGAAAAGAACGAGTATGTTAAAAACGTTTCTTATAAGAGAGTGTTTGTAAAGGTTAGCTATGTGGAAGGAATACAGGGCTGTAGTATTTTGATGCTTGACGAGAAGGATGCAAAGGCAATTGCCGATCTTATGGTTGGCAGTGACGGTCGCGGTAGCTTTGCGCAGATGGAATTAGGCGATATGCATCTTAGTGCAGTTTCGGAAGCGATGAATCAGATGATGGGTGCAGCAGCAACTTCCATGAGTGTGATGCTTGACAGAAAGACAGATATTTCCATTCCGGATACAAAGTATATGGAGGACGGCGAGTATTTGGCATGCGAATTTCCGAATGATGATAAATTTGTGAAAGTAAATTTCCGGATGAAGATAGGCGATATTATTGATAGTCCGGTGGTACAGCTTTATCCGCACAATTTAGGAAAAGCGATAAGCGACTTGTTTCTTATGAAGAAGGCGAAAGAAAAACAATCATAAATGTACATATTTACCAAAAGAAGGATTAAAACTACATACGAAATCTTATACAGCTTTATGAGGAAAATACGATATGACCACGTGTCCTCCTTTGCGGGGCACGCGGCATTGTTTATTTTGATGTCCTTTTTTCCGATGGCGATGTTTTTTGTGTCGGTGTTTCAATATCTGCCGCTTGATTCCGGGATCGTATCGACTTATTTGATGACTGTAATGCCTGGTGGTTTGAAACCGCTTTTGGACCAGATACTGCAAGAGGCATATACGGAAAGCACTACAGTGATGGTAAAATCAGTTACTATGCTTGTAATGCTTTTTTGTGCATCTAAAGGAGTATATGCAGTGCTGATTGGTATGAATGCGGTGTATGGGATACGAGAGACAAGGAATGTAGTAGTAATATACCTGCTTGCCATTGTTTATGTCATTGCTTTTTTTGCAGTGTTTGGGCTGATGATGCTGTTGATTGTGCTTGGAAACAATCTGTTTACCGGATTAATGCATTTTATGCCGTGGCTTATTGTATTTGAGGAGCTTTTTCAATATGGAAAATATATATGCATGCTGGTGCTGCTGATGATATTCTTTTTGTTTCTCTATATGACAGTGCCAAACAGAAAGTCAAAGCTGCGTTATGAGTTTTGGGGCGCTGTGTTTTCGACGATAGCATGGCTTGGTTTTTCTTGGGCATTTTCCTTTTACATTAATCATTATGCAAATTATTCTGTGACATATGGCAGCCTTGCTACAATTGTTATTTTTATTTTGTGGCTTTATGGTACAATGAATATCGTGTTTATTGGCGCGGAGATTAATGTGGTGCTTAGAACATTTGTGGAATATGGATATAATTACAGAAGAGCGTATGCGTATTATATAGATGAGTATCAGGGAGATTTGATGAAAGGAAATATGTTGGAGCATTTTGGCTTCATAAAAGAAAGTGACGGAAGGGAGTTGGAGTAAATTATGATGTGCATGTTTTGTGGAAACAGGCAGAAGTGTTGGGAGAATAAGCCGGACGAGGAGCTTGCGCTTGAATGGGTAAAGTGTGGGTATGATGATTATGTGCTTGACGATGCAATAGAGCTTGAGGATTTGCTCGGTGAATCTCAAAGACGAAGGGACGCGGCTCAGTCTTAAATCAGGATTGAAGCGCGTCCGTTTTTTTTATTCATTAGTAATGATAACATATGCGGAGGAAATATAAGCATCTGTATTGTCGTAAAGAATATGTGTCCATCCGTTGTCAAGGATCTCAACGATTTCAAAAGTGGTACCTTCATCAACAGTGTCAAGCACCTTTGCATCTTCTGTGGCGCGGTCACGTATGTTAACTCTGGTGGAAGTCTTTCCCTGCATATGTTCTTTCGCGCTGTCGTCTTTTTTAGAATCATTTGTTTGTGGCAGTTCTGGTAGGTCACTGTTTACGGTTGATGAGGCAGTGGTGTTGATGCTCTCCGGAATTTCAGCAATAACAGCGGTCTCGGGCTCAGAGGTTTCGACATAGCGTGGCCGTTTTGCTATACAAAAAATTAAAAAACATATGGAGATACATAAAACAACAATAATTCCTATCAGTATATTATTAATGAAATTTTTTTTCATAATTTATCATACCTTTCCTAAAGTTTCTGGTACTTGTACAACAATCAGGCGTCTTTGTCAGATGAATAATTATAATGTAGTATAGCGTAAGATGAGACAATTGGCAAGAAATTATATGATATTAATATTATTGTAACATTTTTGAAAAAATTATGCTATTGCCAAGATATCTGATAGCATATCTTCTATTGACAGCGGTTTTGGATAGCACAGTCGGTAGTCGCATTGGTAGTGCGGCGGTCATGGGTCCGATTCCCGTTAGCAGCTTTTATAGTTGAAATTTTTATGGTAAAACCCCCGAAATACTTCATTGTATTTCAGGGGCTTTTGACTGCTTTTTATTTAATCCGTATCTGATGCGGGAAGCGGAGCGGTTGCTACGTCGGCTGCAGCAGCCGGATTTGCCCTTAACTGCATTTCGAGCATTTGCTGCTGGAGAACTTCCTGAGCATTTGGCAGTGCAAAGAAAGCAGCAGTATGCGGACACATCTGGGCAGCATCTTCTGGGGGGGCAGTTTCGTCCGCCGCAGGAGGTGCGCTTGCAAGATTATTATCCTGTAATCTTGCAGGAATTGTTTCTACAATGGAAGCGCTCTTAAAAGGACACTCGTCTGTAGCAGTAAGTCCTGAATAAGTACACAGGTTTGAAAATGAGTGTACATCACAATATCCTGTAGGAACAGTGCCCTCCGCAAAATATTCTGTGACAACACAACCGTCGCAGACACCAGCGATAGGAAGTCTTCCTGACTTTGAGCAGACTCTTGCAGTTACAATGCCGCTTGCCATAGGAAAGGCTTTATATTCCAGATTTTCATGTATTTTTGACATGACTGCTTTCCACATCTTCTTTGAGAGATTTTTTTCTGCAGATGAAGTCATATTGACATTGTTGTCGTAACCTGTCCATGTGGTGGCAGTGTAGTATGGTGTGAACCCGGAGAACCATACATCTTTATAACTGGATGTCGTACCTGTTTTTCCGGCAATCGCCATGTTTCCAAAGTTTACCGATCCTCCGGTTCCGGAGGTTACAACATCAACCATCGCGTTTGTGAGCAGCCATGCAGTTGTTTCCTTGATAACTTGTGTTGATTCGGGGGCTGAGTTGTCAATCAGCACATTTCCGTCATGATCAATAATCTTTGTATATAATTTGGGCTTAATATACAAGCCATGGTTTGCTATGGCAGCATAAGCAGCATTGAGCTCCATATTTGTGACACCATCTGTGATACCGCCAAGTGCAAGGGGCTGATTGATGTCTGAGCTGATTGTACCATCTTTTTCGACACGTTTTTCAACGAGTGTTGTAAAACCAAAATTTTGCAGATAATCAAATCCAAGCTGTGGTGAAACCTGTGTGAGCGTTTTGACTGCTACAATGTTTGCGGACTGTGCGATACCGTATCGCAGGCTTAAAAGTCCTCTGTATGAGCTGCCCCACCAGTTTCTGACAGGACGTCCGCTTGCGTAATTGAATGCAGCATCATTCTGAACATCCGCGAGGGTAAGTCCTGCGCTGTCCAAGGCGGGTGCGTAAGTGGAAACGACCTTAAAAGTGGAACCGGGCTGACGTGTGGTGTTGGAGGCGCGGTTTAAGGTACGGCTTGCCTCTTTGACGCCGCGTCCGCCGATCATTGCAACAACGTGTCCCGTTGACTGGTCCTCGACAGTGATGGAAACCTGTGGCTGTGGCGTGAGTGTTACACGCTCCCCATCTACCTTGTCTCCTGTTGACATCATTGCCGTTTTGTAGTTTTCAATTGCTTCGTATGCTTCCTCTTTTGAATTGTAAAGGAGATTAAAATTGGGGTCTTGTTCCTCATAATATGCTTTGAACATTTCTGTACTATGATTTTCTTTTTCACCGTTCGCCTTTTCGATTGTCAATACATAGTTCAAATACCATTTCGTATTTTCGGGATAATTCTCTTCATTTCCAAATACTTCGTCACATATTGCCTGAATATCAGGATCTTGTGTGGTGTAGATGCTTAAACCGCCGCTGTATAAGAGGTTGTATGCCTGTGTTTCGTTAAAGCCCTTAATTTCTATGAGGTCAGTTAAAACCTGTTCCGTCACTTCGTCTACAAAATATGTATAGACGGAATTTGCACTGTTTTCCTCATTTACGGCAGCAATTCTGCTATACACGTCGTCTGCAATAGCTTCGTCATATTCAGCTTGTGTTATATAGTTCTGCTCCAACATATTCTCAAGCACTTTCTGACGTCTTTTGACATTTTCTTCCGGATGTGAAATCGGATTGTATTTTGACGGATTTTGCGTAATGGCAGCGATTACGGCACATTCGGATAATGTAAGCTGATAAGTTTCCTTGTTAAAATAGCGTGCGGCTGCCGACTTTACACCAAGCGTATTTTGTCCAAGATTGATTGTATTCATGTAGATTTCTAAAATCTTTTCTTTGGACATTTCTTTTTCCAGTTCCATTGCGAGAGACTGTTCCTGTATTTTTCGCTTGACTTTTTGAATGTCGCTTTCATTCGTCCAGTTGTCAAATACATTGTTTTTGATTAACTGTTGGGTAATCGTTGAGGCACCCTGCGCATACTTTCCTTTGGAACGGATATACTCAAAACCTGCACGCACAATACCTTTTAGGTCAATTCCGTTGTGGTCATAAAAACGCTCGTCCTCAATTGCGACAAATGCATTTGCCAGATCTTGCGGAATTTTTGTCATATCCTCATAGCTTCTGTTTGAATTTGCGGCAACAAGCTTTGTCAATTCTTTCCCTTTTGCATCATAAACAACCGTAGCATATCCTGTGGGCAGGACAGACGCAGGGTTAATATCCGGCGCGGAGGAAAGGATGCCTTTAAACATGCCAAGTCCGCAACAGATTCCGATTACTGCTGTGGAAAGTGCAGCGATCAGCAGGAGTTTTAAGGCTGTGACAATGACCATTTTTTTCAGTTTTATTCTTTTTGAAGTCAGGGATTTCTGGATTTTGGAAATTCCTTTTTTCCCGTAATTCATTTAGTCACCTCCAAAATAAGTGATTCAAAAATATGTAACAGTTTGGTTCTGCCAATGTGTTTACAAAATATCATTGACATTCTACTCATTATAACAAATTATGGAAGTGAAATAAAGGTTTTTTTTAATTATAGCCGTATGACTTACTTTTTATGCGGACATATGTTATATTTATTATACCTTTGAGCGATAGAAAATCTTTGGAATGGGGGAGATTTGTTATGATAGAAAAAATGGAATATGACGATTTTTTGATGCTTGTCAGGGGCGCCGAAGCGGAGATTGTGGAGAAGAAATCGCGATTTATTGCGACTGTCAGGCCTGTGGCAAGTGAGGAGGAAGCGGCGGTGTTTATTGATGAAATGAAAAAGAAATATTATGATGCAAGGCATAACTGCTCGGCTTTTGTGATTGGAAGCAAAGCTGAGTTTACAAGAAGCAGTGATGACGGAGAACCAAGCGGGACTGCAGGAAGACCTATGCTGGAGGTGCTTTTGGGAAGCGGAATCAGGAATATTGCGGCAGTCGTAACAAGATATTTTGGCGGTACACTTTTAGGCACAGGGGGGTTAGTCAGGGCTTACTCAGGAGCTGTAAAGGAGGCACTTGCATTGTGTGAAACAGCAAGACAGCGCTTCGGTGTGAAATTAAGGATAAAGACGGATTACAATGCTGTCGGAAAAATACAGTATTTGCTTGCAAATCAAAAGATTGATGTGATTGACAGCGTATATGCTGCGGACGTAGAGCTGACCGCAATAATTCCGATTGAGGAGTATGAACGCCTTTGCAATGAGATAACAGAGGCAACGGGAGCGCGTGCAGGACTTGAGGAGATTGAACGGGCGTACTATATGGTTTGATAAGCCGGAAGAATCAAAGAAACAAAACAGCCAACGAAGTCAATTAGTTGACTGTTTTGATGAATGAAAAAATAACGGAGAAGTCAAGGCGTTAAGGCTCAGAAATACGGCTTACGCCTACGTATATTTCAGATATCTTATACCATGTCGGATAGTCAACAATTCCATTGGCAGGAAGTCCGAAAATGCGCTGGAAGGTACGTACGGAATCGGCAGTAGCGCTTCCAAAAATGCCGTCTTCTACGATAATCGGGAGTGCAGGGTAATTTTGCGCAATGCGGTTTAGCTGTTCCTGAAGCTGCAGCACTTTTTGACCTGATGAGCCGATTGTCAAGTCGTACCCCGGCCATGAGGAAGGAACGCCGGAAATGTAGGATGTGGAGTTAATATACATATCGCTTCCATAGTAGTAGTGTATGATTTCAATCGGCGTGTAACCCTGATCGCCAAGATATTTGCTGCCCCACTGGGAGAGTCCTTTACAAGTGGTGCGGTTGCCGTCGCAGTAGGACGTGAATATCGGCTGGCGCACGCCCGGGCGGGAGAGGTAGTTTGAAAAAATGGAATCTACAATACGGCTCACGTTTTCGTAAATGTTTCTGCCATGTATCCACTTTTGGTCGTATGCGGTAGATGAGGTAATTGTGAAATTGTAGCCTTGATTCCGGTACCCCGAAACCGTCACTGATTGAGGGTTGCAAAAGCGTTGTGTTGGACGAGCTGGTGATTCGGCGGAATGGGAAGAAGGGGAAGGGATAAGCTACGGGCATGTGTGTGGGGATTTCGGCAAGTCAGAGGCAGTGTGAAAAACTTTGAAAATCTTGAATATAAAGCAAAAAAATGATATGATAAAAACACAAACAGGAAGGGGATAAGGTATGGCAACTATATATGACGGGGCATTTCGAACAATCTTAAATGACTGTCGAAAGCTGATTATCCCGATAATCAATGAAATTTTCGGCGAAACATATACAGGGGAAGAAGAAATTCGTTTTTCCCCCAACGAGCATTTTTTAGACCAGCAGGACGAGGCAGATAAAGAGCGGATTACGGACACGAATTTTACGGTTTTCGGGGAAGTACCAAAGAAATACCATGTTGAGTGCGAAAGCAGCCTGCCGGATGGGAAAATCACGGTAAGGCTTTTTGAATACGATGCCCAAATAGCGCTTGACGAGGGCGAGGTCACGGAGGAAACACTAACCGTTACATTTCCAAATACGGCGGTTTTGTACTTACGGACTTACAAAAAGACACCGGATAAAATGAAATATGTGATTGTCACGCCGGGAGGAACGGTTCGGTATGATGTGCCAATCATGAAGGTACAGGCATATACACTGGATGATATTTTTGAAAAAGGTTTGCTGATGCTAATTCCGTTTTACATTTTTTCACATGAGAAAGGGTTTCCGGAGTATAATAGTAATGAGCAGAAATTGGCAGAACTGAAGGCAGAGTATCAGAAAATCTTGGAAAGGCTTGACGAACTGGAACGGCAGGGAGTGATTGGGGCGTTCGACAAGCGGACAATCATAGAGCTCTCCGGTGATGTGATTAAGGAAATTGCACAAAAGTATGAGAATGTGCAGAAAGGTGTAGGTGATATGATGAGCGGAGCATTGATTGAAACAAGTGCAAGAACTATATTGAATCAAGGGATAAGTCAGGGAATAAGTCAGGGAATAAGTCAGGGAATAAGTCAGGGAAGGCTTCAGGGGATTAGTCAAAATCAGAGAGAGACGGCACTTAGGATGTTAAAAAGAGGAAAAATGACAATTGAGGAAATTGCAGAGGATACAGGTCTTAGTGTTGAGGAAGTGGAACAGCTTGCAGGGCTTCAGACAGTGTAGGACAATGAAGAGTAGAAGGTGCCTTATGACAGCAATTAGGCAGGAGGCAATTCAAATGTTGGAAAAAGTACTAGAAGATAAACTGCGTTTTGTAATTCAGATTATGCAGGGCGTGAATGGACTGTTGGGAACATCTGACGCAAAAGGAGAAGAAGCTATATGTTCTTTACAAATGATAAACAGCTTCGACAAGAGAAGGAACTTCCGTGTATGACAATGGAAGATATTTGATAAAGGGATGATTTAAACAGTGGTCAAACGTTTGCTTTATGCATATTGATTCTATGAAAAAGTAGTGCGAAAATGGTATGAATTATAGAAAGGGAAATTAAAATGATTCAGCATATACTTGAATAATCTAAAAAGTAAAATGAAAGGATGTGGTGTTATGGTGGCAACGGAAACTGTAACGATAAAAGTGCCGGCAGGAATGTCAAAATATTTGAATAATATGGATTTAGAATCGGAGCTGACGAGATATGCCCTTTTGTTGTATCCGGCTATACTTAATCAAACCATATCTCATGGCGGTGCAGCTGAAATCTTGGGAATTAGGAAATCCGAACTGATTGATATTTATGACAGACTGGGGTATTCGTATCTTGATATGACAATGGACGAACTTGATTCCGAATTAGAAATGTTTAGACAGTTGAAAAAAAAGAGGCTGCAAAATGATTGTTGTTTCAGACACAACACCATTAGTATCTCTCCTCAAAATTGGGCGTATAGACTTGCTTGAAAGTCTGTTTGGTAAAGTAGTGATACCGCAGGCAGTATTTGAACAGCGTCTGCTCAAATAGGGCTAAAGGTTATGCGAACGATAGGTGAGCTTATATTATATTTATGGAAATAATATGGTTAAAAGGTTTTATGAAAGGTGGCAGTAGATATGTCAACATTACAGGAACAGGCTGTTTAGATGATATGTGGATTATCAGATGATAATGTAAGCTTTTTGATTGAGATTATCCAAAGGCTTATGCCCGAGCAGTATGGAAGCGGAGATGAAAAAATTCACGCATTTCATAGACTGGATACTGCGCGAGCAGAAATCAGGAAGTATTTACCTGATGATTTTAATCCCAATAAAGAATTAGAGGAGGTGCGTGCAGAGCGATATGGCGATATTAGTTGATACAAATGTGATTACTGATTTCCTTATGACGAGAGAACCATTTTATAAAGCATCATCAGAGAATATAAAGCGGCATATTTCATTTGCGATAATCAAGGCATAAAATATGCCGTTTTTGTATTTTATATTCAACTGTAAGGGTGTAAATACTTATATGAATTTTCACGTCATTATGGGGCATTCCATTTTTGATATGTGAATGTCTTTTAAGATGGATTTTTTGCGGATTTTTGTCTGTTGATTATTTCTGCCATTACAATCCTGTCCAGCCGTTCTTGGCGCTTTTTTGTTGCGGTCTTATTCTCATGCCGCTTTTTCCCTGTTTTAAAGTTTACAGTATTGACCGCAAAATGCATATGGAGATGCTTTTCGGTTCCGTCCGGTCTGTGGACGCCATAATATACCTGAAATCCGTCATCATAGAAATCCTGCGCCATGCTGCGCGCGATTTTCTCAACGGGAATGTCATTTTCATAAATTGCCTCCTGCGCCTCTTCGGAAAACGAATATATTTCATGGTCGATATAACGCCCAAAATTGCCTTTGCGCTCATGCAGCAGTTGGACGCATCGGAACTGTCTGATTGTCATGTCGATGCTTGTAAAGTCGGTTGCACCCATTGCCCCGCGACAGATTAGGTCATCCTTGGACATTCCGTTTTCGCGAGCGATATATCGGATTACGTTTTTGATGGAGTCTTGGGTTTGGTAATTGCCTTTTCCTGCTTTGTTGAGCAGTGTGCCGCCTGTCTGCGGCATGTCAGTTGTCCGTGTCATCATAAATTCCTCCCAAATTCGGATTGTTTTTTTGCATGTAAGTGATTAAATGATTATCCTGCACCTCAAGTTCAGTTACGCGTGCATTGGAAGCCGATTCTATTGAGCGGTAAAGCTCGTTTACTAGATTCCAAAGCTCGACAGCATCGGGTATGAGCTGCAGGAGTTCATGTTTATCGTCCATGCAGCAATTGAGTATATAGCTGCTGAGTGTCTTGCCGTATAATTTTGCTTTCTCCTGCAGTTCTTTCTTCTGCTCTTTGGAAACCCTTATCTTGATTTCCGCGTCTTTATTATTTTTATGTATTGTATTATAACTTTTTATATTTTTAGGATTATTATTAAAACTATTATTCTTCTTAAGATTACTAGATTCTGTCATTATCGCTCTATACCTCCTCTTACTCCTGTTATTAAGATGATAAAGTTCCTTTATAAGGCGTCTCTTTATAGCAGGTACGCAGATTTCTTATTTTTTTGCCATCAAATTATTTCCCTCTTTTGATGTGACTGTTTTCCTCCTCTCCTTTTTTGTGGGAACAATGCTTTTTTGATGATTATCAGCGTGTAGGTTTGGGGATAAAAAATAATTATTTTTGAAAACGCTTTAACAGGAAGATAATGACAGACCGTGAATGGTATTGGATGGTCATGAGTGAAAAAATGAAAGGATGTTTTTAGGACTGTTTTGGTTCGGAAAGGGGTAATAGATGGATAAATCATATATGACAGTGAAGGAATTTTGTGAGAGGCTGCAGGTCAGCACATCGACGGTTTACAGAATGATTAAGGCAGGACAGATTCCGGCGGTGAAATTTGGGCGGTATTGGAAAATCCCGTGGAGTATTTTTGACACGATAAGGTAGCCTTTTGTTGCAATAATTGTGTGGTTGCATGTAGCCGCTAAGCAGATGTATCTGTATGAAAGTTTAAGGAATGTTAAAAAAACCTGTTATTGCTGCCGCTTGGACGATTTGCGGTTTGGCAGCCTGCGGGGAGGTATCTGACTGGACATCTTCAAAATCAAGGAATTTAAGGGGAGCCACGTTGAGCACGGCGGCAATATCAAACAGGGTATCCAAAGAAAGCGCCTTTATAATGTTGGGCGCTTCTAAATGTCCGATAAATGCGGGCGTTAATCCGGTTGCTTCGGCAAGCTCTTCCTGCGTTAATCCGCGCAGCTTGCGGTAATAAGCGATTTTCAGTCCGATTTGGCGGTAGTTTTCTGCATAAATCTTTTTCATGGGTAATCCCTCCGTTTGTTATTGTTTTGGCAGATAATGGACAATGACAATTTGTTTTTTTTATGGTAACGAATTGTCACAGTAATTGACATGGATTTACAAATAAAAATTGTTTGTTAGTACATGGAATGGCGTATCGGTAGAGAATGTAGGGGGTGGGTAGCTGCAAAGATAATGGAAAATGTTACTTGTGGGATAAAAAAAGATAAGTTAGATGCAGAATAGGAGGAAGAGGTTATGAAGCATTTAAGGAACAGGTTTATTGCGGGTGCTTTGGCATTTGTGGTGGCGGCATCCTCATTGCAGCTTCCGGTGGGGAACGTCAGGGCGGAAGAAGCAGTGGAGGAAGTGAAAGAAACGGAAATAACAGTAACAGAGGAGGCAGGCAGTGAGGAAGGTGCAGTGTCTGAAAGTGTGCCTGAAATAGGGGAGTGTGTTTCGGAGGAGACGAGAACCGTTGCGGAGAAGGAAAGTGACGGAATCGCGGAAATGGATACAGAGAGTACTGAAATTGTGGAATCAGTCACGGAAACAGATACAGAGAGCATTGAAACTGTGGAGACAATCGTGGAAACGGATACGGATGGACAAAACAAGGAAACGCAGGAAGTAGAAGTTGCTACAACGGAACTGGAGAGCGAAATACGGGAAGAGACTTCAGAGGCGGAAAACACGGAGGAAGCTGTTCAGACGGAAGAACTGACGCAGGAAAGTGAGGAAGAGACCGAAACGGAACAGGCGTTGAAGGCTTCGTAGGATGATATTGTAAGCGGGAGCTATGGGAATATTACATGGGTTATTGACGCGAATGGGAAACTGACAGTGGAAGGAACAGGGGAATTTTCGGGAAAAACAGGGTCTGGAAGAGCACCGTGGTATAGTTATCGTTTGGGTATAAGAACAGCCGAAATAAACGTAACAGGTATGACAAATGCATCATATATGTTTGAAGGCTGCGACGAACTTACGGAAATAAACTTAAGCGGAATGGATGCCAGCAGCATATCCAATATGAGAAATATATTTTCTGAATGTTATGAATTAAATAAAATATATACTCCTTGCAATCTTAACATAAAGGTCGAGTTGCCCACAAAAGGGCGTTATTCTGATGTTAGGTATGGGTATTATTGGAAAGATTCAAACGGACAAGAAATTACAGAATTGCCATTAAACCGAAACGACAGTATCCTTATAATGAGAGAAGAAAGGAGAAGCGGAAGATATGGAAATATTACATGGACAATTGATGATGACGGGAAGCTGACGGTAGAAGGAACAGG
Organism: uncultured Lachnospiraceae bacterium; assembly: GCA_910577115.1. Taxonomy (GTDB): domain Bacteria; phylum Bacillota; class Clostridia; order Lachnospirales; family Lachnospiraceae; genus COE1. The sequence goes on from CAJTMC010000048.1 coordinate 26,676, forward strand.
AGAGTTTTCGGAAAAAACAGGGTATGAGAGGGCACCGTGGTTTGGTAAGGATATAAAAACAGCCGAAATCAATGTAACAGGAATGACGGATGCATCATATATGTTTGCAGGATGCAGAGGACTTACGGAAATAAACTTAAGCGGACTGGATGCCAGCAGTGTTACAAACATCAACGGCATGTTTATTGATTGTTACGGGTTAGATAAAATATATACGCCATGTAATCTTAATATAAAGGTTAAACCACCCTCACATCCTTGGGCGTGGACATGGAAAGATTCAAATGGACAAGAAATTACAGAATTGCCATTAAATCGAAGCGACAGTATCCTTATAATGAAAGAAGATACATCAGGCAGTAGCGGAAGCTATAAAGATATTACATGGACAATTGATGATAACGGGAAACTGACGGTAGAAGGAACAGGGGAGTTTTCGGGAAAAACAGGGGCTAGAAGGGCACCGTGGTTTGGTAAGCATATAAAAACAGCCGAAATCAATGTAACGGGAATGACGGATGCATCATATATGTTTGCTGAGTGCACGAGTCTTACGGAAATAAACTTAAGCGGACTGGATGCCAGCAGCGTTACGGATATGAGTGGCATATTTTATGAGTGTTTCTACTTAAATAAAATATATACACCCTGTAATCTTAACATAAAATTTAAGCTGCCCACAGATTCAATTCCCTCGACTTCAGTAGTTCCCTCAGTGCAACCATTGTATTATATATGGAAAGATTCAAACGGACAGGAAATTACAGAATTGCCGGTAAATCGAAGCGACAGTATTCTCATAATGAGGGAGGAAAGAAGAAGCGGAAGTTATGGAAATATTATATGGTCAATTGATGATGACGAGAAGCTGACAGTAGAAGGAAGTGGGGAGTTTTCGGGCGAAACAGGGGCTAGAAGGGCACCGTGGTCTCGCTTTAGGTCTGACATAAAAACAGCTGAAATCAATGTAACAGGAATGACGGATGCATCATATATGTTTGCAGGTTGCGGAGGTCTTAAGGAAATAAATTTAAGCGGACTGGATGCCAGTAGCGTTGAAGATATAAGCGGTATGTTTACTAATTGTAACAGTTTAAATAAAATATATACACCTTGCAATCTTAACATAAAGGTTAAGTTGCCCTATTATATAAAGTATATATGGAAAGATTCAAACGGACAGAAAATTACAGAATTGCCATTAAATCAAAGCGATATTACTTTGGCGGTTAAAAATCGACAATGCCTGTGGCTTTTCGGATGAATATCTGGTATCATATAGTTATGGAGATAATTAATTTGAAAACGGTATCGCCCGAAACAAGAAAAATC
>CAJTMC010000049.1 GCA_910577115.1 uncultured Lachnospiraceae bacterium
CTAGACAGATAGTTGCCGAACTGCCTGATCAAGAACTGATGTAGATATTCGCTCCAAGTTGCTATCATTATAGTGCAAAATCCTGTTCTTGTGGAACGGCAGGTTATTCATCGCTTACCTATATTATTTACTGTCTTTGAACCTATTAAAAATTTTGCGGTTTTTGTTCCTCCATATATTCCCTCTCCCCTGATTGTTACTGATGCATTACCTTTCTTTACATTATTTGTATAGCATACAATTGAATACTCATCAGGATTCAGTATCGTATTGCCAAGTTTTACTTCAAATTGGTTTTTATCCGGTTTTACCGCACTTCCTGTGTAATACTGCGGGTTTTTCAAAGTAACCTTTGCCTTACTGATATTCTTCTCTTTCGCTATTACTCTATATGAGCCTGTTATCGTTTTCTCATAACTGCCCGTTCCCTTTATTGTTACATTTATAACCGTATCGACAGGTATCACATCCGTATCTTTTACAGTTTCTCCAGCAGTTCTGGATTCACCGATTTCAAGTTCTGTTGCCTTTGCATAAGTATAAACAATCTCCTTTTCATAGTCTGTACCGGCTTTCAGCGCCTTTCCGTCCACATCTGTCAATACAAATTTTGTTTGATGCCCTTTTGACTTACCTGTATATATTGCATCACTTACCGCAAGGATTGTTTGTGATATATCTTTTCGCTCGATTGTGAACCTTTTGTCAATCTTCCCGCAATAATTACCCTTACCTGTGATAATTGCAGATGCTTCTTTTCCTGATACGGAATATGCCGTTTTATTGTTTTTAAAGCTGACAGTATAATCTTTCCCCTGTATCAGCCTTTTTCCGTTAAAACTTACTTTTATTGCAGGTGTGCTTCCCCCTTTCGAAAAGAGCACTTTACTGTCAATATCTACATCAACAAGTTCTTCTATGTCTTCGCCTATATCATATTTTCCCCCTTTATAGGGACTTATTATTCTGAACGAAATCCGCTTCGTTCCGGAGTATTCACCTTTTCCCTTGATAATGACAGATGCCGTACCAATTTCCCTGTTGTCCACATATGTAAGCGTATAATCCTTATCCTGCTCAAGCGTTTTTTTCAGCTTTACCGTTATTTCAGGAGTTTTTTCTTTTCCATCATAAGTTTGGTCTGATATCTTGGATACAGATGCTTTACTGATAAGTATGTTTTTCGTGACCATAAGCGTTATATCTCTTGTGCCTGTATAATTGCCTTTTCCTTCCACTTTTATTACATATTTTCCTGCATCACCATACTCAATCGGATTTGTTATCACAAAATCCTTATTATTTGCAAGCTTCTTTTGTCTGTAACGAATAACAGGAACAACCTTTTTCATCTTACCTGTATATGCAATTGCCATTTCATCAGCAATAACATCACTATCACTTAAATTCTTTTGATTGATGTTAAAAGGAATTACAATTTTATCCTTATAATTTCCTTTTCCGCTTATAATGACAGCGGGCGCTTTGCTGTCTGATTTTTTTGCCGCCTTTATATTATTTTTGTACGATACAGTATAATCCCTTTTCTCAACTAAAAGCGTGCTCCCGTCATATACATGTATATCATGTGTTACTGCCTTTCCGGTGTATGTTGCATCTTTGATTCCCGTAACCCACATCTCTTCGGGAATACTTCCGCTGCTTGGAATGTCCTCCGGCGATACATCGCCCCAAAGACTGCCTTTTTCTGCTACTGTATAATGAAAAACTGACACTTCACTGTTTTTATAGCCTTTTTTTACCGCAATTGCTTTGATAGTGGTTTCTGCCTTTACAACAATTGCATTTTTATATTCTGCACTCTTCTCCGTAGGTATACTGCCATCTGTGGTATAATACAGGCTGACTCCTGCTATATCATGTGACAAAGCGACTCTCGTGCCTGTCTCAATAACCATTCCGGTTTTGAAATTTGCCTTAGGAGATGGAAGCATTTCATACTCTCTCCATACTGCCTTTAATGTTATATTCGCTGTTACAGGTGCATTAAAATCATAAGGTTTCCCGTTGAGATACCAGCCTGCAAAATGATATTCCGGTTTTGTTGGTTCGTCCGGCTCATCTATGGAATCATTCTGATAAACTTTTAACGAACTGATGGCTGTTCCGCCGTCCGTGTCAAAGGTTACGGTAAAAGACTTTAGCGTATATACAAACGTTACAACCTCACTGTCGGCACTGTCAGCACTTGATGCATATGCTTTGATTGTTGTGTCCTGATAAATTGCAATCGGCTGATTATAAATGCTGCTTTTTTCCGTTGGTGTACTTCCGTCTGTAGTATAACGGATAACTGCTCCTTGTGTATCGCTTGTAAGTGTAACAAGCGTGCCTTTTCCCACCTCTGTGTTTGTAGGAATATCTGCCTTTGGAGGCTTTGTTGCGCCCGATACCTTCACAATGCATTCTGCCTGTTTTCCATAGCTTGTTGCCGTGATTACTGCCGTTCCTTCTGATTTTGCCGTAACGAGTCCGTTTTCGCTGACTGTCGCTACGGTTTCGTTTGAGGTTTTCCACTCTACTTCATTTACGTAAATGTCAGCCTTTACTTCCGCCTGCAGTTGGAATGTTTCATTTTCCTTTAATTGAAGCATAGTTTCATTTAACTGAACTGATGTGACATTCGGTTTTTCTTCTTCCACTGTCACCTCTAATGTCAAAATATCTTTTTCGTTCAGTATATTTGTTCCGGTAATCGTCGTCTTTCCCGACTTTACTCCCTTGACCACACCAGCGGAGTCTACAGTCGCTACACTCTCATTGCCGCTTGACCATTTGTATGATGTGCAGCTAATAAATTCTTCATCATAAATAAATCCATCGGTTGGTTTTATTATAATCTGATATGTGTTTTCCCCACAAATAGTTATACTGCTTTTACCGAGTTTAGGTTCTAAATATGCTTTAACATATCGTATTTCGTATGTCTTTGATGCAATATTAGAAGGCTTTTGTATTTCATCTGATGCTGCTCTGCCAAAACACTGCGCGTAAGAAAGCCTTCCTCCTACATCTGATACTCCAATTCCAATGGAATTATAGTAGGAATTTAAAATATTCGCTCGATGCCCTTCTGAATTCATCCAGCCGTCCATCACCGCTTCGGCACTCCTATGACCCGCAGCTATATTTTCACCGCTCATTTTACTGCATGCTGAGTGACACATCTCACCATTTGGTCTTACATGGCTAAAATACACGCTGCTCTCTGCAGCTCTCTGCATTGCTGCATCAAGCAGGTCTTTATCCATAGTCAGTGCTTCCAGTCCATTCTTTTTACGTTCCTCATTTACAAGGTCAAGAATTTCATATGCCGTGTCGTAATTCACACTTGATTTGACATAAACTAAACCCTCTGCAAAGAAAGATTCCTCTACAATTGAACTTTTTAATCCACCTTCTCCAATATTTTTATATATCTCTTTTTGCTCCTGATACCCCATTGTGTGCTTATATACTTCTCCGTTTACACCCTTGTACAATATGGTCGGTATAGCTGTGTCAAAATTCCCATAACCTATTGCCTTTTTACAAACATTATAAAAATTTTCCACGTCATTGGAACACGACACACCGCTTATTATTATATTTTTTGAAATGTTTTGTGTATTAAGCCATGAAAGTATTTTTGACTTATCGGCTCCCGCATTATCGAACACAAATATATTAATCTTATCGTTGTCATAATACTCCATACACTTTGAAAGAATCGGTATCATTGCCTGTGTATATCCACAACCTGCTATACTCCCAAACAGGTAAACCGCCTGTTTCCCATCATCCGTATTTAGCACCTTTGTTTTCGACGAATCCCTAATATCCGTTACGGAAAAGGATATGCCTTTTATTCCTTCATTTTCTTCACTTTCTCCATTTCCTTCATTTCCTCCATCCGTTTTTATTGCCGTCAGACCACCTGCCTCAATATTTTTACATATATCATACTGATCCTGATACCCTCGTGTACTTGCATACATCTCTGCGCTTTTTCCTTTATAAACAATAAAAGGCAGCCCCATAGCCGAACTGTCAGCTTCCTTATAAACGCAATCACGGTAAAAATTATGGGAACTGACTGACTCAAATCCGTTACCTATCATTATATCTTCTGGAATTTCAAGTGCATTTAAACTTGAAAGCGTATCCGAATCAATACTACTAACGCTAAACACAAAAACGCTAAGTTTGCTTTTATCAAAATATTCAAATGATTTTAAAAGCTCTTCTATCGAGAAAAACGTCTTTTCATCTTTAAGATCTCCAAACAAATAGACCGCCTGTTTCCCATCGTCTGTATTTAACACCTTTGTTTTCGAGGAATCCCTGATATCTGTTACAGAAAACGATATTCCTGACAAGGATGCACCTTTATTTTCTTCCAGATGCTCTGCGTCTTCTTCCGTCATTGTTTCAACTTCGCTTGTTGTCTCCGTTTCATCAACTGTTACATTCTCTGTTTCAGCTTCCATTTCTTCCGTCTGAATACCTGTCTCTGCTTCTGTGCTGGTTATAGACTCCGTATCCGTCATGGTCTCTGTCTCTATATCCATAGCTATATCTGTTTCTATTGTGGCTTCTGTTCCTGCAATGGACCCTGATTCAGCTTCCCTCTCTATATCAATTATCTCCCCGCCAGAAATTTCAGCTGCTTTTACCGGAAAATGTAACACCTGTGTCATAAAAGTAATTAACGCAAGCAGCAAAGCAAATTTTCTTATTAATTTTGATTTCATAGGCAACCCCTTTCAATATAATTTTCGGCAAACAGCCTTGTCGTGAGCAACATTGTTGTCAGAAAAACATAGATTGTTTTCCCTAGTCTTCCTGTTAATTTTTCCTGTCCCCTCCCTTCAAAAAATTAACTCCATTACAAATTTCTTAGTTCATTTTATAAAATTTTCTTTTAGTTTTCTACACAGTTGCAAAACGTTACATTTAAAACGCAGAATTGTTCAATTTTTCTCTTTATAGCAGTATTATGTCAACTCATTTTTTATCCACATACTATAATTAAGCTGTATTTTATAGAACCAAAACTCAAGATCCTGACCTTAAGTGGTCTTACCGGACTTGTCAAATTTGCATAAATATAATAAAATGAAATTACAATAAAAAATAATTAAAAAAATATAAACTTATACATAAGAGGTACTTATCACCATGAGCAGGCAATTATATATCGGAATCGTGTTTCTGATAAACTCATTTATTACTCATTGCCCATCTTTTATCATTCTCAAAACAAGGCAGAAATACAATCGAATTATAAGCCTCTCCGCTGTCACTTTGTGGGATTTTATTCTTTTTTCCATTCCACGCATTTTTGGTGTCATTCCTTCCATCACAAAGTCAGCCTTATTGGGATTTGGTCTCCCTTTCCTTTGGCATCTCATCCTTTTTGACTCCCCCCTGTGGAAACGCCTCTTGGTTCCAATTATTAACCTTACAATCACTCTTGGCATTGACTGCCTGTGCATGGAGTATATTTTCCTTATCATTGGCGGCGGTTATCATGATATCCAACAGCAGAATGAATACTTTATCGCCGTTACGGCACTATACAATATGCTTCTTTTAGTAGCGGATATTCTTTGGGTCTTAATTTGGCAGCACATCGTCGATAAAAAGAAAAACAAATACATGATTCTATATCTGATTGTTTCGCTTTATCAACTTATACTATTGTCCTTGTTTTTAATCATCCGCAAAAACATCTCTGCACATGTTATGTGGATTAGTCTTGCCTTTCTGCTCGCAAGTTTTTTTATTGACATTCTGATGTACTATTTTTTCAGGCATATCGAAAAAATGGCACATACAAAAGCTCAAATTTTGTTTCTTCAGCTAGAGCAGGAAGCAATACGGGAATACCAGTCTGCGGAAAAGCAAAATGTTTTAAAACTGAAAACGCTTCGCAGCGAATTCGTACAGCAGTTGCACAAAGCCCTGCGCGTCCTGCAAACGCAGCCGCAGAGTGGTTCTGTCTCGGAAATACTGTCACAATCCAAAGGAGTTTTAGACAAAGCCAGACAGGAATTTTACAGTCCTTCTCCCGTTTTAAACGCTTTGTTTACCATAAAATCACATCATGCACAGGAACTTGGCATAGATATCACAGTCAATTGCTTTCATAATGCCAGCCTGAACATTGACGATATTGACTTATGCAGTGTGACAGGAAATCTGATTGATAATGCCATTGAAGCATGCAGTCAATCTAATACCCAACCCAAAACAGTGCATGCAAACATAACACAAAAAGCGAACTACTTAATCATAAAAGTGGAGAATACGGTTTCTTCCGATTTTACGATGCCATCCTCAAATCGCAGAACCACCAAAGACGACATGCACAATCATGGTATTGGCTTAGGACTTGTGAAACAGATTTGTGCACAATACCGCGGCAGTTTTTCAGTCCTTCCATTATCGAAAAATACCGTATGTGCAACTGCAATCCTAAACGAAAGGACAATGAAAAATGACAATAGCATTATGTGATGACAATACTAATGTATTAGACTTTCTCGAAAACAAAATCATGAATAATTTTGGTAAACGATTTACGCTCATACGATATGAGAATGCACATGATCTTTATCGGGATTGTGAAAATCTTAACCCAAAAGCAGATATTATTATCATGGACATTCTCTTCGCTGATGAAAACGGGGTACATATTGCGCGTAAAATTCAGGAACTTTACTCTGATATGAAGATTATTTTTATCACAGGCTATCCTGAACTTGCCTCGCAGATTTTTCGCGCCGCCCCTACTTTCCTTCTAATCAAACCAATTTCATCAGAGCTGCTCTGTGAGGCGGTTGCTACTGCTGAAAAACAATTACAGGAAGACATTGACAAAGCAATTTGCATCCCATATGACGGCACTTTTCTAAGAATAAAGCCAAGCAGTATTTATTATATTGAGCTCAAAGACCGCTGTGTGACACTCTATTGGACAGGCGGATCCTATGTTACAAAATATACCATTGATGAATGGGAGGCAATGCTGCCATCAGAAAGCTTTAATCGTATTCACAAAAGTTTCCTGGTAAATATGGACTATATTATGGAGTACAACTATACGAAACTAATGTTGACCACAAACATAATTCTGCCAATCAGCAGAAAAAAAGCAAAAACTGCAAAAAAGAAATTTTTAGACTATATTAACCATCATTGAAGCAGGAGATTATCATGCAGGAAGAAACTTTTTGGGTACTCAATGGAATCATAAATAATCTTATTATTGAGCTTCTCCCGTTTTTAACCTTGAAGATAAAAGATAAATATAAAAAGTACAAATATTGGATTTATGCAGCAGTCAATGTTTTTGACCTCATATTTTTTTGGAGAAAGCAGCCAAATACCTTCAGCCTTGTCGTACTGCTCAGCATGACGTTTTTCATTGCAACCATTTTCTTTCAAGATGTCGTTTGGAAAAAGATACTGATTACAGTTATTTATGATTTCATATTCTTTTTGCTTGAATTTACTGCTCTTGCCTATTTACAGATATTCCTTAAAGGAACCTTTCAGGATGATGTTCTGATGCGCACCACAAAATTTTATGCAGCAACTACCTTTAACAACATGCTTTACCTTATCTTTGTGCTTCTTACCGTTGTTCTTTGGAAATATTTTGTCAGCAAAGAAAAAAATAAACGTTTTCTTCTTTTTTTGGCAATTTCAATCTACCAGCTTGTCCTTACCGGAATTTTCGTATCTTTCAGCATCGACTATTCCCTGTCGGTTATGTGGCTTGGACTGCTTATGGTAATCATGAATTTTGCTATTGACCTTATTGTCTTTTTTTCATAAAGCAGTTAGAAAAGAAAAAACTTATGGATGCAGAGCTTGCACAACTATACAACTTAAGAAATCAGGAACTTGAACAATACAAAAGCATTGAAACGCAACTCAAAACTCTCCGCGAACAGCGTCACGAATTTGCCAACCAAATTCAGACTGCCTATATGATGATTGAACAACATACGCCTACAGAACAAATTGAACAGTATTTATCAGACATTCTAAACACTATCACATAAATAAGAACAGGAATAAATCAGTCAAAATGCTTCCCTCTCCCCACCGCATGATCAATCTGATCCTGCAGCAAAAAAGAAGCCCTTTTCACCGAATCCGTCCCAAACCGTTCCCGAATACGATCCATAGCACGATCCAGCTTTTCCCGTTTCTCATAATCCGCATCATCAAACAGCGTCATCTGCCTGCCGTCACCAGCGCGGCTTACATGGCTGGTCTGTATCCCGAGAAGCCGCACCGGCCTCCCGTCCCAAAGCTCCTCAAACAGGCGCGCGGCAGCCTGATAAATCTCGTCCGTCACATTCGTCGCGTGCAAAAGCTCACACTGATGCGAAGCCTTCGACAAATCATTGTACTTAATATTGACAGACACCACTTCCGCCCGCGCATCATCCTTGCGAAGCCTCCTGCCCACCGTTTCCGCCAAAGACATCAGCACCATGCCCGCTGTAGCCTCGTCCGTCACATCAAAGGCAATCGTCGTCGCATTTCCGTAGCTTTTCACATCAGCAGGCTCCGCCTCAACCACAGACACCCCCTGGCCGTTTGCAAACTTCCAAATCACTTCGCCCTGCTTTTTTAGCGACGCCCGAAGCATATCAACATCCGCGTTGGCAAGCTCGCCAATCGTGTGAATCCCAAGCGTATGAAGCGTACTCTGCGTGGAACGTCCAACCAAAAATAACTCCCCGACAGGAAGCCCCCACATCTTACTTTTGATCTCATACGGAAAAAGCGTGTGAACCAGATTGGGTTTCCTGAAATCACTCGCCATTTTCGCCAAAAGCTTGTTGGTAGAAATTCCCACATTTACCGTAAAACCAAGCTCCCGGTAAATTTCATCCTTGATCCGTGTCGCCGCCTCAACCGGCGCTCCAAACAGTTTTTCCGTCCCCGTCATGTCAATAAAGCATTCATCAATACTGCACTGCTCAATCACATCGGAATAACGCTCCAATATCGAAAGAAACGCCTCGGAATAGCGCCTGTAAACCTCATGGCGCGCCGGAACCAGCACAAGCTGCGGACACTTTTTCAGTGCATCCGTAATCGGCTCCCCCGTCTTTACCCCATACTTTTTGGCAGGAACCGACTTTGCAAGAATAATCCCCCGCCGCTTTGACCGGTCGCCGCCCACAGCCGACGCAATCGTGCGCAAATCTACCGTTATCTCCGGAAACTGTTCCGGATGCTTTAACCGCTCAACCGCCTCCCACGATAAAAAGGCACTGTTTACATCCACATGAAATATCAATTTCTCCGCCATCAGACCACTCTCCCAATCAGCTTTCGCACCCTGTAAGCCGCCGCACCAACCGCAATTCCCGACACAGCCCCCGCCACAATTAGCACAGGCATATAAGAAAGCGGCGCCACACTCTCCACCGTCAGCATCGCCACAATCAGCTGCCCGATATTATGGCTGACACCGCCTGCCATACTCACACCAATCATGGAAAAGCCCTTTATCCTTTTGATGACAGTCATCACCAAAAAACTGAGCACACCACCCGCCATACTATATAGCAGCATCGACAAATTCCCGAACAAAAATGACACAAGTGTCACTTTTAACGCAAGCACCAAAAGCACCCACCTCACAGGCAGAAAGTAAAGTCCCGATACCACCACAAGATTGGAAAGTCCCAGTTTTATTCCCGGAATTCCCACAGAAAGCGGTATCAGTGCCTCAATATAACTAAATATCATCGACAGCGCCGTAAGCATCGCGCAATATGCAACCTTTTTTGAATTTGTCATCTATCTTGCTATCCCATCTATTTCCGTATATTCCGCATCTTTCACCTGCACCACCAGCCGATGCGGAAGACATATAATACTCTCGTTTGTTTTTGATATCGGCCGGTAAGCCATGCAATACTTGTCAGGACAGTCCGCAGCTTCCATGTAAGCGCTGCCATTTTGAATCACAATCCTGTTCTGGCCAAAATCCCCTTCCACATCAATGGTTCTGTCCTCAGAAAGACGATACTCTCCAAAAAACGCACCGTCTATTGTCACAACGATGCGCTCTCCGGTGTATCCTCCACGAAGCTTTATAAAAAGCGCCATGACTGCTGCCACAGCCAAAAGAAGCGCAAGCAGGCATACATCCTTTTTCTTCATCTCAAGCCCCGATCCTAATACGAGATAATCTCATATCCGTCCTCTGTCACCAGCACCTGTATCTCCCACTGCGCCGAAGGCATACCGTCCTCCGTATAAACCGTCCAGTCGTCTTCGTCCGAAATATAAATCTCGTCCTTGCCCATGTTAATCATCGGCTCTATCGTAAACATCATTCCCGGCACCATAAGCATTCCTGTATCCTTCGGACATACATAGCTCACCCAGGGATCTTCATGGAATTCAAGCCCCACGCCATGACCGCCGATTTGCTTCACCACCGAATATCCGTTCTTCAACGCAAATTCATGAATCGCCGCACCCATATCGCCTATTTTTCTCCAAGGCTGCACATACTGTAATCCCACATCAAGACTCTGCTTTGCCACTTCCACAAGGCGCTTTTTGTCCGCAGACACTTCCCCAATACAGTACATCCTCGAAGAATCCGAAAAATATCCGTTATAAATTGTGGATGCGTCTACATTGATAATGTCCCCCTCTTTGAGCACCACGTCCTTAGAAGGAATCCCATGACAAACAATATCATTAATCGAAGTACACACGCTCTTTGGAAATCCCTCATAATTCAAGGTTGCCGCAATCGCGCCATGCCGCTTGGTAATATCACACACCCACTCATCTATTTCCAATGTCGTAATGCCTGCCTTAATATGTGCGCCAATGTAGTCTAAAATTTCAATATTAATCTTCGCACTCTCGCGGATTTTCTCAATCTGCACAGGATTTTTCAAAATACGCCTTGGCGGCACAAGAATCTTATTTCTTCTATATTCATCAAGCTTTGCATCAAAATCACAGTGGCACTTTTTATATTTCTTTCCGCTTCCACACCAGCAATCGTCATTTCTGCCAATTTTTACCTCCGGCTCTATGACAAACGTTTTTTCCATTTTTCCTCTCATCGTAATCCTCTATAACCTCCTCATTGCCCTATCCTACATTATCCTACCAAATCAAACAAGCTAATCTGATTTGACTCCGGAATATCTCCAAGCAATCCCAAATCGCTCATCAAATCAATCACCGTCTTTGACACCTTCGTCCTACTGCGAAAATCATCTTTTGATAAAAACGGTCCGTCCTTTGCTGCCTCCATAACAGCGTCCGCCGCCTTCTCGCCAAGCCCCTCAATACTGCTCAGCGAAGGCATAATCTTTCCGTCAACAATCTGAAAATTCCTTGAATGCGCCCGAAAAAGATCAATCGGCTCAAATGCAAAGCCCCTCGCATACATCTCCTGCACAATACGCATATCCTTTACCATATCCTGATCCTTGTTGGTCAAGGTATCAGACCGTTTTTTGTAGTCTGCCAAAACGCGCTCCAAATGCTCCCTTCCCTGACACATCACCTCATAGGAAAAAGCCGATGCGCGAATACTAAAATACGCACAATAATACGCCAGCGGATAATTCACTTTACAATACGCAATGCGCCAGCCCATCATTACATACGCCGCCGCGTGCGCCTTCGGGAACATATACTGTATCTTTTCGCAAGACCATGCATACCAATCGGGCACATTGTGGTCAAGCATGTCCTGTTTCCACTCCGCCCAATCCTTACACTTCTTCTTTGCAACCATTCCCTTTCGCACCGCTTCCATAATCTTAAACGATTCCTCGGAATCAAGCCCCATGCCAATCAAATACGTCATAATATCGTCACGCGTACAGATTGCCGTTGAAATCGTTGCCTTTCCCTCCTGAATCAATGTCTGCGCATTGCCAAGCCAAACATCAGTTCCATGAGAAAGACCTGAAATCCTGACCAAATCCGAAAAATGCTTCGGCTGACAGTCAATTACCATCTGCATGGCAAAATCGGTGCCAAACTCCGGTATTCCAAGACAGCCAAGCTTACAACCGCCAATATCCTCCGGCGTAATGCCGAGCGCAGACGTATTCTGAAAGAGCGACATCACGTCCGGATCATCCAGCGGAATCTGCGTCGGATCAAGCCCCGTCAAATCCTGAAGCATTCGAATCATCGTCGGATCGTCGTGTCCGAGAATGTCAAGCTTTAGGAGGTTATGGTCAATGGAATGGTAATCGAAATGCGTCGTAACCGTATCCGTCGTCATATCATTTGCAGGATGCTGCACTGGCGTAAACGAGTTGATTTCCTCCCCCACCGGAAGCACTACAATACCGCCCGGATGCTGTCCCGTCGTTCTGCGCACGCCGACACATCCCTCGACAATACGGTTAATCTCGCTTGTCCGCTTCTGCACGCCATGCTCCTCATAATATTTCTTCACATATCCAAACGCCGTCTTGTCCGCCAGCGTACCGATTGTTCCCGCGCGGAAAGTTTGTCCATAGCCGAAAATTACCTCTGTATATTTGTGCGCTTTACTCTGATACTCACCGGAAAAATTCAAGTCAATATCCGGCTCCTTGTTGCCCTTAAAGCCCAAAAAGGTCTCAAACGGAATATCAAAGCCGTCCTTTACAAGCTTCTCCCCGCACTGCGGACAATTTTTATCCGGCATATCACATCCTGCCATGCCGGCAAATTTCTTTACCTCTTCCGAGTAGAAATCACTGTAATGACATTTTTTACAGTAATAATGCGGACTGAGCGGATTCACCTCCGTTATTCCCGCCATCGTCGCCACAAAGGAGGAGCCGACAGAGCCTCTTGACCCCACTAAATAACCGTCCTCCACCGACTTCCACACAAGCTTCTGCGCAATAATATACATCACCGCAAAACCGTTGCTGATAATGGAATTCAGTTCCCTCTCCAGCCGCGCTTCCACGATATCCGGCAAGGGATTTCCGTACATTTCATATGCCTTGCGGTAACAGATATCCCGCAGCTGCTGGTCGCTGTTTTCAATCACAGGTGGACACTTGTCAGGACGCACCGGCGCAATTTTATCACACATATCCGCAATCAGATTCGTGTTCGTCACCACAATCTCCTCCGCCTTCTCGCTTCCGAGATAATATGCAAACTCGTCCAGCATCTCCTCTGTCGTGCGCAGATAAAGCGGCGCCTGATTGTCCGCGTCCTTAAAGCCCTTTCCTGTCATAATAATGCGGCGGTATACCTCGTCCTGCGGATCAAGAAAATGCACGTCACACGTTCCGACCACCGGCTTATGAAACTGCTCTCCAAGCTTTACAACCCTTTTATTGAGTGCAATCAAATCCTCCTCCGACTGGATATCCCTGTGCCGCTCCGACTCGATCATAAATTTATTATTGCCAATCGGCTGTATCTCCAAATAATCATAAAAACGCACAATCTGCGCAATCTGCGCATCGCTTTTCCCCTCCAAAAGCGCCTGGAAAAGCTCTCCTGCCTCACATGCGCTCCCGATAATCAGCCCCTCTCTGTGCTTTTCAATCAGGCTCTTTGGAATCAGCGGTCTTTTATAAAAATACGTCAGATGCGACTCGGAAATCAGCTTATACAGATTGATTCTTCCCGTCTGATTCTTGGCAAGAATAATGATATGATACGAGTGAAGCTTGCGCAC
Source organism: uncultured Lachnospiraceae bacterium (assembly GCA_910577115.1). Classification (GTDB taxonomy): domain Bacteria; phylum Bacillota; class Clostridia; order Lachnospirales; family Lachnospiraceae; genus COE1. Next base: position 13,715 of record CAJTMC010000049.1, read on the forward strand.
CGCATTCACACTCGCTTTGCCCAATTCATTCAGCGCCGCAAGCGTCTCCACATCGTCCTTCTTTAACATTGATATAAATTTAACGAATATCTCGGCCGTACATTCCGCATCGTCCACCGCCCGATGATGATTTTCAAGCGATATCCCCAGCGTCTTTGCCACCGCGTCCAGTGTATACTTCGCCTGCCCCGTCAGCAGTGTCCGCGCGATGCCTACCGTATCCACATACGTAAAATCCACCGCAATTCCCTGCCGTTTCGCATTCTCCTGTATAAAGCTCACATCAAACCCCGCATTGTGTGCAACAAGAATGGCATCTCCCACAAATGCGAGAAATTTCGGAAGCACTGCCTCAATTGTTTCCGCTTCCATTACCATGCTGTCGTTGATTCCGGTCAGATTTTCAATCTCAAACGGTATCGGTACCTCGGGATTGACAAACGTTGAAAACCGCTCCGTAATCTCACCATGCTCCACCTTTACCGCGCCGATTTCGATAATCCGGTTTGTAACCGGCGAAAATCCTGTCGTCTCAATGTCAAACACCACATAGGCCGCGTCCAGCGTCTGCCCCTTGCCGTTTGTCACAATTTCTTTGGAGTCATCCACAAGATACCCTTCCACGCCGTAAATAATCTTAAAATCATCGTCAGGCGATACACTGTGATTTGCGTCCGTAAAAGCCTGCACGCAGCCATGATCGGTAATGGCAATCGCCTTATGCCCCCACTTCTTTGCACGCTTGATAATATCCTTGACGTCCGAAACGCCATCCATATCACTCATCTTTGTGTGACAATGCAGCTCAACGCGCTTTCTTGCACTGTTATCCATGCGCACCGTCGTAAAGTCCGGGATTTTCGCCACGCCAATAACAGAGCCAATCGTCAGCTCCCTGTCAAAAGTATCGTTCACCGTAACGCCCTTAAGCCTGTAAAAACCACCCTCCTTGAGGTCATTCAAAAGCTCGTCAAGCTGCTCGTTATGTACGAACATTTTTACCTTAATCGTGTCCGTAAAATCTGTGATCTCAAAGCTGACAATCGTTCTCTCGTTTCTGATTTCCCGTTTATCAAGGGCACGCACCTTTCCGCGAATGGCAACCTCGCCCATCTCACCCCAGATTTCGTCAATCTGAATCGTATCGTCCTCAAAGTCACGCCCAAAGATAACATTCGGATTATCGGAACGCTTAAGCGCCCTTCGCTGAAATCCTCTGTCACCGCCCTTGTCAAACTTCCGAAAGATCTTTCTGTCATCAGAAGCTGCAGCAGACTGCGGCTTTGTGGCTTTTGCAGCAGCCTCCGGTTTTGCGGCTGCCGAATCCGAATTACGAACATCAGTTTTATCGGTGGGCACAACGGCTCCTTCCGGATCCATGCCTGCCTCCGATGCGCTAATCCGGCTTGAAATGTGCTCCACAATTTTCTGAATGCGAATTGCGTCGTCCTCCTTGTATTTTCCTGCCTTCGCCTCCTTATAAGAGACCGTAAACCGGACGTGGAACCCGCACCTTTCATTCAGCACCTTGTCCAAAATGCCAATCAGCTCATCCTCTTTGGACTTTGCAATCACGCCGTCCTCAAGAATAAGCTCCATTGTGCTTTCGTCCAAAAAGGCCGTATCCGCCTGACGAAACATCGTATAAAGCATATGCTCACACGCTTTGAGCTCAAGCAGAATGCTTTCTTTGTAGAGATCCATAAGCTTTGCCGGCGTATACTGTCCCGACAGAAGAAACCGCTCATAAATTTTTATGATAATGTTGTCCTGCGAAAAAAACTGTTTTTTAATCTCCCGCTCAACACCGTAAATATGTTCTTTTTCAATCAGACGCCCGCTTCTGATATAAATGCGCAGCAAATCTTTTCTTTTTGTAGCGGTAATTTTCTCCACCACCGTCTGCTCATACAAATCGTGCAAAACACCCTCAAGCTTTAAGTTTGGAAATGCCTCAAAAAACTTCTTTTCCATTCGCCCTCATCTCTTCCAATACCTTAGGAAGAATGCCTGTATCTGGCATTCTTTTAAACACTTAGAAATCTCTTAAGCAGCGTCCTTGGCTGCTTTTTAGAGTTTCTTAGTGTTTTCTCCACGCGTCCAGTTCTGCCTTCAGCACAGCCAAAAGTTCCTGCTCAGGCACCTTTCTCACAATCTCGCCCTTTTTGATCAAAAGCCCCTCGCCAATGCCTCCCGCAATGCCGATGTCTGCTTCCTTCGCCTCGCCCGGCCCGTTCACCGCGCAGCCCATGACCGCCACCTTGATATCCAAATCATAACCTTGAACCATATTTTCCACCTGATTGGCAAGCCCGATTAAATCAATATTCGTTCTTCCGCATGTCGGGCATGACACCACCTCAATTCCGCCTTTTCTCAGCCCAAGTGTGCGTAAAATAAGCTTTGCGCTCTTAATCTCCTCCAGCGGATCTCCGGTAAGCGATACGCGAATCGTATCTCCGATCCCCTGATTTAAAATAATACCAAGCCCGACAGCCGACTTGATATTTCCGCTTGTAACCGTTCCCGACTCCGTAATTCCCACATGCAGCGGATAATCCGTCTGATCCGCAAGCAGCTCATGCGCCTTCACGCACATCATCACATCGGAAGATTTGATACTGATCACCAGATTGTCGTAGCCCAAATCCTCAATCATCCGCACCTTGTCAAGCGCACTCTCCACAATCCCTTCAGCCGTCACTCCATGATATTTCTCAACCAGATCCTTTTCCAGCGATCCGCTGTTGACGCCGACGCGAATCGGGACATTCCGCTCCCTTGCAACGCGCACCACCTCCGCAACCTTATCGCGGCTGCCAATATTTCCGGGATTAATCCTAATTTTATCCGCGCCGTTTTCCATCGCCGCGATTGCCATTTGATAGTCAAAATGAATGTCCGCCACCAGCGGAATGGATATTTCTTTTTTGATCTGTGCCACTGCCTTCGCCGCGTCCATATCGGGCACCGTGCAACGGATAATCTCGCAGCCCGCCGCCTCAAGACGCTGAATCTGCGCCACCGTAGCCGCCACATCATTTGTCTTTGTATTGGTCATCGACTGAATTAAAACCGGATTTCCGCCGCCGATAACCCTGTTTCCTATATGAATAACTTTTGTATGATCCCGAAACATCTCTTCCTCCAATATCTTTCATGCTGCCAATACCTGCGAATTTATGCCCCTGTATAAATTTATCGTGCAAAAATACGCGCAATATCATTATAAAGCACAAATACCATAAGCATCATCAGCAATACAAAACCTACAAAATGCACAATTCCTTCCTTGTCAGGCGGCACAGGCTTCCCGCGCACCACCTCCACAAGCATAAACAACAGCCGCCCGCCGTCGAGCGCCGGAAGCGGAAGCAAGTTCATCACGCCCAAATTCACGCTCAAAAGCACGGCAAAATTAATCATGGTAAGCACCACCGAAGAAATTCCGTACGGCTTTACCGTATCAATCGTCTCATCAATGGTCACTGCAATTCCCACAGGCCCCGACAAATCATTTGCCGAGAGCTTGCCCTGTACAAGCATAATCAGACTTTTAATGGTCGCCTTCAGCCAGTAACGCACTTCCAGCGCACTGTACTTAATCAAATCAAAACCTTTACATTCGATTGTTTCACCAATCACAAATCCAATATAATACCGGTTATCCTCACTGCTGAACTTCGGCAGAATCGTCGCATTGTATTCTTCCCCACCGCGCCGGTACGTAATCTCAATCGGCTCTCCTTTGTTCATCGCCGAAGCAATCGTCACCTCTCCCTGAAGATATACCCGCTCACCGTCAACATGAGTAATAACGTCGCCCTCCATAAGTCCTGCCTCCTGCGCCGGATACCCCTCGGTAATCGCATGTACCACCGGAAGCACCTCTCCCGAAAAACCGACCACAATCAGCGAGAGCAGAAATGCAAGAATAATATTAAAGAACGGCCCGGCAAATACAGTCGCAATTCTTGCCCATACATTCACCTCGTTAAATGCCTTCCCAAGCGCCTCCGATTCAGACGATGCAGTCTTCCTGTGTTCCTCCACTCCCTCCTCTTTGTCCTTTTTACTTTCATACACGCCGTCCTCGCCTTCAAACATACACGCCCCGCCAATCGGCAAAAGCTTCAGGACATATCTTGTTCCACCCTTTTCAAACTTCACAATGGAGGGACCCATGCCAATCGCAAATTCCAGCACACGAATACCGTTTAACTTCGCAATCAGAAAATGCCCCAGTTCGTGTGAAATGACCACGACGCCAAATACAAGTATAAATACAATTATTGTCTCTACCATGCTTTCCTATCTACTCCCATCAAAATTTTGTCTGAATGAACTCATATGTTTCCTGCTCGCTTGCAAGAATTTCCTCCACATCAGGAGATGCAATCCGCTTATGCGCATCCATACACATCTCAATTATTTCCGCAATCTGAAGAAAACGGATTTTCCTGTTTAAAAACAAACTCACTGCCCGTTCATTTGCCGCATTAAACACTGTGGGAACACTTCCCCCCTCACCAGCCGCACGCATCGCAAGTTTTAAGCCCGTAAACGTCTCCATATCCGGCTTCTCAAAGGTAATGCTGCCAAGCGCATAAAAATCCACCCGCTTTCCCCTCATCGGCCGCCTGTCAGGATAAAACAGTGCATACTGAATCGGCAGCTTCATGTCTGGTGTGCCAAGCTGCGCCATAATTCCGCCGTCAACATACTCCACCATTGAATGAATAATGCTTTGCGGGTGCACGACAACCTGTATGTTTTCCAAATCCACATCAAAAAGCCACTTTGCCTCCATGACCTCAAGACCTTTATTGACAAGCGTCGCAGAATCAATCGTAATCTTATTCCCCATTGACCAGTTCGGATGATGCAGCGCATCTTCAAGCCGCACGTTCTCAAGCTCCGCTCTTGACTTTCCCCGAAACGGTCCCCCCGAGGCAGTGATTAACAATTTGCTTACCCGCTCTCTGTTTTCCCCCTGCATCGACTGAAAAATCGCACTGTGTTCACTGTCAACCGGCAAAATCGACACGCCCATCTTTTCTGCCAGCGGCATAATAATGTGCCCTGCCGTCACAAGCGTTTCCTTATTTGCAAGCGCAATATCCTTATGCTGATTGATTGCAGCAATCGTTGGTCTGATTCCAATCATGCCCACAATCGCCGTCACAAGTACATCGGATTCTTCCATTTCGGCAATCTGAATCAATCCGTCCATACCGCACACAATTTCAACCTGCATGTCTGCAAGCCGTTCCTTTAAATCCTTGCAGGCCTCCTCGCTCTGCAGCGATACAAGCTTTGGGCGAAACTCGCGCACCTGCTTTTCAAACAAATCAATGTTTGTGCCTGCCGCAAGCCCTACAACGTCAAGGTCAGGGTTATCCCGCACAATCTCAAGTGTCTGCGTACCAATCGATCCGGTAGAACCGAGTATCGCAATCTTCTTCATTTTTATAACCATACTCCTTTCTCAGAGTGCAAATTCAATAGGAACTTGTTTTATGTGAATTTATTCACAATACTGCCCGGCACAAACCTGCCGTTCCAATATGTTCCATTTCAGCCTTCCTATATTATATTAAAGATTTCCGAGCATTATAATCAGAAAATACGTAATCGGCGCAGTAAAAATAACACTGTCAAACCGATCCATAATCCCGCCATGCCCCGGAATCAGCTTTCCGTAATCCTTAATTTCATGGTTTCTTTTAATCGCAGATGCCGCCAAATCGCCGACCTGTGAAATCACAGAGCCCGCGCCGCCCACAACCGCAAGAATAAAAGCAAAATTCTCCATATAAAGCACATTGTCAAGATACGCTCCAAACAATGCTCCCGCCGCCGCCGCACCGACAACTCCGCCCACTGCTCCCTCAATGGACTTCTTTGGGCTAAGCACAGGCGCAAGCTTATGTTTCCCAATCATCACACCGACAAGATACGCACAGGTATCCGAAATCCATGAGCTGATAAAAATCATCCAAACCAAATAAATCCCGTTATCCAGCTGCCTTGTCAAAAACACAAACGACAGCATCACAGGCGCATAAATCAATGAAAAATAAGTATTCATCACCTGATTTGCATGATATTTCGAAAACCCGAACACGTACACAAACATCAGTGCGATTAGCATTCCGATTACAAGCTGCATACTGTATGATGTATCCTGCACAAAATAAAGAACCGCATAATAAAATGTAATACACACAATTCCTATCTGCTCAAGCGCATTCATTTTCTGCATCCGCACACCGCACGCCTTCGTCAGCTCTAAAAATCCAATAACGGACACCACATAGAGCGTCAGCGCAAGAATGATCCCTCCCGGAAGAATCGCCGCAAGCGCCACAATCACCAGCACAACTGCACTTATGGTTCTCTCCTTACTTATTTTTCCAAGAATATTCCCAGACATCTAATCCTCCTTTATTGGATTTGCCTCCTTTAGTGGATTTGCCTCCTTTGGTGGATTTTCCTCCCTGACAAGTCCAAATCTCCTGTCTCTGTTATTATAAGCCAAAACTGCCTTTTCCAACTCCTCTTTATTAAAATCAGGCCAATGAACGTCTGTAAAATAAAACTCTGCATAGGCAAGCTGCCAAAGCATATAGTTGGATATCCGCTGTTCTCCCGAAGTGCGTATCATCAAATCCGGATCAGGCAACCCTGCCGTATCAAGCTCCTCGGCTATACGCCGCTCATTAACATCAGCAGCAGAAAGTTCCCCTGCCGCCACCTTTTCGCACAGCTTTCTGACTGCCCTTGTAATCTCATCGCGGCTGCCATAATTAATCGCAATCTGAAAATGAAGCCCTGTATTATTTTTCGTAGCTTCCTCAAGCTCATAAATACTCTTTTTAATATCCTCCGCAAGTCTTGACTTATCCCCTAAAACCCGCACACACATATTATTTTTCTGCGCACGCTTTAAACTGTTTTTCATATAATCGCGCAGCAGCTTCATCAAGGTTTCTACTTCTTTTTCCGGCCGATTCCAATTTTCCGTCGAAAATGCATAAACTGTAAGATAACGGATTCCCATATGGTAAGCGTCCTCACAGATTTTCTCCACCGTCTTTGCTCCCTGAATATGCCCCGCAGTACGCGGAAGCCCTTTCGCCTTTGCCCACCGTCCGTTTCCGTCCAAAATAATCGCTACGTGATTTGGTACCTTCATTTCCATTCATTTTTCCCTTTCCACCGATTTCTATGTAACCCCATCGAGCAGAGCATGAATTCTCCACTACCCGCCGCTTCTGCGGCATAGTTCCTCTGCTTGGAGCTGCGCATAAAAGCAAAGAGGGCGCGTTCAGTGCCCTCATCTTTGCAGAATATTTAAACTCCTCATTCCCTATACAGTAAGAATTTCCTTCGACTTTTCATCAACAGCCTTATCGACATCTTTAATATACTTGTCTGTTATCTTCTGCACTGAGTCCTCTAAATCCTTAATCTCATCTTCCGAAATTTCCGTCTTTGCAAGCTTCTTAAACGAATCATTCGCATCACGCCGGATATTTCTGATTGCAACCTTGCAGTCCTCGCCCTTCTTCTTTACTTCCTTCACAAGCTCTTTTCTGCGCTCCTCCGTAAGCTCAGGGAATACAAGCCGAATCACAACACCATCATTGCTCGGCGTAATCCCAACATCAGAAGCCATAATCGCTTTCTCAATCTCCTTAATCAGGCTCTTTTCCCACGGCGCAATCTGTATCATTCTCGCCTCAGGCACTGTAATATTGCCTACTTGCTGAATCGGTGTCGGCGTACCATAATAGTCCACCTTGATCTTATCAAGCACATGCGGATTTGCACGTCCCGCGCGTATCGTCTGATAATCCGATAAAAGAAAGTCCAATGCTTTCTGCATCTTGTCGTCATATGTCTTTACTCTTGCGTCCATTGTTTTGTCCTCCTGATTTATACTTATCTCTATTTTTGATGCACTTGTGAATCAAACCGTAATAACGGTTCCGTTCGAGCTGCCCCGCACAGTGTTAATAATACTGTTTTCCTCATTCAATCCAAAAATAGTCATTGGCATTTTATTTTCCATGCAAAGCACTGCCGCTGCCAAATCCATGACGCCAAGCCGTTTCTCCACAACCTCTTTGATCGGGATGGTATCATACTTCTTCGCAGCTTTATTCAGCTTCGGATCGGAATCATACACGCCGTCAACCGCACGCGCAGACAATATCATATCCGCCTCGATTTCCACAGCCCGCAGCACCGTACCCATATCCGTCGAAAAATACGGATGTCCTATTCCGCCTGCAAAAAAGATAACCTTCCCCGCCTCAAGCGCCTCCACTGCTCTGTCCTTTGAGAAAAGCTCCGTAAAAGCCGCACATTGAAACGGTGTGAAAATCTCAGTTTTCATCCCCGCAAACCGAAAGATTTCAGAGGTGTAAATACAATTCATTACCGTCGCCAGCATTCCAATCTGATCGGCTTTGGTACGGTCAATCGTCTCGCTGGTTCTTCCGCGCCAAAAATTGCCGCCTCCAATCACAATGCCCACCTGAACACCGCTGTCAGCAATCTCCTTAACCTGACGCGCCACCGCCATAACAGTCTGCTCGTCAAATCCTGTTTTCTTATCCCCCGCAAGCGCTTCACCGCTTAATTTAAGTAAAATTCTTTTCATACTTTTACCTCATTTTAATTTATGCAAGCACCAAAGTGCCCTGTCTGCATAGTGTATCATCAGCGTATGTGCTGTACTTTTACTGTTTCTTCGGTAATTGGCAAAAGAACCGTATCCTCCGACTCAAGTAATTTTTCTATTATAGCAGGCAGCGCATCAACCGTCGAATCCTTTCCTGCTGCGTCATGCATCAGGACCACTGCATTGTTATACTTGTCAACATTCTCCAAAACATTCTCTGCAATCTGCTCTGCACCGATACGCGCGCTGGAAGCGTCACCGCTTGATACATTCCAGTCAAAATAAGTCATATCCTCACTGTCAAGATATTCGATTAATGTATGCATATCAACCTTGCTAATCGTGTTGCTGCTGCCTCCCGGAAAACGCACAATATTGCATTCGACCCCCGTAACCTCATATAGAAATGTCTGCAGCTTATTTAAGTCCTGCTTATATGCGTCCAGCGAGCTATAAATATCCTGATACACATGGCTGTATGAATGCATCGCCAACGTATGTCCGTCTGCAACAATCCGTCTGTACTGTTCTGAATAATTATTCTTACCTACCACAAAAAAAGTTGCCTTCACACCATACTCGTCCAAGATATCAAGAATCCTGTCCGTATTGGAACTTGGACCATCATCAAAGGTCAGATAAACCCTTTTAATGCCGGAACTTCTGTCTCCATTCTCGTCCCAGACAATTTTATTTTCAATTGCCGCTGCTTCCACAATATGCACAGCTTCCGCCTGGTCAACACTACTGCCGTTTATATCAGAAACACCTTCAAGTTCCTCATACTCCAATTCCATAGCATTGTCTGACTCCTGCAATGTCATAAGCATTGTATTGATATTTTCGACTTCTCTGTTCAGGTTTACCACCAATACCAAAAGAACCGTACAAATGCACAACATCATAAATATCAGTACCAGCAGAAATGCAACTGGCGTGTTTCCTCTATTCGTGCGTCTTTCAGCAAACCTTTGCGCTGTTTTCTCCTCCAGTTCTATGTTTTCCTGCTCCTGCGACATTGATTACCCTTTCACTCCCCTATCTGTCATCAAACATAAATAAACACACTTTACTACATTACAGATAAACTGATTATAACATAAAAAGGATACTTTAGAAAGGATATTTTTTAAAAATTATACCATTTCCTCACTGTAATGCGCCCGCTCACCGCCAATATATTTCGGTCGGGTTCTCGCACACACAATATGCGCGCCGCCAATCGCCGGATGCGCAATCCGGACAGGAACCGCCACAGCCTTCAAATGCATTCCGATCAGCGTATCTCCGATATCAATTCCCGCGTGCGCCTGTATATGCTCTACTGCCACAGGATTGTTCATATGCTTCCATGCAGCAGTCGCAAAAGAGCCTCCTGCCTTTGGCACCGGCATGACATTCACAATTTCATACCCATATCGCCCAGCCGCCTCTTCTTCCATAATAAGCGCCCTGTTTAAATGTTCACAGCATTGCGCCACCACGTAAATACCATGCGCCCGAAACGTCTCATACATTGCCAAAAAAACTGCTTCTCCAAGCTCTGCACTGGAATAGGAACCAATGCTCTTAGATGCAATCTCACTTGTCGAACATCCAATCACGACAAGATTTCCTTCTCTTAAAGCCGTCTGTTCCAAAAATTCATTTACTACTCTTTTCGCATCAGATATCTCATTCTCAAACATCATAATCCTCCCACTTATCAAGTACATTATAACCACAATTCATAATTGCTACACAATTACGGTATGCTCATTCCTATTTGGAATAAGAATTACTCAATAACTCTCCCGATTTAACTTACCACACTCCAGGCTAGAATGCAAGTTCGATTTTATATAAAATTTTACTTGGCTGTGATGCATTTTCTCATTTAACTTGTAAAGTCATACGTAGCAGCAAATGCCATGCCCTGAATGAATAACAACATATAATTGACAAATTGTGCAACAGGTTTGCAGTTTAATGCTAAGACACCCTGAATGAATAGCAACATATAATTGACAAATATGCAGATTGCGTATATGATTATTTTAGTGTTTCTAATAAGGACAACTATTATTTCTAAAAAAGAGAGGAGCAGTATTATGCCAAAATTAAACGAAAATTATTTAAATCTAAAGGAGAGTTATCTTTTCTCCGAGATTGCACACCGCGTAAATTCCTACATATCAGCAAATCACGATAAAAAAGTAATCCGACTTGGAATTGGAGATGTCACCCTTCCGATTGGATCCACAGTAATCTCACAGCTCCACGAAGGTGTGGACGCCCTTGCAAGTGCCGAAACCTTCAAAGGTTACGGCCCGGAACAAGGCTACGCATTCTTGCGCGAAGCAATCGTTGACTACTACAAACGAAATGGCGTTGCGATAGAATCCGACGAAGTGTTCGTTTCCGACGGGGCGAAAAGTGATACAGGTAACATTACGGATTTATTTGACAAAGATAACGTAATCCTTATCCCCGATCCTGTATATCCCGTATATGTCGACACAAATATTATGAACGGCAGAAATATTACCTACATTGACGCAAACGCGGAAAACAATTTTCTCCCCATGCCTGATCACAGTGTACATGCAGATATTATCTATATCTGTTCCCCTAATAATCCTACCGGCGCTGCCTACAACAAAGAACAGTTAAAGGAATGGGTCGATTATGCGCTCAAAAATGACGCAATTATTCTCTATGATTCGGCGTATGAATGTTTTATCACCGACGAAACGCTTCCAAGAAGTATTTTTGCAATTGAGGGCGCCAAAAAATGCGCAATCGAATTTTGCTCCCTCTCAAAAACAGCAGGCTTCACCGGTACACGCTGCGGCTACACCATTGTTCCCAAAGACTTAACATTCACCGCATCAACCGGTGCAGAGCTATCTTTAAATGCGATGTGGAACCGCCGTCAGACAACAAAGTTTAACGGTGTATCCTACATCGTCCAAAAAGGCGCCACTGCCGCTTTCTCTGTTGAAGGTATGGCACAATGTAAGGAAAACATCAAATATTATCAGGAAAACGCCCGCATCATTGCAGAAGGCCTTGCCAAAAAGAATATCCGGTATTTCGGCGGTGTAAATTCCCCTTATATTTGGTTTGAATGTCCAAACAATATGGATTCATGGGATTTCTTCGATTACCTGCTAAACAACGCACAGGTCGTTGGAACCCCCGGTGCAGGTTTTGGTAAAAACGGGCAGAAATTTTTCCGCCTTACTTCCTTTGGAAATCGCGAAAATACAATTGAAGCCATGAAGCGAATTGATAAATTATTCTAAAACAAATTGCCGAATGCAATTTTCCGAATACAAAAAATCCCTGTAAGAAATTACTTACAGGGATTTTCAGACTCTTTTTAAAAGACGCATCCTGCTTATATCTGTAAAAAGTATCCGCAATGGCGGGACTGACATCTTACCAAACGTATACCGATTAGGCAATTGTAACGTTTGCTGCTCTGAGCTTAGCACTGTTCTTCGGATCCTGCTCAATATCAAATACAACCTTCTGACCTTCTTCGAGAGTCTTATAGCCATCTGTATTGATTGCTGAGAAATGTACAAAAACATCCTCTCCTGTGCCCTCATTTGTGATGAAGCCATAACCCTTCTGAGCATTAAACCACTTTACTGTACCGTTATTCATTCTTAGAACCTCCATTAAAAATATTTACGTATTCGTTCGTCCTTACACCTAAAAAAGCTGAAATTATTAAGTATTTTCATCGTTACAGAAAAATAACTTGCACTGCAATTCAAATGGAATGATTTGCAGAACAAGTCAGCTAATAGTTCTAATTGAATACTATAAAATTCTATCACCTTTATACTTTAAAGTCAACAAATTTTTCAGAAAATAACAAAAAAATATAACAGCTCAATCATTGCCAGTTCAAACATAATTGAACTATTACAAAAAATAGCGAAGGGGGGACTTGAACCCTCGACACCACGGGTATGAACCGTGTGCTCTAGCCAGCTGAGCTACTTCGCCATTTTATCTACTGAGGTTGTTCCCTCAAAACCGAACACAAAAACTTTATGCTTTCTGTTTTATCCTGTCCTTCTGTATCCTATCTACAGCATACCTGCCTTAAAGGCCTTCCTTTTTTAGGCTGCCTTCCAGGATAAGCCTTCGACCTATTAGTAGCATTCAGCTTAATACATTGCTGCACTTACACCCATGCCCTATCTACC
>CAJTMC010000050.1 GCA_910577115.1 uncultured Lachnospiraceae bacterium
AAACTGCTCAATGCCAAGATACAAAATCCCCTGTTCATCATACCAAGGAATCACATCATCCTTAACGACAACAATCTTTTTAAACGAATCCGAAACCCTGAGCAGGGAATTGACTTCCTGTTTCCGCTTCTCTTCCTCTGCGACGGAAAGCGCAGACTGGATATAATACCGCTTGCTTCCTCTGTTGGCAACAAAATCAATCTCAAGCTGTACGCGAATTTTTTTTCCGGTTTCGTCCGTACGGTTGTATTCCACAACACCCACATCCACATCAAACTCCCGCGCCATCAATTCATTAAAAATAATATTTTCCATAATATGGTTTTCTTCCTGTTGCCGGAAATTCAATCGGGCATTCCGAAGACCCACATCCGTAAAATAATATTTAAGCGGCGTTTCTATATACCGCTTTCCCTTAATATCATACCGCAGCGCCTTGTACATAATAAAGGCGTCAATAAAGCAGTCAAGATATTTTGCAATTGTAGCAGGACTGACTGAAACCTGCTTTACACTCTGAAACGTATTGGAAAGCTTTGTCGGATTCGTCAGAGAACCTACGGAAGAAGACACAATGTTAAGTAAATCCTCAAGAACAGGCTGCGCGTTCGAAATATGATTGTGTTCCAAAACGTCAGTCAGGTACGTCTTTGAAAACAAATCCTTTAAGTATTTGCTCTTTTCCTCATGCGTCTTCTTGGAAAGAACAAGCGGCATTCCGCCGTACGTATAGTATTCTCTCCAAGCATGCCGCTTTTCCCCCTCATAAGCTGCATAAAACTCACTGTATGTCAACGGATTTACTCTGATTTCATCACCCCTGTCCTTAAACTCCGTCAAAATATCCGATGACAGCATACGGGAATTGCTTCCTGTTACATACAGATCAATGTTTTTTTGTTTCATCAATCCCAAAAGGACATCCACAAAACCGACCTTTGCATCCGCATTGACCACATACGGGTTTTGAATCTCGGAAACCTTTTGGATTTCATCAAGAAAAACATAATACTGTCTGTTTTGATCCACAGTCAACGTCCGTATATACGCATCCAACTCAAACGGATTGCGGTATTTTGCATTGACCACCTCATCCAGTGCTAGCTCAATAATACATTCATCCGGCACTCCGGCTTCCTTCAAATATGCATGATACAACCCAAACAGCAGAAATGATTTTCCGCATCTTCTGATTCCTGTAATCACCTTAATCAAGCCATTTTCTTTTTTGGCAATCAGTTTATTGAGATAACGATCCCTTTTTATAACCATATGCACCTCTCAAAAAATTTTTGCGGGTATCCGCATTTTTATTACATCTTAATCATATCATATCCAATTGTGGAAATCAATTCTGCATAAATTATTTTTGCGGGTATCCGCATTTTTATTATATGGCGTTATCAGTCAAATCCAAAAATGCCGCTTGCTTACGCTATCGAATATATGATAATATTCTAATGATAACTTATAAAGCTTTCATAAAACATCAGGAGGATGAACCATGTCGGATTTTACATTCTTTTTCACACTCTTACTCACAAGCGCAGTCTTTGGCACAACAATGGGTGCCTATTTTTGCACAATGCAATATCGCATCCACGAAGACCTGCCGCTTGTAACTTCCGACTGCATCTGCCCTGCCTGCGGACACCGGCTTACGCTTTTTCATCAGATTCCGATTATCAGTTTTATCCTGTTAAAGGGGAAGTGCCGTTTCTGCCGCGCACCGATTTCACCACGTTATCCTTTGACCGAAGCGGCTTTTCTGATTTATTACACACTCACTTACTGTATCTTTCACCGGTATCCGGCTGCCTTTCTTTTATTGTGGTATTGCTTTATCACAATGCTTTTATTCCGCACAAAAAACAGCCGGCATTTTCGCCGGCTGTTGAACGGTTTTCTGATTGTCACAGTCTATCATGCTGTTATCGGAGTATTGTATGCCGTCTTGTATTTGGCAGTCTATGGTTCTCTCTTTCCGAAACGATAACCCTCATATACATAAACCAAAATACACGATACATTATCCCGTTCTCCCCGTTCCCGCACAATGGTTATCATTTTTTGACACAAGAACGCAATATCCTTATCCGAACGCAGCTTAAGACAGTCTTTTTCCATATCCGCAAAACAAAGTGTCTGAAACAATCCGTCCGTACCCAAAACAAACAAATCGTTCGCGCGTATAATGCCTTTTCCCTTGTTGAGCCAAAGCGTTCTCGATTTTCCGATATAATTTGCAAGATAAGACTTCAGCTTCCCCGCTTTATTTTTCTGAACGACTTCATCCGTCGTAAGCTGGTACATACTGTCCTTTACCGCATAAATCCGGCTGTCTCCCACATGAAAAATAAAATATTCCTGTTCCAAAAAAAGCGTCAATGACATGGTGCATCCGATGGAACTGTTATTCCTGTCCTGATATTCGCAGACAAGCTCATTCAGCTCGTAAATCGTACATTCCAAATCATCCAAAATCTCCTCTTTGGAAGTATTGGTAAAACGCTTTTCCATGTCCGCAAACCAACTCTGAATCCCATCTGTAACAAGCTCCGACGCGATTTCACTCTGTTCAAAGCTCCCGATGCCATCGCATACGCACGCAATCCCAAACATATGTTTCTTTTTCTTTGTCACAAAACAAACTGCCCTGTCCTGGTTTTTCGTTCTGAAATTTCCTTTATCACTGACATGGCCTGATAATAATTTATACATAATATCCTCTAGCAAACCCGATATGTAATTGCATATTTTTTCGTAAACGTAATACGGTCTCCCTTATGAATCGGATATCTGCGGTTTGGCAAAAGCTCCTCGCCATTTAAATAAGTATGGTTTTTCGACTCCAAATCAATCATAAAAAAATCTTCCCCCACCTTCTCAAACCGCGCATGTCTTCTTCCAATATACGTAAGGGACATATCAAAATTAAAATCCGCGCTCATTTTTCCAGTCTTGTCAACCCTGCCCACCACCACGCATACCTTGCTCATGTCCAACTCAATCAGTTCGGGCACATTGTCAACCGCGCTACTCTCCAACCGCATCCGCAGTGTATCTGTGCTCTCGATCTCATCATCATCCTCAATCTCCGTATTAAAATTGCCTGCCGCTGCTTCCATATCATACGCCTGCGGCGCCGACTGCATCTGCGGTTGCTGATACGCATTGACAACAAGAGATAATTCCTCTTTTTCAACAGCAGGTTCATTTTTCGGTTTCTTATCTCCCTCAAGCAGTTTTCCGAAAAATCCCTTTGACTTTTTATCCTTTTCCGGTTTGCTTTCCTTCTTATTTTCTTTCTTGGTTTCTTTTTTATTTTTCTTCTTGCTGTCACTGTCGTCGCCAAAAAGCCCCGCGCCAATTGCGCCTGCAAGATTGTTTTCACCGTACTTTTGTCCGGACCCAAAAGGCTGGGATATTTCCGGCTGCACATTCTTCTCCGGCACTATAGGCTTTGGCTTAATCGGCTCAGGCTTAACCGGTGCCAACGCAGGCGGTGTTTCGGGTACAAAAGGCGTCTTTTCCGTCTGTTTCTTAAGCATATCTGCAAGTGCGCACAGGGATGCTTCTTTCCCCATAATGCACCGCATAACCGACGTAATGTATGCTGGATCATCCTCAAGGTCAATCTCCATTACAAGCTCACTGAAAAATTTCAGTACACGCTCCTCTGTATTTGCTTTCCCTTCGGTAATTGGCAAATAGATGTACTTTACTTTATAATCATTTTGATCCACCATAATGTAATCCCTGTCAAGATAGATATTGCGGTAATCAAGAAACCAATCGGCGCAATCCATAAAAGGTGTAATCATTTGCGTAAGCAGCTGATTGAGTTCCTGTTTTCTCATCTTCATCGGCATATAAGAAAGCCGGATTCCTCCTAAAATTTCATATCGAAGCTGCAACTGATTATCAATATTGACTAATCGCATCGGCATCAGAAATGACGGGCAATCCAATCGAATTACTTTAACCGCTGTTTTATCCAGACTTTGCGGATTACTGGCTGCGCAAACCGCATAATTTTTGTTTGCTACGACAATCTCCTTAAACATTTGTTTGCTCCTTATCTTTTTTATCACACTATCAAAAGTATGAATAATATTGTAATGTCAAAATTTCACACAAATCCGTTTTTTTGACAATGGCATTGCCGTTAAAAAACGGCATTGCCTGCTCATATTCCGGCTCTATTGCAAATTCATTCTTTTTACTGATGTATCCCCATTTTCCTGCATATTTTACCGACGCAACATCACAGGACATGGAGTATGCCTCCTGATACGAAAAAGGAATCGCAGTCTCCTGCACGCCATCCGTAAAGCCCCATTTTCCGTTCTTGTCCGCCACCGCAATCCAGCTTCCTTCCATTCCTTTTGCATCCGCATAGCGAAATTCATTCAGAGCCTCGCCTTTTTCATTTACGACAAAATATCCGGCACTGTCCTTCACCACCGCATAGCCTGATGCAAACGCCTCTCCATGACTGTTTTTTGCCACGTCATCATAGATAAAATCTGTAATCATTTCACCGTTTTCATCCGCAAGTCCCCATTTTCCCTGCTGCTTTACAAAACACAAACCATTTGCGCTGATTACTGCATCCTCATAGACTGCACCCGTTATCTCCACAAAGGTATTGGAATAAATCCCAGCTTTTCCGTCCTTTTTTGCGGTAATGCGCGCACCCGCATGACCGGTTACCGCGTCAAGTCCGATTTTATCAATTGCATACCAGTCTCCAATGCCGTCAATCAGCGTATAGATGCCGTTTAATTTTACAACGGCATACGTTCCCGAAAAAGCAAGCGCTTCCTCATACTGCGCCGCTAACACAAGTTTTGCCTTCGCGTCCGTATATCCCCACTTTTCGCCGTCAAAATAGGGCACATATCCGTTTGACTGCGGTTGTTTCATTTCTCCAATATTAGACTCTGCCGTTTTGATTTCATATCGTATCTGCTCATACAAGGTCTTCATATCCTCTGCATCAGCATACGCACTGATTCCCGATTTCAGTACGCCGATTGCGCTTTTGATGTCTCCTGCATCCGTATAATAGCGGGCAAGCTCCATATATTCTCCGGATTCCGCTTTTTTCTCGTCAATTCTGTCCTCAATCAGATTATAATATTCCTCAATTTTTCCCGCTTCCTTGTATGTGACAAGGATCTTTTTTTCGATTTGGGCGTTATTTTCTGTCTTATAATTATCCGCAGCTTCCTGATATTTTGGAATCGCGCGCATGTAAAGCTTATCCTCCAAAAACGCTTTCGCCTGATTTAACATCAGGTTCTGATTGCGATGTACATCATTCATTACAACAACTGCCGCCGCAAAAAGCCAGCTTAGAATCAATACTACCACTGTCAAAAATACGAGTAACCGCTTTTTTCTTTTTACCATTGCTATCCTCCATCTCTAAATCTTCTGTCTTACCCCATCAAATATCTGACAATAACACCCAAATATAAAAACGGAACAAACGGTATGTGTGTCTTTCGCGTCATCTTTTTTGTTGCAAGCATAAACAGGGAAAAAATAGCGCTTAAGATACAGCCATATAAAACTGCGCCGACAACATATTCGCCCGTCATATAAATTCCCATAATAATAGAAAGCTTGACATCTCCTGCTCCCATGCTTCCCTTGCTGATGAGATAACAAAAACCAAAGCTCAGCATACAGAATATCAGCCCCAGCACAACGCCAAACATATGGTTTAGCATGGCATTCATATCATACATGCCGTACGCTCCCATACAGATAATCCAAAGCATCAGCCATAACAACAAAATGCGGTTTGGAACAATTCTTTCCCAGTAATCAATCATGCAGAAAATTGACATTCCGTATAACATAAGTACAAGCATCAGTAACACAAAGAGCTGTTCATACATTTGAAATTCTCTTTCATACATGCAAAATCCAATTCGGCATATCGCTGTTTCCGATGCTGCAAGCATCAAAAATTCCGGCAACGAATGAAATGGCTTCCGATAGCCGCCGAGCCCAATTACCGCTGAATACACAATCGGGAAAACAGCCATTGCGATTACGGTAACCAGCATAATAAGCGGTTCATCAAAATAATACTGCATTAAGTCAAACGATCTGCCCATAGGAAGTATTCCCGTCAAAAATTCATTCATTAATAACTTCCTCCATCTCCATCCAACCATGCAGGAACAATTGCCCTTTGTACAATGTGGATTGATGGATCCTTAAACAAAAGACGGAAGAAATAAACATCCATATCATACTCCACCACAATATCAATCATCTTACGGTCAGCATCCGTAAAAATCGTGCTTTTTCCAAAATCCATTCCATTCATGCCGTTTCGCACGCCAAACGCTTTCAAGTATATATCCGCACTTTGTCCCCCACTGCTTAAAAAAGATGTATCTAAATAGTTTGCAGCAAGCGGCTTTGCAATTGTTGCAATTAACAGACTTTTACCTGCGTCCTCCGCCTTTCCGATGCCGAGATAGACAACATTGCGAATTAGTGTCTTTGGACTACTCACAAGCTCTCTTCCACTGTCTATTACTCCCGTAAAATCTTCTTTTGAAACGCTTCCACCTTCAAGATTTGCGCGCGCAGTTTCGATATCCTCTAAAAATGCCGTAATCTCTGTTGTGCCTGTTTCAATATCCTTACCAAGCTTCCCGTCCGCATCTCTTACGCCCAACGCCTGATAAAAGTATGTATATGCCGAAAGCTCGTTTGCCGTCTCATAAAGCGCCACCTGCACTTTACTGTGTACCATAAAAATATTGATAAAAGAGATAATTCCTAATATCACCAATACAAACGGCACAAGACAGAGCACCGCTTCTACGGTCAGCATTCCGGCTTCGTCGCTTTTTTTATTGTTTGCACTATCCATAGTTAGTATCCTCTAATCATTGTATAGCCGATATATCCGTCATCATACGACTGTATCTGTGTCTGCGTGTCACTTCCACCCAAAAACAGATCAAGCATATAATCCGGAACCACTACCATTTCCAGTTTTGCCTTACAGGTTGTTTTTACAGCCGTATAAGCCTCTGACATTTTAAAATCAAGCGGCGCGCTCAGCGTATCTGCGCTATTTTGACTTTGGTTGACATTGAGCGTAATCAAATCCGAAGTCCGGCTCGTAATCGTGTCGGAACTTTTGCATACGAAAAGCAGTACGCGCAGATAATCCTCATAGGACATTTTTATCTGTGTTCTCTTTGTTTTTGAAGTGTTGCCCGAAGTGTTTGATACAGAACCAAGTAAATCCGTCAATGCTCCATTATTACGGCATGACAAATCCTCAAATTTTGATTTAAACAGCAGTACATCTTCCCTGTTTTTCAACATCTTCCAGTCTTCAACCGTTTCCAATGCAGCTACGGCGGTACGCAGTGCGGCGCTGACCGCCACCTTCACAAGAGGCGCTGCCACTGCCCCGATTCCCGTTGCAGCCACTGCCTCTGCCGCTGCAGTTGATATATTGGATATTGTTGAATTAATCTCCTTAATCGAATATGTGGAAATAAAGTTCATTGTCATCCGCACACCGCAAATTGTGTTTCTTGCCGCTGCCAGATTTTTCTTTGACTCCGCACGCCCTCCGTAAAGATATTCCAGCTCCGCACCATAGAGATAATTAATTTTCTTGGACATCGGCGCTTTGTTCAGATTTTTTTCCTCTATCGTTTCCGTCTTCTTACTGCCATCTTCCGCTTTCTTTACCTCAATTCCAGTCACTCTGCTGGAAAACATACCAAAATCATATTCTGTCATGAGAAATTTATCATAAATTGCTGCAGCCGCATCTCCCGCATTACTAAAGGAAAATCCGTCTTTAAAATAGTCCAAAAAGCTTGGCACTTCTCCCGTCGATTCACAGCCCTTTAATTCCGCCATTACATCAGACGGGATATCTCTTGCTTTTGTATCCTCTTCCTCTTTACTAATATCCTTTACTGCATCGTCTGTCTTACTGTTTGCCGCTTTCTTTTTTTCGTCCGCTTCTTTCTTTTTACCTTCCTTAGTGCTCGTATTTCGCAATTGCTGCAACTCTGTATAGAGTGTTCCCGTTCCCTCCGGTATTTCCCACCACCTGACACCGTTTACATCAGATACGCTGCTTACCCAATAAGCATTTCCTTTTATCTCTCCGCTGATAATATCCTCTGTAATCACATTTAACGCTTTATAACCATCATACCCATTGTATATCAACCCATGAAAATATGTTTTATTATCTGAATTATTCTGTTTATTGTTATTGGAATCCTCCGCATCGCATATTTCTATAAATCTGCCGCTGAAATTTTGGAGTTCCCGCATCTCCTTAATATCTTCCTCAATTCCCTTCTTCACATCCTCAGATGCTTTTGCCAGCTTTTCATCCAATATCTTCAGCTTTTCCTCTATCTCGGCAATCCCGTCTTCGATCTTTTCTGCTGTATCCCGCAATGCATCTATCGTATCCGGAATTTTTTGAAATAAATCCTTATCAAGAAGTTTAATCGCCGCTTCTGACTTTGGATTTATTTTTCCTCTCATTTCCGCCCTGTAAGCATCTTCGTCAACATACTGATCCGCCAACTCCTTAATATCGTCACTGACTTCCTCATGTGCCGCCTCAAGGCGTTCCTTCTCTTTCTTTGCCTCAAGAATTTCATCTTTGTTCTCTAAAAAATTTATAAATTTAGCATAGTCGTCACTGGAATAGATTTCATCAAGCACACCGCCATATGCAGCGACTTCGGTCTTTAAATCTGCCAAATACTGTTCATATTCCTTTAAATCAACAAGCAGATCATAGTATCTGTCAATCTCCTTTAATACCTTTTCGCTGCCGTCTCCGACATCCTTAACAGCAGATACCGCCTCATTGTCATTCTGCATATTTTTAAATCCGTCTATCATGTCAAAGACGCCTGTTTCATCCAAAACCTGTTCAACAACGCGAAATTCCATATAATCTGCCACCTGTGTCATCAGTACATTTGAATTGGAAAATGAAGAGGTCTCTATCTTATTATATTCAAATGAAACATCCGCATCGCTAAAAAACATGGAACCGGACAGTTCACTTCTGTTTCCGTTTGGTTGAAAAGAGTAGCCGATATAATCTGCATATTCCTCTATTGCATTTATCCCCGATTCGTTTTGCGTAACAGCAAAAAGACCATAAAGCTCCTTTAAGAGATTGTCATATTCACTTAAGATGACATCTCCATAAGAGTCCGAAGCAAACGCCACCTGTACCGCAAACAGCTTTAGTCTTGCCACATCCACCATAATTCCTGTTATCACCACAACCGGAACCATAATTAATACCACAAACACAGTGATGACTCCATGCCTGTTTTTCCCAAAATTTTTTAACATCTGTATATAAACCCTTTCTTTATTGAAAGTCATTTTCTCCTTATCTGAATGAAACAAATCTAGTTAAACAAACAACTGCGCATTTTATTGTAAACCTCTCCCACCTTTGAGGCTATTTTCCCTGCCACCTCACCGACTTTTGTATCCTCAAGAATATCTATGGCATAATCCGTATTCCGTATCAGCTCATCGTGGTCTACAACTGCCACCCGCACCGCCGCCGACAGGTTCACATCACCGCTGATTCCAATTGCCGAAAGGTCAATTGGAAATTCAAGTATTTGCTCTGCTGTCACACGTATTTCTTTGAATAAAATATAATTAGAATAGTCTATCGTTAATGTAAGATTCTCTTTATATAGCAAATTTTTTGCAATGGAATCAAAGTATTTTTCAAATTCCGACGGGCTTAGTTTTTTCTCCCCGACAAAAAACTTACCATATGGATTTATAGGTTGATCCGCCAAATAGCTGTTTCCCTGTGCTACGACACTATCCTCCCCGGTTGTATACGTAACTGTATCATTCTGCGATACATAATTGTCAGTCAGCGTATTCTTAAAATATACAACCGAGGTCTCAAGTGCTGATTGAAGCAATGCCTTTTGGCAGATAAAGATGGAGGTATACAAGAGAAATATGACGCAGAAAATCGCTATTGGCAAGATAATAGTGGCTTCTACTACTACATCACCCTGTTCCTTTTTATCTTTATATCTCATCATTTAAACCTCCAAAATTATCTTCTACAATATTATTGCATCACATATTCGGATTATAAGCTATCTTTTCCCTCAATACCTGTTGCCTTACCACTAATCTTTTCCCATAATTGTGACATTAGCTCTTGCAGTGAACCCCAAAATGCAGCAATAAGCAATACAACAATTAAAACCAGAATAATTGTTGCCACCACATTAGACACACCCTGCTGCTCTTCAAAGAAATTCTTGATATTTTCTTTACATTTCCACATATAGACTTTCGCACTGACTGCCATATTATCTAATACATTCATCTTTTGCACTCTCCTTTGCATTATTTTTATATTAAACCTATATGCCCAAATTGAAGCCTGACATAACAGGAATAATAATCACCACAAGTACCCCCACAAACATAATCATTGTCGGGATAAACAGCTTCGTCTGCACCTTATCCGCCATACGCCTTGACGAGTGCTTCTTTTCCAGCCAGCACTCATCGTTCAGATTTTTCAAATCCTCCGCCAAATTCGCATTTCCGGAACTAAAACTCTTTGAAACAATTGTTACAAGTTTATCAATATATTTATTACTGCACCTGCCCTGTAACCGCGTAAGCGCTCCCTCTAGGGATACCGATTGACCACTCTCTTTCACCACCATCGCAAATTCCCGATAAATAAGTCCTTCTCCGCTCACAGATACCTGCTCAATCGCCTTACTGATATTCATTCCGGACAGCAATAACAGCACCAGCTTGGAAATTACATTCGGAAGCTCCCTGTCAATTTCCTCTTTCCTGTTTACCGCCTTATTTTTCAACGCATCAAGCGGAAGATATCCTACAACTGCCATTGCCACCAGCACAATAATCCCTGCGACTAAGCAAATTCCCGTCTCTTTCCCAGTCAACCGCATCAGCAAAAAGACAAAGCATCCAAGCATCGCTCCCACATACAGAAATGAAATCACCGACGAAAAAATATAATACGCATAAATCATGGAATTTTTCTTTCCATTCGTTTCCTGTCCACGCTCAAGCGGAAGATACCCCGACTGCTCGCAGCTTGTTATCAGTCCTCTTAGCATATCATTTTCCGCATCAAGACCAGCCACCGCACAAAACCGATACCCGACCAAAGGCAGCAAATCCATGATTCCGATTGATTTTCCCGACAGATATGCTTCTTCCTTCTTTGCGTAAGCCTCAATCTGTTTCTGATCGCTTTTTTTCTTCTTTTCCAGCTTTTTATCACTGTAAATATGGTATTTTTCGTTGCGCCCAATATAATCTCTGCACTTTTCCAGTAAATCTGTTTTTGCAAACCGGTTCTGCCATGCTTTTGCGATTACAATCTCAACAACCATCTCCTGTTTGCTCCCCGAAATACAAATCACAAAATATACCGCCAATACCGATAGGAGCGCGGCAACTGCTATCACGATCATTTTCTTCCCCCCTATACTTCTATATCTACTGCTTTCGACGAAAGCACATAGGATATTCCAAGCGCCAAAACACCAACTGTAGCTGCCGCCCGTCCGGGCATGGTTGTAAACAGCGAATCCAAAAATCCGCTTCCCATCGCAGACATCGCAAGCACAATGATAACCGGCAGCACAAGCATAGTGTACGCCTCCGACTTTGCAGAGGAAATCACTGTCTGAACCTCCTGTGTAATCTCAAGCTTATCCCTGATAATGTCATGCGTCTGTCGGATAATATAGCTGAAATCACTGCTTTTTCCGTCTATTGTCTCATAGATGGTCGCAAAGCTCTTGATATCGTCCACTTCACTCCGCTCCCCAAGCTCTTTAAAACCATCCTTCATCGGAATTCCCGCCTGCTCATAATCACTGACAATCATTGCGATTTCTTTCACAATGTCTGTCTTTTCATTGAACATCATTTTCAGCTCACGAAGCGAATCTTTGATTGCGTTTTCCATCGAGCGCCCGCTTCCTCCGCTAATTGAGATTGTGATAATTTCAAGAAAATCCTTAAACTGCACACGCAGCCTGTTCTGACGCTTTTTCACAACGGATTTTGCATAAAACTTTTCCTGAAATACAGCAATAACCGCTCCGCCTGCCACCGAAACAAAAATATTATGGTAATAAATATAAAGGATAACGCTGATAATCGCCGTAAATGCCAAATACGCCAGCAAGTGCTGCATCTTTGTCATATTACATTCATAATATTTAATCCTTATTTTCTCCATTTTTTTCCTCCAAAAAGTCATAGATGCCCGAAAGCACAAATTTATCCTGATGTAAAATCGGATTCGCGGTTCTTTTTAATGTTCCTGAAACCTTTTTTAGTGTCGTGTTCTCATCTTCTTCAAATTTATAAATCGGATTTAAAATCACTCTGCCATCGCGGTATTCCACAACTTCACAGACTTCCATTACTTTCCTTGAAAAGTCCCTCAGCCTCGAAAGATGCACAATGTAATCCACTGCCGAGGCAATCTGCATTCGTATCGCTTCAAGTGGCAGATCCGCGCTTCCTGTTAAAACCATTGTTTCCAGTCGGCTGATCATTCCTTCCGGTGAGTTTGCATGACCGGTCGAGAGGCTGCCGTCGTGACCGGTATTCATCGCCTGCAGCATATCGAGCGCTTCCTCTCCACGCACCTCCCCGACAACAATTCTGTCAGGACGCATTCGCAGTGATGCCTTGATTAAATCACGTATGGTAATTTCGTTTGCCTCTTTGGAGTTCGCCTTTTTCGTTTCCATTCTTACCAGATTGGGGATATTCTTAATCTGAAGCTCCGCCGAGTCCTCAATCGTAATCACACGCTCCCAAGGTTGTATGTAGTTTGACAACGCATTTAAGAAGGTCGTTTTGCCACTTCCTGTTCCGCCGCACACAAACACATTATGCCTTGATCTTACTACCTTCTCCAAAAATTCTGCGACTTCTGTTGTGATAGAGCCATATTGCAAAAGCTTTTCAACAGTCATGGGATTCTTGGAAAACCTTCTGATTGTTACCGTCGCTCCGCTTAACGCTACGGGCGGAAATACGACGTGGACACGCGATCCGTCCTCTAATCTTGCGTCCACGATCGGATTACTTGCATCTACTGTTCGGTCCATCGCACTGACAAATTTCTGCACAATCCGAATCAGCTCCTCGTTATCCTGAAAATGCTCATCCATCCGCATCAGCTTGCCGGATTTTTCAATAAAGATTGTGTCGTAGCCGTTGATCATGACCTCCGTAATATCAGGATCTGTGATAATTTTTCCTAAAATTCCAAGTCCTTCTACCGACTCGCTAATTGTATATTTGAGTACGCCCTTTTCCTTAAAGCTAAGTCCCTGATAATATCGATATACTTCGATATCATTTGCCTGCGCCCATTGCTCACGCTCGCTGAGTTTCTCATGAATCAGTTCCTCAAACTCCTCCGGACTGTACTCTCTGATTCTGCTTGCTTCCTGAACAGCCTGCTTTAAGACTGCTACCTCCTGCATAAACAAATCTTTTGCCATTTGAATCACTGCGCCTTTCTTTCCGGTCTTTTATCACAGGAGCGACTGAATATGAATCCCGTTTTCCTGCTCGATATAACTTAAAAGGTCATTACTCAAAATGTTTCCATAATTGTGAACAACACCGACTGCCTGAAGCTGCGGCAGTTCATAACCCTTCTTATTCTGCTCCGCAAAATTTTTAACAACATACATACGTTCTTTTTGTTCCTTCACCCACACCTGTGTGTCAAAGAATTTCATTTTTATATCCGCATGCTCACTGTTTCTTTGAACCAATACAATCTTGTCCGCTGTTTCAAGCACTGTTTTTGTTATTTTGTCAAGACTGCTGCCGGTATCAATAATCATATAATCACACACATCACACTGCCTGATTTTGTTAATGACGGTTTCTATTTCTTCACAGCTTACGTCTTCATAATCTACAAGCCTGCTAAAGCCTTCAATATAGAGAAGCCCTGACTCATTTTCTTTTAAAATTCCTTTCAGCGTTAATTGGAAATTGCTGTTTCCGCCTAACACCTCGATCAGTCGGGTTATCCCCTCCTCCTGCACCGGAAAATGCAGTGACGAGCTGTTAAATTGCTCTGTCGACAAAAATAATACTCTTTTGTTCATCCTGTGAAGCTTCCTTGCCACTGCCAAAGCAATTGTCGTTTTTCCGCTCCCGCCAATCGGAGAATACACCGCAATCGCCTTTGCGCTTCCTTCCTGAAAGAAATCCATGCCGTTATCATCTGCATACTCCGCATAGCATTT
The DNA here is from genome assembly GCA_910577115.1 of uncultured Lachnospiraceae bacterium. Lineage (GTDB taxonomy): Bacteria > Bacillota > Clostridia > Lachnospirales > Lachnospiraceae > COE1. The sequence continues at coordinate 14,367 of CAJTMC010000050.1, forward strand.
CAATATCTCCTTATAAATATTGCTGATTCTTTGATACTTTTGTATCACAGCCGCATGCGGATACAGTTTCCGATTTTTTGTTTCATCATCACAAAGACAGATTGGCATTACTCCCGCCCCAAAAACCATCTGACTCTCCGAGATATCCGGATGAAACAATATGATTTGGAACGTATTTTGTTCCATAGCCTGTTCAAGCGTATCTTTTTTTGTAAACACAGATACCGAGAGTTCATCATACTGTTGAAACACCCCCGACAAACGTTCCAAATAATTGATATCACTATCCAATATGGCGATTTTTATATTCATTTCAATTCCCCACTCCGCTACTTTTTTTCATATTTTTATAAATGCTTTCTAAAAATTTCATGGTTTTATTATATATTTCAATTTTCTTTCTGTCAACTCAATAGAGTATATTATTATATTCTATTGAATATATTTTATTAAATAGATATTGCTATACTTAACTTATAGGCAATACTTATTAGCATCAGGAGGTGAGTGCATGGATTCAGATAGGGACTATAATTCAGATACAGACTATAATTCAGATAAGGACTATAATTTAATGGTTGGACTACGGATACGCGACGTCAGAGAATCCCAACACCTTACACGAGAAAAATTCAGTGAGAAATGTGATATTTCGGCAAGTTTTTTGGCAGACATCGAACGCGGAAAGAAGAGCCTTACCGTCAAAACGCTCCATAAAATCTGCAACGCCTGCAATATTTCTGCAGATTATATCATATTTGGACATAAGTCAGGATTTGACAGGGATATTGTAATTGAAATTCTGAATTCCTACAATGATGACCAGCTGGAGCATATTTCCAATATTTTATATGAAATACGCCAACTGTCATCTTAATTTCAGGCATTCTAGCCAAAAAGACCTTATAGAAACGCTTTTTGTTCCTATAAGGTCTTTCCTTTTATTTCTATATAATATTTTTTATTTAAAGTACTTCACACCCGACTCAAAAATCTTCATATCCTGTTCGCCATAAATATTCATCGCCACAGCATCGCCGCGCCGCTCGACATGCGCCATCTTTCCAAGGCATCTTCCGTCAGGTGAAGTAATGCCCTCAATTGCCGCATAAGAACCGTTTACATTCCACTCCTCGTCCATCGAAATGTTTCCGTCAAAATCGGCATACTGCGTCGCCACCTGCCCGTTTGCAAAGAGCTTGTCAATCCACTCCTGCGGCGCCACAAAACGTCCCTCGCCATGCGAAGCAGGCGTAACATAAGTTTTACCAAGCTCTGCAAGCTGTAACCAAGGGGATTTGTTCGTAACGACCTTTGTATATACCATTTTCGAGATATGGCGGTTAATCGTATTGTAAGTAAGCGTCGGCGTATCCTCTTTCTGTCCTGCAATCTCGCCGTAAGGCACAAGCCCAAGCTTAATCATCGCCTGAAAACCGTTGCAGATACCAAGTGCAAGACCATCACGCTCATTCAGCATCCTGTTTACCGCCTCCTTAATCTTTGCGTTTTGGAACGCTGTCGCAAAGAATTTTGCACTTCCGTCCGGCTCGTCGCCCGCCGAAAATCCGCCGGGGAACATGATAATCTGTGCCTGCGAAATCGCTTTTTCAAACGCATCTACCGAATCCCTGATATCGGCAGCAGACAGATTCCGGAATACCTTCGTCACCACATTTGCGCCTGCGCGCTCAAAAGCGATTGTTGAATCATACTCACAGTTTGTTCCGGGGAACACCGGTATAAACACCGTAGGCTTTGCTGTCTTATTCTTGCATACATAAACCTCTTTTGTATCATAAAGCTTTGACGCAACCGGCTCCGTCCCCTTTACAGCCTTTGTGGGGAATACCTTTTCAAGCTTTGAAGTCCATGCGTTGAGCGCCTCGTCCATAGATACCTTTACGTCCTGATACGTAAAGCCCGCATTTTCGTCAAGCACCGTACCGACTGTCCTGTAAGCCACGCCGCCTGCTGCAAGCGCGTCAAGCCTGTCTGCCGAAACTTCCGCGATAATGCTTCCCATGCCGTTTGCAAACAGCACATCTGCCGCAAACGCGTCGTCAAATGCCACGCCAAGCTTGTTACCAAACGCCATCTTTGCCGCTGACGCCGCAATTCCTTTGGAATCAAGTGCATACGCAGCAACAATCACCTTGTCCGCTATCAGCTTTGCAATGCCGTCATAGAGCTTCATAACCTGATCATATTCCGGCAAATCATACGCATTTTTAGGAATGTCAAACACAACAAGCTTATCACCCGCTTTCTTTAATTCCGGCGTGATAATATCCTGCTTTTTCGCCACGTCTACTGCAAATGACACAAGCGTCGGAGGAACGTCAATCTCATTAAAGGTTCCTGACATCGAGTCCTTGCCGCCAATCGAAGGAAGCCCGTACCCAATCTGCGCATCATATGCGCCAAGAAGCGCCGCAAACGGCTGGCTCCAGCGTGAAGGCTCCTGCGTCATTCGTCTAAAGTACTCTTGGAAGGTAAACCGAATCTTTTTATAATCTCCGCCTGCTGCCACAATTTTTGCCATTGACTCCGTAACAGCGTAAACAGCGCCATGATACGGACTCCAGCTTGACAAATACGGATCAAACCCATATGACATCATTGTCACAACATCAGTCTTTCCCTTTAAAACGGGGAGCTTTGCTACCATTGTCTGCGTTTCCGTCAGCTGATATTTTCCGCCATATGGCATAAACACGCTGCCTGCACCAATCGATGCGTCAAACATCTCGACAAGCCCCTTTTGCGAACATACGTTCAAATCATTTAACGTAGCCAGCATCGCGCTTTTTACATCACCAGCCGCAAGCGCGTCCGATACTGCGCAAATTGCATGCTGCGTAAAATAATTCTTCTCTTTTACAGGCGAATCAACAAACACACCGGTTTCCTGATGCGCACCGTTTGTATCCAAAAAGGCTCTCGCAATATCCACAACCTTTTTGCCGCGCCACATCAGCACAAGTCTTGGCTCTTTTGTGACTGTCGCAACCTTGACAGCCTCTAAGTTCTCCTCAGCCGCATACGCTAAAAATGCGTCTGCATCTTTGGGATCGACAACGACTGCCATTCTTTCCTGAGACTCCGAAATGGCAAGCTCCGTACCGTCAAGCCCTGCATATTTTTTCGGCACCTTGTCCATATCAACAATCAAACCGTCCGCAAGCTCGCCGATTGCTACCGAAACACCGCCTGCGCCAAAGTCGTTACACTTCTTAATCAGCCTGCTAACCTCAGAACGGCGGAACAGTCTTTGCAGCTTACGCTCCGTCGGCGCATTTCCTTTCTGTACCTCCGCACCGCACGTCTCCAAAGAAGCCGTCGTATGCACCTTCGACGAACCGGTCGCACCGCCGCAGCCGTCGCGCCCCGTACGTCCGCCAAGTAAAATTATAATATCGTCCGGATCCGATGTTTCGCGGATAACGCTCGCTCTTGGAGCCGCCGCCATAACTGCGCCGATTTCCATTCGCTTTGCCACATAATTCGGGTGATAGACCTCTTTTACATATCCGGTCGCAAGCCCGATCTGATTTCCGTAAGAAGAATACCCGCTTGCCGCACCACGCACAAGCTTTTTCTGTGAAAGCTTTCCTTTCATGGTCTCCTGCGCAGGTACCGTCGGATCTGCCGCGCCGGTCACGCGCATTGCTTGATAAACATATGTTCTACCTGACAACGGATCCCGAATCGCGCCGCCAAGACATGTCGCGGCGCCGCCAAACGGCTCTATTTCCGTAGGGTGGTTGTGTGTCTCGTTCTTGAAGTTGACAAGCCATTCCTCTGTGACAACGCCCTTTCCATCCTCCTTGTCAATCTCCACAGGAACAACAATCGAGCAGGCGTTAATCTCGTCCGACTTCTCCATGTCGTCCAGTTTCCCGTCTTTTTTCAGTTTCCGCATCGCCATGAGCGCCAAGTCCATCAGGCAGACATATTTGTCCTTTCTGCCTGCAAAAATCTCCTCGCGCGCGTTCAGGTACTTCTCATAGGTTGTCTTAACAGGCTCTGTATAATAGCCCTCCTCAAATTGAATATCCTTTAACTCCGTCGAAAATGTCGTGTGACGGCAATGGTCAGACCAATACGTATCAAGCACTCTGATTTCCGTCACTGTCGGATCCCTGTGCTCGTCATTTTTGTAATAATTCTGAATGTGGAGAAAGTCCTGATAGGTCATGGCAAGCCCCAAAGAATCATACAGCGCCTTTAGCTGCTCCTCTTCCATATCCGCAAAACCGTCAAAACTTGCCACATCGGCAGGCTCCTCAAACACTGTCACCAAGGTCTCGGGTTTTACCAAATCCGTCTCTCTGGAATCCACAGGGTTGATGCAGTAATTTTTTATTTTATCAAACTCATCGTCGGAAATCGTTCCTGTTAAAAGATAGGTTACTGCGGTCTTAATAAGCGGCTGCTCGTCTTCCTTCAAAAACTGCACGCACTGCACCGCCGAGTCCGCTCTTTGGTCAAACTGCCCCGGCAGATACTCTACAGAAAAACAGCGCGCATTCTTTGGCATTTCAATATTTTCCAAATACAAATCGTCCACAGGCGGCTCTGAAAATACGCTTCTGCACGCCTTTTCAAAAATATCGTCCGAGATATTTTCCACATCATAGCGGATTAGTATTCTTGTCTTTTCCAAGCCGTTAATGCCTAAATAGCCTCTTAATTCCTCCTCAAGCTCCCTCGCCTTAACGGCAAAAGCCTCTTTCTTCTCAACATAGATACGCCTAACATTTCCCATTCAATGAGTCCTCCGTATTTTTTACTAGAATCAACTGATAATCATTACAGGTACTTTTTTATTATAGCGTATCCGACATTTTTTTCAACTGTGTTTTCATAGGTTTTTCATCAAAGGTTTTTATGCCTGCTTTGTTTTTTTGTTTCGGTCCTTTGCCGTATTCTCATAAGATGCCTTTAAGATTGGGCTTAGCGGCTTATAGAGCACGAATGTAAGGAGTGAAACACCTGCGCCCTTTAACAGATTCAACGGTGCCACGCAAAAAGCAACAAACGTAAATATATTGGTGACATTCGCATTAATTTCTGTTCCCATACCGATGATTGCATCAAGCGGCATACCAAACATCACCGCAAAGGTCGGCAGAAGGTATACGGCATTGAACAGGGTTCCGAAAATTGTCATTATTATCGTTCCAATCGCACTTGCGACGATTGCGGTCGTCTTCTTCTTTTTGATGTGGTAGATAATGGTTGCCGGTAAAATCATGGCACAGCCAACACAGAAGTTTGCAAGTTCTCCCACGAAAGCCGTTGATGTCGGCTTGAAAAACAGTTTAATCACAATCTTTAGGAATTCCGTCAGCACGCCTGCCACTGGGCCAAATGCAAATCCGCAAAGAAGCACAGGAAGCTCGCTGGCGTCAATTCCGTAAAACGGCGGCGCAAACGGAACAGGAAGCTCGATTGTCATCAAAACACCCGCGATTGCTGAAAACATGCCGATCATTGCGGTTTTTCTTGTAGTAAGGATTTTTCCTGTCGTGTTGTTTTTCCCGGAATTATTATTCCGTGAAATCAGCTTTTCTGCAATGACTGCGACAATGACCAGCACTGCCACAAGCGCGATAAACTCAAGCACAAAGGTTAGGTTTTCCATAATGTTAGTGATAAATTGGTTCATTTTTTTAATCTCCTTTTCTTTTCAATTTTCTGAAATTGATTTTGTTTTTAGGAAATTCTTCTTGAAAATAAGTCGTTTTGGTATTTTTGATTCCTATAAAATTTTGCAGACAAAAATCCCCGAATACTTGATATATTCGGGGACATAACATACTTCTAAAAATATTTGAACTACAAAAAATGTCATTCAAAAATACCGTTCTTCTCTCATCCAGACTTTACTGTCGGTTATGGAATTGCACCATATCAGCCACCTTTTACATGCCATTTTATGTAAAAAGCAGGTCGCGGACTCTACCGCCGGTAGGGAATTTCACCCTGCCCCGAAGAATTTTCTATTCTGTTTCCGTGAATGATAATAACACAGAGAGACTTGAAAATCAAGGTTTTTTTGGTATTTTCTTAAATTCATGGCATCGGATTATGTGTCCTATATTGCATGTAAATAAGCAACAACAATTATGATAATCAGTCATATATAACGGCTATCCAGGTGAAGCAGTAACGCCCTAGCGGTTGTATCAATCAATTAGGAGTATGAAAGGTAACAAGAAGCTGTCTGACAGACTGGGGCAAGACTGTAAATAGGAGGTATAAGATATGAAGTATTTAAAGATGTGGATACACCTGAAAAATTAAGAAGGCAAATTAGACATAAAAAAATAAGAAATACACAGTTTCATAATCCACTAAGCAAAAGATATAAATTATGGTTACGGCGGTCTTAACTGACCGCCGTATTTGTTGTATGAAGTTCAGTTGATAACAGGCTTATAAATATGTCCGAATATTAAATCTTATTCAAGCCTTTTTAACATTTCTCCATTTTGTGTAACTTGGGTGTACATCCGATTATTACATCTTAACGTCTCATCTCGCGAAGCTGGAATGTGTGAACGGAAATCTTTAAATCCTGCGCCTGGTTCTGCAGCTCTTCCGCCGATGCCGCCGACTCCTGCGCTGTCGCAGCGTTTGTCTGTACCACATCGGATATCTGACGCATTCCTTCCGTCACCTGTTCCAAGGACTGTGCCTGCTGCATCGCGGACTCCGCGATTCGCTCAATCATTTCCGTTGACTGCTGTCCGCCGGCTATTACCTGCATCAGCGCGTCCATTGTATCGACGGACAGCGCAGCGCCGTTTTTCACCTGCTGAATAGACTTTTCAATCAGCTCAGCAATGTTTTTTGCAGATTCCGTACTCTTGTTTGCCAGACTCTGCACTTCATCTGCCACAACCGCAAAACCTTTTCCTGCCTCGCCTGCGCGTGCCGCCTCCACTGACGCATTCAGTGCAAGAATCGTCGTTTGGAAAGAGATATCTTCGATCGCCTTTGTAATGCCGCCAATCTGACGGGAAGACTCCGAAATCTCGTCTATCGCCGCCTTTAGGGCTTCCATTTTCTCATTACAGGTCTTTAAATATACCATTGCGCCCATAGAAGACTTATGGGCATTGTCTGCATCTGCGGAAGTGCTGTTGACTTCTCTTGATATCTCCTGAATGCTTGCCGACAACTCCTCAACGGCTGCTGCCTGCTGCACCGTACCGCTTGACAGAGACTGTGCGCCGGCTGACAGTTTATCCGACTCCTCCGCAACCTGCGCAGATGTTATGTTAATCCTAGAAAGCGCACCGTTTAAAGAATCCAGTATCTGTCCCATTGCACGCTGAATCGGCAGGAACTCTCCGCGATAATCATCACCGATTGTCAGATTCATATTTCCCTGTGCCATTTGTGACAATGTTTCATCAATATCACTTATGTATTTTTTCAGCTCACGTTTTGTTTCATGAATCGAATCCACAAGCCTTCCAATCTCTGAAGTATCAGAACCCAGTCCAAATGCCGCGGAAAGATTGCCCTTCGAAATCTCCAGCATCTGATCTTTTACAATTCTTACAGGGCGCAAAACCTTAGCACGAATATACAACATATTGAATAACTGCATCACCGCAACCACTACAAATGCAATAATCATCTCTATCCTGATCATGTTTGTCTGTTGTATCAGATTATCTATCTGTGCGAGTGTCCGCATATCCAAATCATTCAAAAACTGCTCCTTCAACGCATTGATTTTTGTAATGGCATCGCTGTATTCTTCCCCGTACACATAGTCAATCGCTACGGAACGCTTTCCGTCCAGCACATTTTCCATCGCCTCTTCCTCTAACGGAACCAGTTGATTTGAAAGCGCATACATATCATCAATCATTGTCTGCTCCGCCGATGTAATTCCGATTTCCTGCATGGCAGCAACGCCCTTATCGCGGTTTTTCAGGTTGTTCACTTCGTCCCAATAATTATCATAATGCTCCTTGTTTGCCGTCGCTGCAAAGGCACGCACCTCATTCGTCAGATAAGATGAGCCGTTCATAAAGCGATTGGCATTATAGGTCAGGTTATAACGCTCCTCATTCGCTTCATTCAGCTCGTTGTTCGCCCTTCCGTAAGAAAACAGGGAAAAAACCAAGAATATTAACGATAGTATGGATATACCGTTTAAAATTAAAGTAAATAAAGACTGGCTTATTGCTTTTTTCATATAGAATCTCCTTCCATAAGGTTCCCTCTTGCTAAAAATTGTAAACTTCACTATTTTCCGAAAGGGGATTTTTGTACAGTTACTTATAGTGTACACGAAATAACAGTTTTTTTCAACACCTTCCTTAAAATTGTCTGAAAATTACATCAAAATAATAATGGTAAATTTTTCCTTATAAAATACATCATTTTTATATGGAAATTCTTTTCTGCAATTACTATATGGATCTTGATTATATAAAATATATTGACACCGACTACCTTCCGATTGGCTTTATCGCAGCAGGCGGCAATCCGTACAGAAGCCAAGAGCTGACTAATTCAGTTCCCTGATAAAGGCATGCGGCGTCATATGATACTTTTTCTTGAATGCCCTGTGAAAATAGGAAAGATTATGAAAGCCTACGGACAGCGATACCTCCAAAATCGAGGAATTTCCTTTCTCAAACAGCTCCACCGATTTTTCCAGCCGCAGATTGTTGATATATTCCACGCAGGTCATGCTCATATGCTTTTTAAAAAAGCGCATGAAATGATAGTCACTGAAATAGCACAGCTTTGCCAGCTCAGAAACGGTAATCGGCTCCGCATAATGCAATTCAATATAGTCAAGCACTTGTTTGAGCTTATCAGAAAAAACCCGGGTATCAGCAGACGCATTTTCCCTGCGATACTGTAGCAGCAAAAAGACTGCCTGCAAAAACAGGGATTTCAGCGCAAGCTCATATCCGGTTACCGCCTCATTATATAATGAAGTAATTTGATTAAAAATCTTCCGAAGGGAAACATAAGCAGGGTGTTCCGGCGTAATCAGGCAAGGTACGGAAAATTCCTGATTCATCATCGGAATTAAATAACGCGTAGAGCAGATATCTGTCGAATTACCGCCCAAAAAATTCATATGGAAGACATAGGTTTCCGAAGAAACCGTTTCGCTCTTGTTTTTGGAAATCGAATGAAGCAGAAGCGGAGGGACAAATATGAGATCCCCCGCTTTCACTTCATAATCCGCCAAATCAATCTGATAAATACAATCCCCTTCCGTAATCAGCGTAAGCTCCGCCTCCTCGTGCCAGTGAAGCATCACTGTCGGCGCATCTGTATTCAGCTGCGTAATATATTTCTGTACCGGAAACGAGGCCTCTCCATGCTTTGCATTTTCCTTTTGTTCCAAAACAAGCGAATGCAGCTTTTTCATCGTAACGCTCTCCCATCCTCCTATGACTTCAATAGTACGCCATAGAGCAGTATTGTGTCATAATATGAAATGATATTGCAAGAAAAAATAAAAATTACTCTTTATAATAGCAGTATAATACATCAAAAACATTATATCAATCAATTTTATAACAACAGAAATCGGCGTGAAATCAAAATTTCACACACCTTGATTAGGAGCTCGTGTGAAAAATGTTAACGAATATTGCACTTTACGCTTTTTACAACAAAAGACCTAAATTTTTTGTTGGCAATACTTCGCAGATTTCGAAAGGAGAGGAACGAATTATGGAAAAAAAATGGTGGCATGACAAAACAGCGTATCAGATTTATCCAAAGAGCTTTTTGGATACAAACGGGGACGGCATCGGAGATTTGCGCGGAATTATTGCAAAGCTGGATTATTTAAAGGAATTGGGGATTGACATTATCTGGCTGTCCCCAATTTATAAATCCCCTTTTGTCGATCAGGGGTATGACATTGCCGATTATTATGCAATCGCGGAAGAATTCGGGACAATGGAGGAATTTGACGAATTGCTGGCGGAAACCCAAAAGCGGGGAATGCATCTGATTATGGATTTGGTCATCAATCACTGCTCCGACAAACATGAATGGTTTCAAAAAGCGTTAGCAGATCCCGACGGCGAATATGCAGATTATTTTTATTTCCGCAAGGGAAAAGACGGCAATCCGCCCAGCAACTGCCGCTCTTACTTCGGCGGAAACTGCTGGGAGCCGGTTCCGGGAACGGACAAATATTATTTTCATATGTTTGCAAAGGAACAGCCGGATTTAAACTGGGAAAACCCCAAGCTGTTAACTGAACTCTACACCATGATTAACTGGTGGCTTGACAAAGGCGTGGCAGGCTTTCGGATTGACGCCATTGTCAATATCGGGAAAAATACGACGTTTCCCAGCTATGAACCGGACGGCGCAGACGGACTGGCAGGCTGTTGGAGAATGATTGACAGCATGGAGCGGCTTGGAAATCTTTTGGAAGCTTTAAAGAAAAATACGTTTGAAAACTATAATGCGTTTACAGTCGGAGAAGTCTTTACAATTGAAAAGGACGCTTTGGAGCAGTTTATCGGCGAGAACGGACATTTTTCCACGATTTTTGATTTCAGTGCACACTGCTTAAGCGACGGGGAACATGGCTGGTATGATGCCCCGCCAATGGATTTTAATCGTTGGAGAAAGGCCATTACGGACGCACAACTTGAAGCGCAGGCATGCGGATTTAAGGCAAATATCATTGAGAACCATGACGAACCAAGAGGTGCGTCCCGCTTTTTGCCCAAGTACGCACAAACGCCCGCCGGAACAAAAATGTTAGGCACCGTTAATATTCTGCTGCGCGGCATTCCGTTTATCTATCAGGGACAGGAAATCGGAATGCAGAATGCTGTGTGGAACAGCATTGAAGATTATGATGACATCAGCACGACGGATCAGTATCATATCGCGCGCGAAGCGGGGCTTTCCGATGCGCAGGCGTTGGAGGTCTGCGGCAGAATGAGCCGCGACAATGCAAGAACCCCTGTTCAGTGGAGCAGCGAAAAAAATGCCGGATTTACCACCGGCACACCCTGGATGAAAGTCAATTCCAATTATTCTGAAATCAATGTGGAATCGCAGGAACAGGATACGGACTCTGTGTTGCATTATTACCGCAGGCTGATTGCGCTGCGCAAGTCATCTGAATACAAAGAAGTATTTACATATGGCGACTATATTCCAGCGTATACGGATATGGATTTTGTTATGGCTTACTACCGCGCAGATGGTCAAAAGCGAATATTAGTTGCCGCTAACTTCGGTGAAACGTCTGTAGAATTGACATTAGACTATGCTGTCAAAGGCGTTCTTTTGTCAAATCAGATCAATATGCCTGCAGAAAAAACGTGGAAATCAGGTGAAGCATTGAAACTGGAAAGCTGTGAAGTTGTTGTTTTAGAATGTGCCTGATCGCGCAACCTTGCAGTTTTTGAAAAAAGTTTGTCTATAAAAACGAAGGCGCATATCATAATGCCAATTTTTAAGCTCCTTATCCTAAAATAAGAATCTCCCATAGAATCCAATGCTTTTCAGCATTTGTTTTTCTACGGGAGATTCCTCAACTCCAGTTTGAAATTGTAATCACAACTATAAAAGCAAGAAACAAAACAGAAGTAATCACCGCTTTTATTTTATCTTCTCTCATTGTTCCGCCATTATATCTCCATTTCTTGTTTCCGTTTTGACTGTAATACTTGGGTTATCTCCAACAGTCCCCATAACAGTATCATTATTTATGGAAAGCACGCTTCCAAAAGGAATTGATACAGAGCCGTTCTTTGTCGCCGCTTCAAATTGAATTTCAATATTATCACTTGTGGAAGCATAAGTTACGTTACCGGGTATTTCATCTTATGAAAAGCTTTGCATTATGTAGAGTTATTTCACATATGCCTTGTTTCTTAGCCTTTTTGCACCTCTAAACTCTACATAATCTAATGGCGATATCCTCTGTGAAAGGAGG
>CAJTMC010000051.1 GCA_910577115.1 uncultured Lachnospiraceae bacterium
ATCAGCTCCAAGCCATAAGTCACTGCACCTTTGGCAAGTGCGAAGCGGATAAACAGCTTTACTGCGTGTTCGGGCTTCTTGACCTGTGCGAAGTCGCCGCAGGTACGCATCACGCCCACGACAAAGAACAGCACGAGCAGGGCAAGCCCTATCGCCTGCAATGCACCGTGGATGTCAACGATGACTTTCCATATCGCACCGCCTTTAAAGGTTTCTGGGGACTGGGTGATGAGCTGCCATATCTCGGCTAACTTTTCATTCCAAGTGTTAAGGGCGTTCTCCAAGTTCTGGACTACCCAGTTATCTGACATTCGACCACCTCCGTTCTTAAAATTGGACAGTGGGGCAAGTTCCGCAAAGCGGATCTGCCCCGTTGTCCCTGTCTTATATCAGCCTGCTATTTCAATCTGTTCTGGATTAACCTGTGATAAGGGTCAGAATCTCTTTTGCAAAGGTAATCACCACGCCGCCTGCAAGGGTCAGAAAGCCGTTCGCCCTCTGGGACGGGTCGTGGGATTTCAGCGACAAGCCCACCTGCACGATGCCGAAGCCGAGCATAATCATCCCGACCGCCTTAATCAGACCAAAGATAAAGTTTGACAGGTTGTTGACCACGGCAATCGGGTCATTGGCGGCAAAAGCTGTTGTCGTGCCAAAGACCATGCAGCATACCAAAGCGGCATACACGGCAAACGCCTTTCTTGCTTTTCTGACCATCGACAGTTTCTGGGTTGCTTTGCTCTGGTTGTTCTCGTTCTTCTTAAAAAGTTTCATAGGGTAAATCCTCCTTATAAATTGAATATTTCTTCCAAGTCCTCATCGGACAGAAGCTCGTAGGAAGTGCTGACGGCATCCACGCTCACGGCGTTTTCTGGAATATCCCCGTCAAACACAAGGGTTGCGACCGCCTGTGCCGCCTCTCCGTGGATATACGGCGGCTTCCCACCGTCGGCGGTCAGTTTCACGTTTGGGTGTTTCAAGATGTCATACTTTAAATCCATGACGGGGCGTTCCCCACGCACAAAAAGAAGTGCGTAGCGGTTGTCAAGCATACGCACTTCGTCTGGGGTTAAAAGCTCACGCCCCGAAATCTGGTAGTTGGTAGAATAGTTCCCGCTCCGTCCAGAGCTTTTCCCGTAGGTGTTGGTGTCGATGCTCGCCTTGCCTAAAAGCTCCGACACAAACTTATGGGTACTCTGCTCATTGCCGCCGAGATAGAGGAACTCATCGGCATTGCCAACAATGCTTTCCCACTGTTTCTCAAACAGAGCTTTCAGCTGTGCCAGATTTTGCAGGATAATCGAAACGGACACGCCCCTTGACCGCATGACACTTAAAATCTTGTCAAAGTCATCGGGCAAACTGACGTTCGCAAATTCATCCATAATGAACTGGCAGTGGACAGGCAGACTCCCGCCGTACTTGTGGTCGGCAAGATAAAATAATTGTTGGAATAGCTGCGTGTATAATAGTGACACCAGAAAATTAAAACTGGTGTCGTTGTCTGGTATCAGAGCGAACAGTGCGACTTTCTTCTCGCCCAAAGACGGCAAATCAAGCTCGTCCGTGGCGGTCAAAGATGCAAGGCTTTCCAGATTGAACTTTTCAAGCCTTGCGGCAAGGGTTATCTGGATGCTCTTTAGCGTCTTTGCAGAACCAGAATGATAATCTCTGTAATACTTTAATGCGATATGCTCTGGGTTTACCATCTCAAGGCGGTCAAACAATTCGTCAAGCGGGCTTACATAGCTGTCGTCATCCTCCCTTACTTCGCCTGCCCTTAAAAGCTCCATCACCATCGGGAAATTCTGTTCCTCTGGCGGGGCTTCGTATTTCAGATAGAATACAAGGGATAGGAGCAGCATACTCGCTGCCGTGTCCCAGAACGGGTCTTGTGACTGGCTTCCTTTCGGTGTGGTCGCCTTAAAGAGATTCGTCACAAGCCGCTGCACATCGTTATCATTCCGAAGATAGACAAACGGATTATAGCAATGGCTTCTGTGCATATTGATTAAATCAAGCACACGCACCTCATAGCCTTTCTTCTCAAGCAGCCCTCCCGTGTCACGGACAATCTCGCCTTTCGGGTCTAAGATTACCATTGATGTGTTACATTGCATAACATTGGGCTTGCAAAAAAATCTGGTCTTTCCTGCACCAGAGCCGCCTACCACAAGGATATTTAAGTTTCTCCTGTGCTTCTTCCCGTCAAGCCCGATGCGGACGCTCTGGGTCAGCAGCTTGTTTTTCGATGCGTTTTTATCTCGGTACTTTTTATTGAGCGTACCTGCGTTGCCCCATTTTGCAGAGCCGTGTTCTTCCCCTTTGCGGTAGTTCCTGCGTGTGGAAAAATAAACGCCGATTCCCATGCCGTAAGCAAGCAGAAAAATAAGGACAGTTTTCATGCTGTCCTTACACACCGTTATGGAAAACGGATTGTTGATTGCCACGGATAGATTCTGCATTATCTCCACGATGCCGCCGCTGACATAAGGGGCAGTCAGCAGGGCAAGCCACACGACAGGAACAATCCCGCATAAAGAGAGGATTAAGCCCGCCTTATAATCATCACCGTTCTTCATGGCACTTGCACGGGGCGACCTTTACTTTCTTGGTCGGGGCGTATGCCACCCTGCTTATCAGCTCGTCAACAGGCTCGGTGGGGCGTTCCTCCTGTATCTGCTGCGTCCGCAGGGTATTGAGGGCATTAAGAACAATATTTTTATCATATTTGTCCAATGCCAGATGATATCGTTCTTCTTTCATGTGCAGCACCTCCGATTAGCGTTCCTGCTCTTTGGATTTAGGCGGCTTGTTCTTCTCAAGGCTCTTATACATATCCGACTGGATTTCTCCGAGTACGTCACGCATAGAGCCAAGCTCGCCCTTGAACGCCTGCGTTTCCATGCCCTCAAATTCTTTCGGGAGCTTGCCAAAGCTAAATCCCTTTGTGTCCACGCCGTAACGGGAGCTTACCATATAGGCGACGCAGAACGATTTAAAGTCGGAATCATCACGGCTTTCCTTATGCTTGAAGTCAAAGACTGCCGCCGACACTTCCTTTGCCATGCTGACAAAAAGCTGTTCCTCGGAAAGTCCCGTCTTGATGAAGATGGTCTGCTGTGAGCTGTCATAGAACGCAGGCAGCTCAAGGTCATCGACTGGCACAAAGGAAACGGGACTTGCGTCAATCATTGCCGACACAAGCTCCCGCATGGTTTTCTGTTCCTGCGGCTGCTG
Organism: uncultured Lachnospiraceae bacterium; assembly: GCA_910577115.1. Classification (GTDB taxonomy): domain Bacteria; phylum Bacillota; class Clostridia; order Lachnospirales; family Lachnospiraceae; genus COE1. The sequence continues at coordinate 3,241 of CAJTMC010000051.1, forward strand.
CCTGTCCTTTGCCGAGGTCTGGGAAACGTCATATACCACTTTTGCGTTATATCCGACAGCTTTTGAACCATCGTCACGCTGATACTCTTTCCCTGGCTCAAGGATAGTCACTTTTTGTGCGTCCTTGTCCACATAGACACGGCTCTGTTTCCAACTCCCATAATCTTTTAACTGTGTCGCTTCGGGCATCTGTGCCGAAACTAAGATTGCGTTGTTGACGGAGTAGCGGTCAAAATGCCCCTGCACGTCAAGGTACTGCTGAAATGCACCGCCGTCCGTCATCATCTGTCCGCAGGTCGTGTCAATCAAGTCATAGGCTTCTTTCCGCTGCTCCTGCTTTTGGGCAGCCCATTCCTCTTTGTTAAAGGCTCTGCTGCCACCGCTGAATACATCATAGATACTCATGCTTATCTTGCTCCTTTCGATTTTGGTTTGCGTTTCCGCTTCTGGGGCTGTTTATGCTCCGTCTTTCCTGCGGTCGGTTTCTTCGCCCTGTCGGAAGATTTCTCTTTTGCAGGGGAAACATCCGCTTCCTGCTCCTTACGGCTCTCCTTTATCTTCCGCAGTTCTTCCCTGACTGACGGCTTCTGTGCCTTAGTCATAGTAGCCCCCTCTGCGGACTTCCTTTGCTGCTCTGAGGTAGGCTCGGACAGAGGGGATTTTTCTGTCTTTGCCAATGAGGGGTTTGGGGCGTTCTCCTCTTTCTGGACAGGCTTGCCCATCAAAGCATCCATGAGCCTGTCTTTCTCCGCCTTTTCCTGCACGCCGATGTCTGGCTCTGGCTGACCGTCTTTTACATTCTTTGTATCTTTTTCGGTCTTGGCATCTCTTGGCTTGTTCTTTTCCCCTTTTGATTTCTCCGCTTCGGTCACGATAGAAGCGGCGTCCACCGACGCAAGATTGAAACGCTCCACGATGCGGCTGATTTTTGATGCGTCCTCCGCACGGGCTATCACATCCACCTCCGCATTGGGGTCTTTATTCCCACGGTCTGCAAGCACGCAGTAGAGTACGCCGTATTTCTTCGCTTCCTGCGTGAATTTTTTCAAGTCACCGCTCTTAACGGTAAAGACTTTCAGCTCCTTTCCAGAGCGGAGCATATTTGTGAGCCTTGCCTTTCCTTTGGTTTTCTGTTCCTCTTTCAAAATGGAATATAAGAGGATGGCGATATTCTTCGCACCTGCCCCCGTGATTTTGGCTGCAACCTCAAATCCCTCCAAACTCATCCTCACGATTTGCTCTGCCGCTTCGCCGCCTGTGTTCATGCTTCATCAGCTCCTTTCTTTGCTGCTCTTTCTCATCTGCCCATATGGTCTGTAACTTCTCCTTGATGGTATCGCTTCTGGCAAGGACACCATCGCACAATCTGACCTCCTTTCGAATTATTTTGAGCCGCCCCGTGATTTCCGACAATCGAGCCTTGACCGCTTCTTTTTCTTCCCCGACTGATTTTCGGGATTGGGAGTAAAGCCCCTTACGCTGTTCGGTCAGCTCCTGCATTTCGGATTCCAGAGAGCCTTTATAGGACAAAAGCTGCTCCGCCGTGTCTATATGGTTGCGGCAAAGCAGCCTTGTTTCATCTGTGATGGCGTCCATCTTCATCAAGTCATCTTTCAGAAGATAATGAAGCCGTGCATAATTCTGTTTTTTCCCTTTGGGCAGGATGCCGAGCTTATAACAATAGTGGAGATACAGCCCACGCAAGCCGCCGATTTTCTTTGCATCTTTCAGAGAGCCACGGACACGGTACACTCTGACCTGCGGCTGCTCTTTGGAAAAGCTCTGGAATTTGACCGCATAGGAATTTTCCTTGATGCGTTCCGTTATCCTCTCATTGGTGTAGTCATCGCCGAGCTTGTAGAGCCGCTTCGGTCTTTGCCATCCTTTCCCGATTATCGTCCAGTATTTTCGGTTGGGGTCAAAATTGATGCGGTATCCCATTTCCGACAACTGGCGGTCAAAGTCTTTCAATGTGAATGATTTTAAGATGGCTTCGTCCACCGCCTGCCGTGCCACGGTATCCCTTGTAGGCAGACCATTCTTCTCGGCTTGGTAAAGGGCATAGGGTTTTTTCCTGCCGCTTGGGTATTCAATGACCGATAAGGAATACTCACGGCACAATTCGTCCGAACGCTGGCGGAGCAGCCGCAGGTTCTTCTTGTTGTCGTGGTAATGCTTTCCGTCGATATAAGAAACGGAATTGACGACAAAGTGGTTGTGCAGGCATTCCGTATTCAGATGCGTCGCCACAATCACTTGAAACCTTTCTCCCCACATCTTCTCCGCCAGCTTCACGCCGACCTCATGGGCAACCTCTGGCGTGACCTCGCCTGCCTTAAAACTCTGGAAGCCGTGATAGCAGACAATCTCGCTCTCATCGTTCCATTGTGCTTTGGCTATCATCATCTCGTCCCTTGCGGTGGCAGGGTCACAATTTACACCTGTGACAAAAAACTGCTGCTCGGTCTTGTCGCCGTTGGTGGCGTACTTCATCACATCGCCCATCGCCTGCAAGTCCGCATCCGTGTATTTGGGGTTGGCGGTCTTTTCTGGATTCTCGGCGTAGTCGATAGGGTGGTCGAGCCTGCCCTTTACGTCCCAGATTTCGCAGACCGCCATCAGCCAGACATCTTCCTCGGAACAAGGTATTGCCTGCTTACGTCCAGACGGAAGTCCCGCCACCGCTTGGCTTCGTCATAGAGCATCGGCGTGTCCACAAAGTTCAGGGCATTTGCCTTTGCCGCAAGCTGGTTGATGCGGTTTCCGATTGCGGACAGCTCCCGCATGATTTTATAAAACTCTGGGTCTGGCTTCTCGCAGAGCCGATAGCCCATGACCATCGACTGAAGCAGGGCTTGTCTGGAGCGTCCCGATTTCTCCGCAAGGGAACAGAGGTATTCAGTTTCTTCCTCGGTCAGTCGGAACAGTATCTGCACATTCCGTTTCCGCATCTGCATCCCCCTTTCCCTCGGAGAGCCTGTTAATCTGCAGCACGCACATAGCCGCCACGCCGAACATCCCGCCGAGCGTTGTGCCGAGGATAAAATATATAAAATCACTCATCCTTAAAAAACTCCTTTCTGCCTGCCGTCCTCTGGCGGCGGTCTTTTCCACGGGGTATTAGGGGACGTCCCCTAACAAGCGAATTTTGTTTCCATCGGCAGATGGATAACCAAATTCAGTGCTTGGTAAGACGTGTCTTTAACATCCGTCCTCATACATACATTCTCCACACACGGGGCAGAAGTACGGACAATCTGAACAGCATACGTCCTCCATATCCTCATTCTTTGCTGCATTTTCTTCACAACCGTCCTCATCTTCGTCCTTAATATCTGCTTCGCCGCAGACAAAATCCTCATCAGAAAAGCGGACAAGGTCGGTGTCAAACAGGATAATCTTCAACTTTTCCGCCGCCTGTTCGGGGCTGTCTGCATAGACGGAAACGGTCTTTTCAAAGTGACCTGTGAGCGTTACTTCATACTGTTTCAATGGCAATTTCCTCTCTTTCTTTTTCCATTTTTTATTGCTGTCTGGCTGTTTCAATCAGAAAAAAATCATCCGACAATCAACGGGCATCACCTCTTTCACGGTTCGATTTCTGCCTTGCAATCCCCAGATAGGACATTAAAAAATCGTTGAAGTCCTTGCCGACTGGCGGCGGTTCATCAACGATTCGGTAGTCTTTCTGCAATAATTCTTTCAAGGCGGCGGTACATAACCGACCTGCCTTATCCTTATCCAGATGCAGATAGATTGTATTGATTTGTGGATTTGCTTTCAAAAAAGTCGATAAAGCAACGGGAATTTTGCTGTCTTTTATCTCTTTCTTTGGCTGATACACGCCCGACAAAGAGAGCAGGTTTTCCGCTTTATAATCTTTCCCCTCACACTTTAAATAAGTGGCATAGGAGAGTAAATCAATGGCGGCTTCAAATAAATGCACCGAAGAACACGGCTCTCTCGCCAGAAGCCGAAACGAATACCGCTTGTCGCTGCCTGATGCGTCACGCTTGAAGCTGCTGATTGTGCCACGGCAAGCGGCGTATTTTGGCGTTCCGCTTTCATCTTTTCCAATAAAAACAGCATTGTGGTAGTCGGCACTCTCGAAAATAATTCCCTCGGCAATGCACTCCTGGATAAGCTGATAATCAATGCCACGCCCGAAAAGATACTCCGTCACCCTGTCGCAATTTCTGTTCTTCGGCGGCAGGAGCAGCACCTTTGGCTCGTCTTTTTTCACGGCAGAGGGCGGCGGTTTCCAGTCCGCCATCGTCTGCCCCGTGAGGATTTCCACGGCTTCCACAAAGCCGTATTCCTTAACTTTCATCAGATAATCAAGGGCGGAATAGCCGCCGAAGCCCCTCGACCACCAGTACCATTTGCCGTTGGAAATCTTTAGGCTGTCATGCTCGGCGGTACAGTACACGTTCGTTGTGCCTTTGACTTTGACAAGATTGCTCGGCTCATAAGCTCGAAGATAGGAAAGCAGGTCTATCTGCCTTGCCCGTTCAAGCACGTCTGGGTTAATCTGCACATAGGGTCTGTTACTTCTCATTCAAATAAAAATCACCTCCATAAATACAATTAGCCGAAAGATTTTCGTAAATGAAAACCTCTCGGCTATGTAAAATAGTATTTAATTCCAATCATGATTTACAGATAAACATAAAATTGTTACTTTCTATTTCGGTAAAAAGCGATACAAACAAGGGCAAATACCATTGGAATAATAGCATATCCCGCATTTATCTTCCCACCATTATACAAAACATATCCTGCACCAACAAAAGTTAAAATAATAAATATTATACTCAATATAAGAGCTGCTTTCTTCATAATGTCCTACCTTTAGATTCTGCTTCATAAGTCTGCTTTTTTCCAGATTGTAAATTTTAAATTATTCCGTCTTTTATATATCTGCCATATAGAAAATTTATCTCTATTTAGCTATGCATCAAACAATGTTCAATTCTAACTATTGGGCATTAACAAATTAGTTTTTGCTTACTTTTCTGTGATTCCCAAAATATATTGATATGCAAATTCGATTCCATTACAAGTCAAATTTTCACACATATGTGGTGGGTCGCTCTCTGAGAAACCCGTAGGACGTAATTCAAAACATCTTAATGAACCAAATTCTCTATCAAAGGCAGACGCAAAATTATAGCAAGCAGATACAATTTCATCTTCTGATTTTCCTATCATATGAAGATAAATTCCAATGAACATAAGCGTACCTTCAACTAAACCACATTGTGCCCTATATCCACCCGCACCATGCAATCCAACCGCAGACCAGATTGTTTGCGGCTCAATGACAATTTCATCAAATAATTCGCTCAAACAGACAAGTGCTGTCCTTGCACAATTTATATCTTCTTTCCAGTACAATTCATGTACTCGCTTTGTTATATATTCTTTCATTAATATGACACCTCTATGATTTCCACATTTTATATCAAAACCAATTTGCCTGTTCTTTTCTAAATTGTGGTACATCGCCATGTTGATATGGGTTATAATTATTTAAATTACAGCCAAATTCTTTTAACAATTTTATTTTGTTATCAGATGTCCATTCGATAAGTGACATACCATCAAATTCCTCAATGCTACCATCGTTCATCTCATTCTTAAAATACCATTCTACAATAGTTTGGCTTTCCTTATGGAAGTACTGTTTTATATCCCATACAAGAACTTTACCACGAGTGTTCCATTCTTCAAACCAATGTTTAACGGTTATGCGGTTTTCATATTTTGGACTCCAACTTTCAATATAAATAACATCTTCCGTAAAAATATCATCTATCCCTAAGTCTTTTTGTTGCAGCCACATATCAAACCACAAACGAATTATCCTTTCTCTTTGATTCATTATTCAACACCTCTATAAGCTAAAGTTGTCAACGGCATTCATTTTCACTTCGTCGTCCAATGCCATGCCTGTAGTTTTCTATACGCTGTTTATAGCTTTGAGCAATCAGACTTTTTTCAGTAATACTACCGTCTGCATTGATAATATTGCCGTCCTCATTATTCCATGCCTTAATTGCTATATCCATTAATGGCTCTACAATTTTCATTGGCAATTCATCAAGATTATCAATTGCAAGCCACGGAAATGCACGAAACATTTTATCATTACCAATAAGGAACATATAGCCTATCAGCTCTTTTTCTCTGAAAACAAAATAAAACTGTGGCATTTTTTCTCCAAATGACTTATCCATTATCAGACGCATTGTTTTTATACTTCCATATGCAGGAAAAAAACCAATAGAGCTTAAAGAATTTAAAGCGGATTCCCGTTGCTCAAGTGACATATTCCGATAATTATAAAACCGTTCCATACACCACCAAACCTTTCAAACAAAATTCATCTTGTCACTCTTGATAACCAATGACAGTAATGACTTTTTCTCCTTTTAAAATGAAAGTAACTTTCTTCCTCTCTTTCAGCAATTCATTTTTACAAGTCAAAATATCTTCGGATACATTATTTGGAAGTTCAGATAAAACAATGTATTCACTATTATAAATACCAGATTTGTAATCTATAAAAATCTGCTCTAATTGTTCCAAACTAATTTCTTTTGCAGGCAACCATGAAAAAATATCTAATACTTTCATTAAAACTATCCCTCTTTACTCAATTCCCATAGCGTCCATTATGCTTTATAAAAATAAAATTTTGGTCGCATTATAGTTATAACAAAATACTTCCTTTTGAATAAATGACTGCATTTCCTGAAATTTTTATATTATTATTGCTACATTCACAATAGAGAGTGCCTCCTCTTTTAGATAATTGTTTTGCCAATAGTTTATTTTTTCCCAACTTATTGCTCCATATTGGTACTAAAGTGCTGTGGGCAGAACCTGTTACTGGGTCTTCAAACATCAATTCTGGACAAAAATATCTCGAAACAAAATCAGCATTATTACCTTTTGCTGTTATTACAATTCCAAGCCAAGAATCTAATTTTTTAAGTTTCGTGTAATCTGGAATATAATTTTTAACTTCTTCTTCATTATTCATTACTACATATAAATCCCGTTCAGAATAAAGCTCAAGCGGCTCAAAACTGAGTGATTCAACAATATCTGGCTTTTTCATAATGCTCTGTGCTATTCTTTTTGGAAAAGTCATTTCATACAAATCCCCTTTTCGAATAACGCTTAAAACGCCACTAACAGTTTCAAAATTAACTTTATCTGAATTGCAATCTAAGTGATTAAAGACAATAAAAGCAGCTGCTAATGTTGCGTGACCACAAAGGTCTATTTCAAATGATGGCGTAAACCATCTTAATATATAATCCTTGCCATTCTTATAAATAAATGCTGTTTCGGATAAATTATTTTCAAATGCTATATTTTGCATAACTTCATTGGAAAGTGTTTTTTCTGACACACATATGCAAGCTGGATTGCCACTAAACAACTTATCAGTAAAAGCATCAACCACATAGTAATCCATATTAGGCACCTTTCACACTTTAAATTTTTGTTTATTTTACCATATACTTATGAAATTTTCCACTACATGGTTATGTAAAAGACGGCATCAGCTTTCACGCTAACACCGCCTTTTCCTCGGTCAGTCCATTATAAAATCCCTGCTTTTTTCAGATAGCCTACGCTGTCATAACAGCCACGGAAATAAACCGACTGCATCTCCATATCCGTAAGTTTGTTCCTAAGCTCCATCACTTTAATCAGTGCGGTACATTCTTCCTCGGTCAGTTCCGCCGATGTTTCCGTATCAAACACGCCTAAGACTTTCGGATATTTCTCATACAAGCCCTCAATCTCAACTCTTATGGCACGGTATTCCTCATTTTCTCTGGACAGCTTTGCTACGACAGAACCGAGGTATTCATTAAAGATATTGCTGTGGACATCTACAAAAGTTTCAAATCTGAACGCATCCGACATTCTTCCTCACCTCCGACTTTTTCTTATCGTCACTTATTATACTGCCCAAAATAAAGCAATACAAATGTGCAAACTGGATTTACCTCTCCCTGTCCTCATTTTTTTTCTCTGCCGGCTCACCGTTCTGCTCTGGCTCATCGTCAATAACAGTGTTGTCCTTTTCGTTCAGATTCAATTCGATATTGAGGGCGTTAAGCCTTTCCGTCTTTTCTTTCAGCTCATTTTCAAAAGCAAACGGTTTCTCAACCTCAACTTTTGCTGTTTCAAGCTGTGCGATGGTTTCCTCTTTTCTGGTCTTTGCGGCTTCCAGACGGGCAGGGAATTTGGCAATCTCATTCTCAATTCTGGTGAGGTTGCCCAGAGCGTCCGCACCTAACTCTACCTTGTGTTTCCTCATTCCGCAGAGGTTTAGACAGTAGTGGGCATTAACGGTATCATAATAAATCTCCATCTGAAAGCCACGGTAGCTGCCGATTACTGTCGGCTGTGACAATGGATTTTCCTTGCAGATGGCAAGGAGCATCTCACCTGCGTCTGCTTTTTCTTTATAGGTCACGCCATTTAAGGTCATCGGGCAGAACTTATCATCGCCCTGCGGCTTATGCTGACTGGCTATCTCAGCATCATTCCCATAAGCTGTAATACGTTCCTCATAGTCTTTAATCTGCTGCGGATAATGCTTCAGTATCCTGTCCTCAAGGTCATAATGCTCGGAAAGATAGCTCTGCTTCAAGACTTTCAGCTTCGCCACCTGCATATCCAAATCCATTTTTTCCTTGAAACGCTCATCCCCTGTAGCAAGCATTTTGACCTCCGCAAAGGAGAGAGCCACTTCGTCCACATCCTCAGCAGAACGGACAGGGCTTTTGCTTGTCATTATCTGGCTGATGAATTTCTGCTTTCCCTCCACGAGCTGAAAGAGGTAGGCATCAAAAGTCTGCTCCGTCACATAACGGTAGACTTCCACCTCTGGAAACATATTGCCCTGCCTTTCGAGCCTGCCTTGACGCTGTTCCAAATCAGTCGGTCATTTTTTGCGGACAGTTCATACATGCTATCCTTTTCTGTTCTCTGCTCCTGCGTTTGCTCTCGTTTGATTTCTCCCTCCGTATCTTCTTGGCACAAGCAGGACAATACCTTGATGCACCAGAGCCCGGGACATATTCAACGCCGCACACCGTACAATTTTTAGCGGGCATTGCTGCCCACCGTTTTGTAGGTATGATATGTAATTCATCGACAAAGCCGATGAATTTATAGTAAATCTTGATTTCCTGCTTCACTGTTCCGTCTGCCATCTTCTCACGCTCCGAAACAAGTATCTTGTCTATGAGTGCGTTTATAACTGTTGCATCCAGTTCTTTTAAGCCTTGATAATTTCGGATAAGGGCGAGGAAGTCACGGATTCCCCGTGATTTCTCGTAGCTTTCATTAAGAGTTTCCGTCACCTCTTTCAGCCTTGCTTCAATTTCAAGCTGCTCTTTCTGGTATTTCCCCGACATCATCTCAAAATTCCGCTCGGTAATACGCTCCATGACCTTATCCTCGTAGAGAGAGGAAAACAGCCTGTCCAGTTCCGCAAGGCGTTTGTTCAGCTTCTTACGTTCTTTCTCTAATGCTTTCGCCCTGCTCTGGTCTGTTTCCGTGAGCCGCTTTTCTATGGCCCTGACCGCCTTTTCATCATTCACTGCCATATCCGCAAAACAGTTGATGTCGGCAAGAACGGCATTGAATAAATCCCTTGCTTCTATATTGTGGGCACTACACTCGCTTCTTCCGTTTCTTGCATAATTATTACATGAATACTGTACACAGTCGATAATCTCTGGGCGTTTCCTCCTGTGTACGTTCATTGCCCGCAGAGCACATCCGCAGTCCACACACTTGATAACGCCTGCAAAAATATTTACAAATCCTCCCTTGTTCTGTGGAAGCCTACGACTTGTAATAAGCTGTTGGACAATATCAAATTCCTCCTGCGTGACTATTCCCTCATGGGTATTGGGTATCACTTCCCATTCTTCGGGCAGCTTAGAGGGGCGTTTCTTGCTTTTCATATTGGCGGCAATCCGTTTGTAGCCTACAAGATTTCCCGCATATATCGGGCTTCTTAAAATGCTCCTCACGCTGTTCCCACTCCAAATATAGCGTTTGTCCTCGTTCCCCTCAAAATGACGTTCAAAGCCTGTTTCGCCACGCTCCGCCGCATAAGCGGCAGGGCGTAGGATATGCTGTTTATTAAGATGTCTGCAAATTTTGGCAACTCCATTCCCTTTTAATGCAAGGTCGAATATCTCTTTTACAACATGTGCCACTTTATCATCTATCAGCAGATGGTTGTGGTCGGCAGGGTCTTTGATATAGCCATAAGGGGCGGTAGTTCCCATGAATTTCCCCTGTTGAAACCTCGCCCGATATGCCGATTTTATCTTAACAGATATGTCAGCGGCATACATTTCGTTTAAAATGTTGCGGAAAGGCGTGATGTCCATAGCAGATTTATTCAAGGTATCTACGCCGTCATTGACCGCTATATACCTCACGTTATGCTCTGGGAAGAAAACTTCCAGATATAACCCACAATCAAGATAGTTTCTCCCCAGACGGGATAAATCTTTCGTAATCACGCAGTTTATCAGACCGCTTTCAATGTCTTTTATCATATTCTGGAAACTTGGTCTTTGGAAATTTGTACCAGAATAACCATCGTCCACATACGTTTTTGCTATGTGCCATCCCTGCTTTTTCACATAATCCGTGAGGATGGATTTCTGTGTCGCAATGCTCGCACTCTCGTTATCCGTACCATCGTCTTTAGATAAGCGGCAATAAATGCCGACTAAATAGATTTTCTTTTCTTCTTTGATTCCTGCCATACTGTAAAACCTCCGTATCTGTCCTATCTGTTTTCATGTCCCATTGCGTACATTCTAAGCGGACAGCCCCTCATTGTCGAAGGTGTCGCCCTCGGCAATCTTCTTCCGAATATCCTCGGAGATAATCGGGACAAACGCTTCTGTAACGGTCTGTGTGCCGACATATTCACGGCTGATTATCATCTGCACTGGTGCTTTTGGCACGATACGCTTTCTCTTTTTATCTGCTTTCTTATCCTCGCCCATACTTAAATCTTCCTTTCCAGACAGGGCAGGGAAGAGTTTGGAAATGTCCCCGCCCTGCCAATCAGATACCATTAATCCTCGCTGTTTAATTCTTTCTGTAATGCTTTAAGGAGTGCCGCCGCTTCATCAGCGTTCAGCGTGATTCCCTTGCCGCACTTTTCACGGTTCGGGGAAAAGCTGCGGATGTCATACTTCGGCTCTTTCCCATTCCATGAAATGAGATTGATTTCCTTTGTGTAGCCACTGTCGCCCGTAGACAATACTGCGATTTCCTTTACGATTTCATACTGGATTTCTCTCATTCTCCATACCTCAACTCTCTGTATTTACTTCCCGAAAAAAGAAGATTAGCGGCTGTCACGGTTGCGTTTCCTCTGCAACTCACGCTCCAAAAGTTTGATGATGGTTTCCTCCATCTGCTTCGGCGTTGTGTTCTTCGGAAAGTATTTTTTCAGCTTGCTTGTGTTGATTTTCAAGGTTTCTTTCTGGTTGCCCTTTTCCTCCGTCATAATCGCAAATATCGTATCCATGTCAAGCCGCCCGCTCTGGCTTAACTGTTTCATCCGCTGTGCCTGTGAGAGTGAGGGCGTTGCTTCTTCGCTCTCCATCGTGGCAAAGAGGTTTTCCTGCTCGTCTTTCTTCAAGAAGGACAGTTCCACCGCAGGCGTGAGGGCGATTTTCCCCTCGTCCACCATCTGCAAAATCGGCGGTATCAGTTCCGTCAGGCGGATAAAACGCTGCACGGTCATCCTGCCCACGCCGAAGCCCTGTGCCACCTTGTCGTCCGTCCGCAACTTCGTCACAACTTGTGACGAGGTTAAGTCTGTGCGGAAACCCTGCCGCTTCATGGCTTCGGATTTCATCTTGTAAGCAAACGCCCGCTCCGATGGCAGGATATTCTCACGCTGCAAATTGCTGTCTACAAGGGTGATGATGGCTCGGTCACGGTCTAAGGGCAGGACAAACGCAGGCACGGTATTTATCCCTGCAAGTTCAGAAGCACGGACACGCCGCTGTCCTGCAATCACTTCATAACCGTCCCCGTCCTCTTTCGGGCGTGTGATTATCGGCGTGACAATGCCAAATTCCTTGATGCTTTCCGCTAACTCTGACAGTGTTTCATCTTCTGCCACATGAAACGGATTGTCGGGGAACGGGTACAAGTCTTTGGTCTTTAACACCTTAAAATCCTGTTTCTTCATTCACATATCTACCTTTCTTTCGCTCTGCTTCTATGATTTTTCTGCAATTCTTCCAACACTTCGGGCGGTATTTTTGACAGCAGCCGCCCCATCTGCTCGTTGGTTCTCTGCAATTCAAATATCTTCTGATTCGCTTTCTGCACCTTTAGTTCCTGCTCGTACTTTTCATCACGCATACGCCCCGCATAGTCTGATTCCTGCCCAATTCTCTCTTTCAAACTGTCGATATACGCCTGCTGTTTCCCGATTTCCTTAGAGAATTTCTCCACGTCTGGCAGCCATGCAGAGAGTAAATCTAACGCTTTATCCCTTTTCTTCCCTGCGTTAAAGGCGTTGATGTCGGATAGGGCAGACACGATTTCTTCATACTGTTTATCAAGCCTGCCGCCTAATTTATAGAGCCATGTGGGGACGTGTTTCCGCTTGGTTTCCATTGAGGACTGCCCCCGTTCAAGCTGATTCCACCGTGAGGACATCCGCTCATGGTAGGCGGTCTGCCACTCGGATAATGATTTCTGGTTGCCTAAGATAGCTTTCGCTGACAGCTTATTGTCTGGCGTAATCGGCACAAAGCAGAGGTGCATATGGGGCGTTCTCTCGTCCATATGGACGACAGCGGAGAGGATATTCTGCTTTCCAACACGCTCCGAAATGAAGTCAAGAGCCGTCTGGAAATACGCTTTTTGTTCTTCGGGCGGTAACTGGTTCATAAATTCTGGTGAAGCTGTGATGAGCGTTTCCACCATCATCACGCTGTCTTTCCTTGTCCTGCACCCCGCTTCGGCTACCATGCGGTTAATCTCTTTCTTGTAGGTGTACTTTGGTGGTGCTATGAGATGGTAATTGTTTTTAGAGCGTTCCATATCTATATCTGGGTTGCTTTTGTAGGCTTCTTTCTTCCGCTCGTTGTGGCGTTCACAAGCCGCAACGCCGCCCGCTTTTCGTTTCTGGAAACGCAGGATTGCATAAGGCATAGGCGGATTCCTCCTTTCTTTCGGCGGGTGACCGTCCTTTGGGGTGACAGCGGTGACGGTGGTGACAGCAGTTTTGGGATACCCCCTGCCGACTGCCGCAACTGTCACCCTCACCCCCTGCATGACGGTCATGTCGATGATGACGGTGTTTTTGGGATACCCCCCTCGCAAGAGCCGTCACCGTCATGCCGCCATTCTTTTATCCGAAGCCGTAAGGCGTAGGATAGCAGGGCACAGCCCTGCCTTAAGGGAGTCCAGAGGGAACGTCTGGCACACGACTTTGCAGGGCAAAGTGTAGTGTGTTACACCCTGTAAACGCAGTCGGAAAAATCGGAATGATTTTTCTGACCGCAGGGGTGGTTTTACACGACCGAAAAGGGCGAGTAAATCTCACGCCTGCATTTTGCGTTTACGGGGTGTTCTCCCGTAGGGATGACAGCGGCAGGGTATCCTAAAATCACTGTCACCACCGTCACTGCTGTCACCCGCAGGGCAGAGCCGCCAGCTTTACATGGCTTTAAGCGTCAATGACAGTAACAGGGGGGTATCCTAATATCGCTGTCACCACCATCACCGCTGTCACCCGCCCTCCTTGCAAGGGCAATCCGCCTGCCGTCTTTCCTGCGGCTGTACTGGTAGCAGATACGGTTCTCGCTTAAAAATGTGGTGCGGTATTCATTCAGCCATTTCGTAATCACCGTGGGTATGGTTTCCGTTTCCCCCATAGCGGCTAACAGTTCCGTTGCCGTGCCTATCCATTCTTCCTTATCCCTCATAAAATCCACCAACCGAAAAAGGACATCTGGTATCGTTTCTTTCGCAAGCTGCTCCTGCGTTTTCCGCTCCACAAGCTCCCAACGGCAATCACGGAAACGCAGCGTGTATTCCTGATAAGGCGTGTCCCTGCCCGTCACATACAGCTTGGCGGTGTCAGACGCACGTTTCTCCTTTTCCAGAACAAAGGTAGCGTCCGCACTCCCCGTTAATCCTGTCGTCCCAGACACCTTGTTGAACACGTCGCTGTCATTCTGCTTTCGGATGTGGTGTACGACAATGACCGCCAGAGAGTGCCTGTCGGCAAAGTCTTTGATGAGGGAGATGTCCCCATAGTCGCTTGCATAGGCATTGTCTTTTGAAGCTGTACGGACTTTCTGCAAGGTATCAATGACAATGAGCCTGCTGTCTGGGTAATCTTTCAGATAATCTTCAAGCTGCACGATAAGACCGTCTGACAGCTTGCAGCTTGCCACGGCAAAGTGGAGCCGCCCGCTTGCTTCGTCCGTCAAACGAAATAACCTGTCCTGTATGCGGCAGAACGTGTCCTCAAGGCAGAGGTAAAGCACATCGCCCTCCATTGTCGGCATATCCCATAAAGGGATTCCCTGCGACACGCATAAGCATAGCTTCAGCATGAGCCAGCTTTTGCCTATCTTCTGTGAGCCGCAGAACAGCGATAAGCCTGTCGGGATAAGGCTGTCCACCACAAAGGATGGTTTCTCAAGCGGTTCATAAAGGAGCGTTTCGGCGTTGACTGTCTGTAACTTCTGCATGGCTTTCCTCCTTTCGGGCGGTGTCTTTGTTTTCGTTGCACATAGGCGTTGACCTCCTTAAAAATAGATTTACTCCCACGGAAAAAAGTGAGAGTATGTAATGCCGCCAATCCCACACAAATAAAAAACAGATTTCTTTTTCGGGCGGTGTCGGTCACGGTTGGAGATATTTCTTCAATTTCCGCCTTTACTTTCTCCTTTGCAATCGCAACAGATTTCTGTATTGCCGAAGCGGTGCAATGCTCCATAGCGGCGATTTGGTAAAAATTGAACTCATACTCGTAGTAGAGCAGGAAACGCCGCCTTTGTATCTCTGGAAGGCTCCCAACCGCCTTATAGAGCGTTTCATTCCGTTCTTCCTCAACCATGCGTTCATCAAGGCTCTTAGGCACACGCAACGCCCGTCTGTAAAGGGTTTCGTCCCATACCTCGTTAAACTCCCTGTGCCGCTCGTCCCATTAGAAAAGATTCCTGTTCCTGCGCTCCATCTGCCGAAACTCCATAAAGAACTGTTCCGACACTTCCAACTCGTGGGATTTGCCCTGCCCGTCCTTAAAGCTGATAAAATACCTTGTGCCGCTTTCCGTGGATTCCTCCCGAAGCGTGTATGCCTTAACCCTGTATGCCATCCTGTTGTCCTCCTGCAAAAAATGAGTGAGGGGATTTCCATCCCTCACCCAGTAGCCCGCAGGATGGCAGGCTGTTTTAGAAGCTATAAAATTTTCCGCAGCTTCTTCCGCAGATGGTCTAACCTCGCATAGATGGCACCAGTCGTCAAATGCACAAGCGGGGCAATCTCCTTTGTGGAATACCCCTGCATTTTCAGCAGGACGATTTTCAAGGTACGCCCGTCCACCGTGACTAATACTTGATAGAGATTTTCGCTCTCAATCTCTTCCAGTAACTCCGCAACCGTACCCACTTCCGCCTGCCGCTCCCTGCCTGCCATGTCCTCAAGATATTCCGCAACGTCATTCGTCCATCGGTAAAACCGCCTGTTGGAATTGAAGTCTGCCCTGTCCGCCATGCGTATCTGCTCAATGGTCGCTTCATCAACGCCGCACTCACGCAGCAGCTTTTCCTCCGCTTCTTTCCAGATACGCCATTTCCTGTCCTCCCGTCCGTGGTTGTATGCCATTCTTACTTCCTCCAATCAGAATTGATTGAGAGGGCAGAGAAAAGCCCCCTCATCTTCCCAAAGGAAAAAACAAGGGGGCTGAACGCCTTAAATTTTAATTTTCTATTATCTTTCTTAGTTTTATTAGGATTCTGGCTTTGCGTTTGTTTACAACGCTCTGGGTTATGCCCAACCTCGCCCCGACTTCACGCTCGGAAAGTCCGTCAAAAAAGATTGCCTGTATCAGCTCCTGTTCACTATCCGACAGCAAAGGCAGGGCGGCTTTCAGCCTGTCCACCATGACCGCATTGACAACGGTTTCTGCAATGTCCACCGCTTCATCAGTGATAAAGTCCAGAGGATTCCCCTCGCTGTCCGTAAATCCGTCGAGAGATAGCAGTCTATTCTTTGTATCTAATTTTTGCAGATAACGCCACCGTTCCTTGTCACGGTAGAAGTCTGTGTATTGCTCCCTCACGACTTCAAGCAGACAGCCTTGAATGGGGATAAACAGCTTGTCCATATAGGTCTGGTCGGATTCCCTGCAACGGCAGAACTCCGTGTAGGATAATTCCACATAGCCGCCACTTTCTCTGATATATACCTTTCTTGGTGCATATTTCACCATAAATACCTCCCATCTGAATTTTTGAAATGTAAAAAATCCAGATGGAGAGGCGGAGAACGACACCGCATATCAGAAACAGCCCTACGGCACTTTCCAACAAAAATCGACAAAAGAAAAACCGCAAAGGCTCTGTGACCTTTACGGTTATAGGAAATAGTAATTCTATTGTATGGAGATTGTACTTCTACTTTCAAGGTGAGAAGTACCGTTGCACTGGCAGAAATTTTTTTAACTGGTTTCCTGCCGTTCTCTGATATGCTATGTATTGATAAATTTTGCTTCGTATGAGCAGATAGATAACTGCCCGAAAAAAGGACATAAAAAAATCCCTCCAAATTTAAAAACAAATTCAGAGGGTAATTTAGGGTATAACAAAATAACCCACCCGAATATCGTTTTTTTTATTTGGTGAGTTTGTTCTTTCAAATACGAAACAAAAAGAGCCGATGATTCGTGAATTGTTCCACAATTTCATCGGCTCTGCGTCTTAAGCGTCTGGCTCTTTGATGACAGTTATCTTCAAGTTGTCAACTTTAATCAATCTTTCTTGTCTGCATTTTGGACAATAAAGGGGATAATTCTCCAAAACAGTGTCCTTCCTAATTTTATTACGGGTTTTGCTCCCACAAACAGGACACAATATCCATTCGCATTTCATCATAATTAGTCTCTAATCCTTTCAAATCTCATTTTATATGACTTTTGCAAGCTGTTAAGCTAACTTGTGGAACATATGCCGAACCTTATCTATACGGCTATTCGGGCGGCGGGGTTGGCAAATAAATTTACCAATAGCTGGCTGGTATCCTTTTAACTCTGTCAAGCAGACTCCCTGCCCATTTGTGAAATAAGTTAAATCGTTCCTGTATTCTTGAATACATCTAGCAGGGATTTCTCCTTTCAGAATGACCTCGTCATTCTTTATCTGAGTACTTACAATATCTGCACAATACCTTGGAGCATCATGATACGCCCGTGAGAGATATTCCTGCGGTGCATAAATTTCAAAGTGGAGATATGGCTCTAATAGTTCTGTCCCTGCTTTTTTTAAAGCCTGCTCCAATACGATAGGGGAAAGCAGCCGAAAGTCTGCGGGGGTACTTACAGGACTATAATACAATCCATATTCAAAACAGATTTTACAGTCTGTCACTTTCCATCCATACAGCCCCTGCTCGCAGCCATAAAGAACCCCCTCCATAACCGCATTTTGGAACGATTGATTTAAATATCCAAGTGAAACTCTGCTTTCATACTGCACTCCGCTTCCAATAGGGAGCGGCTCTATGGACAACCCGACAGAAGCCCAGAAAGGATTTGGCGGGACTTCTATGTGGATGGTATATTCTGCTTTTCTAAGCGGTCTTTCCATATATATAACAGTAGGCTCTTTTATTTCTGCCTCCACATGATATTTTTCCTCAAGGATGGCACAAATGACTTCCATCTGCACATTCCCCAAAAAAGAAAGTATAATCTCATGCGTTGTAGTATCCACATAATATTTTAAAAGAGGGTCGCCATCTGAAATTTCTGTAAGTGCCCCAAGCAATATTTCCCGCTGTTCAGATTTCTTTACTGCAATCGTTGTTTGGAGCATAGGGAGAGGATTTTCAATAAATTTTCTCTGCGGCAACAGTATTTCGTTCCCCAAAATACTGTTTAGCTGCAAAACATCATTTGGTAAAATTACAATATCACCAGAGCAGGCTGTATCGGATGAATATAATTCACCGTTTGTCGGAACACACATCTCTGTGATTTTTATTTTCTCTTTTTCAGATATTCTAATAACATCCCTCAAATGCAATGTTCCGCTATATATACGCACATAAACAAAACGCCGCCTTTTCTCTGAATATTCAATCTTAAAAACCTGCCCGCATAGTTCAGATTGACCTTCAGGCGTTGATGAATAAAATTTACTGGCAATTACTTCTATAAGCTGCCGAATCCCCAGATTGTTTTTAGCGCTTCCGTGATAAACGGGAAATAACGTTCCGTTTTGGAATCTCCTGTTTTCTTCCTGTTCCAGTTCTGACATTTTAAACGGTTTCCCTGACATATATTTCTCTAATAGTTCATCGTTTCCCATAATTACCGCATCCCACTGTTCCATATCGTCATTGTCCGTTACATTTATATGGGGATGCTGCCCAACCTTTTGCTTCACTATAATTTCCGAAGAAAGCTTTGCTTTCATTTCCCGATATACCATTGGCAAATCAATCCCCTCTTGGTCAATTTTATTGATGAAAAAAATTGTCGGAATCTTCATTATCTGTAGTGCATGAAACAGTATACGGGTCTGTGCCTGTATGCCATCCTTTGCAGAAACTAATAATACTGCTCCGTCTAATACGGATAAAGAACGGTATACTTCCGCCAAAAAATCCATATGGCCTGGCGTATCTATAATGTTGACTTTTACATCCTCCCACTGAAAAGATGTCACTGCTGTCTGGATAGTGATTCCCCTTTGACGCTCCAAATTCATTGTATCTGTCCTTGTTGTGCCTTCATCTACGCTCCCTAGTTCTGCAATTGCACCACTGGTATACAATAAACTTTCCGTTAATGTTGTCTTTCCTGCGTCAACGTGAGCCAGAATGCCTAAGTTAATTATTTTCATGTGATTTTCCTCCTATCAACACCCAAAAAAGGGCATAAAAATACCCAGTGATAAATACTCCTATCACTGGGTAAATAACTCCAATAGCCCCAAAACACTTATATGTTTTCGGGCATATAAAATTACATGATAAAAGTATTCTTAAACTGGGTACAAAAAACTAAGCCCCATATTAAAAGTGAAACGGGACTGCTACTTTTTGTTCCCACTATCAAATTGACAGTTTATTTAAGAATACCTTGCCGCATATTTATTAACTCCTTGTATAATACTGAATCTAATTATATTCCTTAACCCTTTATTTGTCAAGCTGACAAACTAAAGCAGAAAAAGCGGCAGGATTTCCCCCTGCCACTAATCATCTGTTTATGCAAAAATAATTTCCTTTTCCACAATCTCCCTCGCACAAGCCCTTATGTTATTGAGGCATCCTGTCCATTCTAAGGCGTTTTCTGCCTTTAGCTGTTCCGTTATGCCCTGTGCCTGTTTCATACCCTCTATGAGCCTTTCAAAGCGTTCCTGTGCCTGTCTGTTGATGTCGGCAAGGTAGGCGTTTAGCCTGCCGCTTGTAAGAAGATTGGTGTATGTAACTTTACGGTACTGTTTTAGATAATCTAAATGCCGTTGCCCCCAGATGCCTATTGCCTGTTCTTCTTCGGCGGGTACAGTTAAGCACGGTATCAAATAATCCCCTTGCCTTTCGTATTTGCCGCCCAGTTCCTCAAATAATGATTTTGCCATTGTCTGTTACCTCCACATTCTTTTTTATTTTGAATGTCCGCAAAATCCGTCCTACATCCG
>CAJTMC010000052.1 GCA_910577115.1 uncultured Lachnospiraceae bacterium
ATCGGAACCAAAAACGCCAACACAATGCGCCTGAACTACACCAATGCGGACTGTGAAACGATTGCGGAAGGGATTCACCGGTTAGGCGATTTGCTGAAAGAGATTCTTTCTTCCTATTAGTATTTGCTTCCAGTGTACTTTCCTCTTAAACATACAACCGCATATCGCCCCTCGTTGCGTTCTTGGATATAGTCTAATTCGCGTATTGCTCTGGGGGCGATTTTTACTTTGTATTTATCCAAAATATTTCTTCTCCAATTCCGCAAAAACCACATCTGCGGCTACCGCTCCGGCTCCGTTTAAGATCTCCTGATGCGGCGCAGCTTTTGCAGCAATTACTTATCATTATTTCAACAAAAATATCATCTTACTATTTGGACCTTGTACTTATGCCTTAATGGTTTCATAGTCCAATCATCAAACCCTACAATCCCATCATTCTGCAATCTTCCAAGTACAATTCCCGGATCACGCTCTATCTGATTTGCAAATACTCTGATTGCCTGCAAATCATACTGTTTTTTCTCCACAAATTTCTGATATTTTTCGGGCGGAATCAGGCTATCCTCTGCAAATTTGTCTGCGGCATCCTCCTGCTCCCCTGTTTCCTTCTCAAATGAAATCCCATAATCCCCATTCATGATATGCCCTATTTCATGGAACAGTGTAAACCAAAACGAATCTGCGTACAGTCGTCTGTCATTCACCATAAGCATTATGTTATCGCCGACTTTTTTGGTTGCTCCGTTTGTTTTAGAACCGAAAATATTGGGCAATATAATAAATATCACACCTGCATCATAAAAAGATTTTATGATTAACGGATAAAATTCTTTATGATTTTTGATAAGTGTTAAAGCATATTCAACAGCTTTTTCAACCTTCTTTTTATGAAACTTTGGCGCCTCGGCATTTAATGCCTTATTCATTGCAATCTGCACCATTATATTTGCCTTAACCGTACTCGCTTCGGTAAGCTCCTGCGTTGAACTGCGAAAGCTTACAACCATATCTCTCTTGGTGAAAACAGAAAGTGTTGCAACATTAAGAAACTCTCTAACCGCTTTAATCTGTTCGTCTTTTTTCCTCGGAAGATCCGGCAGCCCATAGTTATCCCTAAAATACTTATAATAGAAATATTCAAATACTTTACGTTCTTGTGTCAATTCTTCTTCTGACTTAAATTCGGCAATCAAAGCATCATAAGCGTTTTGAAGATTGAGCCAATAATTAACACTTGTTCCAATCATTCTGGAAAGCTTCATCGCAATATCAATAGAAAGACCCGGTTTCCTTTAGGGAAGGGTTCTTTGCATAATGGCACTGTATATGGTGGATTAATATGTGGAAGACAACGAGAGGTACTGCAAAGCGCAAAACAAGATGAATCTTATGTCTGCGAGATTGGACGGGCTAAATCGGATATTTGAACTTCCGGGCTCGTTGGTCTTTATTGCACTGGGAATTGTCTTTATAAGTCAGGGGGATTACTGCGGTGCAAAATCTTGCGGCAGTCTATCTGCCATATGGTTCCATGAGTTGGAATTTGTTGCAGGTAGGGCTTTATATTCCTTCTATGGCAAGCTATCCTGCAAATGCTAAGAGGGTGTTTGCGTTTCTGGAGCTTGCATAGGAGCCGGAGAGATATCAGCGCAGTTTTGATGCACTTGCTATGGGAGAGGCGGAAATCAGTATTAGAGATGTAACATTTTCCTATGATGGCAGACAAGACGTTTTCCGAAATTTTAATTTGGATATTCCCAAGGGAAAATGTGTGGCTCTTAAGGCGGAAGCCGGAAAGAGGCAGATATGCTTGCCCCTTTTTGGGCTTAAATCAGATTTCATATTTTGTGCCATGCGAAAGCAGCAGTCCGTCTGTTAATTCTACACAGAGGATTATCGTATTCTCATCGGCAAAATTGTTGTGTCCGTTGTTAATCCATTCTGCAAAAGCGCGCTTTAGCTTTTCGGCAATCATTTCATTTTCTTTTTTGCCGAAATAGCCTAAATTGATACCCTTTCCATGTGCCGTAAACCAATCGCCGGCTATTGCGACGACAGGATTGTTTTCGATATGTTTTATTTTATTTGAAAGTGCATAGGTAATAATATAAAATACACCGTCTTCATAATAGGCGTTTACGTTTCGTACATAAGGCACTCCGTTTTTTGTTGTTGCTAAAGCAATAATTGTGTCTTTTCCAAAACGTTCTACCATAATTTTTTCAGCTTCGGGTGTTATTTTTTTCATCTATGCAAGATCCTTTCTTACTTGGTTTATTTATTATTTTATCATGCAAAATTATTTCTTACAATGAAAATGCAGGTTTGTTTCTCAAACTGATTCAAAAATTTCTTCTTCCTCTAAAGTTCCTCCATATCTCCAAAATAATTCGGTTAAATTGCCACTATGCCTTCTTTGCAAACGTAATCTTATGGTTCATGGCACCCGCACATTTTTCCAAACGCTCCAACACATCAACTGCGCAGAGAAACACCGTATACTCGTCACTTTCCGTTTCAATATTTCCAACAGCTAAATTTTTGTTTGTTAATTCCTTATCAATCAATGCACTCCACTCCGGAATATCGCCTTCTTCCGAAAACGGTAAATCCAGTTCATCCAGTCTGATGTTTTCGGATACCGCACGCTTTGTTTCAGACAGAAAATACAAAAAATCCTCTAATTCATCTTTCCAGTCCCTCTTGCAGACGTATTCCTTTATCTCAAGAAGATCCGTCATCAACCACCATTTATCGCTAACATATGCTTCCATTTCATTCTCTTCAAGCATATAATCTCCGGAAAGATGCTCATGGTATTTTGCAATATATGCCTGAGGATTTGCATAGCTTTCCTTTAGCTCCGTCATAACACATTTATCATTCCCTGATATCATCTCTGCAATTTTAAGACACATTTCCTCTATACTCTGTTCGGAAACCGTTTCCACACTTGATTTCTGTTCCTTTGCGATATCATTGTTTTTCTTCCCAAAAAGCCACATCACTATTTTCCTCCATAAGCCGCGTGTTATTGTTTGATTAAACTAACTTAAGCGCATATAAACTAAGCATCTGCCTTTTTGTTCCCATACTGCCCTCCGCAATTGCAGTTAATTCTCTTTTTTCTTCTTAGGAGCAAAATACGGCGCAAAGATTCCCAGCTTGGAGCCAATCGTATGGAAAATGGGATAGAAAATAAACACTGTCAGCACCTGTGTCACAATTTTGGGCGTTTCCAAAGCCAAATCCGCAGCCAACACGCCCGTATTTCCCACCATATCCACATAAAAATCCTTCCGCGTAAGCGGTTTACTGAACTCAATCTGATTCAAAAACGCTTCGCTCTTCGTCAAATCCTCCCAAACCAACTGACCAAGCGGCAGAATGCTGTCTCCACTATAAATCGAATCACCCGTTGACTGAACGCTTTCCGTATTGATACGCGCAGCAACCCGCTCTCCGTTGGGAAGCTCGACACTATAAAGATAATAATTGCCATAATAGCCTGCGCCCTCATTTTTGTAGTGAATCCCGGGAGAAACAATTGTAAATGTGTCATGGTTTAACAAGTCGTCCACGCTCTGCGCCCGAAAAACGGTTTCGTCCGCCCGTCCGCCAATCTCACCGTCTACTGCCTGATGTTTATCCACTTCCTGTGCATAAAGCACCTCCGCCACGCGACCGGCTATGTAACCCGTTCCAAGCGCTATCAATACAGATAACGCCAGGCAAATATAAGCATCTATCGGTAAAATACGTCTTCTCATTTTAATAACTCCTTTCGCCTACGACATCGGCGTGCCGACTTCAATTAAATTTCCGTCGGGATCATAAAAACGCACGACTTTCTGTCCCCAGCTATGTGTCATCAATTTATTGACGTATTCTATCGGCTCACCATATTTTTCCAATTTCCTGACAAATCCTTCTATGTCATTTTCCTCAAAGTATAATTCACACGCATTATTTTGTGGGATAATGTCCCGATTAAGAAATGTCTTCCATATCTTAGCATCTTGTAAAACAAGTCCCTCCGTCATAATAACATTCCCGTCATTATCTAAAATGACCTCGAGTCCAAAAAGGTCTTTGTAAAATGCGATGGATTTTTCCATATCGTTCACAACAATTAAAACATTTTTCAATCTCATACAAATATCCCTTCCAACTATATCTTTTCAATAAAACTGCCCCCACCTGCTGCGGCAAGTGTGGGAGCAGTTTATCATTTACGCCTTATTTAAAAATGCACCAAGTTTCCTGTCTTCCGTTGTGATATGTGAAATCAAAACACTGATATGTCCGTTCAGCTTTCCCAGCTCCGCAATCGTGGGACCAGCAGCTGATATCTGCGAAGTAATCTCCTTAAGTGTCTTTTTATACTGCTCATGGAATGCCCTGTGCGCCGTATGGTTCGGATAACCGCTCTGCCTTTGGAGCTGCTCTTCGTGTGTAAAATGTTTGTCTACATAATTGTTCAGAAACTTTATGGTTTCGTCCATGTAAGCGCGCCCCTTACCCAAGCTGCAGGCGTCCAAAAGCTTGTTCACTGCTTCAATCAGCTCACGGTGCTCTCCGTCAATCACCGCATTTCCTGTTTCCAGTTTCTTTGTAAACTCATACCTGCTCATTTGCAATTTCCTCCATTTCCCGCACATTCGTGCTTATCTGCACCGCATTGATGTTCTCCTTCATGGTGTCCATGATGGCCACAATGAACGTCAGGGTCAAACTCCAGCGTTCCCGCAAGCAGCGCATTCACCGCCTTATCTGCACTTCCGGACACGCCGCCATAAAGCCGGATCCCTGCCTGTGCCAACGCAGCCTGCGCACCTGCGCCGATTCCGCCGCAAATCAGAACCTCTGCCTCCAATGATGAAAGAAATCCCGCCAAAGCGCCATGACCGTTACCGTTCGTGCTTACAATCTGCGTACCTGTAATCTTTCCGTCCGCAGTATCATAAACTTTAAACTGTTCCGTATGCCCAAAATGCGGGAAAATCATTCCGTTTTCATACGTAACTGCAATCTTCATAATTTCTGCATCCTTTCTGTCCATGTTTGAAACTTTGATACATTTCGATAACATTATAGTCCAACAGAATACCAAATTCAAGACGTGAAATGCCAATCTGTTACTTGACTGGAATAAATTTCAATAATTTTGAAGTTATCAACTTTTCCGTTGTTTTCTCTAAAGCCAAAAAAGTCAAATCCAAAATTCCGCAATCTCTCCCAATGCTTTTCGGGGACGCTTATCAGGGTGCTCAGCCGCATACCCTGCTGCCACTGCGCCAATAAGCTGACCATCTGCATTCAGGTAGGAAACCAATTCCTGATATGCAAAACAGGTGTTTGCAATCCACAGCGTTCCAATTCCCATTTGTTCAGCCTGTAACAGCATATTTTCGATAAATGCGCCGATTGACAGACTATCGCATATTTCCGCAATCCGTTCGTCTGTGTCAAGCGCCGTAAATGGGCTTTTTCCGTTCGTATTGATTACTGCAATCAAAATCGGCGCCTCCTGCATAATGCGTAATGTATTCTTTGCGTCTGCCAAACCGCTTTTTGATTTTGGCAGCATCGCAAGAGAATGCTCTTCCCTTGCTATTCCCTTTTCCATACAAGTAAGAAACTCCTCCTTGTACCGATTTCCCAAAACAATACACTTCCAAGGCTGCCTGTTCTTTGCGGACGGCGCAGCGCTTCCGGCTTGAATTATTTCTTCAATCTGTTCTTTGGAAAGTGCTTTGTCCTGAAATTTTCTGATACTTCTTCTGTTATATATCGAACTTTTATTCTCTGTCATAATCATACTCCTTCCTTCGACTTTGCATTTCATTTAAAACCGTTCACAATGCTGTCAAACACAAGCTTGCCGGTTGAAAATTTTAAATTTCAACCGGCCCCCTTACAAAAACCTTAACGCTTTAAAAAGTCACTAAACTCTTTCAATTCTTTTTTCTTATCCTCCGGCAAAGAATTAAATTCCGTATTGCAAATCGCACCTTCTAAAGCATACAAATGCACCAGACAAACATTGGGATACGCCTGCTTTAATTTCAAAAACGCCTGCTTGCTGCCTAATGATGCCAGCTTATCAGGTGAATTAATGCCGACGCTTGTCAGCTTTATTGCCATTTCTTTTCCGATATTCATCATAGAGATTAATTCTGACATATTTTTCTCCCATATTACGCAAATGTTATAACCATGTTATCCGTGTAGCTCTGTTGCTGACGTTGAATCCGCCGCCAGCTTTCCGATGGATTCAAATTATCCGTCAATACATTTATAATCGTCACATCTGTAATCGAATCCTCTGTTGCTGTGGTGTCCTCTGGGTGGGGCGTTTTATACGGCTTTAGCAGATAACCTTTGTTTTGAAAAAGGTCAAGGAATACGCTGTTTTTTGCGGTACGCTTTGCCATGGGACGTGTCACATTGACTTTCTTTATTTGTTTTGTATCGTCCTTGTATCTTCACTTTCTCTACCAATACTATTGGGCCAGTTATCCTCAACAACAGGTTCTATGTCCGGTAGTTTATCTCCCATTTCTTGAAATTCGTTTTCCATTGTATTTTCAGTGCCCGCATCATCATTTAAAAAAACCGTGTATAAAATATATTTCATTTATTTAAACAATGTTACATTGAAAAAATCTTCAATAATTGATTCAAATTGACTATTTTCTCATTGGAATTATATCATAACCTTATGCAGAATTCCATTAAAATCAAATTAAAGTTCTGTCTTGTCCGTTCCCCCGGCTTTGTGCTAACCGCCCTCGGCTTGCGGCAGCAGACGTATGATTTAAAAAGCGGTTCTTTCGTGCCTGTCAAAACAGAGCTTGATGGAAAAAGATATCATTCTATTTATGTTCATCATAAAAATAAATGGATAAACCCGCAAATGGAGTTAGCGTTAAGTCTGTTAGAAGAGTATGTAGGAGTAGATACTGAAATTACTTGCACCCGTTATACTGTCATGCTATTATTAAGAAAAAGTCCGCATCTTTTTAAGGGCAGTATGGTATTGACAGGAAGGGAACGCAACTTATGAAGCTTGATTTAAATTCCGCACAAACCACGCGGTATTTGCAGGTATATGATTATTATAAGGAGCTGATTACCGCTGGAAGGCTTGCGGGAGGGACGAAAATGCCCTCCATACGGCGCTGCGCGCAGCAGTTAGGCTTGAGCCGCACGACCATTGAAACGGCTTACCTTTGTCTTGCCGCTGACGGTTACATCATTTCCAGACCGCAAAGCGGATATTATGTCACAGGGCGCGCTGTCAGGAAAGCGTCGGACACGATTGCAGAAAGCCCTCATGATACGTCCAAAAATAAAATTCTGTACAACTTTACATCAAACAATGTCGATGCTGACAGCTTTGATTTCAGCCTTTGGCGACGTTACATCAAGAGTACGCTGCGGCAGGACGGGCGAATGCTGACATACGGGGAGCCGCAGGGGGAATATGAGCTGCGGGAGGTTATCTGTAAATATGTCCTTAACAAACGCAACGCCGTTTGCCGTCCCGAAAATATCGTGATTGGCGCAGGCTCGCAGGCATTGATGAATATTTTGTGTCCGTTGATTAAGAAACGCAAAAATGTTTGCTTTCACGATTCGCGCTTTGCGCAGGGCATTGTTATTTTTGAGGATTATGGGTTTTCGCTTGTGAAGAATAAGGAAGAAGCCGATATTCTTTATATGACGCCTTCCCATATGACTTCACTCGGCGATGTGATGAATGTCGAAAAGCGTCTGTCCATGTTAAAGGAATGCGCGGAAAACAACCGGCTGATTATTGAAGACGATTATGATAACGAATTTCGGTATTTCAGCAAGCCGATTCCCTGCCTTCAGGGACTTGCAGGAGGGGAAAACGTGGTATATCTGAGTACGTTTTCAAAGCTGCTGCTGCCTTCTATCCGGCTTAGTTTTATGATTTTGCCCGATGCGCTTCTTCCTTTTTATGAGAAAAAAAAGGCGTTGTATAATCAGACAGCGTCAAAATCGGAGCAGCTTGCACTTTGCCAGTTTTTGCGGGATGGACACTTAGAGAGCCAAATCCGAAAGCTCAAACGGCTCTACACGAATAAAGCGAAAGCATTGTCTTCGGAGTTAGAACGTGCGTTTGGAAGATGTGCGTCTACATATATGGGGGAATCCGTATTTTTGGTTCATTTAAAAATAAATTGCAAAATGAGCGGCACTCAACTTCGCGATAAAGCGCAAAGCCGCGGGTTGTCGGTTTTTGCCTTTGGCGGAAAAGAAGAGGAAGGCTGCGCGCATATTGCACTCTCCTGCTGTGAAGTGCCGATAACGGATTTTCCGGATGCGGCAGCGTTGTTAAGGGAGCTTGTTACGCAGGAAGGCTGAGGGAAAAGGGAAACATTACTTATATTAGCGCCGCTAAAGGCGGCATGGAGGGAATAAAATGGCAAAAAAACTTTTGGCACTGATGATTTGTTTCTTTATGATTACACCGCTTGTTTCACAGGCGGCGGAGCAGAGTGCGGTAGGCAGCGCTTCCATCGGCACAACTGCAAAGAAAACGCCCGCAGAAAAACCCGCAAAAACACTTACTGCGGCAGAATTTGCGGCAAAGCTAAACTGCGGGATTAATCTCGGAAATTCGCTGGATGTGGCGCATATGCTGCAATATAATCCGAACATGAGTCTTGCCGAGTATGAAAAAGGCTGGGGTAATCCTTTGATTGCGCAGGCGCAGTTTACGGCAATCCATAACGCGGGCTTTCAGACGGTGCGTATACCGGTTTCATGGGATGAGCATTTGGAGGCGGATGGAACGATTAAAGCCGACTTTCTTAATCGGGTTCAGGAAGTCGTGGACATGGCGCTTGCAAGCGATCTTTATGTGATTATTGATACGCACCATGAGGATTGGCTAAATCTTGATTTAAACAAGAAAGCAGATATCACAAAGCGTCTGACTGTTGTGTGGAAACAGATTGCAGTCCGTTTTCAGGAGTATGATGAGCGTCTTGTCTTTGAAGGTCTGAATGAGCCGCGCCTGAAAAACAGTTCCCACGAGTGGACTGGCGGAACGGCTCAGCTGCAGGCGTTTGTAAATGAACTGAATCAAACCTTTGTCACAACGGTGCGGAGCGCCGGCGGGAAAAATGCGCAGCGGTTTTTAATGGTCTGCCCGTATTGCCACCGCGTGGAGGAAGATGCCTTGGCGGCGCTTTCGCTGCCGGAAGATGACCGGCTGATTGTTGCTGTTCATTTATATCAGCCGTCGAACTTTTGTTTGGATACAAATTCCGCCAAAAGCTGGGGCGCGGATAAGACAGAGCTGCAAAATTTGGAGCAGAAGTTTTTGCTGTTGCAGAACTATTTTGTGTCGAAAGGGATTCCTGTGGTTATCACAGAATTTGGTTGTGTGAACAAGGAGAACACGCAGGATCGCATTCGCTGGACACAGGATTTTGTGAAATACTGCCGTCAGTTTGGGATGTCTTATCTGTGGTGGGACAACGGAGGCGATTTTCAACTTCTAAACCGCGAAAACGGAACGTGTGTTTATCCGGAGATTGTGCAGGCTTTGACGAAGTAAGACTGTGGCAGGAATTTCGGAAAATTGGTGTTGCAATAGTGATTCTGATCTAAATTAAGAAAATATTTTAGAAAGATTTTAAAAAATGCTTGCAATTTTTTTATAATGCATTATAATAGATAATGCATTATATCGTTGCGTGGCTCAGTTTGGTAGAGCGCTGCGTTCGGGACGCAGAGGTCGCAAGTTCGAATCTTGTCGCAACGACTGGCTGAAAGCCTTGAAAACACTGGACTTTTGAGAAATTGTCCAGTGTTTTTTTGTGCCCCAAAAAGGGGCAGGGTCAACAAAATTTAAGATAATATATGCCAGAGGATTTTGAAAAGGGGGCTGGGGTTGTTTTGGGAAAAATACTATATGAAATATTTGGACGTGGTTTAAGGGTAATATAGAGGGTTATAGAGGGATCCAACCGTGGACTGGAGTTTAAGATTTATATAAGTTATTGTCAGTCTGTTTCAAATGTTTCAACTTTTTTGTGTTATAAGAATGTCTGTATTGTAATGGATACAGGCATTTTTATTTTTTAAGGTGTACTTTTAATTTTGCTCTAAAAAGTAAAAGGGCTAAATTGGATATATTTAGGTTGCGGAGTTGGAACGGGAATACATAAAGCAACGACGACGTAGGGGCACTGAGATTGCGAAAGAAAAAGGAAAATATAAGGGCAGACCGGAAAAACAACTTGATAACTTCCATGAAGTTTATGTACAATGGAAAAAGAGAGCGATAACGGCGAAGTCTGCCAGCGAACAATTAGGAGTAAACCGGAGCACATTTTACAGGAAAATCAATGAACACGAGGATGAAACTGTAGCAATAGATTTTTAGGTCAGGGGACATAAAAGATATGCAAAATGCACTTTGCACTTACGGAGAGAGGATTGTAATAGCAGCTTGACTGGCAAACGCTGCTACTCAAATGCCACATAAACATAATCATGCTGCCCAATGTCTACACAGACCCAAAGCAGGTGATTTTGCGTTTCCACCAAATAATCAAAAAACGGACTGCGCCCGAATAATTCCCGAACGTGCCATTCCCCGTCATACCCTGTGTCTTGTTCATAATGAAAAAGGGCTATATCCAAAGCGCTCGAAACGGACGCTTCGCAGATTTCCCCATAGGGATTATTGACGGAAGGCGTTTCATAAGTTTCATGAAAATCAAAATCACGCCATTCCAACTGTGAGGCGTAGGGAATTTCATTGACGCCCGCAATTCGGTTTCCACCCTCATATTGTGCATATAAAATAAGGTATTTCCCATCGTCAGGATGACACAGTAAGTCTATTGTCACATCATGGTTATTTTGAGAAAGGACAATATTATAATAGCCGCCGTCTATAGGATAAATGCGCTGAACCGTCCAATAATCCGAAGTAAAATCATATCCCTTCCGCTTGCCGTAGTCGCGCATAATATAGGCTGCTTCCAAGTATATCCACCAATGGTATCCCTGCCCGTCGCGCGATGCCATAAAGTCATATTCGTATGTAAAATCGTCCGTTTTTTCATAGGAATACCATGCATTTCCGTTATGGGAAACGAACGGTATCCATTCAAAATCCATAGGCTTTGTGACATATTTTTTCTGAATTTGCAGGTATTCTTCTTCGGAGATTGCTTTGTCGAGCTTTCCGCTCCCGTCCCAGTTTCCACCGTAAAATTCTTTGTCTATGATGCTCTGAGTGGCAAAGTCCCACGTACCCGATACCGCTATCGTGTCCGCTATAACCCAGCCGCCTGCGTCTTCCTGAAACTGCAGGTAAGTTGTCGATGAATACATTCCGGCGCTGACATATTCAACGATGTTATTGTCATAGATTGTCATTGTATAATACGAAGAGGCGTATTCCATGCCGATTCCGCCCTCTTCACTGTAAGTATAGATAATATAAGGAATGTCCTTGTAGGCGATAATCAATTCCGGAAAGCCGTCGCCCGTCAAATCCTTCAAGGCATAATAAAAAATATCTTCTGTGCTTGATTCCCATGATATTAATGACGCGCACAATTCGTCATACAAGTATTTCCATTCACCGCCCCAAATCTTCTCCTGCACGCTTTCATCGTTGAGGTTTCGATTGTCGGCATTCATAAACTGTTCATACTGGTTCAGCACCTCAAGGTAGGGCTGCGGCATATCTGAACATATGTTTACGCGCCATTGCGTCTGCACCTCAGAAAATGCGTCAGGCTCGGTGCCTTCGTATTCGGTGCCTGCGGAGGATTCCTGTTCTTGTATCTCTGAGGAGGGCGGCTCTGTGAGGGATTGTTCTGTTTCCGGTATGATTTGTTTCTGTTCTTCAGCTTTTACACAGGCGCTGAATTGAAGCGTGCATATAAATGCTGTTATGAAAAAAATTATCCTTTTCATATTACAATATTTCATCATATTTATACCGGCACAGGCTCCCTGCTTTCAATAATAGCCTTGACTTCGTCAATGTCTTTTTCAGAAATGTCAGCAATCTGCTCTAACGGATAGCCCTTTTCATACATGCGTATAATTATTTCTGCTTTACCCTCCGCTTTACCTCTCTCTTCTCCTAATTCCAAAATTCCCTGACCAAGATTACACATAACGCTCATCTCCTTTTTCATACACTCATCTATCGGGATATGGTATTCCGCTTCCACAATTTCCAGCTTTTCGCTAACAGATAATTCCGCCGAAAAATGCCGTTCCCAAAGGTCTATGCCCCCGCATTTATTATATCTCGAAAACCTGCTATGGGCAAATGAATTTACAGAAACTATCGTGCCCTACATTTTTGTGGAAAATAGAAGCATGAAGTAATATAATAAAAATATCAATACTTACAGATGAACAGAGGGAAGATGTAGGTGAATTACGATTTTCGGAGGTGTATAAAATGGAATTGCAGTATAGACAATTAGCAGAACAAAAATTAGATGAATTTATTGAGATGCGAATAGCCCAACTAAGAGAAGAAGGAGCAACAGAACAAATAGATATTAAACCGGGTTCCTGGCTCTATTTTTTATGCTCTGAAATGTAAATTTTCTGTGAATATGATTAAAAAGTCCTTTACAAAACGTCACTGGACAGACTGTCAAACCGTCCTGTTACGCCGTCAAACCGTCTTTTGATGCAATCGGCATCAGGTATCATCAAAAAGTACCGATATCTAAAATAACAATCAAAAATAACAATCAAAAAATCAGAGGTGATAAAAAATGTCTGTCAGCACAATAAGACAAAACAACTACCAAAACGAAATATCAGCACAAAAAAGGACCAAACACACAAGGCATTCAAACAACACAAACACTGCCAACCTTCAAACAACTACAAACAACTCTACAGAAGAATCCACAAAAACACAAAACACATCAAAACGCGCAGAGGCGGAAGAAATGGCAGCCTTCAAAAAGGAATTTTATGCCGAAATTGAGCGGATACCAAGAGACAGGACAATCGCAAATGTAGCAATTCATATATCAGAAGAAGGCTTTCAAAACATGAAAAATGATCCAAAGTACAGAGAGCAGATGCTATCACTTATCTGGCGCGATTTAACCGGCTCTGTTGCGCCCGCACCGGACTGCTCCCTGATACTCACCATAGGAGCAACCGCCAAAGACTACAGAGGCGACTCATGGTCAGTCAACCATGACGCAGAATTTGATATCCGTTCCCAAAACAGCTTTTACAAAAAGACAACAACGAAGAAAAACACCCAAAAAAAGCGGCTTAAAGAATATTTGGAAAAACGGGCACAGGCAAAGAAAGTACAACAAAAGCTATTTGACGAAAAACAAAGAAAACAGGAGCTCGAAAACATCAGACTGTCGCAGCTCGAAAATCACGAACGGCAAATGACAAAAGCAGCCAACGCCTATGAAAAGAACTTTCAAATTGCAGACAGCCCAAGACAAGAGCGGCTATAACCACATAAAACATATCTAAAAGGAGAATAACATTGAGCATTTGTTTAGACACAACAACCACACAAAATTCCAAATACGGAGCAGCATTCCGCAAAAAGCCAATCATGTTAAAAACCCATGCAGAGGTAAGCGCGTTTTTAGAAGGAAAAATGCATAAAAACATGGTTCTGCGCGAGGATAACTGCACACTGAGCACCAACAATTCCTATCGGAACCATACCACCTATGAAGTCGCAGGCAGCGACAGCAAAAAAACCTTCCTCGACTTCGGGTTTTTAATCCGCGACGAAACAAGCTGCCTCAAAGGCACACTGGACAGCGAACAGGACGTGGACTTTTACAATTTTTCCATTCCCTTCAACCGCACCATACAAAATTATTTCGGCGTGGAAATCCGCATGGAGCTGCCCGAAGGCTGCGACTATAACCTGACACTGTACGACAGATACGGAAATCAGGTCGGAAAAGCACAGTGGAACGGAGAAAACCAAAAAACGCTGCAAATCCCAAACTGGGACACCGCAACGTCAAAGTACTGCATCAAAATCGAAACGGCAGCAGGCGAGCCTGTCCGCCCAAACGACAGCTACAAAATCAGCTTCCGCGTTACGGACAATCCGGAGGCAGAAAAAACAGACGCCATCAGAGAAGCATTCGGCACAATGCACAACGCATATAGCCAAAAAGACGAAAACTGGAAGAAATACCAACAGCAATACAATGCAATTTTAAAGGAAACCGAAAAAAATTATACACAGGAAGTCGAGAAACTACACAAACAACAGTTTGACAGTCTGCCAAAGGAAAAACAATATACAGGAAACCGTACCGTAACGGAGCTGCTGCGTGGAATGGCGGCAGGGGAATCCCTGACCGACGCGGAGATAGAGTATGTGAAAATTTACGCAAACCTAAAAGACATCGAAAAAGCACAGCAGCAGTACGAGCTAAAGGAAAAAACCACGAAAGCGCTTACAGAGGATTTCAACCGCTTAGGCATTCCCCCGCAGGAACTGGAACGCCTTCAGATTCAAATAAAAAGTGACGGAACAGTCTCAGTTGACGGTATCACAGACAAAACCGTCCAAAGGCAGGCAGAAAAACGAATAACGGAAAAATACGGAGATCAATTATACCGCTACTACATCGGAATTGCCGGCAGCGTCGGAAACCTGCCTGCCAACGCCTATCAATATGCAACAAGCGTGCAGGAAACAGAGCGTTTTCTAAAAAAAGCAGCAGGCAAAAATGTGCCGCTGGAGGATTTATATTTCAACGCCGACGGAACAATCGGCGGACTTCCCGACAACATATCCAACATGATAAACCGGACAACCAACAATGCCAAAATTGAGGAAGTCCGAACCATGCTACAGGACATTATCAGCAAGAAACGGGCATACGGAGATGCAGGCATACCGCGTTTCACCGCCGCGTTCCGGTTTGAAAACGACAGCCTGTCCGTTACAGACAATGGCTTTACAAATGACATGGGGCTGCTTTTGGAGCAAATGAATAGCATTTCCTCCACCGACAATATGTACGCCGGAATTTACCATTATCAGTTCCGGAACGTGTTGTAATAACAGGCAAAAAACATCGCTGATTTTCAGCTATGCAAATAGCTTTATATAAAACAGACAGACTTGGAAAGGAACAAAATCATAAAATGACATGGAATATTAACAACAATTATAAAAATCTCTTTTCGAATATAAGTTCGAACACAGAGAGAAAAAGCAACGCAATCACCAATACGCAGGACCTCTTTCAACAGACAGCGTCAGAAACAGCATTAAAAGAAAATAAAGCCGCCGTCATAGACCATTTGGAGCACACAGTCATCAAAAATTCCGCAAAACTGTTTGACATGGCGGCAACCGCCCTAAACCATATTAAAGAAGAAAAAGGCGGCTACGATTACGAGGACGTCGTAAACACTGCCGCAGCCGCCTACGCAAAACTGTACGCGGACATTGAAAAACGGTATCAGGACACAAATGCTTCCTATCACAGTGCGGACGGAACGCGCGTGACAAAAGAGGACGAGATTGTGTGGCTGGAGCAGGCATACGAAACAAAAATAATATCGGAACAGACAAACGCAAGAATAGCCGCACAAAGAGAAAAATTTTCAGGACATATCGCAGAAGTGCCGGAAAAAGAAATTGCGCAGATTGCAGACGATTTTTATGCAGCAAGAAAGCGGCATATGGATTTTTTAGAAAGTTCTAAACATACAGAGCAGTCTGAAAACGGAAAATGAGGGAGGAGATTAAAGAAATCAATTTATAACGCAATACCGTCTTGACAAAAGTACGACATACCGTTATACTTTAAAATAACAATATGTCATACATTAAGGAGGTGATGCGCATGCCACAGCAAATATCAGATGCCGAACTTGAGATTATGAAAATTATCTGGAGCAATCCGCAGGAAGTCACATTGTTCCCCTATATCATGGAAGGACTGACAGCCAAAGGCAAGCCCTGTCAAAAAAACACGTTAATTGTCCTTTTATCGCGGCTAATCAATAAGGGCTATCTAAGCGCCAAAAAAATCGGGCGCCGAAATGAGTATACTGCGCTGATTTCCGAATCCCAGTACCAAACAGAGCAGACAAAAACGTTCCTCGGCAGAATCTATGAAGGAAACGCAAAAGGACTTGTATCGAACCTGATTTCAGGCGACTTGCTGACCGATGAGGAATATGAAGACTTGAAAAAAATGTTGGAAAAGGGGCGGGAAAAGAAATGAACACAGTTATGAAGCTATTTTTGTCAATGTCCTTTTCCGGAGCGCTGCTCATTTTAGCTCTGCTGATTGGAACCCGTTTGTTAAAAGATAAACTCAGCAGACAATGGCAGTATTACATTTGGCTCATTGTGATTTTACGGCTGTTGCTTCCCTTTGGAGCAGAAATCAACCTGCTCGGGAAAACCTATCAGACAATCGACCAAACAATAACTCAAGCCGCGCCTTTATCACCACAGCAAGATGCTTCTGACAGTCCAAAAGAAGCTTACAAACCGGATGCCAACTCAAACAATAACAATAACAAGACAGACGATCCGGCAAACATCACAGCAGCCAAACTCACATTCGAATACACCATATCGCTGCTTGTCAATCATATTTGCCTGATTTGGCTGGCAGGTGTGTCAGGTATGCTGATACGGAAAATAACAATCTATCAAAGCTTTACCCGATACATCAAAGCCGGCTCGTCACCCGTATCCGACATAGCGCTTTTAAACAAAATGTCCATAATTGCAGAACAAATCAACATTCATAAACCTATAGAGCTATCCGTCAACCCGCTGATTTCCTCGCCGCTGCTGACAGGATTACTCCGCCCATGCATTGTGCTGCCAAGCGCCGATATTTCCGAAAAAGATTTCAGGTACATTGTGCTGCATGAGCTGATGCATTATAAACGGCGTGACATACTTTACAAATGGCTGGTTCAGGCTGCCGTCTGCCTGCATTGGTTTAACCCCTTTGTCTATCTTATGAGCCGGAAAATTACGAAAGCATGTGAATTTTCCTGTGACGAAGCAGTCCTTGCAAAAACAGGGAGCAGCAGCGCACAGGACTATGGGGAAACATTACTGGACGCAATGGCAGCAGTCGGAAAATACAAAGAAACACTCGGGGCTGTTACGCTAAGCGAAAACAAGCAATTATTAAAAGAAAGGTTAGGTGCGATTATGAACTACAGGAAAAAATCCAAGACCATCCGTTTTTTAACCGGCGTATTGACAATGTGTATTATAATTACGGCATTCTGCATCGGCGTCTATCCGATTGTATCAATAGCCGCGCCAAACGCCGCCAACCCAAGCCGCGTGCCGGCAGAATCAAATGCAAACGATACACTTTCCGGTCAGGCAGAACGGTTCTACAAGGCAGGCAGTCTGCAACTGTTTGAAATCGCATTTTCAGGGATGGACGAGAATACACAAAACGCTTGGCTGGAAAGGATTTACAAGGACGAAGAAACCGCGTTTTTCTCCGTTTGCGTAGACCAGTTAGACGCAGACAGCCCTTTGATTGGGAGGCTCGCCGAAACGTTCTATCAGGACGGGGCAACCGCCTTTTTCTCAATCCTTGCAGACTGCATGAGCGAAGAAACGCTGGAGCTTTGGCTGGATAGGGCGCTGGAGGACAGAAAGCATTCTTTTCAGTCAGTGATATTTGATGCGTTAAGGATTTACGATAAAACGGGAAAATGGGAAAAAATGGAAAACGACTTGGAGCAGGAATTGGAAAAACAGCAGTTGGAACAATACCAAGCCGTAGGTGTCACAATAAATGGCAAAAAGTATTATTATCAAGGACAGTTAGTCAATATTTTCCTCGACAGCAGACCTGATTCGTCTTTTTATACACTTAATATGAATCCCGCAGGGACAGCGAATATCAGGATTCTGCGGGGAGAGGACGGGCAAATCACAGGCGCTGCTTACATGACGGAGGAGGAAGTAACCGAACTGCTGGGCGGCATGGAAGATCCGGACAATGAAATTACCATACCGGTGGAAATTGACAGCATAAAATCCGGTGAATCCATTTGGCTGGGAACCTACAGCTTAGCCGAGGACGACCGTGTTTCATATCATGTCTCAGCAGAAAGCGGTCAGACGCTGGTCGTTGGATTTGTCAAAGCGGGACAAGAACAAAAACAGTCCTTTACCCATTACAATGCATACGTAAATACAGTCCAAGACGGCATACTGGAAATTCATTCCGACGATTTCGTCTGGAGTGTAAAGTCCGGAGAATACAGGCTTTTCGTCCGCGCCGAAGGCGGTGCCCTGACAGGTGTAGGCGGAGAGGTTACAATTATAAAATCGGTTCCCTGATAAAATATTTTCCGATATAAGGATAATTATAGTTTCAAAAAGTATGAAAATAAAACCTTAACAACAGCTCAGCGCGCTTGCCGCGCTGAGCTGTTGTCTGTTTGTAGAAAAGTTGTAAAAATGATGCAAGTTTGTGCAATTGTGGTATTATAATAGACGATATGTAATCGGAGGAAAACAGATGAAAAACCACAAAAAACTAAGCAGAATTATCATATTATGCTTCATTGCTATATCATGCATTTCCTGTAATAAAACCACAGACAAAACGGAGCGTCAAGACATAAATGGCCATACGATAAATCTCAATACAACGCAGTCGATATCACAACTAAGAAATAAAGCAGCCAAAGAAATGAAAGCAACAGACGAAAAAGTGCCTCAATATCATTATTATATTCGGAAAAGCTGGCATTTGGGAAAGCTTAGTCATTTATATGGTATTGATGGCGCAGACGAACAAAACTATCCTGTACCGGTGCTATACATAGAAATTCCAAATGATAAGGAAAAGGAAACAAGAATCAATAAAATGCTGATTGAGAGATATGTCACATTGCTGCCTGATGATACAGATGAGGAATGGTGGGAGAAACAGGAAATACATATTACATATCGTTCTGAACAGTATTTGTGTTTTCGGTATCTTTCAAACGTGGCATTGCCGGAGGAATGTAGTGACAGAAATCTGTATTTTACGTTGGATTTAGAAAATGAAAGTATTATAGAATATCCACTCGTTGAAGAGCAAACAGGAAAGTTTGAACCGGACGAATCCGGAAACCTTTACAAGGAGCTGGAAGCGTATCAGGAGAA
Source organism: uncultured Lachnospiraceae bacterium (assembly GCA_910577115.1). GTDB lineage: Bacteria > Bacillota > Clostridia > Lachnospirales > Lachnospiraceae > COE1. The sequence goes on from CAJTMC010000052.1 coordinate 19,205, forward strand.
AACAGTAGAAGAGCAAAGCGCTTTGCGGGGAAATACAGAGTATCAGGTATGTCAGGCTATGACAGAATATGAAGGAATTTCTTTCCCTTGCGTGAAAATAGAAGGTTTAGCAGATAAGAAAAAACAGGAACAGATTAATTTAGCGCTGCAGGAACCGTTGAAGGTGTTAATTGAAGATGGCGTATGGGAGGATAAAGAAAATCAACAAAGGATTTTTGACAGTACAAAGATATATATTGCATACCAAACGGAACAGTGGCTATCTGTTGTATATTCTCTGCAGATACCAATAGATCCTGATCCCAGATGGAGGGATGGAGTAAAGGATTTCGGAATTACAATTCATATGCAAGACGGGAAACGGGTTTTATTAGATGACTTATTCGAAAAAGACAAAATCCTTGACTGGTTTTATGCAATGGGAATGTATGAAGAGGGAAATAAGCAGTATGGAGGCGAGAAGTATGAGGGATTGGGCTTGCTGCTACAGACAGAAAAAGAAAAAGCAACGGAGTTTAAGGATAACGTTCAAAAAAATAATATTGTGAAATTAGATGAAAAATGCTGGCTGCTGGGTATGACAGATTGGGATTCGTTTTATTTATATAAAGGTAAGTTAGCGATACTGAGAATGGATAGCTTTTATGATTTTGAAATACCGCTGCCGGAAATTTATGAATATCTAAAGGTAGAGCCTTGGTATTGATATTTTATGTATATGTGAGAGATAAGGGATTCGAAAAGATATGAAAAAAACGAGTATTGTAGTGGGAATTGCATTCATCAGCTTTATTACGGCTTTGTGTATGGAAAATATGGGTAGCCATCGGATTGAAAAAGTAGAAACAGAAAATCCCGAATATCATTTAGAACGTGAGCTTCCCCCAAATATTCAGGACTTACATAATGTCGCTATGGGTGAATATTCTTTGCCTGATAAAAATGCAGAACCACTAACGGTATATGAAGATATCGGTATAAAGGTAGATAATGATAAAGAATGCACAGATAGCATAAAACAAGTTATTTCTGACTATTTGCATATGGATTCGTTAGAATTTCAAGAAAAATATAAAGAAGAATTGTATAAAAAGGGTATTTTATATTGCGATAAAGATGCATGGAAATATGATGGCAGTCAATTAGATGCATTTCAGGACGAATACTATAATGTTAAAAATATAACAGCCATCAGAATCTATAAAAAACAAGATTCCCCAATCTATCACAACTTGAACATAGGAGACAAGACAGACCAATATGAGGAAAAGATAAAGATAGACTATAATACAGATTATGCAGTCTCCATATATAGTAAATTATCAGATGGTAATTTACCGCTCATAGAAGAAATATCATTTCTTAAAATTGAGTTGGACAAAGGAACAGCTCCGGAGGCGCTATATTGCTTTATCGAAAGCAATTATTATGAGGTAATGGAAAACTTAGAACATCAAACATGGATTACATCACCGGACGGAGAAAAAGCAGCCTGCGTATCCAACGGAAACTTGCCCAAACATCCGGCACAAATATTTATCCGATATCAAGATGATAAACCATATACTATTTTTAGAAGAACCTGGGAACATGAAATTGCTGGGTGGATAGACGATAATCATTTGATTTGCTATGCGATTGATGTGGGAACGCCTGCTCTAATACATTTAGAAAGAAACGAGATTGAAGCAATCAGCAACAAAAAGTCTGATTACGACACATATGGAGCAAAATACACGATTCAAGAAAATTATTTGATTGCGCAAGACTTTGAAAAACGGCTTTACCAATGGAAGATATTAGAAAAAGACGGGGAAATTTATGTGCTTGATACATATACAAAAGAAGAGAACTTTTGTTCGCGATAAATTTTGCAATGATTTTTGGGACGTAATGAACCATAAAGGGGAAATTTTGATAGAAGGTCCATGGTGGCTTCGGTCTGATACATACCATTGGGCGGTTTCATAAAAAGAAACCACATTTTTAACTTGCTGATTCTTGTGTTACTGCTTTTACATCGCCCTTATCCCGCAGGTTCTATAAATAATTCTATCCAGTTTTCTTTTTCTGAGACTCATGACATCTGCTGCATGGGAAAAAGAAAAGCTGTTCCCTTCCTGCAAATGGGGCTGTTCCTCTTTGTGCTGTTTGGTATGGAAATAATCCTGTCCGGGTGGTACGCAGGCAGAAAAAACAGTCTCCGGTTGAACAGATGCGGGCACGAAATTAAAATGAACCTGGGTAAAAATTGATAGAATTTTGCACAGCATTTCGCGTCAACAGATAAACATTTCACAGCAATTAAATTGTTTTGGCATTTCGGACTGACTATAATAAAACGTCAGTCTGAGGCAACGGCAAAAGTTTTTCTTTTGCCGTTGATGAATAATGGCGAGGAGGTAGCGCATTGATCCGTATTGCAATCTGTGATGATGAAAAACACATGTCCGATCATATTAGGGCAATGGCCTCCGATTTTTTCCGTAAAAAGAACAGGGAGATCCAGCTTCGGACATTTTTAAGCGGTGAAGAGCTGTTAAACTATGACGGGCAGATCGACATCCTGTTTTTGGACATCCAGATGAATGGTATGGATGGTTTGGAAACAGCAAGGAAGCTGAGGGCGGGTAAGTTCCGTGGCTTTTTAATCTTCATTACCGTGCTGAAAGAGATGGTATTTCAGTCTTTCGAGGTGCAGGCCTACGATTATCTGGTCAAGCCGGTGGATGAAAAACAGTTTGGGAAGACCATGGAGCGCCTTTAC
>CAJTMC010000053.1 GCA_910577115.1 uncultured Lachnospiraceae bacterium
GGGTGAATGCGTTACCTCGGCTTTCCAGTTCCGTTGCCCTCGTCATTCCGTACCGCCCTCGCTTTCATTTTCGGCATTAGCAACAGTGGATTGTGGGGGAGTGGTTTCTCGGCTTTCCGCCTTGATTTTAGAGATAATCTGCATTGTGACGCTTGCGTCACATTACACTCCCTTGTCTGCAAGGCAACCGATAAGATGCGGTTTAACTCGTCCTCGTCATAGCGGTAGCAGTCAGGGAAATACTTCACGATAATACCGCCCATGATATACTTGTGATGGTTCTCAGCTTTGCGTTTCTTTTCGTTCTGCTTTTTCTTTTCATTGGCTACACGCTGTTTTGCCTGTTCCAATGCCTGCAATGCTTTTTCTAAGTTTCTGCTTGCGTCATTCTTATTTTCAATCATTTCTGATACCTCGTTCTTTCTATGCTGTGTTGATGTTTTTTGAAATAAAAAAGGTAGCAGATTGTCTGTGAAGATAATCGCTACCTAAAGGTAAACAATATTCAGTTTTTCTTTTCTTAAATTCGGAACATTATAAATCTTTATTTGTCTGCAAATTATATGTGTATGGATAATAGTTCTGTAAAGTATTAACGTCTATTTGCTTGCCTGCATAAGTTTGGAAAAAATTATCATAGTCTGGGTTACTCCATACAGAACCATTCTCAAAAACTACTTCTTTTAGACAAAACAGCGAATATGCTACTTGATTAGCTTCTCCGTTCCCAACTTGAGGATAGTCTGTCATTTTTTCGCCGTCATATAATGACCAACCTCCATTATAGTTTTCTGTTTGGCAAGGCAAAAGATTTACATTGTCTGTTCTGACTACATAATCATAACTACATTCTGCGCTACTGTCTAAAAAATTCCAATACAATTTCAAAGGCACACCGTTAATATCATAAGCAAGCATACAATATTCCGTTTCAGTAATTGTATTGTCTGTATTATTTGTAAGTATATCATGGATATAAGGATAACCATTATCATAATATAAAATATCCGCACTTTCATGGATAATGGATTCTGTTTGTTCTGCATTTTCAGTCGATAGATTTGCTTGTAATGTACCATTGGAAATTATGGCCGATATTTCTGTGGAAGTGTTCCCAATTTCCTTTTGCGAACAGCCAACCAATGCACTTGCAAGCAGAAAACTCATACATATCATTACTTTACTGTATCTTTTCATAAAAACCGCCCCTTTCTAAACCATGTTCTATCAAATTCTGTACGGATATTTTACCACAAACACACACACAATTCCATTAAATTTTCCTTAATCTTCCTTTGCTTTATTCTTTGCAATCATCATCTGCCTTGCCCGTTCCCGGGTGTTTGACACTTCTTTTTGATACCATATCGTAAAAATCCTTTATTTAAGCCCATCAAGGCTAATTTTTTTGTCAAATTTTTTAAAATAGTATGTGCGCTTTTGTGCGCTTTGTTGTATAATAAGATTATATTATCCGAGTTTGACACTTGTGAAAGCAAAAAGCGGCTACAGACCCAGTAATTATGCGGTCTGTAGCCATTTTCTCTTTGGAAACGATTTGTGCTATTTTTTTACTGTTCCTGTTTTGGTGTTTTTTATGATGCTCCGCATGGCTGATTTTGAAATAAATTCATAATCCGTATGAAAGCCAAATGCCTTGTGTAAATCATCCGTCAGATCGGTTCGCTTGTAAGAAGGGATATAGCCGCTTTCCTTTGACAAAAGTGTTACCTGCATGGAACGAAGTGTACTTAGAATCTCGTTACAGGTATAGTTATTTCCGATCCTTTTCTCAAGCAGGCGGTACACAAGCAGGCTGATGTAACAGGTGAGGAAGTGTGCTTTAATGCGGTCTTCCCGCCTGACATAGATGGGGCGTGCCTCAAAATCTGTTTTCATGATGCGGAAGTTTTCTTCTATTTCCCAACGCTGCCGGTTGATTTTTAAAATCCCGCATATATCGTCTTCGAGGTTTGTAATGACAGCATAAAAGCCGTCATACTTTTCCTCATCCCTGATCTTGTCCAGATCAAGCTCACAGACTTTCTTTCCTGCAATCTCTCCATCATTTGTTACATTTGTGGTTTTAATAAAACGGGCAGGATCATTTTGATTCTTGCCTTTGCGTTTTTTCCCGGGCTGTTCGATCATTTTTATGGCACGTGATATCTGCTGGTCGCGGATCCTTTTCTGGTATGCCCTGTATTTTGGAGAATAGGTTACAATGACGGTTTCATCCATGTTTCCATTTACAACAGGCACTTCCTTGTAAAAGATTGTTTCGTAAATATCCGGATCGGATTCATCAAGAGTGGATATATCAATGAATTTATCGGAACCAAGTCTGCGAAACTGTTTTGGATTCAAGGCAGTCTGCCGGTCTTCCCCGCGCATCTTCTTTAGAGATTGTGTAATGACATAAGAACGGTTTCCAAAGCTGTTAAATCTGCGGTTTGACTTACTGCCAAGTCCGGCGTCCGAGCAGAAGACAAACCCGCTGCATGCAAAGTCACGTATTATCTTTGTTTCCAAAGGCTTTAAGGTCGTCTGTTCATTCTGATTTCCCGGGAACACATCAAAAGCAAGGGGAATTCCATCAGCATCCATAAACAATCCCATTGTAACGATGGGATTCGGCCTGTTTTCTTTGCTTTTTCCATACTTTCTAAAATCATCATCCTGTTCAATTTCAAAGTAATAATTCGTACAGTCGTAATAAAGAACCTTCTGGCTTCTCGGATGTACAAAGTTCGAATTACAGTATAGCTCTTCCTGAATAAAGTCGGATTCTTCAGCCATAACAGAAAGCGCGCGGTAGATGTTCTGCAGTTCATACTTAGGCGGTTCAAGCAGCGTGCGGCAGTAAGAGTAACTGCTCAGTTTGCTGGAAGGCGCCAGAAATCTTGAAAAAATCTGATCAGTAAGAATTGCGCCGAAATCATAAGTGTATTTGTGGCGTTTAGAAATCTTTTGACAAATGGAATCTAATTTCAATTCAGTGCACAGTTTTTGGAGGAACAGATATCCAATCTGAAAACAGCGTTCTTCATTTTTAGGAATATAAGCGCTTCTTGATAAAGAAACTGTAACGCTGCCTGCTTTAGCGTTGTATTCCATGGTATCTTTTTCCGCTTCCGATTTTGCCCATGCCATCATGGCATCATAATCTCCGGAAAACTGGTCTAAGAGTTCGTTCAGCTTTCCAAGTTTTCTATGGATCTGGGTAGCAGTTTTTCCATTACTTTTACGGTATGAGCGTTTAATATAGACATCTTTGTTATCTGAATTACCTGTAAGTGAGATATACATGCAAAATTCCTCCCTGCTGCTTTGTAATATAATCTTATTATACAACAAAGCGTACAAAAGCGCACGTACTATTTTAAAAAATTTGACAAAAAAATAAGCCTTGATGGGCTTAAATAAAGGATTTTTACGATATGGTATCAAAAAGAAGTGTCAAACACCCGTATGAGTTTTTCAGAAAAATTTTTCGATATTTTTAAAAACAGAACATTAAAATCGCATACAGGGGTTTTATTTATAAAGAAAATATAAAGATTTTATTAAAATCAAGTTTATAAGTTTATCCTGTAATCTAAGTGAACTTTGTTGATATATTTTTACAGAAATTAACAAAATTTGAGGGTAAATTATAAAATCCAAAATATACAGCAAAAAGAATGTATTGTTTTACTATACAATTAGTCCAATATTAGTAAAATGGTTTGGTAATCAAAAATGGATTATAAAATTATGGAAGAAAATGTTAGACATTATGGTATCTAAGTTAAATAACACAGGAATAGAAAATACATATTATGAAGATTAAAATTATTAGTATATGAATGGATTATTTCAATTTCAATAAGCTATTGTAAATTAAATATTAATATTGCAATTATTTTATTATATTTATTTACGGAAGTAATGAAAGCACTGAAATTATAAAATTATGGAATGATTGTTCAACAGCAGAGTCCAAATTGATATTTGGTTACTCTGCTGTTTACTTTTAAGATGGCTATAATCTATAAGTCCAATATGCTGATTAACCTTTCCAGTTTGTATTTCGAGTATAGATAAGCAACACCTTTAATGAGTAAATTTTGTAGTTTCTCAGACAATAATTGTTTATCTTCTAAATAGATAAAATTACAGTCTCATTTAATTAGAATTTTCTTCTTTCTTGTATAAGCCAAAAAAGTAACTGTTATTTTCCAGCAATTCATCAAAAGTCCCATTACCAACAATCTTTCCGTTTCTAAATACAATAATACGGTCAAATTCCCTAATGGAAGTCAGACGGTGGGCAACAGCAATCACGGTAGCATGTTTTATCTGTTCCAAAACATTTTTCATAACGATACCTTCGGTCACGTTGTCCAGTGCTGATGTTGCTTCATCTAAAACGACTATATCAGAATTATCAAACCAAAGTCGGGCTAATGCCAATCGCTGCTTTTCTCCACCCGATAAACAAGTTCCTTTCTCACCTATTTTTGTTTCTACACCTTTATCCAATGCGGCAAGCAATGACAACAGATGTGTTTTTTCAAGGCATACATGAATATCATTTTCTGAAACTTCCCTGTCAAACACAAGATTTTCTCTGATTGTGCCGTCAAAAACAGGAGTGTCCTGTGATAAATAGGATACTTTTTCATACAATGATTCCAGTGAAATATTTTTAAGTGGTTCGTCGTCAAAAAGAATATTTCCCTTATCATACTTGAGCAGTCCAACCAAAATTTTTGTCAATGTAGATTTTCCCGAACCCGATTCGCCGACAAATGCTATTTTTTCACCTCTTTTAATAATCAGACTGACAGATTGAAGCACCTCTTTGTTTTCATAGGAAAACGATACGTCCTCAACATGAATTTCGCTTAATGGTGCAGGGAAATCTATGCCTTGTTCAAGCTGTGTATCTTCTTTCAAATCTAACAGCCCCGTAAACCGCATCCAAGTCGTTTTATTCAGTTTGTACTGTACATAAATAACGTTAAAAATTGCGATAGGAGTATACGCATTATCAATCAATGTGATTAAAGCAACTACAGAGCCAATGGATAAATGGTTGTTTCTCCACGCATAAGCTAAAATCCCAACATCTAAGCAGGCAACTAATAATGCAAATATGGTGAAAAACGCTTCGTGTATCATAGTCATTTTTACTTTTGATGATACAATAACACGCTTTGCCCCCAATGCCTTTTTTACTTCATTTGGAAATTGATGTTTCATGCGGAAAATCGGCATTTCCATAAAGCCACGCACAAGAAAATGGTTTAATTCTTCCTCGTTTGTCAGTATCTTTTCCTTTACCTGATACAATCCTTGCAGCAGCAGATTCGTTACCAAAAATACAATAATATATCCTGCCAAAAGAAAATATGTAATCGTTCTGTCTATTTTCCAGATAAAATATAGGCTAAAAAGAATTGTCGGCAGTAAATTTCTGACGACGCTAAACCAAAAGTCATAGAGAACACCTTTTCCTGCATTAGCCCCATTTTCAATCTGTTGAACCAACTTTCCTGTTCCTAACTTTTGGTATTCAGAATAATCCATTCTGCCAATCTTACGCAGTGCCAGTAACTTAAAATCCAGGTAAATCTCATTTCCAAGTTTGGCAGACGGATATTCGTCTATATAGTTCATTCCATAATTGATAAAAAGAATGGCACCATAAAATAAAATCCCATAAACGGTTATTGTTCTGTCTGTCAGTCCGTCTATAACCTTTTGAAAATAGTCAGCTTTGTAGTTTGACATAAAGGCATTGAATAAGCCGATTAACAGATAGACAATTACCCATTTCTTGTTATTTCTTAAAACTTCTTTCATATAACGCATAACTGTACTCCTTTTCTGAAATGACAAGAATTGTCATTCGATAATATTGTCATTAGAACAGTACAGTTGCAACTGTCAGCAGGTTCAATTATCCTCAGCACAATCTGCTAACAGTAAACTAACGCTTGTTAGTTTTATCAACTGTACTGAGTAAATATCTCGGATATATTTCATAAATAAATTCACCTCCATTCTCTTTTTCCAAACAAAAAATCTTCCCATAAAGACAGCAAAAACAACCCAAATACTTTTGGGTATATTTTGCCATTCATGCGAAAGATTTTCAACATCCAACATTATTCAAATCGCAAATACGATTCTCAATTTCTTCGGTAGTAACACGCCAATGGACGAATTGAATTACTACCTCTACAAAATAGCATTTTTCATTGTTTTTGTCAATAACCTTTTTCTTTTTGGGTTTCCCCATTTTTGAAATTTGCATCTCTGAACCCCGCATAAAATCAGTATTTTTTCATAAAAGGGACAATCACAACTGGCAATTCCCCATTCGTTTCGTATTTGTGCGGCTTTGCAAAAAGCGGACAGGAAAAAATGGGGAAACTCAAAATGAAAACTCAAAACTCAAAATGAGAAAAGTCTTGCAAACAATCAAAAGATGTCATATAATGATTCTGTTTCATTGATTGCAAGAATGGAGGATTATTATGAGAAAGAAGTCTATTGTAAAAAAATTGTTAGCCCTTACCTGCCTGTTCTCGTCTATCTGTATGTTTACGGCATGTAGCGCTTCAGAAAAACCGGAAGTTACAATTACACTGGACGGAAAAGAGATTGGGTTGGAAGAAACACTGCAGTCAAGTCTTGACAGAGGTTTGATTACGACAGATGTTAATGGTGAAGAAGCGGAAAGCACGCTGGTTTTCGGGGCAATGGAAGTAAGTTATAATTCGGTTCATCTTGGCACGGAAGCAACACCGCACCGTTCGGAAATTACTGTTATGCTCTACAATGATACCCAATCCATGAATACGGCAGCCGGCAGCAAGGTTATGACCTTGAATTATGATCTGACGAGTGACAGTTCCGATCAGGCGCCTGTTTTATTTAATGACATTGATTTCTGGGGAATGACACAGGATGATGCGGTTGCTGCACTTGCGGAGAAAGGATTTGGTGTTGACAATGACAAAGTAGATAATGAGTATCATTTCCTTGTATTTTCCGGCAAAAATGATGTGACTGTCACAATAGATTTTAATTTGGGCAGTGAATTTGAGAATGCCGGAGGGACGGCCCCGCAGAAAAAGGTATTAGAGTTTGATCCGGATACATATTATGTCAGCGGACTTCAAGCCAGCATTAGCAGTAAATTAAATATTGATTTCGACAATTAAATTATTTTTCTAAAAAGATTGGGATGTCGGGATATGATAGTTCTAACACAGGGAAGCAGTGGCTCGAAATGAGTCACCGCCTCCCTGAAATTTTACGATAAAGAAAAAAGATGGACAGAAAAGGAAAGCGAACCATGACGGAAAAAGATAAAATAAATCCTGCGTAAAATAATTAGATAACTGCCTTTCTTTTACTCAAATATCATGAATACAGGAATACTCCTGAACGGCAAAGAAATTCACATAAGGAAATTGTACCATACAGTTTTATGCAGCGCAGGCTTCAACGTCTACACCGCATAATGCAGGCTCTTTTCCCTGCAAGGTAATCCGGGATCAGTTTATTTTGCCCTTTCAACAAGCATTTCATCATATTTCAGTTTCAATTTTTCTGCACTGATTATGACGCAATTGTTTTTTATATCATACACGCTGTCCTTTATCCAGAACCCAATTGTAATGATTTCATTGAAGTTATCCTCCGCAAAGCATATATTGATTTCCTCATCAGCAAAAAAGTCAGCCTGTCTGTTTTTAACATACATTGGAGAGCCATTTTTGAAATACAGGGTGAAATCATAGCATTCTTCCGACAAATTAATAATGTTCAAATCCCTTGCCGCATTCTGAAAGCTTTCCCCGTTATTGATTTCAAATGCAATAGCCCTGAGGCAGTCATAATTTAAATCGACTTTTCTTGAGAAAGCAACAATTCGCTCAATTTCTCTATAACAGGATTCATCCAGTTTGTCATGAAGGTATGTCCTTATTTCCTCGGCGGACGAATATCCCCGGAATGTATTTGTCCACTATTATTGACATTGATAAAATACTTGAGGACGGCGAGATTACCGTTGTAAATTATGCCCTTGAGCTGGGAATGTGCGAGGCTACTGCGTTTGAGCTGTTCTTTTCGCTGTCCTTCAACAATGCCGTAGTAGGACGCCCGGGGACGGAGTTTACAAGGCTCCCGCATTATTATTACATAGATGAGTTCCCGATACTTCTTCATTCGGACCAGGAGCAGTTGTTTACAATGTTCCGCCAGTACAATGTAAGTAACATGGTGGATACAGCGCCTTCTGCCAGATGGTCGATGCCGCAGACCACAGCAGTCTGACCATCTATATTTGTGACAGGGGCTATGCATCCTATAACAATTTCGCCCATGTCATTGAGAACGGACAGTATTTCCTGATCCGCTGCACCGGCAAAAAGACGGAAGGGATCCTCGGTTTCAGCCTAGAAGGTATTAAGGAGATGGACTTCCAGGCAGACCGTATCCTCACACGTTCCCAGTCAAAAAAGAAAAGGGCACATCCGGAACGCGCAGAAGATTACCGTCATGTATGCAGTGCGGTTCCCATGGATTATCTTACGGATGACAAACCCGAATATGACATTTCCCTGCGGGTGGTCCGTGTTGAGATAGCCCCCGGTTCTTTCGAGAACCTTATAACAAACCTGCCAGAGCATGAATTCGACACGGATAATCATAAGGAGCCGTACCACCTGCGCCGGTGTCAGGAAAATGCTTACCGTGATATCAAGTACCCGCTGTGTCTTAAGGCGCTTCACTCGAAGAAATATGAGTATGCAGTGCAGGAGATCTGGGCACGGGCAGTACTGCATAATTTCTGTGCAGAGATTACATCAAACGGAAGATTGAAGAACATGGGAGGAAATATGAGTATCAGGCAGATTATTCAGAAGCGGTCAAGATATGCAGGGATTTTCTCCGCATCCATGATGGAAAAAGCACCATGGAGGTGGAGGGGCTGATCGCCGGTAATATTGAGGCGGTCAGGCTGGGAAGGACGTTCCTCCGGCAGAAAAGATTCAAAATCCCCATGAGCTTCTGCTATCGTAGCTGATCGCAGAAACAAACCAATACATCTCTAATACACACCTGTCTGCAGGCGGATTCAACTGTTTTAAACAAAATCATTGAATCGGCTTTATTGTCATACCTTCCTGACGGTCAACGTAATACCCAGAGGTGTACGCAGGCGGAATTATCCAGCTTTAACTGTCCATAAATTATAGTTCGATCAAAAATATCTACTTCATTTTAAATAAGTTGACTGCTGTTTGGCTTCCGATTGTGGTTGTCGGTAAAATTTTCCTTTAAGTAAATGGCATTGCTCGTGAACAGTAACAAACCTTAATTAATGAGGAATCAAATGTGAGTGCCCGCATTGCCAAACATTCAAATCCATGATACAATTCTTATACAAAATAAATCAATCGGAGGTTTGCCGCACATGGGATTACTGCAGGAATGGTACACACAGGAAACAAGAGACAGCGAAGAAGAGAAATTTCACCGCCCCCTAAACGATGAGCAGCTCTTTTTTCATGCAGTCAGTTCCGGTGACATTGACTTTGTGCGCCAAAACTGCAAAGAAAAAAAGTTTGTCCAAACAGAAGGCGTCGGGCTTCTTTCACGCGATCCGGTAATAAACCTGAAATATCATTTTGTGATTACAACTGCATTTATAACAAGGCTTTGTGTGGAAGCGGGCATGGAGCTGGAACAGGCATTTCGGCTAAGCGACTTCTACATTCTCAAACTTGACAACCTCAAAACCACCCAATTGATTTCCGAACTCCACGACCGCATGGTTTTGGATTTTACCGGAAAAATGCGTTTTTTAATCCGAAATCAGGGGGCGTCAAAACCGATTATCACCTGTATTGATTATATTTATGCCCATATCAAAGAACGAATCACTATTGAAGATCTTGCCGAATACACCAACCTGTCTGCAAGCTATCTCTCCCGCCTCTTCAAAAAAGAAACAGGTGTTTCGGTAAGCGATTATGTCCGCGAAAAAAAGATTGAGAAAGCGCAGCACCTTTTAAAATTCTGTGATTATAGTCTGGTGGAAATTGCAAATTACCTTTCGTTTTCCTCACAGAGCCATTTTATACAATTATTCAAAGAATTTACCGGCATGACGCCAAAAAAATACCGCGACCTTTACTCCTGCTCTAATTGGAATGTAACAGAAAACGGCAGGAGGTAAATTTCAACCTCCTGCCAGTCTTTGAATCATTGCAAGAACACGCCCCGCACAGCTTCGAATTGCTTCTTCAGAAAGCATCCCCTGTGCATATGCCTTACGAATATTCTCCGCATCATCCGCATTTCCCGGCATGATAATGTCATTTCCTGCCGCAGCACATTGCCATGACACACTGCCGTCCGCAGGAACTGTCGTATTCCAATCTGACATCACCACACCTTCAAATCCCCACTCGTCGCGCAAAACCGTTGTGCAAAGCGTGCGGCTGTTCGCTGCATGAACACCGTTAACGCAGTTATAAGAAGACATGACTGCAATCGGCGCGCTTTTCTTAATCGCAATCTCAAAACCGCGAAAATAGATTTCCCGAAGCGCCCGTTCGGAAACGCGCACATCCACTCCCATCCGGTTATCTTCCTGATTATTGCAGGCAAAATGCTTGATTGTTACGCCACGCCTGCCATTGCTCTGTACACCGTCCGTTACCGCCGCTGACAAAATACCTGACAATAGAGGATCCTCGGAATAATATTCAAAATTTCGTCCGCACAACGGATTTCTATGAATATTCATTCCCGGAGCAAGCCACAAATCAACATAAAATTCCTCCATCTCCACTGCGATAGCGCTGCCAAACTGTTTCATTAACGTTGTATTCCATGTCTGTGCCAATGCTGTTCCGACCGGAAACGCTGTACAATACTGATAATACACATCCGCATTCTCATACGTTTTGATTTCCTCTAAAAATCCGTTTTCCAGCGAACCGAGAACTCCCGTTCTGTACACTGTATCTGTTTGGCGGTCTACCACATACCTTTGCTGCAATCGCAGTCCCGCCGGACCATCCGCCATAATCAGAGAACGCTTTCCATATTTCTCCCTAAACGCCTCTGTGGTTTCCCCTGCAGAACCGGGTACGTGGATTCCCGCAGAACCAAGCGTGCTTGCCCCCTGCGTAATATTTCCATATAAAAGCGGTATTAGCTCCTCAACAGCATACTCCTCAGCAACCGGCGTTTGCAGCATTTTATGCACTTCTTTTTGCGGCACAAAATTAAGCTGTGGAACATTTTTTTCTTTCGCTGCCGCCAGGCATTCCCGCACTTTTCTTTTCACAAGCTCTGAACCGTTAACTTCCTCAAATATCGTTGATTTCGGGCATATTGCATTTGTTTTCTCCACAATTACCTGCTCTGCAACCGTAAGCAGCGCCGCCGGTTGTAGCGAATCAATATGATTTCCCACCCACACGCCGTATGCTCCGCGCTCAATAATCCATGCCTGCAATGGTTCCGAAAAGCTTGCCAATTGTTTTTGCTCTATGTTGATTGTAAGCCTTTGCTGCCCCTGCGGCTGCAAATCATCTGTCTTCGCAAAACCGATTAATCTGCGGTATTCTTTTGCAAGTCCTGTCTGCGGCAGGATTGCATAAACCTGAACAACCTCTCTACCTGCATATGTTTTTCCCGTATTTTGTACCGTAACCGCTATTTCCAATCCCGTTTCCGTTCTTCGAATCCCTTCCGGCTTTATCGAAAAATCTGTATAGGAAAGACCGTATCCAAACGGAAACAGTGGTTGGATGTCAAAATTATCAAAGTACCGGTACCCGACATAAATGCCTTCTCTGTATTCTTCCCGTTCCAAGTCTCCACTCAGATAACCAAAGCTTGCGGCAAACGGATAATCCTCATATCGTCTTGCCCATGTCGTTGTGAGCCTGCCGCTTGGCGTCACAGCCCCCAGCAATACATCGGCAACCGCATGGCCGCCCTCCTGACCGGGCAGGGAAATATTTAACACTGCCTGAATGTTCTTTGCCTCCTGCAAAATATCGGTCAGCTCTATCGGTGCACCGACATTTAAAATCAGCACAATCGGAATATTCTCCTGATTCAAAAACAGAATATCTTCCCGTTCCCTCTTGCCAAGATAATAATCTCCTGCTTCCTTGCGGCGATCCTTTCCCTCTCCGGAAATACGGCTGATTACATAAACTGCTGCCAAAGCGCCGCCAATATCGTCTGATGTGATCCTGCGTCCTGCCGGCATAACAAACGGATTTGCCGCATAAGCGTCAAACGGATTCTCCACGTGCTTTGCCTCTTCCAGCACTTTTTGTTTCCACGCATTTCTAGCAGACGCATAACATTTTTGATAATCAAACAACCAATCCTTGCTTGTAATACACACGCCCGCATCCGTTAATCCCTGTTCAATTGAGATATTCTCCCGATTATTGACATCTCCCGAGCCAATGCCTCCCTTGACGGTCTTTGCCGCCCCACCGCCAAATAATGCGATTGATACGGATTTATCAAAAGGAAGGATTCCTTCATTTTTTAACAAAACAATTCCTTGTGCCGCAGCCTCCCGCGCTAACATACTATGTATGATTTCTCTCTGCGAGGGACGCTGCGTCATCGTACCACTGTGAACTCTGTTTTTTCCTGCCATAATTTCTCCTATTATCAGCCTTTCACGCCACCAAGCGTCACACCTGCTATTATGTATTTTGACAAAACCAAGTATACCAGAATAATGGGAACAATTGCCACCATGATCATCATATAAATCTTTCCCATATCACTGTTTAGATAATCCGCTCCTCGAAGGAGTGCAATCAGGATTGGCACTGTCATCTTATTTTTTGACTGAATGACCAGCGCGGGAACAAAATAATTGTTCCATGAACCTACAAACGTAAAGATTGCCTGTACCGCGATTGCCGGTTTCATAATCGGAAGAACAATCTGATTAAAGGTACGAAACTCCCTCGAACCGTCAATTCTGGCTGCCTCGACTAAAGAAAGCGGAAGTGATGACTGCAAATAACTGTACATGAAGTAAAATACAGCCGGTGAAGCAATTGACGGAATAATCAACGGAAGCAGGGAATCATACATTCCCATTTTTGTAATCAGACGCAGAAAGCCCATTGCCGTAACCTGTGTCGGCATTACAAGGATTGCCATGATAAATGTAAATGCGATTTTCTTTAACTTAAAATCATATGCATAAAGCCCATATGCCGTCAATGAAGAAAAATAGGTACAAATCGCCGCACTGCTGCCGGAAACGATTAAACTGTTCAGTATGCCCCGTACCATAGGAAAACTTCCGTCATCTACAACGTTTTTCAGGTTCTCAAGGAAATGTACGCCCGGAAACGCCGAAAATCCCTTCTGCAAATCCGCGTGAGAACGCGTTGCATTGACAAACAGAATATAGAAGAAAAACAGACACATAAATGACAAAACGACAAGCAGTACATGTGCAAAAATGGTACGAAACATGTTATATCCTTTTGATTTCATTCTCTTATCTCCTTCCCATCTTTTTATTCTTCTTAGCCGCTGCTTTGGAACCATCCGGATCCTCATCATTTGTTATTTTGTAGACAATATAGCACAAAATCCCGCTCACGATGAACAGATAAACGGATAATGAGCCTGCCATACCATAATTTTTGCTCTTCAAATGGTTGTTGAGGAACATAATCAGTGTCGTAGATGTACGGTCCGGACTTCCCTGACCGTTCGTCAGAATCTGAGGAACATCGAACATCTGTAGGCCGCCGATAATTGACGTAATCAACGTATAAGCAAGAATGGGCCGAATCAGCGGAAGCGTTATGTGGAAAAACCTCTGTGTGCTGTTGCAGCCGTCTATTTCCGACGCCTCAAAGATATCAGGGCTGATACCCATAATTGCCGCCATCAGCATGATTGTTGTATTGCCAAACCACATCAGGAAATTCATCACGCCAACCAGCGTCCTTGTCCCAAACACCGTACCCAAAAAATCAATCGGAAGCTCTATCCATCCCATTGACAACAAAATGGAATTGATTGGTCCCTTATTGGAAAACAAAGTAAAGAACAACATCGCAAATGCGGAAGCCATGATCAGGTTCGGCAGATAAATAACGACTTTAAAAAACTGCTGTCCGCGAATCTTTAACCGCGCATCGACAAACCATGAAGCGAGCAGCAATGCAATTACAATCTGCGGAAAAAAGCCAATGAGCCACAGTATCAGGGTATTTCCCGCGTATTTTAACATATCGGATTTCAACAGGCTAACATAATTTTCCAATCCGATAAAATTAGGTCCGATTTCTTTCAGACCGGAACGGTAGTATTCATAAAAGCTGTACCGGATCGTATCTGCCAGCGGGATTAGTGAAAAAATAAAGAAACTTACAAAAAACGGAAGGATAAAAATGTATCCCCACTTTGAATAATCAATCTTTTTACGTTTTTGTTTCATAGTCTGCCATTCCCTTCTTTCTAATACTGCGGTGCACAAATGCACCGCAGTCGATCTGTTTACGTTTTCTTATTCCGGCCACTGAATCTCTGAAATTTCAGGATAACGCTCTCTGATCGCGATCTCAAAATTTTCTTTTGCCTTGTCATAATCAATCTGCCCCTGCAAATAGTCACCAAACGTATTCTGGATCAGTTCCACACAGCCCTGATCATATGCTGACAGCGGAGCCATCTTGATTGTGGCTGCACCGGGTGTAAAGTATGTATACGGATTCTGTCCGCCAAGAAATGCAGATGCAAAACTATCATCTTTTGCTGCTGCCTCCATAACAGATTTTGCATTTGTAAAATCTGCATAATCTTTTGAAATCTTTGTCAGATTGTCTGCGTCCGCGGTCAGCGCAAGAATAATATCCTTTACATGCTGCGGATTATCCGTACCTTCTGCTGCAAGAATAAATGTTCCTCCCCAGTTGTATGGCTCGGGCGCATTTGTAACAGCCCATGCACCTTCCTCACCGTCCCAGTTTGGTACCATCTGTGTATCAATTCCCCATGCCGGGAAAAGAAATGCAAATACTTTAGAACCAGAGCTCATCGCTGTATACCAATCGGAATTCCACTGTCCCTTAACAGCCGGATCGAAATAGCCTGCCTCTTTCCACTCCTTGGAATCATTTACCCAGTCCATAATCTTTTGGTCAACCTTGATAGTCGTCTCTCCCGTTGCGACCCATGCCTCTGTCATGCTATTGTTGTACAGACGGAACGTATCCGCATAAGATGAGAACGTATAATATCCGCTTGCCTTAAGCTGCTCTGCCGTATCCTTCATAGTTGCCCAGTCCTTCGTCAGCTTGCCGATTTCCTCCGGATCGTCCGTCCCAAAAACTTCGTTTGCAATATCCCGGCGGTATACTAAGACACCCGGACATGCCTGCCATGTAGAAGCTCTCTGTACGCCAAGCTGGTCACAGGCCACTGCCCTTGTAAAATCAAACTGATCCGTCAAATCCGTATCAGGGTTAATTCCCAAAGATTCCAGCGTCATTGCAGCATCAATATCCGCATCTGTATATTTGATAATGTAGTCCAGCTCAGCAGCAAAAATGTCAACTTTGTCGTCCGCTGATGCGGCTATTTGATTGTTTAACGCTTCATCGAGCTTATCCTGATAAACGCCATCCTGATTTGGATTAATGATCCAATGGATTACCGTACCATCCTTTAAGGTGGATTCGGTCTTGTCATTAGAGGTGCTCACAATCTCCGGATAAACTGCCGTAATACGGTTGCGCAGTTCCTCATTGAAGCTGTATATATTGATAACCTTTCCTTCCTCCACATCCGCGGCAACGCTTCCCTGCGCGTCTGAATTGCTCTGCGTATCCGAGCCGGTCGCCACATCGGAACCGCCCTGATTCCCGCAGCCTGCCAATGCCCCTATCGCCACCGCTGTAATTAATAAGATACGAACCATATTCTTTTTCATGAAAAAACCCTCCTGTATAAAATATTTGTTAAATGAAGTGCTTTGTTAAACCATATTTTAGCGAAACTGCACACTTTGATATACCAAATCGTTACAAAAAATGTCAAAATCATGTCATTTTTTATGAAATATCCAAAACAATTTTTGTCTGCTCCTTAAGCAAGTGTGCCGGAATGTAATTGTCCTTCATTTCCACGCCGTCAACCATAAGCTTGCGAAATCCACTCTCCGCGTGATTTGGATTGTTGACCACAATGTGCAAATGGTTTCCCCGAAAATCCTTTTCCACCGTAAAGGATTCCCAAGACTTTGGAACAGAAGGCGCAAGCCGAAGCCCGTAGAAATCCGGACGCATTCCCAAGATTCCCTCAACACAGCCTACCATAACAGTCGACGCCGTACCGGTCAGCCAGTGTACATGCGAGCGCCCGAAATGAGGACTTGCCTTTCCTTCCGTAAACTGCCCGTAACAATACGGTTCCAGTCTGCGGATTTGTGCCCTGTCATTTTGCGCCGCCGGTGCATTTTCCATGAAATAGGTAAACGCACGTTCTCCATGCCCGCATAACGCCTCCGCAAGAATAATCCACCCCTGCGATTGGGAAAAAATACCGGCATTTTCCTTTGTTCCGGCATTGTAAATCACCGCCAGCGCGCCGTCAAAAGCGTGAAGATGATACGGCGGATCCATCAAAACCGCGCCGTACTTTGTGTTCAACTGCCGCCACACCTGATCCAATGCTTTATCTGCCTGCTCTCTTGTCGCCAATCCGCTGATAACCGCCCAGCTTTGCGGATTAAGCCACAAATTTGCCTCCAAATCCGTACGCTTTCCGATGACCTCTCCCTGCTGCGTAAAGCCGCGGATAAACCGATCCTCATTCCAGCACAGATTCTGTATCATACTGCCCAGCTTTTCCTGACACGCATCCAAATATCCGATGTATTCCTTATCCGCCTTATATTCTGCAAACGTTTTCAAAATTGACATCGCAAGATAAAACTGAAATGCCACAAAGGTCGATTCCCCGTCCTTTCCAAGCCGCAGACAGTCATTCCAGTCCGCGTACAATCCGGCAGGCATTCCATGTGCTCCCAAATGGTTCATCGAGAAATCAATCGCGCGTTTCAAATGCTCATACACCGTTGCTTCCCCTTTGTTTGCAAACGGAATCACCTCATCAATAAAAGAGAGGTCACCCGATTCGGAAACATATTTATAGACTGTCGGAAACAGCCACAGCGCGTCGTCCGCACGATATGCAGGATGTCCGGTCTCCTTCACGTAAGAAGGATCGTCCGGTGTATCCTCATGGCCTGCATTATGCGTAAACTTTACAAGCGGAAGACCGCCGCCGTTGTCCACCTGCGCAGAAAGCATAAAGCGGATTTTCTCAACTGCCATTTCGGGTGCAAGATGTATCACGCCCTGAATGTCCTGAACCGTATCCCGATAGCCGTATCCGTTGCGAAGACCGCAGTATGTAAAAGACGCTGCGCGCGACCATATAAATGTCATAAAACAGTTGTAAGCATTCCATGTGTTTATCATGGTATCAAATTCCGGACTCGGCGTCTTTACCTGAAAATGAGAAAGCTTTCCATGCCAGTACGTTATCAGCTCCTCCTGCTCCGTCTTACAGGTTTTTGCTATATTTTGGTAGCGCTCCAAAATACGCTCTGCCTCCACACTGCTTTTCATGCCCAAAACAAATGCCAAATGCTTTGTCTCGCCCGGTTCCAATTGTATTCTTGTCGTAAGCGCGCCGCATCCGTTTTCGTTATAACTAAGCTCCCCGCTTAATTCCCCACAGCTTACGCCAACCGGATTTCCATAGCTGTGATATCTTCCAAGAAAGCTTTCCCGATCGCCGCAATAGGAGGAAATCCCGGCTCCTGCAAGTCCGAAAAAGCGCTCTACGACAATCTTATCATCTACGTCCTTTCCTTCCTCGAGCCCATCCAAATTGCCATGTATCATCTGACAAATCCGATTTTCTTGAAAAACAGTCCGCGTAATAAACTGCGAATACTGCAAATTCACCTGATCCTGCTCATAATTGCTGTTGTTTGTAAATTCCGCATAACCCGTAATATTGAAATCCCTTGCGCTGTCGGAGCAGTTGGTTACCTCGAGGAACCAAACCTCATACTCCTGATTCAGCGGAACATAATAAAGCGTCTGTGAATGAATACCGCTATAATCCGCAAGCATTTTTGTATACCCCGTTCCATGACGGCATTCGCTTTTATATTCTGCCAAATCCTTTCCCACAGGCTGCCATGAGGCAGACCAATAGTCCTTACTCTCATTGTCGCGTATATAGATATAACGTCCAGGACGGTCAAAATCGTTAAAAATATAACGAAGTATCCTGCCGTTTGCGCCCGATTTTGCAAAGCTGTATCCGCCCGCGTTATTCGAAATCACCGCGCCATACGCAGGCGATCCCAAATAGTTTGCCCAAGGTGCGGGCGTGTCAGGTCTGTTGATGACATATTCGCGTTTCTCATCATCAAAGTATCCGTATTTCATATGTATTATTCTGCTCCTTTCTTTGCATACAAATTTTAATTTTCATCCTGTTTCTTTCCCAGTTCTACCTCAATTTTGTGTACCGTATCCGACAGGGACACAATCGTTTTCCTGTCAAGAATTGCCGCTTTCCCCAAAACCGTTAATTCCACCTGTCCGTCACAAAACGCTTTTTTGATTGCATATTCCCCATAGGAAAGCTTCAGCGGATTTTTATAGATAATCTGAAACTCCTTTTGTGCAAACTGCAGCCAAATCTGCGCAGTACCCTCCGCGTCAAACTGCTCACCGCGCAGTTTCGGGCACAGCATCATATTGCCGATTTCGCCGCGTACGCCAAATACTTGCGTCACAACCGTAAGCATATACCAGCTCGCCGCCCCAGTTAAATAGTGATACATCCCTCTTCCGGAGGCGTTAAAGTATTCCGGAATCCCCGGGTAAATCCTGCTCACGCTAAAGTTCATGGCAGCATCTGCAAGCGTCTGCAGCGCCTTATATCCCTCGGCCACAAATCCGCGTTGGTACAATGCGTTTGCATACATCACAGTCATATGCGAAAAGACCGCCCCGTTTTCCTTTTCCCCATATGCAAATCCGAACATTCTGCCCAAATCAAACTTTTGTTCATGGAAATCCGTATTTAAACGGTATCCACCGATTTCCTTCTGATACAGATAGCGGTCTGCGCTTTTGCAAATTTTTGCCACCTGTTCCTCCTGCGCGGTTTTGCTCATAATTGCAAACACCTGTCCGGTCAGCATCATCCGGACACCCTGTTCAAAATATCCCTCTACAGGCGCTTTGTTGTTGTCATAGTAACTGTTAAACCAGCCCTCGTCCTCATTCCCGTCCTTCTCAATCCATTCCGTCCTGCGAATATGGTCTGCCATCCACTCTGCCTTGTGTTTTAAATTTTGTGCCAGCTCTTTTACGGAAACCGTTATCCTCTCTCCGCTGATGTTATGCTGACAGCGCAGCAGATACCGTTGCAGCAGCTCCTCCTTCGCCGCAATATCCTCATAAAGCCGCACATCGTCCGCCAAAAGAACCTGTAATTCCGCCAGCACGTCTGTCTCCTGCCAGTCAGACTGCTCCGATAAAACCGCTAAAAGCTTTGCAAGCTGCAGCAGATTTCCCGCATACGCGCAGGTAAACGCTACGCTCTCTCCGTTTTCCGCCGCCATATCAAGGGCATCATTCCAATCCGCTCCGCGCAGCTTGATGTGGTTGTGCGCTCCCACCTCATAAAATGCACACAAGTGCTGCAACAGTAAGTGCTCCAAAACACTTCCCTGATACACTGCACCGTTTTCGTCCTTTTGCCGTAATCCATAAGATGTATCCCATGCTGTATCCAAACCGCCGCCGCGATGCATTTGCTCATCCTTAAAGTACGTCACCTGCTCTTTTAAAATTGCGGCGTCTCCCGTTTGGTCAATATAAAGCTTTGTCGTCATAAACGGCCAAACGCCATGATCCATCCAAACACGCGCAATCCCGTTTCTGTCTGCAAGAAAGGTTCCCTGTTTCTCCCCGATAATCGTCGCATTTGTTCCGTCAATCCGCACGCCGCCGTAATTGTCCAAAATCATCTGCCGCACACCGCAGGGATCCATAATCAAAAGTGACAGGCAATCCTGCCATAAATCGCGCCAGCCTCTTCCGCCTCTGCCATAATCATGGTACGGCAGGAAGGAACACCCGTAAATCCGCCGTAAAATCGGTTGAAAGCTAATCCAGCGCAGCAGATTATCGTACTGTCCATTTCCGGTGTCATATCTGACATTGACTTTTTTCTGCCAGTAATCGCGCACCTTTGTCAGTGCGTCTTTAACTTTTTCGGAGGTTGTATAATTGGAAAGAATGCGTTCGATTCCGTCCTCCTGCTCTGTCATTCCCATGATAATGGTATAGGATACGCACGCTTTTGGCTCCAGTACAATCGTCGGAAAACGAACTCCCCCAAGCGCCTCTTTTCCTGCAAAGCAACATCCGCCGGACACACCATCTTCATTTTGAATAATTTTGCGCGGGTGTGTGTAACTTCCACCCTCACCAATATAATCCTCCACAACCGGATAGAACCCGTTTGGCTTTTCTCCTGTTCCGGTCACTCCGCATACAAAGTACGTCAGTTCGTTTTTCCGGTGCCCGCGCTCGTCAAAGGACAGTGTCGGTTTTACATACACACCATAATCCGTCGTTTTAATCCGATGCAGCAGCGACGTTACATGTCTGTGATCCCGAATGTTGTCCGCACTCCTTCCAAAAACAGGAATTGCGGCCGTAGGCGTAATTGTCTGCGCCGTACTGCCAATATTGCAAAGCTCCACATGCATAATCTCCACGTTGTCCGCTAAGGGTACAAACGAAGTGACCTGCGCCTTTAACTGATATTTGCCGGACTGTCTTGTGAGTGTCTGCCACATAAATCCTGCCGTCAGCTCACTTTTGTCCTGAAACGCCGTAAATTTCCGGCTCTCCTCCTCCGCGGAAGCGCCCACTGCAGACCATGCTCCCACGCCCTCCACATGGCACCAAAAGTTTCTTCCCGAACGGTTATTGTGCAGATTCTCCGCACTGACAGGCTCCATCAAAAAAGCGTTCTGATTTGATTTGATATCACCGCCCAAATTGGGGGAAATCGCGCTTTTGATTCCGTTTTCTCCGGCTATCGGAAAATAAAGATAACTGTAATTTTCCGGCTGTACTAAGAAAAACGTTCCGTCCTTGCCCGTAAAATGTATTGTTTCCATCTGTCCGTACCTCCTGTTTTTAGTTTTCAGTCCTTATTCGCTTTTTCTGCGCCTGTTTGTTTTTTATTTTACTGATTTTTCTTCAAGGTATATATCAGATTAATTTGAAAAATGTCATTTCGATGATATTACTACGGCTATTAAAAATCGACATTTCTAATAGCCATATTTTTCAATGTATTTTAGCTTTTTATGCCGAAAATAGCAGGATACCTTCTCTTCACATTTCTGCAATCCCTGCATA
>CAJTMC010000054.1 GCA_910577115.1 uncultured Lachnospiraceae bacterium
AACAACGCCGCCATCTTTAGAGATCTTGACGGACGGAGTGAAGCGGTTAAGAAAGCTGTTGCAGCAGTGATTTGCTGCAATCGGATGAATATATCAGGCATTGTGGAGGCTGCTTGAAAATCAAAGAGTTTGGCATTACATTATTTTTTACTCTCAGATTAGATGCATTCAAAATTTGCATCGTATTCTCATAACCTCCTCAATATTGTTTTTGCAATATCATTTACCGTAAATTCTATAAAATCACTAATATCATTTGCTGATAAGTAACGATATGTTGATATCTCTACCATATCAGCATTATATTGTGTATTTAGCAAGTGGTTTCTTTGTCGCTCAATATCCTCCTTATTCACAATTCCTTCTATATTCAATGCAATCGCCTCTGAAAGCATCTTCCTAATTAATTTTGTATTCTTACTATTTTGGTAAAGCCACAAATCAATACCTTGAGCCTCCGGATAATATGCCTTTTTAAACGTATCAATATTCATTGGTGGAATATTTTCACTCTGCAGTTTTCTCCAAATTTTTATGTCATTCCAATAATCTGTCAAACAATGAACGCATATTCCAATACCAAAATCTCTATAGGCATCTGCTTTTAAGGCAACAATTTCACAAAAAGAATTAATATTTCTTTTCCATAGTTGATAATCTTGCGTATCGCCCCATTTTCCGCAGCCTTCAAACATGTGTGATTTTACCTTCATGCTAACATTATAATCCGGATTCATATGTACAGAATCAGGTGCGACAGAACCAAGAATAAATTCTGCTGCATTTGGTATTTGCGGTATGCGCTCTAATAGTCTATATGCAATTTCCATATGTATCATCTGAAACGCCATAGATTTATTCCTCCATAAGTTTCTCATTTTTAGATATGATTATAGCCTGTTTTAGCCAAGACCACAATGTCAAAAAATACTGCTATTGCTGTGTTAAATTTTATCATACAGGTGTTATTTTTATTTGTTATTTATGGAGTATTGTTTTCGTTTTATTCAAAGATTTACGCTTAACTTTATAAAAAATTCATATAGAAAAGTGGCAGATAACAACGCTTTGTGACATTTTAAGACCTCATAGCAGTGTGGATATTCAGATTGTGACGGAAGCGTTTAAACATCATGCAACAAGATCTAATAAGAATATTCCTGTTTTGTCAGAGTATTGCAAAAATGTTAAAGGTTGAAACAAAACTCATATCGTATCTGGAGGTGCTCATTTGCCCCGTTTTGCCATTTTCGTTACTTTTTTAACGAACTCAACGAAAAACGCAAATTGCGCCAAAACACAGTTAATCAAAGCATTTCAGGAGGGGAAATAAACATGATTTCGATACTTTCTGTCTGCCCCATGCGCATACGAAAGACATAGAGTGCAGGGTTGACTATCTTTTCGTCGCGCTTTGTATATGTGTTCAGTGCATTTTGAATAAAGAACAATGGAAACATTTTTACGAAACAGGAGTAAAATAGCCTGAATCATAGATTTGCAATAGATTCTCAACTGCATTAACACCCTTGGAAACTGCTTTACCGGTTCGGTTTATCCATATTGCGTTTATTCCAACAGATGAAGCGCCTTTGATGTCGCTGCTTAACGAATCGCCAATATGTATAACCTGCTTGGCAGATAATCCGGTATTCTTTAATGCAAATTCAAACAATTCCCTTCTTGGTTTATACGATTTTGCATCTTCGCTTGTAAATACTCCTGCAGGCTTTAATCCATGAAATGCGATTGCTTTTAATATATCTGCCCGATCAATATTTGATACGATATAAACAGGTACCGGACAAATATCGAAAAACAGTTTTGACTCCTCGAAAATAGACGGACTTACCCAATGTTCAAACATCAGGTTGCATAATTGTTTGGCATCAGCGGTTGAATGAAAATATTGTATTGTTTCATGCAGCGATTGGTATTCTAATTGCCGCTGCGTTTTAAAGGAATCACCATAAGCGGTAATACATGCTGCTTGAAATGTTTTCCACCAATAGGAATCAATTTCTAGCATGTTTTTTGCAATTCCGGTGTTGAATATTTCCTGTGATATTTTTTGAATCACTTCTCCATCTTCATGGACAACCGTTCCATAAAAATCTATAAAAACTGCTTTTATCATCTTATTAGGCTTCCTTTCTAAACTATGCACCTTCTTTTCGCGTTTCGTTTCTCATATCTTCCATCACTTTACACATTTCCTGCACCCCTTTCGGAATCTAATTACCTGTTCAACTCGATTAAGGATATACTGTGCAAAGCTATCATCAGAAAAATCTTCCTCTAATTCTTGGCGTTCCTCCTTAAAAATTTGTCGCACTTCTTCTTGTTCTTCAGATGTCATGTCGCTCCAATTCTTGCTATTAACATAAGCACAACCACCCATTGTCATAGAGTCATGCCAAACAAAAAAATAACAAGGAACAAAATTTGGATTCTTCCCATTCGCACCATTATTTTACCGCCTAAATCCCTAATCGTGCCAACAAACCTAAAGCAGCAATAAACAGCACTGTAACGATTGCTGTCGCCGCTATGATTGCAATGATAGCGATTGCCTTTTTGTATTCGTGACTCAACTCTCTCTTTTTTTCCACTGAAACAGTTACCTCTTTTTCAGAGCCCAACAGAATATAATCTGCACTTACACTATAAACTTCTGTTAGCTTTATTATGTTTTCAATATCAGGCTTTCCCTGTCCGCTTTCCCATTTTGAAACAGCCTGTCTTGAAATTCCCAGCATTTCAGCAACCTGCTCCTGTGAATAGCCTGCTTTTTTTCGCAAATCCTGAAGCCTTTCCGCTATATCCATGTTCATCACCTCCAATAAAGAAATACCACAATTTACCGGTTGCATACTACCAACAACGATTTCATTATTGGCAACTTTCCGTTGCAGCTTAGAAAATTTGCGTTGCATGGCGGTTTATGGGGCTAATATCTTTCATTGTAGCACGATTTAACATGTGTATAAATGACAAATTTATATGAATTTTGGAAATAGGTAGTTACTGTCTGAAAAATGCTGTGTTACACATATAGGAATATTTTACAGAAACATTTCTACCGACATCAATTCTTTACAAAATGTAAAAAGTATATAAACTGTCCACACCGTACATTCATAATGTGTTATAATCTATTATGCAATTTTCATAATTGGAGTTTAGAAGAATACATAGACTGCTTCATGAGCGCAAATTATTTCACCAATATACGACACAGAAGTTTAGAGAAATACACAAACTGCTTCATGAACGCAAGGGAAGGCGTGTGGAAAATGAAAAAGAAAATGCTCGTGTTTATTACAGCTTTCGTGCTGATTTGTGAAAACATTACAGGGTGCGCAGCGAAAAATACAGTAAGTGAGAATAATGTAAATAACAATATAACGATACCGGAAAGCAGCACGAATAAACCTGCAGCAAGCGACGAAAGCGGCGTGGAAACAGAGAACGGGGAGCAAACCGAATCCCAGTCAACGAAAGAGAACACGATACAAAATTGGGACAATATCATATATGAAGAAACCGTTCTGACGCGGCAGGCGCAGGCGGATAAAGTATGTATCATAGTGCAGCCGTCCATATTAAGAAAATACAGTTTTTACTATTATACCCCGGAAGACGAGGAGCAGAAACGGCTCCAGGAACTTATGGAAGCTCTGCCGTTAGAAGCAAAGCCCTACGCGGGAGAATGGGAAGGAAAGAAAGAAAAGGGCTGGCAGATTGCCTATCAGGACATGTGCTTTAGGGTGTTTGATGGTGGATATTTGGAATATAGTTATGTAGATGAAGGCGGAGAATTTGTGGAGTATTTTGTGGAGGCTCCCGAGCTATGCGGGTATATACAAAATATGCTGCAAGAGCAATTAAACTATGCGCCTTATAATCCTGCTGATATTCAAGACATTGTATCGGCAAAACTGGACGTTCAGGGACTTCTTACAGACAATAAATTCTATAGTCAGACGATTACGGACGAGGAAGTTTTAGATATGCTTGAGGACTGGTTTTGTAACGCAGAATACATCTATGGCGGTGCGGACTGTGGAAATCAGAACGCACGTTTGGAATTGGAGCTTGCAAACGGAGAGATTGTCCGGTTATCCGTAGCAACAGACAGTTGTTCCAATTTCGGAATCAATGGATTGTATTATGACTATCGTCCGGTATCTGATTGGGATAATAAAGACTTTTTTACATTGTTTGATGAAATACCTTGGGATTGGCATTAAGCGCCTAAGATTGATAGAACCTCTTAGGCGCCTGGCATTTCCTTTCAAAAAGAAAAGATCTGCTATTTGTAAAATGCTTCGATTGCCTGCGCAAAGAACTCCGCTGCGCCCTCTCCGTACTTTTCGTCTATTTTCGATTTCATCAGCGCGCCTCGATAGCTATGTGCAATAGAGCGCATCAGCCCTTGTTCATCTTTGATTTGGCTAAACTGTTTCATCGCAAATCCGTATTCGCCGACAAGCTCCTTGATTTCAAAAGAATCCACCGGACAGCCGCGTTTTCCAATCAGCTTTTCCAAGATTGATTCCAGCCGCTTATTGTAACTTTGTGCAACCTCTTTGCTGACAGGATTTTTTGCGACAGATAAATACTTGTCCTTTCCGCCGTACCATTCAACCACCTTTGCATAGTTTTTCTGCATTTTTTCGGAGGACACTACCTCTATATAGTGCTTTTTCCATTGCTCCGTATCCCCGAACTCCTCTATTGCAAGGTTTCTGATATCTTCTGGCATGTGTTCAAACATCGCCTGAAACAGTTCTTCAATTTCTGTTCTGTCAAAAACTGCAAAATCCATTTTGTTCTCTCCTTTCAAAAGCTTGTCAATGCTCGCAATCAAACGCTCCATGCGTTCCTTTTTTGCGACCAGCATTTTTCGCTGCATCTGTAATATTTGGTTTTTGTCAAGAGCAGGATTTTCCATAACGGCTTTGATTTCCTTCAGCGGAATATCAAACTCACGAAAGAATAAAATTTGCTGCAATATTTCTAAGGCTTTATCGTCATAAAGCCGGTATCCCGATTCACTTTTCTGTGTCGGAACAAATAATCCGATTTCATCATAATAGTGAAGCGTTCGTGCACTGATACCCGTCAGTTCTGATATTTGTTTTACAGTCATCATAGCGTTTACCCTCCCTGTTCCTGATATAAACACTATAAGCTATGACGTTGCGTTAAAGTCAATAGGCTTTCGAAAAATTTTTAGTTTTGGGGCGCTTTCAAGAAATAAATGTCAGTGATATAGAGTTATCATAAGATAGAGTGTTGAATGTAAAAATGGATTTGGATATAATAAAACAAAAAGGAGATTTTGCTATACTAAACATTAAAGCAATTTCGGATTTAAGAAATTATACAGCAGTTTTAGATACTGTTGCGGTTGGTGCACCTGTGTATTATATTTAAATTTTAAAGGAGCACAGTTACAAAATGGTATGCGGGGCAGAGAATCCATTATGAAATTGTGGCAAAATAGGAGGTTGCTTATGCGTAATGAGGATAACATGTATGGGCTGTTCATGGATATTGCAAAGGCAGACGATAGGATTGTGGCGGTATATATGAATGGTTCGCGGACAAATCCGAATGTTCCCAAAGATATTTTTCAGGACTATGACATTGTGTATGTGGTGCGGGAAACAAAGACATTTATTGAGGACAAGGACTGGATTCACAGATTTGGCAAAATTTTGTATATGCAGTATCCCGATGAAAATTCTGATTATCCAAGTGACAAGGAAAATCATTATGGCTGGCTGATGCAGTTTGAAGATGGTGTCCGAATTGACCTTACAGTACAGACAATCCGATTTGCCCAAGAGCATATTCATGATGATAAGCTTTGCCAGATTTTGCTGGATAAGGAAAATATTCTTCCGGCAGTGTCAAAATCCACAGATGAGGATTATCATGTAAAAAAGCCTACCGAAGCGCAGTTTCAGGCATGTGCCAATGAATTTTGGTGGTGCAGCAACAATATAGCAAAGGGATTATGGCGGGAGGAGATGCCCTATGTGCAGGACATGACCAACTTTGTAGTTCGCAAGCAGTTAGAAAAGATGCTTTCGTGGAAGGTTGGTATCGGGACGGATTTTCAGGTCAGTGTCGGAAAGTCTGCAAAGTACTTATACAGGTGGCTGGAACCAGACGAGTATCAAGGATACCTGAATACTTATTTTGGCGGAACCGTTGAGGAAGCCTGGACAGCGGTGCTGCATATGTGTGATTTGTTTGCGCAAACAGCAGCGTATGTGGGGAGCAAGCTGGGATATCCCTATAATGCAGCGGAAGGAAAAGCCGCGAGGGCATTTCTTGAGCATGTACGGGAGTTGCCGAAGGACGCAAAGAAGGTTTATTAAGACAGAAAAAGGATGCGCATAGCCGTTATTTACGAGGAGAGATATGCAGACGGCTTTTAAATGTATGCACTTCCTGCCTACAATTTCCGTACCGGATTTCCATCATACGCTGAATACGAAAGCGGATTTTTCCGGTACGCCGCAGGCGAAATGCCCAGCTTTGCGGTGAATTGCCGTATAAAGTAAGTATCGTACTTAAATCCGCAGCTTTCGGCAATTTCCTGTGTTTTCATATTCGTGTTCGACAAAAGCTCCTGTGCAATTTTCAGGCGGTAATTTAAAAGATATTCCATGCAGGTACATCCAAAATGTGCCTTAAATTTTTGATTTAATGATGTCCTGTTCAAATTCACAAGGCTGCATAAAGCGCCAAGCGACACTGCTTCGGCATAATGTCCATGTATGTACTGTGCACATATCGAGGCGGGATTGTGGCTGCCAAGCGCCGCAAAAAATCCGAGCTTGCGTTGGTCTGCATAAATATCGGAAATACAGCGGATTAGCTGACGCAGCATTCTTCGTATCCTGCAGGTCCAAAACCCGTCACTCTGCGAAAACGTTTCGGCGCCAATCATAAGCATTCGTTCATTGATGTGAAGATAGCTTAGCGGTGTCAGCGAAAAAATGCCCTGAAAATTGTCGTAGTGTTTTGTAAATATATAAAGGTTTTGGCGGTCATAAGCATACTGCGGTTCCAGTGCAACGGCGTCGTTCAGATTGTCAAAACAAAGACATGCCTTAATAAACCAGGGATCAAAATGAAACGACTTCGCGCTCAAATGGTCGGCGTGAATGCATTCGACCGTATCATACTGCGACAGACAGAGCACACAGGGCGAATGCAGCAGAAAGATTTGACCATTGATTTTTATCGTGGCATTTCCGCAAGTAACCAAAACAACAGAGCAGCGGTTCTTTTTTGGCAACGTTTCCAATGCGTCATAAAAATCAAATTCAATCGGTATCATACGGTCTTTGTGACGATCCTGCTGCGGCATAAAAAACACTTCCTTTCTATCGTATATTTGTTTGGTGGAATGCAACAGCCTTGCTCCTTTTTCAAACTTCCTCTTCTTTCATATTATCTATTTGCTTGGTGATTATCGAATACTCCCGCCTGTTTGTTGTGAGAAAATTTACAGTCCTTTTCTATACAATTTGCAGCTTTTTGACAGAATAAATTGCAAAAAGTATAGAAAATACGTGTATATCTGCGATTGTTAAACCGTTTTATTCTTGTTAGACTGTAAAAAGTATAGCAAATAACAAGGGAATTGTAAACCGGAAAGGATATCAGGGTGATAACATGCAGCGACTAATCAATTATGTAAAACCATACCTATGGCAGCTTGCAGTCACCATAGCGGCAGGCATCGGGTGCTCCGCTGCAAACGTGTGGATTATCGACATTTTAAAGCAGGTCATCGACGCATCCATGAAAGGGGAATTTGCCGCCGCGCTGCCAAGTTTAAAGGCTGCCTGTATGTTCCGATTATCGTGATTGCGTTCGCAGTGTATTTGTTTTCCCTGCACCCTTTGCTTGCGGCGGTATGTCTTGGTCCGCTGCTGGTTATGGTGCCGCTGAGTATCCGGCTTTTAAAGCCTGTCAAAATGGCGCAGTCAGTATATGTAAAACAATTAGGACTGACAAACAACCACATTCAGGCAGCCTTTGACGGAGCGGACGTCATAAAGACCTACAATCTGCAAAAGAAGATTCAGGACAAATATGCTGCCGCCTTAAAAGAAACCTTCGATCTTTCCAACCGAAATGATCTGCGTCAGTACAACATCGAGCCGCTTACCTGTCTGATACGGGAGGCGCCGAGAGCCGTTGCGCTGTGTCTTGGCGGATATTTGGCATTCAAAGGGAACGTGACATTAGGCATATTGACTGCGTTTATCAGTGGCATTGAAAAAATAAACGAACCGCTCGTGGGGGCATACCAGTTGGTTGTCAGAACGCAAATGGCGATGATTTCTGTCAGGCGGGTATTTGAAATCATGGATTTGCCTGTAGAAGATATGGGCGGTAAACAGGTGGAAATAAGAGAAAATAATAAACATATGTTTGCATTTCGCGACGTGTCATTTGCTTATTCGGGACAGGCGGCGCAGGAAAAAAACGTTTTGACGCATTTGGATTTGACGGTTGAAAAGGGAAAGCACATCGCGCTTGTCGGAAAGAGCGGGTGCGGGAAAAGTACGGTCATGAAATTAATGTGCAGGCAGTATGAGGCCTGTGACGGGGAACTCTTATTTTGCGAAAAAAAATTTTCGGAGCTTAATCCGCAATCCGTCAGGGGAGCGCTGGCGCTCATTTCACAGGATAGTACTGTTTTTCCGATGAGTGTATTGGATAATATCCGCATCGGGAAACCTGACGCGCGGCGGGAGGAGATTGTGGACGCTGCAAAAAAGGCAGGGTGTGATGATTTTATCAAAACGCTGCCCAACGGATATGATACACTGCTTGAAGAAAAGGGAAGTAATTTGTCGGGCGGTCAAAGGCAGCGGCTTTGTATTGCGCGGGCGATTTTAAAGGACGCACCTGTGCTTTTGCTGGACGAGCCGACTTCTGCTTTGGACAAGGAAACGGAAACACATATCTCTGAGACGCTGAAACGCGTTTCGCAGGGTAAGACGGTTGTCACCGTAGCGCACCGCCTTACAACCATTACGGATTATGATGAAATCATTGTGCTTGACGAGGGGCGCATTGTGGAGCGCGGGACACAGCGGGAGCTTATGGAAACGGGCGGAATGTATTGCAGCATGTATCGTAATTATATAGCGTCAGGAGGTGCAGGTCAGTGAGGGAGTTAAAAAGATATCTTTCGTATATCGGCAAATACAAGGTTCCGTATTGGAGCATTTTTATCGGAACGCTTGTCACTTCCGTAATGCTGACTTTAATCTATCCCTATATGAATAAACTAATGTTTAATGCATTGGAATACGGGGATAAGGACTTATGGAAACGGGCGGCGGCATTGTGTATTGTACTGGTTGTGCTCAACTGTCTGGCGCCATACAGACGGTATTTTCAGATTCGGGTTGTGCGCAGAATCGTATTTGACATCAAGCTTGGGCTCTTTGAAAAGCTGATGAAGCTGGACATGGAGTACTATGAAAGCCACCATAGCGGGGAGGCGCTGAAAACCTTGAACTGGGACGCCAATTCGCTGAAGGATTCTTATTTCTCCCACATTTACTGGGTTGTCGGCAGACTGGTAAACGGCGTGACTTCAATGCTTGCGATGCTTGTGTACAGCCCTTTGCTGGCACTGGTGTCGATAGGCTTTTGCATGGTGACGGTGTCTGTTTCCGTTCAGATTAACCGGCAGATAAAACGAATGGACAAGGATATTCAGGAGAAAACGGCACAGCTTACGGCGCGCCTGAGTGATATTTTGTCAGGCTTTCCAACACTGAAAATGTTTCGCGGCGCGTTGATTGTCCTTGATTTTTTCCAAAGTGAGAATTTAGCGGTGGCGGGCGAGGAAAAGCAGCGGGTGAACAAGCTGGCGGCGCTTGAAATGGTATCGTTTTTCTTAGGGATATTGGCAAGCTTTGGGACCATCGGCGCAGGTGCATTTTTGGCAGCGCGCGGCAGGCTTGATTATGGAACGGTTATGGCGATTGTGTCTCTTCAAATGGGCGTCAGCGCTATGGTACAAGGCTTTGGCTCTGCGCTTGCAACGTTTTCGTCGTCCTTAGTGAAAGGCAGCAGGGTGTTTGATTTTCTTGAACTGGAGTGTGAGGAATCGGAGAATCAGGGCTTTGTGGAGCCGCAAACGGACTGTGCGCCTCTTATGGTGGAGCATTTGGCGTTTTCTTATCATGAAGGAACAAATGTTCTTGATGATTTTTCCATTGTGGTCAGGGAGAATGAGAAGATTATGATTATGGGAGAATCGGGGTGTGGAAAGAGCACGCTGCTGAAGCTTTTGCTGCGTTTTTACCGGCAGACTTCGGGAACAATAAAATTGTATGGGCGTGACATTGGGGATTATCCGGTTTGGCAGCTGCGGCAGTTGATTACGTATATTCCGCAGAATAGTTATCTGTTTGAGGGCAGTGTTTGGAAGAATATTGCTTTTGGATATGGCGGTGCGGGGCAGGTGAGCGACGCACAAATCAGGAGGGCGGCAAAATCTGCGTATGCAGAGGAATTTATTCAAATGCTGCCGCAGGGATATGACACGCTTTTGACGGCAGGCGGCAGTAATCTCTCGGGCGGACAGCGGCAGCGCATCGCTATTGCAAGGGCATTTCTGCGGGACGCCCCCATTCTTCTTATGGATGAACCGTCCTCTGCATTGGACGCCCAAAGCGAGAAAAAAATCCAACAGGCGCTGGAAGAGCTGGCGCGTTGGAAGGTTGTAATTATGGTGACGCACAGGGCTGGGGCGTTTGCGGCGTTTGACAGGGTGGTGCGGCTGTAGGGGGGATTGCAGGGGATGAACCGTATAGCTTTTGTATTTTGCACAGCGGTAATGGTCTTGTGATCCGTTGCAATTCTTACAAGCAGCAAAATGTAATTTATTTTCACAATCTGCACAGTATACCAAGCCGGAAAACAAGCCCAGTCTGCCTGCAGTTGTTCATACGCTTCAAAATAAACAGGTTCAGGTGGGATAAAATCAACTTTCCGGCTTCAATCTCTGCAATCATGCGGTTAAAATTAAATAAATATTTTACAAAAGAAAAACATCATATTTGACTGAAATGAAGCAGGAAAACAACGGATTTCCGAATTGTTTCCCTGTTTTTTCTGAATTTATGCAGTTACAAGATGCCTGTGTATATCAGGAACAATTTTATATAGACGGATTGCTTCTGATATTATTTTTGATATTAATTGATGCTTAAACCAGCGCTTGCGTAACCTGCAACGGTATTCACAAGAGTCAGTCCGCTTGCCGTTGCTGAAAATACCAGCATCAGTCGGGTTTGAGCCGTTACCGGAATATTGAGTCCTGTAAGTGAGCCGTTTAATAATGTTCCAATTGATATAACTCCGGAAAGTGAAGGTGTCAGATTGATCAATGTTCCGGCAATCGGAGAGAATACATTGTTCGGCGTTGCGGACTGATAGATTTGCGCTCTTACTGCGACAGTGGAACCTATTAAGGACAGTGCCACTGTTGTACTGAAAAATGCGCTAAATGAGGTAATTATACCGGCACGGGGAACTTGGAATGCAAAGTTCGAAAGCGTTCCGCTGGCATTTGTAATGTCGATTGTGGTACCTAGCAGTGTAAGTCCTTGTGCACTACTTCCAAATCCAACGAAAGCAGGAAGTCCCGCAAGCCCACCGACGATTGTCGTCAAGGCAACCGGAGTTCCTGATGCAAACGGAATAATAGCGCCTGTGCCGGCAACACCGGTAGGTCCCGTAGCGCCTGTAGCACCGTCTGCACCCGTAGCACCCGTAGCACCAGTAGGTCCTGTAACGCCGTCCGCACCTGTGGCACCCGTAGCACCAGTAGGTCCTGTAACGCCGTCTGCACCCGTAGCACCAGTAGCACCGGTAGGTCCCGTAACGCCGTCCGCACCCGTAGCACCCGTGGCACCCGTAGGTCCCGTAACGCCGTCTGCGCCTGTAGCACCTGTAGCACCTGTAGCACCTGTGGCACCGGTAGGTCCTGTAACGCCGTCCGCACCCGTGGCACCCGTAGCGCCCGTAGGTCCTGTAATACCATCCGCGCCCGTGGCACCCGTGGCACCCGTAGCACCGGTAGGTCCTGTAACGCCGTCCGCACCCGTAGCACCGGTAGGTCCTGTAACGCCGTCCGCACCCGTAGCACCCGTGGGTCCGGTCGGTCCGGTCACACCGTCATCTCCCGGACATCCCTTCGGTCCTTGTGGCCCGATTGGTCCGGCGACACCTTGAATACCTTGTGCACCGGTAGGCCCTTGTGGTCCCATTGATCCCGTGGGTCCGGTAGGCCCGGTAGGTCCCGGAATGCCTCTTGGTCCCTGCGGCCCGATATCGCCCTGAGGTCCTACAGGCCCAATTGGTCCGACAGGTCCTGCCGGACCTTGCGGCCCGATATCACCTTTCGGTCCTTCGCAGCCCGGATCGCCTTTCGGCCCAATATCGCCGCGAACACCTTGGACACCCTGAATACCTTGCGGACCCGCGTAACCCCTTGGCCCTGCCGGACCTCTTGGCCCTGTGTTTCCGGTCGGTCCTACAGGCCCGGTATTTCCTCTGGGTCCTCTTGCGCCGGGAGCGCCGGGAATACCCTGTGCCCCCTGAGGTCCCTGATCGCCTCTGTCGCCCTTTGGCCCCGGACATCCTTGGTCACCCTTGACACCCTGAGGTCCCATTGGCCCTTGATCGCCCTTTGGTCCCGCCGGACCGCGTTCGCAGCAGGGATGATAGCACGAACTATCGCACTGGTTAGAAGAGCAGTTACATGAATGATTTTGATTCATATCAAACACATCCTTTATTGTATTTTTCAGATACCCGGCTGACATGTCAAAACATGTCGATTGACACATCAAAAATGTATCTGTTTCTACAATAATTTATGTCCTTTTTAAAAATTTGTTCCTTTTTGTCGAAGTCTGTCAGAGAGTTTTAATGTTTTCAAAATACTGTTTATTATAAAGATACGCTTTGGAATAAGGTTTGCAGGCTCCGGCTCTTTCATTGTATTCTTCCGCCTTTTGCTTATTCCCCATTTTGTCATAGCATACACATAACTGTAAAAGAGGAATATAATCATAGCAATCTGAAAGAACAAATCCGCCAGAATATTCATTTTTAGGTCTGTTTAGGGCCGTTTCATACCAATAAACAGCATTATGATAGTTCCCCTGTTCCAAAAAATATTTCCCGATC
This sequence comes from uncultured Lachnospiraceae bacterium, assembly GCA_910577115.1. GTDB lineage: Bacteria > Bacillota > Clostridia > Lachnospirales > Lachnospiraceae > COE1. The sequence continues at coordinate 13,255 of CAJTMC010000054.1, forward strand.
TCACAACACAACTCCGCTCTTGGCAAATCAAAGCTCATACTGCGCAAAAGTGTTGCCAGTCCGGATTGCTCCTGTCCCAGCCCGAAATAACAGTTGGCGCAAATAGAACATGCCTCTATTTTATTTTCGACCCAGCCTTCCGGCGCAAGCAGAAACTGTTCTAATACGGAAATGGCTTCTTCATATTGCTTGTGATAGTATAATTCCCGCCCATAATAATATTGCTGCCGCGGTTCCAGTGTCTTTTGGTCTGCAAGCAACTTCTGATATATTTTTAAATTCCGGTCAGGATTTCCTGCATTTAATTTTTTGTGGCTGATTGCAATATCGGAATAAATGACCTTACCGCTTGGCGGAATAACTTCATGGACGGCGCCAAGCCAGCGGTAATCGGGGCAGTTCCGAATCCACCGTTCCCGAAAATAGGAAAAGGAGGGCGTGCCGGCCTCATCAAAAGCAGTATGATATTTCATCATTACCATATCGGTATCCGGCGACAGCGATTGTTTTAACTGCAAAAATTTGTCTTGCTGCGTTTCTTCCAAAATATCATCGGCGTCCATCCACATGCAGTAATCCATAGATGCTTTGGAAAAGGAATAGTTTCTGGCATCGGAAAAATCATCTATCCACGAATGCGAATAAATGTTCGATGTGTAATTAGACACAATTTCTACCGTTTTGTCTGTGGAACCTGTATCTACAATAACAATTTCATCTACAAGTTTTGCGACACTGTCAAGGCAGCGTGCAATATGCATTTCTTCATTTTTGACGATCATACAAAGACTGATTGTTGGCATATTCGTTTACTCCTTCTTCTTTGTGTTATTGTCTGCAGAGCTTTTCTATCGTTACATTCATGTTCACTGTTGATTCGCATTCCGAAGAACACCATGTAAAAGACAGCATAGAATCGCCGACTGCTTCGATAATAAAATATCTCGATACAGAGAGCATTTCCCGCCGCTTTGCTGATTCTGCATATCCGGCATATATCGTCTGTTCACAGTCATTTAATATAGGTGTCAGTTTGATGAACCCATGCCTTTTCACATTAGCAGAGATATAATAATAAATAGCATAGTATCCGGCATTCAGCATGATAGCGGAATGATTGCAGGGAGATATTGCTTTCGTAATATCGGGTATATCCGCTTCAAGCGGAAGTCTGGCGCTTTCTGGCAAGATGAGTTCCTGACCTGAAAAAGTGGCAAATATATTATTTTGCGGATATCCCGGTGGCCCGGCAGGTCCGCGGGCGCCCTGATCCCCTTTTGGTCCCATTGGTCCAGTAGCGCCCTGTGGCCCTTGTGGTCCCGTAACGCCTTGTGGTCCCTGCTCTCCGCGTTCGCCCTGACAGCCGGGAGGTCCCGGTTCCCCTCTTGGCCCCTGTGGCCCTGGTTCTCCTGGCTCGCCCTGACAACCGGGAGGTCCCGGTTCTCCTCTCGATCCTATCAATCCGGTTTCACACAAACAAGGAGTATTGTCTGTGTGCCGAGAATGATTTGCAATAGTGGTGTCGTATTTAGTCTCCGGACTTTGGGAGGGCTGAGATGTGTTTTGAAAATTGTTTCTGTTAGGAGTTCCTCTTGTGCCGAAGAAGTTTGGCGGATTGAACAGCCAATTTGCATTATAGTTATTCACTTGGAATCACCTCATTAATATTTCATATTGCGTGATAATAGTTATATCTTAATTAAATTATATGCATAAAAATTAAATTCGGTTTTTTCATTTGGAGTTATGAATATCCCTGTTTTCTTATACTCCCTTTTCGAAATTGTATCCTCGTAAAAAATAGGTTATAATAACGTTAACAAACCGGAATTTGAGGAACATGAGATGTTGACATTTTTGTTGTCTAAAATTCACAGATATTATAAGAATGGAGATTTTTTATGATTAATTTTACGAAATCAAAGCTGAACCGTTTTTCATATGCCGGCTGGAAGAGATATTTTGCACAAAACGATGCTCACCGTCTGGTTATATCATTTCAAAATTATACCTTAACGGAGAAGGAAAAGAAGTTGATATTTCCATCAATATGCCAATTTCAACAGGGGGAGCGTTCTGACGGAAAGCACTTGAAAAAGGCAGCAGATATCTTTGCAGAGAAAATACATAATGAGGACTACAAGCATTGCATCAGGTTGTTCATAAAGGAAGAAAATGTGCATTCCGGATATTTAAAGTCTTATATGGATCATTATCATGTTGATGTAAAGAAAAATGTACTTTTGGATATGATATTCAGGCAGCTAAGAAAGCTTGCCGGAATCCGGTGTGAGGTTATTGTGCTGGTGACAGCCGAAATTATAGCATTATCATACTATGACGCTTTGATGAATGCTACGAATGACCAGACATTAAAATCAATATGCCGGCAAATGCTTTGTGATGAAATTCCTCATGTCATGTTCCAGTCATATACGCTTTCGCATTTTAAGAACAGATTTTATATAAAATTGATCCGTATTCTTCTTATGGAAATTACGTCCGCTGTCACATGGGTCAGTTGCCGTAAAATGTTTGTATCAGCAGGTTGGACATTTAAAAAGTTTATGCACAATAATCTTAATTACCTTGACCAATCGTTGGAATTATCCCATATTCACAACAGAACAGCCGCACAGCGCCAAAGTATATAAGTGCTGTGCGTTCTGTTTTCCGCGCTCGCAGTGATAACCGGAAAAATCTGCGCATACGGCACGGCATTACTCGTTCGATTTCAGATTGCGGATATGCATATAAACCGTATTTTTGGAAATACCAAGAAGCGTGGCAACTTTAAACACAGAATCTTTAATATTAAAAATCCCCCGATGATAAAGTTCAAGGATAATCTCCTTGTTTTTATTTTGGGAAGAAACAGACAGGTCATTCATGACAGCGTTTTTAATCTCCGCAAGAGCTGTCTCAATCAGTTCATCTGTATTTTCTGCAAAATTTTCCCGAATTTCAGGAGAAATCGGTTGTACCACAGGCGCATCAAAGGAAAACTTCTCCAAAACGGAAGAAAAAGGAATGTCCGTATAAAAGTTAATGCAAAGCAAGCCAATAATCCTTTTATGCTCTCCGAGAATCGGAATTGTGGAGGAACGCAGAGGCACGCCGGATTTTGAGCGGTTCAGATAACAGATATTGTCGTGACTTTTGTCCTGCTCAATTTTAGATAACATAGAAAGTGCCAAATCCGTAATCGGAGCGCCGTTCGCCCTGCCGGAATAATGACCGTTTACATTCTGAATTACTGAATGATGCAGATTTTCCAGACTGTGCAAAATAATTTCATATCCTTCTCCAAGATATTCTCCCAAATTCGGCACCATTGCTGCATAAGATTCCATAATAGCCTTGTCGGCAGCCGTCAGTACAAGATATGGTTTGTCATTCGTCATAGGAAGTCCCCCTAACAAAATATATAGTTCTATTATATTAGGAAATTGTTTATTGTACAAGTTGAATAAAAACATTTTTATCTTTTCGTATAAAACAGCAAACAAAATGCTATTTACTAAAATATATTTTAGTGATATTATAAAAATACAGTAAATGAAAAAAATTAATGCAAAGGAGGGAAGAGATGCATCAAACAATTGAAACTTCAAAAGCGGCGCCGGCAATCGGCCCGTATTCACAGGCAGTTTCCTGTAATGGGCTATTGTTCACATCGGGGCAAATTCCGGTAGATGCAAAAACAGGGGAAATTGTCGGAACGGAAATTCATGTGCAGACGGAACAGGTAATGAAAAATATTTCAGCCATTTTGGAGGAAGCAGGAACAACCTTTGACAATGTAATCAAAACAACCTGTTTTCTTGCAGACATCGAAGATTTTGCAGCATTCAACGAGGTGTATGGAGAATATTTCGTAAACAGGCCGGTCAGATCCTGCGTCGCAGTAAAAACATTACCGAAAAATGTGCTTTGTGAAGTGGAAGTAGTCGCAGAGCTGTGAAAGGAGCATGGTTATGAAAATGACAGAAAAAAACAAAAAAGCACGAGAGAAAAAACAACCTACTTTTTTGCTTGCCGTATTACCGGTGATAGCAATGATTTTACTGTTGGGGATTGGATACGCAATTTTAGGATTAAGCGCAGAGGTTCTGATGCTGGTGTCTGCGGCGGTAGCGGCAATCATAGCAGTCTGTTTGGGATATTCATGGGATGAGATTATGAATTCCATTGTGGAAAAGCTTTCCAAGACAATGCCTGCCATTTTCATATTGATTATTGTAGGATTCTTAATCGGTACGTGGATGATAGGCGGTACAATTCCTATGATGGTATACTATGGTTTGAAAATCATAAATCCGTCCTTTTTAATCGTAACGGCATTTCTTGTAACTGCCATTGTATCTATCTGTACTGGTACGTCATGGGGGTCGGCAGGAACCATCGGTGTGGCTTTAATGGGAATTGCGTCGGGACTTGGAGCGCCGCTTCCGATTGTAGCGGGCGCAGTTGTATCCGGCGCATATTTTGGAGATAAAATGTCGCCGCTTTCCGATACCACGAACTTAGCCCCGATTGCGGCGGGCGCCAAATTATATGACCATATCGCACATATGCTTTGGACGACAGGCCCCGGTTTCATTATCTGCTGCATCGTATATACGGTTGTGGGAATGAACCTGAACGGGTTGTCCGGAACAGAGCCGGAAAAGGTATCTATAATTTTAGGCACACTGCATCAGATTTTTTCGTTTTATCCGTTGATTATCCTTCCGGTTATTATTGTGCTGTACGGCTCTGTCCGCAAGAAACCGACCATTCCGGTTATGCTGATTTCCAGTGCGGTTGCAATGTTTAACGGCGTTGTCTTTCAGGGATTTCACTTGGCAGACTGCTTTAATGCGGCGATTGGCGGATTTAAGCTGGACATGATTCACATTGCCGGATTTGATGCGGCAAGCCTGATTCCGGATATTCCGACACTTCTTCAGCGCGGTGGAATGCTGTCCATGTTAAGTACGGTACTGATTGCGTTTTGCGCATACGGATTTGCCGGAACGCTGGCAGTCACAGGTTCGTTGGACATTGTTTTGAACGCGATTATGAAATCGGTAAAGAGCACCTTCGGACTGATTTTTGCGACAATTGTATCTTGTATTACGGCGGTGTTTGTTACATCAAACGGTCAGCTCTCCATTCTGATTCCGGGCGAAATGTTTCACAGCACGTATGTAAAACGCGGGCTGGAGCCAAGAAACCTTTCCCGCACACTGGAGGATGCTGCCACAGTCATTGAGCCGATTACACCCTGGACGGCAGCCGGCGTGTATATGGCGACCACATTGGGGGTTCCGACGCTTTCGTACCTTCCCTGGGCATGTCTGAATTATACCGGCATTGTGTTTGCCATGATTTGGGCGGCTACCGGCATCGGTATTATGAAGATTAAGAAGGGCAGCGAGAACTATGCAGAATATGTTGCCCTGAATCAGGCAGACGGTATTGACGTAGAAGCTGCGGAGTAAATACGAATAAATTGGAATCAGGAAATCGAAAGAAAGACATTTAAATTAAGAAAAGGAGGGACTGTGATGCCAAACCATGAATTTGATTTTGATACGGTTGTGGACAGAAGAAATACGAACTGCGGAAAATGGGATACAATGGATCAGAAGTATAAAAGCAGGCAGTTGATTCATCTGGGTGTTGCAGACATGGACTTTCGTGCGCCCCAGCCGATTATAGACGGTTTCCAAAAATGTTTGGATCATGGGATTTTTGGCTATACGGACTTAAATGAAGCGTTTTATGACAGCTTTATCTCATGGATGAAGAGAAAACATGACACAGATGTAAAGAAAGAGGAAATCGTATTCTGCCCGAGAATTAACATTTCGTCCGGTTTGTGTGTGGAAACACTTACGGAGCCGGGAGATACCGTTATTATTAACACACCTGCGTATGGGCCTTTATATCAGGCGATTGTGAAAAACGGCAGGAATGTGCTTGAGAGCAGTTTGGTTTTGGAAAATGACAGATACCGGATTGATTTTCAACATTTGGAAGCGGCAATTACTCCAAACACAAAAATGTTTATATTATGCAGTCCGCATAATCCGGTGGGGCGTGTCTGGACAAAAGAGGAACTGGAGCAGGTGGGTGAATTTTGTTTGAAGCATCAGCTGATTTTGTTTGCCGACGAGATTCATGGAGATATTACTGCGTCAGGAGTGGATTTTCTTTCGACACTTTCCCTGAAGGAGGAGGTTCGGCAGCGTTTGGTTGTGGCTGCTTCGCCGACGAAAACATTTAATATTCCGGGTGTTATTTTATCTTATTTGGTGATTCCCAACAGTGAGCTGCGCAAAGAGGTGCGAGATGACATTGACCGCATTGGAATGCACAATCCTACGGTTTTTGCGGTAACGGCGGCAGAGAAAGCCTATACGGAGTGCGATGACTGGTATGAAGCGGTCATTGCTTATATCAATCAAAATGAGGAGTATACACGCAGCTATTTTGCAAAGCATATGCCGGAGTTCCATATTTATCCGCGGGAAGGCACTTATTTGTTGTGGATGGATTATTCCCGATTAGACTGTACGGAGGAAGAGCTGGAACAGTGGTTTATTGAGAAGGCGCATGTCGGTGTGTATATGGGGACTGTTTTTCGGGAAGACGGGCGCGGGTATATTCGCGTAAACATTGCCAGCTCGAGAAAACTGTTGAAACAGGCGTATGAGCAAATGGCAAGTGTTTATGGAGAATTAAAAATAAAATAACATATGAAATTAAACGGCACTCTTTTCGGCGTAATGACATAAAGAGTGCCGTAGTCATAAATTTCAGACAATGCCCTGACGCTGTTACTGTATTTGATTTTTATTCCTGCCGTAAGAGTCTGTTGCCTGATTCATTCCCATTTGTCCTATTGTATAGCTTCTGTATTTGCCAGTAATATCCATTGACATAATTTTATCTTCTCTAAATTCTTTTAAAAATAATTGTTGCTATGTCCGCATCTCTGTTCCAATATGGAATGATTAGTGTCTCATTTTCTCCACTGTAATCCACATAAACAAGACTTCCGCCGCCACTGATATTCGGCAGCTTCGTATATCCGCCAATGCTTTTCCGTATAACATGGATATGAAATCTGCTTTACCAGCAAAAACATTCCCATAAACGATGCTGCGCTACATATACAAAAAACAGACGGATATAGAAAAAGAGCAGCAGACGGATTATGGGTATCCGTATAAATTGTTTTATTGAAGAAATTGAATGGAAATCGGATAGAAATATAAGCGCAATTATAGTATAATTTAATGAAAACATCAAAATCGGGTGGTATGTGATGATAGGAATCTATTTTAGCGGCACAGGGAATACAAAGCTTTGTGTTGATAAATTTTTACAAGAATATGACCATAGTCAAAATATATTTTCCATTGAAGATAAATGGACTTTGGAAGAAATTAAAAATAACCATGAAATTGTGATAGGGTATCCGGTACAATATAGCAATATTCCTAAAATATTGCGTGATTATGTCATGTCAAATCAATACATTTGGAAAGGGAAAAAGGTTTTTGTTATTGCAACAATGGGACTTTTCAGTGGTGACGGGGCAGGAATACTGGCACGACTGCTAAACAGCTATGGTGCGGTTATCGCGGGTGGTTTACATCTAAAAATGCCGGATAGTATTGGTGATGTAAAGGTGTTAAAACGTAGCCCCGAAAAAAATAAAGAATTGGTAAGGAAAGCAGAAGAAAAAATACATAAAGCAGTTTATTCCATAAAAAGCGGAAAATTTCCACAAGAGGGATTGGGGATAGGCTATCATTTGGCAGGGCTGTTCGGACAGAGATTATATTTTGGGTGGAAAACGAATCAATATACAGATAAACTAAAAATCGACCACCAAAAATGTATTGGTTGTGGTTTATGCAAAAGCTTGTGTCCTATGGGGAATATCTCAATAAAAAATGAACTTGCTGTTTCAAGTGATAAATGTACGATGTGTTATCGTTGCATTAGCAGATGTCCGAAACAGGCAATTACATTATTGGGCAAAAGGGTTATAGATCAAAATGATATAAATAAATACATTTAATTTTCTGATTTGCCAATTAACGCAGTGCACTTGTCCATTATATAAACTCTCCCTTCCTGCCAAACTCTTTGACTTTCAAGCAGCCTCCACAATGCCTGATATATTCATCCGATTGCAGCAAATCACTGCTGCAACAGCTTTCTTAACCGCTTCACTCCGTCCGTCAAGATCTCTAAAGATGGCGGCGTTGTT
>CAJTMC010000055.1 GCA_910577115.1 uncultured Lachnospiraceae bacterium
GCATTCAGACAGCGGTATAGGAGGAATATATGGAGCAGTTAACATTAAGCCTTGACGACTATGCTGAGGTAAAGCACAAAATAAAGGAAAAGCTAAACGAAACGGTCCACAATTTTATCATAATCGGCTATTATCTCAAGCAGGTAAAGAACAGCGGGGCATTCCGCAAAGACGGATACAGAAGCATGGAGGAATTTGCCCGTGCCGAATACGGGCTTTCGGCAGGTACGGCAAGCCGTTTCATGGACATCAACACGGAGTTTTCAAAAAACGGGGACAGCCCTGAGATTAAAGAGGAGTACAGCGGATTTGCATACAGCAAGCTTCAGGAGATGCTTACGGTAACACCGGAGGACAGGGAGCTGGTAACGGAGCACACAACCGTACAGCAGATACGGGAGATAAAACAGGCGGAAAAAGAGGAAAAGAAGGCTGACAGAGAGAGGGAGCAGAAAAACATGCCCCTGATGCAGATGGCGGCGCCGGACAACCTGCCGGGGGGAGCAGGGGAAGAAACAGGGAATAAGACGGAGCCTTTTGAGGATATAATGACAGCTTTCTGGAAAGAAAACGCAGAACTGTACATTCAGACGGCATCAGGAATGCTGACACCTGAAATCGCGGCAGAGGAAATCTGCCCTTCCGGCAGCAGGACATACAGAAAAGGCACAAACATGCTGTTCTTCTATGATTTTGACAAGGGATTAAAGCTGAGAAGCTATACAGACGGAAAACCTGTTATTACAGCGTACACATATCAGGAGTTTTTGGAAAAAACAGCGGACATGGACCCTGCACCTGCAAAGGAAAAGGATGAACATCAGCCGGAAAAACCGGTTGCGACGTCGCAATATGGACAGGCAGAAAATGCGGCAAACAATGAAGCTGCTGAAGAAACACAGGCAGAAAAGGACACAGTAATCGACGGGGAATACAGGGAGCTTGAAAGCGGAAGAAAAAAAGACGGTGAAAAGGGTGCGGATGGACAGCGGGCAGGATATACGGATGACGAGATTAAACATGCAATAAATTATTTTGACACAGAGCATTCACGCATGGCCGGGCTCGGACAGGACAGCGCGAAAAGAAGAAATTACAAAATAGCGCTTGAATGCATATGCAGGTGTTACAAATCCATAGCAGAAGAGATGGATCGGAGAGAATGAACCGGACAAATATATTAAATTTTTTGGAGAAGTGGAGGAAGCCTAGCATGGCGGTATCAAAAGAGGTAAAGGAAACCATAGTAACAACCATTGATGAAGTGTTTCGGAAAATGAATAGCATATCATGGTTGGAGCGGCAGAAAGCAATGAAGGACGAAGCATTTAAAAATACCGAAAAAATTCTTTACTGTTTCAATATCTTAAAAGAGCATGTTGCGGATGAGGAGGCATATTTAGGTATGATCGGCAAAAAGAAAAGCGGCAGTGTGGTTAGATATTCAAAAAACAAGGTGGAAAAGCCGGACGAAGATCAATTACTGGAGGATCGCATTGCATCATACCGGCGCAGTAAAAATGACGTGGAGCGCATAGAAAAGGCATTGAAAAAGATTGAGGGCAAAAAAGGATATGAGGTTATACAGATGCGGTATTTGCAGCGCAAGAAGATAACCGAGAACGGAAAGCAGACGGAGGAGGTTTACACGTTTGAGGAAATAGCGGATATTTTGAGCGGGCAGCAGGGCTATAACGACAATCTGAACGAAAAGACCGTAAGAAATTATAAAAATACACTTGTGCGCGACATGGCGATTTTTCTATTTGGTTCTGATGCAGTATGAAACGCATTGGTATTTTAGATTGATGAACAAAGTGCGGTATGATACAATAAAATCGTATAATTGAAAAGAAAGCAGGATGCGGTTTCCGAGATGCCCTCTAGTCTTACGAAAGAGGGTGATGCCATATGAACACAATAGAAGTATTGACTTTATTGTTAGTAATCTTTGCGGCACTGTCTTACATAGACAATCACAAAAAGAAATAGCATCCCACCGTCCAAAGTAGATGCTATTTCCTTAAATACATTTAACTGAGGGCAATCGGAAATTCAATTCCGATTACTTCTAAGTAGATTATACATGAGAGCTGCTTGCGTTGCAAGTGGCTCTTTTAAAATTGCCAATGTTTTGTCTAAAATAATCAAAAAAATAATTGACAATATACCGAAAAAGGTATATAATTAAAACATGGAAAGGAGGTAAGAGAATGGCGAAAAAACCAAAAAAGCACAAACTCGAAAAAGTCGCTTTAATAGTAAGCATAATAAGTAGCCTGACCAGCACAATATGCTTAATATACGAAACATTTTTCAAGTAAGTGCCTTTGGCGGTGGAAAATCCACTCCACCGCCATTTTAAACCATTCTTGATAAAAAGTCTATGAAAAAAAGTATTTTTATAACAAATCTGATGACACTGATTATATTGTGTTTCATGGCGGTTAAAAATGGCACCGACATCTTATTGCTGATTGCTATTGTAATAAGTGTGGTTGCAAACGGTTTAAATATTGCCTGTGTGATAAAGGAGGCAAAAGAGAAAAAATGAACTTAGGCGAAAATATCAGAAACGCAAGAAAGGCAGCAGGCATAACACAAAAGCAGCTTGCGGATATGCTTGGTGTATATCAGAAAGATGTGAGCCGCTGGGAGAATAATGAGCTTACACCGAATGCAGTTACCTTTGCAAAAATCTGTAAATCAATAAATGCATCTGCCGATGAACTGCTTGGACTTAAAGCTGATTTAAATTGTGATAAGACCACTTGACACACGCCCGATTTCACACCCTTCACAAGTCTGTTTAACTATGTTATTATAGTTACAATTCAAAATTGCGTAAATCAAAACGCGGCATTTTCCGTTTGGAGAACAGCCGCGTTTTTTTGCGTGCATGGGGGCGGACGCATGGCATTAATGAAATATTGTAACAGAACCGGATGCAGACGGTTAGTGCCGCAGGGTGTTAAGTACTGTGTGGCGCATACGCTGGGAAAGACGGAAGAGAACCGTCAGAGGCATAAGGAATATGATGCGCATTGCAGGAACCAAAAGGCAAAAGACTTTTACAACAGCGCGGAATGGAAAACTACGAGGACGCGGGTACTGGCAAGAGATGCCAACATAGATATTTACCTGTATATCATGGAAGGCAGGATTGTACCCGCTGACACAGTGCATCATATTGTGGAGCTGTCAGAAGATTACTCCAAGCGCTGCGACATGGATAACCTGATAAGCATATCAGAAGCAACGCACAGCATGATAAGCAAGGCATATAAGGACGAAGCAAAGAAAAAAGCAATGCAGCAGACACTAAGGGAGTGCATGAGTGAATATAAAAAGAGGCTTGCGGGGTGATATTCTCTGTATGGGGGAGGGGGTGCAAAAAAGTTTTTTTGGACTTCACAAAAGACCGCAGCCCCCCTAAATTCACGCAAAAACTCCCTAAATGAACTTTTTTTGAAGGGAGGGTTACAGGACATGGCAAGACCGAGGGAACCGATCGACCTAATCGCCGCAAAAGGGCGGAAACACTTGACAAACGAAGAATATGAGGAGCGCAGGCAGTCGGAGGTTACGGCATCAAACGACAATATAAAACCACCGCTTTTTTTATCAAAAAAAGAGCGCGAAAAGTTCATGGAACTGGCAGAACAGTTAATCGAATTAAAGATTATGTCAAATTTGGATTGTGACATACTGGCACGATACATAAAGGCAGAAACGGAGTATATCAAGGTTACAAAGCAGTTGCAGAAAATAAAATTTGTGCCGGATAAAAAAAGCATGGTTACGGAAGAAGCGCAGCTTGCGGAACAATATGCGCAATACAATTATCTTTCCAAAATTCAGAACAGGTTTATGAAAGCCTGCAATGAGAATGCAAGGGAACTGGGGCTGACAATTTCAAGCAGATGCAGATTAGTGATACCAAAGGTTAAAGAAGAAAAGCCCGAAAACAAATTCATGAAGCATTCAAAACACGCATAGGCGAATGAGGACATTAAAGACAACAGATCGTGTATCACAGTTTGCGGAAAAGAACCTGAAAAATAAAAAGGAATTTGGAGAAGATGCGCGGCTTGCGTTTAAGAGGCATTTAAATGATCTGAAAAGGTCGGAAAAGAATGACCCGGCGTTTCCGTATGTTTTCGTACCGGAAAAGGCAGAGGACATAATAGAACTTGCGAACAAATTAACGATTGCAGAAGGCGAGGGAGATCAGGAGTTTACCTGTGCCGGTTTTCAGGAATTTATTTTGGGTTCACTTTTTGGCTGGGTACATAAAGAAACCGGAAAACGCCGTTTTACTGACAGCTACGTGCAAATTGCGCGGCAGCAGGGCAAAAGCGTTTTAAATGCTATTTTAGGTATCAAGTGCAGTAATTTTGACAATTACAATTACGGTCAAATATATTGTACCGCCACAAAATCAGACCAAGCGCGGATTGTCTTAAATGAAATTTCAAAATTCATAAATGCCGATGCAGAGCTACAGGAATTATTTACCATAAAGGATTACAAAAGCGAGATAATCGGAAAAATCACGAACTCGATTATTCGAGCGTTGGGGCGTGATACGAAGTCAATCGACGGTTTCAGACCGTATTTGGGCATCGTGGACGAGTATCATGCGCATAAGGATAACCAAATGTATAAGCTGCTGAAAGGCGGCACAAGGAAATTAAAAGAATCGCTTATTTCGGTTATCACAACGGCGGGTTTCAATCTGAACGCGCCCTGCTATGAGTTATTCAAGTATTGCCGCCGGGTGTTGAGGGGAATTGACACAAACGAGCGGCAGTTTATTTATATAGCCCAAATGGACGAGAAAGACAACATTTGGGATCCGAAAAACTGGATAAAGTGTTGCCCACTGACCGGACACGATCCGGAACTGGTCTCGCAGATGCAGGAAGACGCAAAGAAAGCGAAATCAATGGGCGGTGACGAACTGCGCGATTTCATGACAAAATCACTAAACATTTGGGTAACGAACGCCGAAACCGCATTTATTGATTTGGCAGAATGGGAAAAATGCGGCTGCAAAAAGACACTTGAGGATTTTCGGGGCAAAAAGGCAATATGCGGCTTGGATCTGTCAAGCGGAGGCGACCTTACATCGCTTGTTTTGGAATTTCCCTATGAGGACAAAAAAACAGGGGACAAGAGATATTATATCTATTCTCATTCGTTCATACCAAAACGGCGCATGCAGGAACATATGGATCAGGAGGATAATGCGCCATATGTTATTTGGGAGCAGGAAGGATTATTGACGGTGACAACGGCGGCAGCAGGCATTAAGACTGATTATAAAACGATTTTAGCATACTTGCACATGCTGGTTGACACATATGAGATAGATTTAACAACGATTGCATATGATCCGCATAATGCGAGCGCGTTTTTACTGGATCTTGAAGACTTCGGCTGTGATTTGGTGGAGATTAAGCAGAGCGCAAGGAGCCTGAACGATGCAACCATAGATTTCCAATTAGAGGTAAAAGCACATAACATAGAATATGATGAGAGTAACAAGCTACTGACAAGATCCATGAATGACGCTATTTTGTCACAGCCAAACAGTTTTGGCGAAATTAAGATAGATAAAATGCTGCAGAAAAACAGGATAGATCCCTGTGATGCTGCCATTTGTGCCCATGTGGTAGGAATGAGCTTAGAGGTCGAAGAGATTACAACTGATCAGAAGATAGAGGCATATTTAAAAATGTTTGAAAAGGAGGCAGGCACAGGTGACGAATGAAAATATTTAACAGAATCAGAGAATTTCTTAACAAAACAATAAGACCGGTAGCAGGTGCAGATGATGAACGGCTGCTGGAATGGCTTGGAATATCGGGAACGCCAAAGAAAGTATTAGGTGAAGTAACCTATTTTACGTGCCTCAAAATGTTATCCGAAACGTTAGGGAAAATGCCGGTTAAATTCTACCAGCAGACGGAACGGGGAATTGAGGAGGCAGCGCCAAACGCAGCTTATAATCTGCTAAAAACACGCCCGAATCCGCAAATGACACCTACAACATTTTGGGGAACGGTCGAAAACAACCGGAACCATTACGGAAACGCCTATGTATGGATCCAAAGGGAATTTAAAAGGAAAAAGTATGGCGGCGACATGGAAATAAAACATCTGTAGATTATGCCGTCATGCGATACAACGGTGATTGTGGACGACAAGGGCGTATTTGGTGCTGCAGGCGATATTTATTACTGGTATACTGACAAATACAGTGGTGAAAGTCATATGTTTCCGTCAGGTGACGTGATGCATTTTAAAACATCGGCATCATTTGACGGACTGACCGGCGCGCCGGTGCGGGATATTCTGAAAATGACAATAGAGGGCGGATTGGAAAGTCAGAATTTTATGAATAACCTGTACAAAGGCGGCTTGACGGCGAGGGCGGCGCTGCAGTATACCGGCGACATGTCCCCAAAACTGGAAAAGAAACTGACGGAAAGACTAGAAGAATACGCCAACGGTGCAAATAATGCCGGTAAATTTGTCCCGATACCTGTTGGAATGAAACTGGAACCGCTTAACATTAAACTGACAGACAGTCAGTTTTTTGAGCTGAAAAAGTACAGTGCATTGCAGATTGCGGGAGCGTTCGGCATCAAGCCGAACCAAATAAACGATTATGAGAAAAGCAGCTATGCCAACAGTGAAATGCAGAATATTTCTTTCTATATTGATACAGCGCTGTATATTTTAAAGCAGTATGAAGAGGAAATGAATTACAAGCTGTTGGATCCGCAGGAAAGGGCGGAACAAAAATACTGGAAGTTTAACGAAAACGTAATTTTGCGTACCGATGCAAAGAGTCAGGCAGAAATTCTGACCGGATACGTGCAGAACGGCATATATACGCCGAATGAAGCGCGGTCATTCATGAATAAGCCGCGCATGGAAGGCGGCGACGATTTGATTTGCAACGGAAATTATATCAAGGTTGCAGACATCGGGGAAGAGCAGGAGGAAGGAGGCGGCACAGATGCCGAAGGTTTTAAAATTACAAAAGAAAGACAGAAACAACCGTTATAGGGAAGTTGGCAGCATTGAAATCCGAAACGAGACAGAAACGGCGGCGGATCTTTGTTTTTTCGGGGACATTAACAGCGAAAGTTTGGGGGAATGGCAGAAATATTATCCGGAGGATAAAGCCCCAAAAGACGTGCAGGACTTTTTAGACCAGCTTGACGGCGTTTCGAAAATCAATGTACATATTAACAGCGGCGGTGGTTCCGTATTTGGCGGAATTGCTATTTACAATATCCTAAAGCGCCACAATGCGGAAATAACCGTATATGTTGAGGGGCTGGCGGCGAGCATTGCAAGTGTTATTGCAATGGCAGGCGATCGGATTATCATACCGGAAAACGCGCAGATGATGATTCATAAGCCGAGCAGTATCACATGGGGCAACGCGGACGATATGAGAAAGGAGGCAGACATTTTAGACGGGTGTCAGAAGGTTATTTTAAATACTTATATGCAGCACGCCAAAGAGGGCGTAACGTCGGAACAAATAAACGCACTGATTGATGCGGAGACGTGGAAAAACGGCGAGGAATGGCAGGAGTTTTTCGATATTGAGGTATCGGAAAAGAGCAATGCAGCGGCTTGTGTGAGCGATTATTTTGAAAAGTACAACAAACTGCCGGATGAGCTGCGGGAAAATCCGGAGCCACAGACCGTTAATATTGGCAGCATGGTCGATGCGATAGCAGCGGCGACGGCACAACGGCTAAAGGAAACGATGCAGGAAAACCGGACGCCGGAAACGGACGGAGACAGAGAAAAACAGATAGCGGCAATTTTGGAAGACTTGGATTTGATTTAAGTCTTTTTTTAATGCAACAATTTATAGGAGGAACATTACATGAACGAAGAATTAAAGAAACTGTTGGACAGCATCAAGGCAAAAAAGCAGGAAGTAAAGGATTTGTGCAAGGCAGGAAAAATTGAGGATGCGGCGAATGCGAAGGAAGAGCTGAAAAACTTACAGGCGCAGTTTGATTTGATTTACGATTTAGAGCAGGATGCGCTGAACAATGCACAGCAGCAGGCGGAGAAGGGAACTGCGAAAAAGATTGTGGATCAGACAAAGAAAGCTGCGGATGCATTTGTGAATGCGGTTAAGGCAATGGTGGGAAAGGGTGATTTGTCGGAGGACGACAAAGAGATCCTTAATTCCATGAATGAGGGCAGTGATGAAGACGGCGGTCTGACGGTACCGCAGGACATAAGAACAAAAATCAGGGAATTGCGCAGATCGGAGGACGCACTGGAAACGCTTGTAAATGTGGAACGTGTAAGCACATTAAGCGGCAGCAGGGTTATTGAGAAACACGCAGATCAGACGCCGTTTGACAATATAGATGAGGCGGCGGAGTTTCCGGAAGCACCCACGCCGCAGTTTGAGAAGCTGGATTACAAAGTAAAGAAAAAAGGCGGCATTCTGAAAATCACGCAGGAGCTTTTGAGCGATACTGCCGAAAATATCATCGGTTATCTGAAAAAGTGGATTGCAAAGAAAGCGAAAGCAACAAGAAACTTTATGATTATTGCCAAAATTCGTGAGATTACCAAAGATGCGGAGGTGCCGGTTGCGGGACTGGATGACCTGAAAAGAATTTTCAATATCCTCCTTGATCCGGCAATCGCATTAAGCGCATGTGTCGTTACCAATCAGGACGGGTATAACTGGCTCGACACCTTAAAGGATAAGGACGGAAAGTACATTATACAGCCTGATCCAACAAAACCCATGAGCATGCTGCTGTTTGGCAAATATCCCATCAAGAAAATAAGTAACAAGACACTGCCAAGCACGAAAACAGAAGGCGGCTATAAAGTGCCGATTATTTGCGGCGATTTAAAAGAGGCAATTACAATTTTCGATCGTGAGACGCTTACAATTGATATTTCAAACACAGCGGGTAAACTGTGGGAAACCGATCAGACCGGCATTAAAGTACGCGAACGTTTGGATATTCAGAGCGTGGACGAGGAAGCGGTTATTATGGCAGAGCATTTGATCGAAGCATCGGACGGCGGTACAACCGTAGCAAGTTTAGAGCCGGAAGAAAAAGAAACCTATACGCAGGCAGAAATTGGAGAAATGACAAAGGCTAATATTTTAGCGTTGGGTACACAACTTGGGTACACGATGACAACAACGGAAACAAACACAAAAGAGCAGATCGTTGCTGATTTCATGGCGCAGCAGGCGGCAGCGCAGGGAGCGTAAGAGACAGTGAACAAAGATAACGGCGGCGGAGCTTCCTGCCGCCTGTAAAGGCAGGTGTGCGGCATGGCAATAATAACACTGGAAGAGGTAAAAGAGTACGCGAGAATTGACATCGACGAGGATGATGCGTTATTGGAAACGATGATTACAGCGGCAGAGGAATATTTAAAGAACGCAACCGGAAAGGAATATCCCGAAACGGATGAAAACGGCAGTAAAATAAACTATATGCTTGAAAAAGTATATTTACAGCTGCTTATAGCTTATTGGTATGAAAAAAGGACACCTGCAGGAGGAGTAGGGGAAGATTTCAGTTTCATGACAAAATCATTAATGCTGCAGCTGCAGAATAAGTAGGTGAAATATGGATATAGGGCGAGCAAATAAGCGGATTACGTTCTGCAGGTATGAAGAAAAAGAAAATGCCTTGTCGCAGATAGAACAGACATTGATAAAGGTAAAGACAGTATGGGCAAGCGTGGAGCCGACAAGGGGCAGGGAATATCAGGAAGCACAGCGGGTAAGACCGGAGCTGACCTATAAAGTAACAACGCGGTACCATAAAGAGATTGCACCGGACATGCTTATAAAATGGGGCAAACGCTGTTTCAACATCGTTTCTGTCATTAATGTGAGGGAACGAAATGAAATGCTGGAAATTATCTGTATTGAAAAAATTGCAAAGGACAGCAAAAAAGGCGGGGTGATGCAGGATGGCGGAAGGATTTGAATTTAGTTTTGAAGGACTGGAAGAGCTGCAACGTGATCTGGAAAAAGCAGTCCAAAAGGCACCTGCGCAGGCGGAAAAAACACTGATAGAGCTTGCAAAGGAATTTAAGAAATCGGCAAAGAAGCGGGCGAAAGAAGACACAAAGCATGTTAATAGGGAAGCGGGCGAGGAAAGAAAGGCAATTGCCAACAGGTGGGGACATAAACTGGTGGGTGACCGATTAGGCGCAGCGGCGTTGGTATGGAATAGCGCGCCGCATTTTCACTTGGTGGAAAACGGGCACCAGCTTGTGCGTAACGGTCGTGCCATCGGATTCGTTCCGGGCAAACATATCATGGAAAAAACGCGGAATGATTATAAGGAAATTGTGCCGGAGCGTTTTGAAAAAATGCTCAATGATATTTTAGAGGAGAGTGATTTGGATTAAATTTACGGAAATAAAGAAGGCGGTGAATGAACTGCTGAAAGAACGGTATCCGCCGCCGCAATTTAAAATCTATGGGAAAGAGATAAAGGAAGGATATGATGCACCCTGCTTTTTTACGGAGATTTTAGACAGGGGCAGCAGGGCAGAAACAAAAAACTTTGCAAGAGGCGGCGTTACCGTAAAAATAACATATTTTCAGACGGAGAAAAACGAACTGGATCAGCTTGAAAAGGTTGATGAAATAAAAGACCTTTTCGGGCTTTTTTTATGTGTCGGGAATCGCAGGCTGACAATCGGCGATTTTGAACACGATTTTATTGGTGAATATCAGGATATTTTGCAGATTAGTATTGAAATTGATTACAAGGAAAACACGCAGAAAGAAGATACGGCACCGTTGGCGCGGGAAATAGGCGTAGCAGTTACGCAGGGTTAAAAGGAGGCTAAAATATGGGCGCACCAAGTATTGACATTAGTTTTATAGAAAAAGCAATATCGGCTGTTACAAGAGGCGAGAGAGGCATTGTTATGCTGTGGGTAAAAGATACATTGCCGGCAGCCATGATTAATCCGGTTACGGTAATAACAGAAAGTGACATACCAAAATGCTTATCGGATGTGACAATAGAGCAGATACGACTTGCAATGATCGGCTATACCAATGCACCTAAGAAGGTGCTTGTTTACTGCATGGGCATTGCAGAGGATGCAGAGGCGGAGGCTGTTGACGCAGGATATAGAAAGGCAATGACGGCGGCGGAAACAATCCGGTTTGATTATTTGGCAATCCCGACAGTGGAAACCGACGGCAAGGGGGAAGATATTGCAACATGGGTGAAAACCATGAGGGGAAACAAGAAAAAGAAGATCAAGGCAGTTTTGCCGAACATTCCGGCAGACAATGAAGGCATCATTAATTTCACGACTGAAAAAAGTGTAAAAACGGAAACCATAACCGGAAAAGACGGCGTCAAAATAACAGTGGATCTTGTTTATACGGCTGAACAGTATTGTGCAAGAATTGCAGGTCTGATTGCAGGCACGCCGATGACAATTGCCTGCACTTATGCACCGCTGCCGGAGCTGTCAGACTGTACGCGGCTGACAGACAATGATACGCCGGTGGACAAAGGTGAACTTATCATATTTTACGACGGCGAGAAGGTGAAGGTAGTAAGAGGTGTCAACAGCTTTGTTACAACAATTGACGGTAAGGGTGACAGCTTTAAGAAGATCAAGATAGTCGAGGCTATGGACATGATAAATGATGATATTGTCAAAACGGCGCAGGATAGCTATTTAGGAAAGTATGCAAATACCTATTCCAACAAGTGCCTGCTGATAACGGCAATCAGCAGCTATTTTGCACAGCTAAAGCGTGATGATATTATAAGCAGCTATTCGGTAGGGCTGGACGCGGAGGCAATCCGGATCTATCTGAAAGGGCGTGGGCTGAAGGCAACGCTTGACGATGGGACGATAAAAGATGTTGACGAGTGCAGTGATGAAGAAATCATTACGGCCGATACCGGTGCGAGCGTATTTCTGACCGGAAATGTAAAAATCTTAGACGCAATCGAGGATATTAAAATGCCTATTTACATTTAAGAAAGAGGGGTAGAGGAATATGGCGAAAGAATTTAGAGCGGAACAGGTTATAAACGGAACCTTTGGCGAGGTGTGGATTGACGGCGAATATTTGGCAAATGTAACAGCGTTAAAGGCTGAGGTTACGCTAAAGAAAACGGCAATTTCAATGGTACAAAGGCTGATGGAAGGGCAGAAAATGACCGGCTTGGAAATGAAAGGTGAAATAAAACTGCACAAGATCAACAGCTTTTTTATAAAAAAGATGAACGAATGCTTTAGGCGCGGCAAAATGATGACCTGCACTATTATTTCCAATGTGAAAGATCCTGATGCTTTGGGCGGAGAGCGTATTGCGTTATACAATTGTCTTTTCGATAAGATGACACTTGCAGATTGGGAAGCGGGGAAAATGGGTGAGGAAAGTTACAGTTTTACATTTGAAGACTGGGAAATATTAGATAAGATTTAAACAGGAGTCAAAGGGCGCGTTTACGCCCTTATTTTATTGATATTGTGAAGGAGAATGAAAAGTATGAATTTAGTAGAAAAATTAATGACGGTAGACAGGAAAGAATTTGACAAAATTGAAAAGAAAGAAATCCCAAGCAGGCAGTTATCAAGGCTGCTGGGAACTGATGCAAAGGTAACGATACAGGCGGTGGACGGTGATCTTTTTGGCGGTCTGTCTGCAAGTGGATTGGATAAAAACGGCGAAGTGGATTATGGAAGGGCGTTTTCCACCAATGCCAAAATAGCGGCAGCAGGCATCACGGAACCGAACCTGAAAAATGAGGAATTGTTAAAGTATTTAGGTGTGGCGACGCCGGCAGATGCAGCAAAAAAGATTTTTAGAGGCGAAATCAACAAAATTGCATCGGAAATCACGAAGTTAAGCGGATTTGACAATGAAGAGGATATGGATAAAGAAATAAAAAACTAATTAAAAGCGACAGGGAAGTAAACATGGATTATCTTCACTATCGCTTTAAAAATTGGAAACCTTTTGAATATATGGGGCTTCCGGAAGGTCAGAAACGCGTAGCGCGGGCATATATGCGGCAGGAAATTCGGGACAAAGAGGACAGAAACAAGGAAATACAAAAAGCGTTCGGGGGTGATTAATACGGGCAGGGTTATCAGTACAGCGTTACAGTTTATTGACGGTTTTACCAAGCCGTCAAAGGAAGTAATAAAAAACATGCAGAAAATGGCTAATAATATGAGCCGAAATGCAAAGGAAATACAGAAGGCAGGCAAGGTAATTTCTGACGTTGGTTCCGCGATGACTAAGGCGATTACTCTTCCGATCGTAGGAGTAGCAACGGCAGCGGTAAAAATGAGCAATGATTTTGAAAATGCTATGGCAAAAGTAAGCACTATTGCAGATACAACCAATACACCAATGGAGATGTTGAAAAAACAGGTTATTGACTTGTCAAATGCTGTGGGCGTAGGAGTGACGGACATTGCGGAAGCGCAGTATCAGGCGATTTCGGCGGGGGTGGATACCGCATCAAGTGTTGATTTTGTAAGTGTGGCGGTGAAAGCGGCAAAGGGTGGTTTTACAGATACCACGACTGCAGTTGACGGGTTGACGACAGTATTAAATGCGTACGGATTAGAGGCGGGCAAAGCGGCAGAAATCAGCGATCAGATGCTGGCGGCACAGAATTTCGGCAAGACTTCATTCGGGGATATGGCGAGCAGTATGGGAAAAGTAATCCCGATTGCGTCAAGTTTAAATGTTTCAACAGAAGAGTTGTTTGGAAGTATTGCGGTTCTTACGAAAAACGGAATTGCAACAAGTGAGGCAGTAACCGGATTAAAAGCGGCATATAGCAACATCTTAAAACCTTCGTCGGATGCAAGTAAAACAGCGCAGCAATTGGGACTTGATTTTTCGTCGGCACACCTGCAAAGCGTAGGCTGGGCTAAATTTTTGGAGGAAATAAAGGAAAAGACAGGCGGGAACGCTGAAACAATGGCAAAACTGTTTGGATCTACGGAAGCGCTAAACAGTGTTACGGTTTTGGCGGGAAAAGGTTCTGCTGATTTTGCAAAGGCGCTTGACCTAATGGGGAAATCAGGCGGCATGACAACAGCTGCATATGAAAAAATGCTGACACCGGCAGAACGGATGAACATAGCGTTTAATAAGATAAAAAATTCGCTGATACAATTTGGCGCAGCACTAACACCGGTATTTGAGAAAGTGGCGGAAATAATCAGTGCAGTAGGCGATAGACTGAATAATTTAAGCGAAGGGCAGGTTGATGCTATTGTGAAATTTGCAACAACTGCAGCGGCGCTTGGTCCCGTAATAATGGTTTTCGGTAAAATGGTTTCAACGATTGGAAAAGTAAAAGAAAAATGTGCAGACGCAATAAAGGTATTTGCAAAATTCAAGGGGTTGGCAGGACTGATTGCAAGTCCCGCAGGCGTTGTAATCGGTGCACTGGCAGCAATTGCATTAGCGGCGTTTCTGATAATAAGGAATTGGGATCAGGTCAAAGGTTTTTTGCAGGGCGTCGGGAACTGGTTCAAAAATGCGTTTGAAAAGGCCGGATTTTCGGTTGAGGGCTTTAAAAACAAATTTCAGTCAATTGCGGATACGGTCGGCAGCATAGCAGGGAAAATAAGCGGTTTTTGCAAGTCTGTAGCGTCAATATTCAAAAAGGAGTTTGCGGGCGATATAAAAGCAGGTGCGACGGAAGCGAGTGGCATCTTGGAAATGCTTGTAGGCGGAACGGTAGCAGCGTTTGACGGAATTGTGACAGCAGTTGACAAAGGGTTACAGACGTTTGATGCGTTCTTAAGCTTTTTTACCGGTGCGTTTGCCGGAAATTGGAACAATGCGGCGCAGGGATTTAGAAACAGCCTGAAAAACATCTTTCCGCCGGATATAGCGGCAGGATTAACGAAAGCTTTTGACATGGTGTTGCCGGTAATAAAAGCGGCAGTATCAGGGATAAAGGAAATGTTTTCCGGACTCGTTCAGGATACAAAGAAGATATTTGGGGGCATTACGGAAATATTTAAGGGCATCGGCACCATGCTAAAGGGAATATTCAGCGGCGATATAAAAACCGTTCTGAAAGGTTTCAAAACGGCAGCAGGTGGCATTGTTGACACCATAGGCAGTATATTCAAGGCAAATTTAAATGCCATAAAAAATTTCATCGTGGGTGCACTTTCAACATTTCTGCCGGAAAGCACTGTAAAGAAAATCGCAGGTGCTTTTGATGTTGTGGCGCGCGCATGGGATATTGCGATTAATGCAGCAAAAGGCTGCATTGACGGTTTCGTGCAGGCGGTAGAACCGCTGATCGAAGACATAAAGACCGTTTTTAAAGGAGTAGCGCAGTTTGTAAAGGGTGCATTTAGCGGAGATTGGAAAGGCGCACTGAATGGATTGAAAACCGTTGCAGGCGGTGCGCTATCCGGCTTGGTGAATATCATAAAGGCACCGTTTAAGATGATAGCGAACGCAGTAAAGGGCGCACTGGATCCGCTAAAAAATACAATTAAAAATATTTTAGGCGGAATAGGAAATACAATCAGAAATGTAATGTCAAAGTCCGGTGTTGATATGGGAAAGTTTGGCGATACGGTTAAAAATGTCACAACAAGGGTTAGCAGCATTATAAATGGATTAAAAACAATATTCACTGTTGTATCCGGTGCAATTGGAAAAGTAGTTAAGGCAGTGTCAACAGTAATAGCAAAAGTTTTTGGAGTAGAGATAAGTGATAAGTGTTCCGCAGGAAAGGCGGCAATAACCGCATTTAAAGCAGTAGCGGGTGCGGTTTTTACGGCAATTGCAGACAAAATAAAAAAGACAATGAACATTGTCGTTCCGGTGGTAAAGGTTGCATTCAGCGCAATCAGTGGCGCAATTTCAGCGGCAGTGGACACTATATCATCAATCATAAGCGGCGTTATGACTGTTTTTGACGGGCTGATAACTTTTATAACGGGCGTGTTTACCGGAAATTGGCGGCAGGCGTGGGAAGGCGTTGGAAGTATTTTCCAGGGCATTTTTGAAACATCAGCGGCAATCTGCAAAGCGCCTATGAATGCAATTATAGGTATTATAAACGGCGCGATAAGCGGCATTAACAAACTGGGGCTCACTATTCCGGAATGGGTGCCGGGAATAGGCGGGCAGTCTTTCAAAATCAATGTGCCGACGATACCGATGCTTTATAAAGGTACCGATAATTGGAAGGGCGGCGCGGCAATTATTCATGACCGGGGCGGCGAGATCGTTGACCTGCCAAGAGGATCGAGGGTTTATCCGCATGATAAAAGTGTAGAAATGGCGCGGGAAGAGGGCGCAAGAAACGGGTCAGCATCTATACAAATTACAATCCAAAAGCTGGCAGATAAAATAGAGGTGCGCAGCGATGAAGACATAGACCGTATAGCGGAAGCGTTGGCGTATAAGTTAAAGAAAGTGGCTTTAAATACGGGAACAGTATAAGGAGGCAGTAAGATGGAAATTTGGCTGAAACAGGGCAGTGTGAGTTTCAGATTTGCAGTTTTGCCGCCTGAATATGAAGTGACAAGCGAAAGCGGTAATACACAGGTAATTATTAACGCTTTGGGTGAAATAAGTTTATTGGGAAAGAGAAAGCTGAAAAATATTTCATTTTCCTCTTTTTTTCCGGAGGAAAAATATTATTTCTGTGAATACACATCGTTCCCAACGCCTTCCGAGAGTGTGGAAATCATTGAAGGAATGAAGAATAACGGCGTCCTGCAGCTTGTGATGACCGGAACACCCGTCAATATGGACTGCACCATAGAAAGTTTTGTATGGGGTGAAAATGACTGCACAAAGGATATTAATTTTACCATTGAATTCAAAGAATACAGGAAAGTTGTGGTAAAAAACATAAGTGCGGCGACTGCAGAACCGCAGCGTGCCGCAAAGGAAGTCAAAAGCACTACATACACCGTTGTAAAAGGCGACAATCTAAGCAAAATTGCGAAAAATCTGACTGGAAACAGTGGAAACTGGAAAACAATTTACGAACAGAATAAAGGGGTAATAGGTGGAAATCCAAACCTGATATATCCCGGACAACAACTGGTGATTAACGTATGAAAATAAATTGGATCAGGAATGAAAAAGGAATCACGCATATAAGCGATATAACAGAAACTGTCTCAAGCGTGGCATGGTCCGGTTCTGTATCACAGGCGGCACGTATTGCGGAAATTGCGGTGATTAATGCACCAAATGATGTAAACATAACGGCTCTGAAACTGAATATAGGGGCGGGTGACGCGATAGAATTGCGTGAAAATGAAACTGTGATATTTTTTGGGGAAGTGCAGAGCGCAAAGAAAGCAAGCGAGACGGGAACGATAACGTATACCTGTTACGATTTGCTGAACCACCTGTTAAAAAGTACGGGAGTTTATAATTTTTCCAACACGACGGCGGAAAGGATTACGAGGAAAGTATGCGCGGATTTGGAAATCAGGACGGGAAACATAGCAGAAACAAAAGCTACGATTAAAAAAATGATACTGGACGGCGATACGTTTTACGACATTATCATGAAAGCTTATACAAAAGCATCCGAGCAAACAGGCAAAAAATACATCTGCCGCATGAACGGTGCAGAGCTGTCAGTTGAGGAAAAAGGCACTGTCGTAAAAAATTTTATCCTTGCGGAGGAATACAACATAACAAATGCTGCGTATGAAGAAACCATTGAAAATATGGTGAATGTGGTAAAAATTTACGATGATAAAGGCATACAGATTGACGAAGTGAGAGAAAATGAACTGACTGCCCGATATGGAATTTATCAGAGGATTTATAAAAAAGAAAGCGGCATAAATGCACAGGCAGCGGCGAAAGGTATGCTGAATGGAGTGGAGAAACATGTGACACTTGATGGAATAAACGGCGATTTACAGTGTATTGCAGGTAATGGAGTAGTGGTTTACGACGGGGCAACCGGCTTAAACGGACTGTTTTGGATTGACAGTGATACGCACACTTGGGAAAACGGCACGCACGTAATGAGCTTGGAGCTGAATTTCAAAAATATTATGGACAGCAAAGAGTATACGGAGGCAAAGAAATAAAAGGAGGGACGTGCGTGAATGCATATGAGGAACTATTAGGCGTGATGAGGAATGAGGGGAGTAAGGATAATACTGCCCCGATCCAAATCGGGGTTATGACGGGGGTGGACAGTTGCAAAATAGGAAAATTGAAATTATCAGGCGACGACTTGAGAATTGCAGAGCATCTTAAGACAGGATATAACAGCAAGGATATATTTGTGGAACCTTTAAAAAGTGGTGACGAAGTAGCTGCGTATCGAATAAACGATGAATTATATATCATATTGGAAAGGCTGGTGTAAGCATGGGACTGTTTCCGGCATATATAGAAAACGGCATACAATCGCAGGCAACAAAAAAGCAGGTTATTCCGAAGGAATACGGAATGGATTTTGAAACCGGACAGTTAACAGGCGAAATTGTGGAAGGGTTAGAAGCTGTAAAGGTTTGGATATGGCTTGCACTTCAGATACCGCGTTACCGACACTATATATACACATGGGACTATGGAAATGAGTTCGAGGACTTGATGGGGCGGAGTTACACAAAAGAGTATATCGAGTCACAAGCGCGCCGGATGACGGAGGATTGCTTGTTTATTAACGAGAATATACGGGGTATTTCCGATTTTAGCGCAGATATGGAAAAGGATGTCTTAACCATATCGTTTACGGCAGAAACAATATATGGAGACATAGATTTTAAGCAACATATGATTGTATGAGACTGATAAAATAAGGAGGTGGCAGCACGTTGTTTGAGGATAAAACACAGGATAACATAATGACTGGTTTGAAAAATACAGTAAGCGGTGACATTAGCACAGAGGAAGGAACACTGATTGATCACTCGCTCAGAGGGGCTGCGGCAGAATTTGAACAGGCATATATTGAATTGGGATTAATTGACCAAAACGGATATGTAGGGACAGCAGACAGGGAACATTTGATATTAAGGGCAAAAGAAAGAGGAATAGAACCGCTTCCGGCTTCCAATGCCGTATGGAAAGCGGAATTTAATATTGAGGTAGCTTTAAATACTCGTTTTTCTGCGGGTGAATTGACCTATATATGTGTAAAAAAAATAGAAGCGAAAGAATACCGGCTTATGTGCGAACAAAAGGGCACAAGAGGGAATGTGAAGCGAGGCGAATTAATGCCGATAGAATACATTGAAGATTTTGATTCCGGAGAACTGACAGAACTGTTAATACCGGCGCGGGACGTTGAAGAAACGGAGGATTTCCGCGCACGCTATATTTCCATTGTATCAGAAGTACAGGCATTTGGCGGAAATCGTTCACAGTATAAATCTGTAATGCGTGAAATAGATGGTGTTGGAGCCTGTAAAATATACCGCGTTACCGAGAAACAAAGAAGAATTAAAATTTTTTTCCTGAACAATATGTATAAAACACCAAGCCAATCCCTTGTAGAAGATGTGCAGGAAATCATGGATCCGATTGGTAAACAGGGGGAAGGGGAGGGGAAAGCACCAATATTTCATATCGTGGATATTTACCCCTGCATATCAGAAACGGTAATAACAGAGGCGAAAATAACGATAGATACCGGTTATGTATGGGAGGACTTGTTACCGAGTATACAAGAAAAAATAGATAATTACTTTTTGGAGTTGGCGAAAAGTTGGGAGAATGAGGAATACATAACCGTAAGAATATTAAAGGTAAATGCAGCGATCGCAGGTGTGGAGGGGATTGTAGATGTGCAGGACACAGCTTTAAACGGTAAAAAGGAAAACCTGTTATTGGATCCGAACGCAATACCGATTAGGGGGGTGGTTGTATGCAGACATTAATATTAAATCATTATCCGCCTGTAATACAACAAATCAGGGAAATACAGCAGATTGCAAATGCAGAGGATATAGAATTTTCAAAACTGAATAGGGCAATTGACAGAGTGATTAAAAATATGTTCATATTCACATCAGACGAAACAGGGGTCGCAAGATTTGAGGCAATTTTAGGGATAATACCCAAAAAAGGACAAACACTTGATGATCGAAAGCTCTACATATTATTATTGCAAAATCGTCGAAAAATGAGCCTGCAGGAAATGAGAAAATTATTATCGGAGAACGCAGGCGAAATCGAACTGATTGCAGATTACGAAAAAGAAGAAATAACGGTAAAGGTAGGGAAGGATGTTATTAATATAGGCATGCTGTTTGAAATGCTGAATGACATCATACCATTGCACATACTTATTTTCTTCGGAATGGAAATTGCAGTAATAACAGAATTTAAAGAAATGGCAAAAGAATTGGTGCTGGAAACTACTGCAAAGTGGGAGAAATCACCATGTAAATGGTATCTTGACGGTTCGGTAAAATTGGACGGCAGCAGATTGCTTAACGGTGCCGCTTTGGAACCGCCAATAATCACAGAAATTGAGATGGAAAACACTATAGAAACTGCAACCGATACATTTGAAGATGCGGAACTGACAGCACAAAAAAACTTATGGTATCTTGACGGTTCGGTAAAACTGGACGGCAGCAGATTGCTCAATGCAGAAATTTACGAGGAGGTAATCTAGAAATGTCAGCAGCAATTACAACGATAAAATCTAAAAGAAAAATGCTGCTTGCACGCGCAGGCGCGGCAACACTTCCACCAATAACAAAAATGGCTTTTGGGAACGGAGGTGTTGACGCAGGAGGGGCAGTAATAGAACTGACAGAAGAACAGGAAAACTTAAAAAGTGAACTTTACCGAAAAGACATAACAAAATATGAGATTGTGAGCGACACACAGGTAACATATTATTGCCATTTGTCAGAAAGTGAATTAATAGGTGAACGAATTAGTGAGCTTGCACTTGTAGACAGTGAAGGAGATATAGTTACCATTAAAAATTTTAGAGTTAAGGAAAAAGACGGAGATTTTGCCTTTACTTTTAAAATAAATGACACTATGTAGGTGTGAGGAGGCGAACATGAAATCTTATACGAAAACAGATCCAGTTTTTTCAAAATCTATAAAAATAACGGAGGTTACAGATGCGGGGCATGCAGATTTTATAAACGAGGCGCCTAAGCAATTACTGGAAAACACGCTTGTAAATCATGAAGAGATTCAGCAGGCGGCCAACGCAGAGCTCGTAGAGTATGCCTTTTATTCCGTATTTACAAAAATGCCGGAAAATGAAGAAAAAGCAATGACACTGGAGGAAATCAACACAGCTATAAGTACGGCA
>CAJTMC010000056.1 GCA_910577115.1 uncultured Lachnospiraceae bacterium
GAAATCAATACAGGCAGCGAAAGAACTGAGCAGGGATAAAAGAGAAACGGTTCAGTCCATAATTTGACAGATTACTTGACTTTATGTAAAACGGTTGGTAAAATCGTATGATAGAAAACCAAGATATGGAGGAATACAAAATGGCACAAAAAGTAAGGTGCAGATTTGCGCCAAGCCCTACAGGAAAAATGCATGTCGGAAATTTGCGTTCTGCGTTGTATGAGTTTTTGATTGCAAAGCACGCGGGCGGAGATTTCGTTTTTCGGATAGAGGATACGGACCGCGAGCGGTATGTCGAAGGTGCGACGGAAATTATTTATAATACGCTTGAAAAGACGGGACTTGTTTATGACGAGGGACCGGATAAGGATAAAGGCTATGGCCCGTATGTGCAGAGTGAGCGCGTAAAAGCAGGCATTTATATGAAATATGCAAAGGAGCTGATTGACAAAGGAGAGGCTTACTACTGTTTTTGCGATAAGGAACGGCTTGCAGGTCTTAAGTCGGAGGTTGTTGAGGGAAAGGAGATTACGGTTTACGACAAGCATTGTCTCGGACTTTCTAAGGAGGAGGTTGAGGAAAAGCTTGCGAGCGGCATTCCGTATGTTATCCGACAGAATAATCCGACGGAGGGCACGACGAGCTTTCATGATGAGTTGTACGGGGATATTTCTGTGGATAATTCAGAGCTTGATGATATGATTTTAATTAAGTCGGACGGCTATCCTACCTACAATTTTGCAAATGTTGTAGACGACCATTTAATGGAAATTACGCACGTTGTGCGCGGAAACGAATATCTTTCTTCGACACCGAAATATAACAGGCTTTACGAGGCGTTTGGCTGGGAGATTCCGGTGTATGTGCATTTGCCGCTGATTACGGACGAGGAGCACAAAAAGCTCAGCAAGCGCAGCGGACATTCGTCGTTTGAGGATATTGTGGAGCAGGGAATTCTGCCGGAGGCAATTGTTAATTTTGTGGCGCTTCTTGGCTGGAGTCCGGAGGAGAATCGGGAAATCTTTACGCTGGACGAGCTGATTCAAAAATTTGATTATACGCGAATTAACAAGTCGCCTTCCGTTTTTGATATGAATAAGCTCAAATGGATGAACGGTGAGTACATCAAGGCGATGGACTTTGACCGCTTTTATGAGATGGCACTTCCGTATATCAAGGAAGTCATTCATAAAGATCTTGATTTGAAAAAAATAGCGGAAATGGTAAAGACAAGAATCGAGGTATTTCCGGATATTGCAGGCTTAATCGGATTTTTCGAGACACTGCCGGAATATGATACTGCCATGTATGCACATAAAAAGATGAAAACGACGCAGGAGAGTGCGCTTGCAGTTTTAAAAGACGTGCTGCCGATGTTAGAAGCGCAGGAGGAATATACAAATGATGCGCTTTATCAGCTGCTTTTATCGTATGTTGCAGAGAAAGAGGTAAAGAACGGCTATGTGATGTGGCCTGTCAGAACAGCTGTTTCGGGACTTCAGATGACGCCAGCGGGGGCGACGGAAATCATGGAGGTGCTCGGAAAAGTGGAAACCCTGATTCGAATCAGAAAGGGTATTGAATTACTTGAAAATGTGAAATAGAAAATAAATAGAATGAAAGAACAATTAAAAAATCTGACGCAAAGTATCGCATTACAATACTCTGCATCAGATTTTTTTGTGCATAACATTTAACATTATATGTTATTGCAGCATCAGATCGTCCAGTGTTACTTTCAGTGTTTTTGACAGGGCAAGAAGCTCAATGTCCGTAACAAAGCGCTGCCCGCTTTCGATGCGCTGTATGGCATTCTTGTCAAGGTCAATTCCCTGCAGCTGCAGACGGTCCGCCAGCATCCGCTGTGATAAATGGGGGAAGTTTTCAATTCTGTATTTATGAACGTTTCTGCCGCATATGTTGTTGGAAGAGTTGTTTTTATTCTTGAACATAATCCACCTGTACTCATCTATTTTGACATTTGCTGAAGAAAAGCCAATATATCTAATTTAACTCATCTATAGACAAAAAATGACATGCAGTAAATGTCTGTCCGCTATAAAACCATTCTGTGCACATATTTCTATTCTATGATATTTTTTGAAAAAAATGTTCCGCATCATAAAAATGCATCATAAAAATGCATCATAAAAAATGCATCATAAAAAATGACATTTAGTGCTTGTCAAAATGATTTGCAAATGCTATGATATAATTTGACATCTAGTAAATGTCAAACAGGGAATAACAGAATATTTTGATTTGCTGCAGACGAATGTAATTGACAGTGAGAATGTTTTGTGACGATATGTCAAAGGAGAAGGCGTAATGAAAAATAGTATTGTGGAGATTTTGGGAAATGTGACTGTATTGAAGCCTGATCAATTTTACGAGTATATCGCGCAAAGCATTAAAAAAAAGGAAAAGAAATTTATTGTTACCGCAAATCCGGAAATTGTTATGCTGGGCAGGAAAAATGAGGAAATGCTCCATATCTTAAAAAACAAAGCCATTGTAATTCCTGATGGCATTGGTGTCGTGAAGGCTGTAAACGCGCTTGGCAGAAATGCAGTCCGAAACACTGGTATAGAGTTTGTGGTTTATTTGCTTGATGAAGCAAATAAAAGTAATTTGGATGTATTTATATATGGTGCAAAAGAAGAGGTATTAAATGATTTCAAAGAGAAATGTACGAAAAACTGGCCTAACATTCATTTTTCAGGTCTCTACAATGGTTATACAAGTAATGACAAAGATGTGATAAAAGAGATTAAGAAAAATACCAGTGACATTTATTTTGTGGCATTGGGAACACCGAGGCAGGAATTATTTATCAATTCATTTTATGATGAGATTGGAAAAGGAATCTGCGTAGGTATCGGGGGAAGCATGGATGTATTGAGCGGACATGTTAAGCGCGCCCCACAGTTTTTCTTAACACATAACTTAGAGTGGCTGTACAGAATCACAACGGAACCTAAAAGAATGCAGCGTTTTATAAAGGGGAATATAATGTTTGTATTTGTCTTTATAAAAGACATGATGATAAAAAGACTAAAATATAGTCATGGAAATGAAACCGAAGCCTAAAGGAGTGGCGTATTTGGGAGAATAATCAATGAAAAGCATCGCAATTTTTCAGGCTGACTTAAATGTGGGCGGTATCCAAAGATCTTTAGTGAATCTTTTAAAAAGCGGAGTATTAAATGATTTTAATGTGGATGTATATCTCTTTTCAAAAAAGGTTTTTTATGACATGGGCGATCTTCCAAATAATATCAAAATGAATTACCTGAATCCTTTTCCATACTGGTACCGTTTTATACCCTTTGGTGTGATAAGAAAATTTCACAAAAAAGATAAGACATTCAAAGAGTATGATATTGTTATTGATTATGATGGTTATCGTCAGGAATGTGCTTTCTACGTTACATCTATTGAACGTGCAAGGAAAATTATGTGGATACATAGTGATATGTTTTGCGAATACAGGTTCAATTTGAAATATCGAATCCTGTATTTATTTTTCAGAGATAAATACCAATATTATGACGAATTTGTGGCAGTGTCTGAAGGTGTAGCAGAACCGTTTCGAAAAATGAGCAGAAGATATGACAGTAAGGTAACAGTAGTTCCTAATATAATCAATGCAGAAGAAATTTTGAAAAAAAGCACAGATTCGTCAGATATTATTGTGGATTCAGGGAAAATGAATATTGTATGTGTCGGCAGATTGTATCTGGTAAAAGGCTATGATTTTCTCTTAAAAGATTTTTGGAAAGCTTATAAGATTAGGAGAGACTTGCGGTTATACATTATCGGGGACGGTCCGGATCGGAAGAAATATCAAAAATGGGTCAATGCTAACGGACTGGCAGATGTGGTTTTCTTTCTCGGAAAGAAGGAAAATCCTTTTACGGTCATGAATCAAATGGATGCCTTTTGTCTGGAGTCGCGCTATGAGGGGCAGGGCATGGTTCTAATGGAGGCAAAAACATTGGGGCTTCAGCTAATTTTTCCGGAAAGACTGGAAAAGTACAATATTGGTTTGAAAGGAACACCGGATATTGTAAAGGCGATGGCTAATCTGCAGAAGCAGGATAAGAAAACGGATTTACTGGAAGAGTATCATGCATATTTATTTGCGCAGCTTAAGGTTGTTTTTAATGGCAGATAAAAGGAGAAGAATAGCTTTGAGGGGTGGGATGCGGATTAGCTCTGTTGGTGTGGTTTGTGTGTTGACCACATTTTGTCCGATTATGGATAATATAAACGGAATTTTTTTATTGAATGGGCAAGATTCAAACGTAAGTTCTGTATATAAGTCATTTATAATGTTTTTATGCTTGCTGTTTTTGATAATAGACGGCAGACTGAAAAAGAGTACAGCAGTTAATTTTGTGACAATGGGAGGCCTTCTGTTTTTATCAAACCTGTCTTTTTTCATTAGGGATAAATCAGGTCTGTCCTATAACTTAAATACAACGTTCAAATTGTTGATGCCGTTTATGGTATATATTTTTTTTTCGGATTCTAAGGGAAACGGCGGCATAAAAGTAAAGAAGATTCTTGATTTTTACAGTTGGTTTTACCCGCTGTCACTAATTATTCCGATGATGTTGGGAATCGGGTTTCAGACATATAGTGAAGTTGGAAATAAAGGGTTTTATTATGCAGGAAACGAAATAAGCGCAATCATGGTCATTATGTTTGCACATTCCTTTCAGCGCTGGAGCAGTTCAAAAGAGAAAAAACATTTGCTCAATTTGGCAGCAAATGTTTTGGCGATCCTGTTTGTAGGTACAAAATCAGCATATGCCGCATTGGGAATTCTGTGTGTCATTGTATTTTTATCAAAGGTAAAAAGCAAAAAGCATATAGCTCCTATATTAGTTGGAACTGTATTTGCTGTAGCGACTACATATTTTATATATACAAAAAACCGTGATTTTTTTGCGCAGCTTGTTCAGGTATGGGTTTGGAAATATGAAACATTTATTAAAGGAAAGTATGAAAACGAGCTAATAGCTTTTTTGCTGTCAGGACGAAATGGCAAACTGTGGGAGGCTTTTCACTTGTTTAAAGAAGATTTGGGCATTTCGGAAATTTTATTTGGAGTTGGTTCATATTCGCTCACCAGTAGAAATTATATGTTGATAGAAATGGACTTTTTTGATTTGTTTTTCTGGTATGGATCAATATTCACCATAATTCTGGGTTATAAGCTATTTAGAAAAGCTTGTAAGATTTGGACAATATTATCAATATGTGAGAAAACATTCGTTATATTGATTTTTTCGATAAGCTTTTTAGGAGGACATGTCTTATTTGCACCATCGGTATCCCTTGTAATGGCTTTATATATATATGAAACAGAAAATAGAATCCTTTGGAAATGGCAGCAGAGGTAATTTATGAAAAAAATAATGTTAGTATTTGGCACGCGTCCTGAAGCGATCAAGATGTGTCCGCTTGTCAATGAGTTAAAGCTTAGAGACGGTTTTAAAACGGTTGTATGTGTCACAGGACAGCACCGCCAAATGCTGGATCAGGTACTGGAAGCGTTTCATGTAGCGCCGGACTATGATTTATCTATCATGAAAGAGAATCAGACGTTATTTGATGTTACGATTAATATCCTCCAAAACATAAAAAAGATATTAGAAGAAGTGCAGCCGGACATTGTGTTGGTTCATGGGGACACGACAACTGCTTTTGCCGCTGCACTTGCATGCTTTTACCTTCGGGTACCGGTTGGGCATGTAGAAGCAGGATTGCGCACATATAACATCCATTCTCCTTATCCGGAAGAATTTAACAGGCAGATAGTCGGAACAATCGCATCTTTTCACTTTGCACCAACAGAATTGTCAAAACAGAACCTGTTAAAAGAAGGAAAAGATGAGCATATGGTATATGTAACAGGCAACACAGCGATTGATGCTCTCAAAACAACTGTAAGGGAAGATTATGTTCATGAGCAGCTCAACTGGGCTGCCGGCAGCAGATTGATTATGATTACGGCGCACCGCAGGGAAAATTTAGGAGAACCTATGCGGAATATGTTTCGGGCTATTCGCAGGATTGTCAATGAACATAATGACGTAAAGGCAATTTACCCGATCCATATGAATCCGGCGGTGCGCAAAATAGCGGACGAAATTTTGCGCGGCAATGAAAGAATTCGCATTATAGAGCCGCTGGAAGTCATGGATTTCCATAATTTTTTATCGCGTAGTTATTTAATTCTGACAGACAGTGGCGGAATTCAGGAAGAAGCGCCCTCACTTGGAAAACCGGTTCTTGTCATGCGGGATACTACAGAAAGGCCGGAGGGGATTGCTGCCGGAACCTTGAAATTGGTTGGAACGAAAGAGGAAACGATTTACCGTCATTTCAAAGAATTGCTTGAAAATCAGGATATGTACAGAAAGATGAGCCAATCAGACAATCCTTATGGCGATGGTTGTACGTGTAAAAGAATTGCAGATATTTTGGAAAGAGAGCTGTGGTTATGAAGTAGAATGGCCGCAAAAGATAATTATCATTAGATGAGGAGTAATCATCATGCCTTTTTTTAGTATTTTAATTCCTGTATACAATGTTGAAAAATACTTGCGCGAATGTCTGGATAGTGTAGTCCAACAGGATTTTACAGACTACGAGGTGCTCATGCTGGATGACGGCTCCACCGATTCTAGCGGTGAAATTTGTAAAGAATATGAGAAAAAGTATCCACACTTTCATTATTACAGACAGCAAAACAAAGGACTTTTGCTGACACGCAGACAGCTTTTTCAGTTAATGCGCGGAGAATATGCCATTTGCCTTGATTCCGATGACTATAGATTGGAAGGAACGCTTAGAAAAAATTATGAAGATGTGGTCAAAAGCGGCTGCGACTTGGTTATTTACAGGCATAATGTGATTGCTGATGACGGCACGTTTATGAAAGAGTCTCCGATTTCCTATAAAAAAGAAACCATATTTGAAGGCAGGCAAATGGAACATATATTTGAAACATTTATTATAGACGGTACCATAAGCAATATGTGGGGAAAGGTGGTCAAAAAGGACATTATTGATATAACTGCTGACTATTCCATATATAAAGATGTTAAGGGCGAGGATGTTCTTCAATCAATTGCTTTATTTCGCAATGCGAAAAAAATCATGTACAGCCCCCGTATAACAGTTTGTTACAGGTCATCTCAAAACAGCAGGTCAAATAATTTTAAATTCAAATATATACAGGATTTGAATACTGTATACTATCAGCTGTATTTATACTATTTAGAGGTTTGTGCAGGTCAGATGAAAAAAAAGAAGCAGTTTTTTCACAGATATCTGGTGATACAAAGAAACAATATTGTTCCGTTGATGGATACAAAAGGTAATGTGGATTTAAAGATTAGGGCATTGGAGACCCTTAGGGAAGCGGAATTAATGAAAGTGTGTAAAAAGTTTGAACAGGAGAAAGGGACAATAATGGATCGGATGCTTGTATCAATTCTTTGCGGACACAACATAAAAAAGACAGAACTTTATTTTTGGCTGTTTGGTGCACTTCGGAAGATGAAGCATACAGTAGTAAGGCAGAATAAACAGCAGAATGTAAAAAATTATGAGAGGGGAAAATGATCATTATCAGTCCAACAGCAAACCACCAGCAGGGCTGGTGGCTCGTGCTTTTGCTATTCCTTTATTCTGTCAATTTCTGTGAGATTAACGCCGGAAGATGTCAAAATGACTTTTAAATCTTTATATCTTTTTCTTAAAGATTTGTAGATTTCAGAATCTTTTTCCGACAATTCTATCCAATCCTGAACCCTTGAAAATTCTTCAACTGATATCTTTAGCATCTCTTTTTCAGTCATGTTATCACCGCCTTTTTAATAGATAACTATTATTTGTTACTGTATTTATTATAGCGGATTATGTAAAGAGTGTAAAGCCTTTTCAATTTTGGAGTTTCCCCGTTTTTTAGTTTATTTCATTTGGTTTCATAAAAAATGACATTTAGTGCTTGTCAAAATGGTTTACAGGTGCTATGATATAAAACGAATTGACATCTAGTAAATGTCAATTTTGAAAGATAATAGGAGTACCAATATGGTTCCTGCTGCCACAGCAGCGAAAATTATCATATGGTATGCAGGAAAAATAGGAGTGATTCAGATGATTACAGCTTCTGTTGTTTTGTATAATACGCCTTATCTGGTATTTTGGGAGCTGCTTCAAAGCTACAAACCGGATGCGGACCGAAAATTATATATCATTGATAATTCAAACATGGAAACAGCCTATTGCAAAGAGATAGAAAACGAAACAATTCAATACTGTTTTAATGGAAAGAATCTGGGGTATGGCGCGGCGCATAACATTGGCATTCGACAGGCGCTTGCGGAGCATTCGGAGTATCATTTGGTGCTGAATCCAGATATAAAATTTGACAGCTCGATTATTGACGTTCTAAAAAATTATGCGGACAGGCATAAGGATGTCGTATATATGCTGCCTAAAGTGCTTTATCCGAATGGGGAAATTCAATACTTATGTAAACTTCTCCCAACGCCGCTTGATCTGATTGGCAGGAGATTCCTGCCAAAGAAGCTTACACAGCGCCGAAATGACAGATATATCCTGAAATCGTCAGGGTATGATAAAATCATCAACCCACCATGTCTGTCAGGGTGCTTTATGTTTATGCGGACTTCCGTATTAAAAGAAAAGAGATTAGAATTTGATGAACGCTTTTTCCTGTACTGTGAGGACTTTGACCTGATGCGCAGACTGCACGCTGTGGGAAAGACAATCTATTATCCAAAGGTGCAGATTGTGCATAACCATGAACAGGACTCCTACAAAAATTGGAAAATGCTGTTCACTCATATGAAGTCGGCGTGTATTTATTTTAATAAATACGGCTGGTTTGTAGATAAGGAAAGACGGGATATGAACAGAAGGATATTGGAAGAACTGGGAGACGGGACCGGAAATCCTGTGGAGGCAGAATCTTAAGGGGATAATAGGAATTTGTAAAATGCAGAAATATGGAATAGGCGAAATCATATCAAATGTGTTTTTCTTAGCGTATACGAAACTGCGTTACCCGGGGGCAAGGCTGATCCGCCTTCCGTTCTACATGAGAGGGAAACGGCACTTTAAATGGGGAGAGGGACTTACTGTCGGATACCGGTGTCGGTTTGAAGTATACACAAATGACAATGCGGAGCATATAAAAATAGGTAAGAATTGCAGGATTGGTGATAATGTGCATATTTCCGCCGCCGACAGCGTGACAATCGGAGAGAATTGTTTATTGGCATCCAATATTTTGATTATTGATAACGAACATGGAAATTATGCAGGGGGGAGGTATGATTCGCCTCCGGATGTTGAGCCAAATGAGAGGGAGCTGGTAAGCGCTCCGATAGAAATAGGTGACAATGTCTGGATAGGAGAAAGAGTCATCGTGTTGAAAGGAGTCCGCATTGGAAACGGCTGTGTCATAGGTGCAGGGAGTATTGTTAAGCATGATATTCCGGATAATTGCATCGCACTGGGTTCTCCGGCAAAGGTTGTCAAATGTTTTGATGTGGCGCAGAAAAAGTGGAAAAGAGTGGTTTAGGGGAGATATTTTGAGAACATTAGTTTTGTCAGGTATTAATTTATATGAAGGCGGTCCACTGACAATATACAAAGATATATTGTCCGCATTAAAGCAGGGTGGTTATTTACAAAAGTACCGTGTGACTGCGTTTGTGCATAAAAAGGAATTGTTTCGGGAATTTTGCGGTACGGACATACATTTTATCGAGTTGCCAAATTCGAGAAAAAATTACATGATGCGTCTGTATTACGAATATGTGTGGTTTTACGGATATTCCCTGAAAAATACCATTGACGTATGGATTTCACTGCATGATATAACGCCGAATGTCCGTTCTGGAAGACTATATACATACTGTCATAATTGTGCGCCGTTTTGTGCAGGGAACAGGGAGATAAGAAAGTTTGATAAAACGGTTTATTACATGACTAAATTTTATAAATACCTATACAGAATCAATATCCGCAGGAATACAGCAGTCATAGTCCAGCAGGAGTGGATAAGGTCTGAATTTAAGAAAATGTACCATATCAGTAATGTTATTGTATCCCGTCCGGTCAGGGAAAGCGGATATGAGAAGACAGGAGTGCAAAAAGATAATAAAAAAAAGGTGTTTGTCTTTCCGGCGCTTGCGCGGCCATTCAAAAATCATAAAGTAATCTGTGAGGCAGTGAAGATACTTGAATCAAGAAAATTGGACTGCGAGGTGCTTTTTACAATAAACGGAACGGAAAACAAATATGCCAAATATCTGCGCAAGTGTTATGGGCATCTGTC
This sequence comes from uncultured Lachnospiraceae bacterium, assembly GCA_910577115.1. Lineage (GTDB taxonomy): Bacteria > Bacillota > Clostridia > Lachnospirales > Lachnospiraceae > COE1. Next base: position 10,391 of record CAJTMC010000056.1, read on the forward strand.
AATTATCAAGTGGATTGGGGTGCAGCCCCATGAAAAAATACCGGAATTATATGCGTATTCGGATTGCCTGCTATTTCCGTCACTGCTTGAAACGTGGGGGCTTCCGGTCAGCGAGTTTAAGAATACAGGGAAGGAGATGCTGCTGGCGGACCTTCACTATACATATGAAACGCTGGGAACATATGACAAGGCAGTATTTTTCAAGCCGGACAGTGCAAAGGACCTGGCGGATAAAATGGAGACTGTTATAAATGGAACGTGTGTTTACAAGCTGCAGAAAGAAAAGAAAATTTCCAAGCCGTATGCCGATGACTGGGATGGATTGTTAAAATATGTTTTGGAAGGTTAGGCAGGGATATGGAATGAAATTATTAACGATAATAACCGTATGCTACAATTCCGAAGAAAATATAGAAAAAACAATGCTATCCGTATTGGAGCAGGAATATACAGATTTTGAGTATGTCGTAGTTGACGGAAAATCTACTGATAATACCTTAGAGATTGCGGCGCGGTTTTCGGACAGGTTTGCATTCAAAGGGATTCAATTCAGCATCTACAGCGATACAGACAATGGAATATACAATGCAATGAATAAAGGAATTTCATATTCTGACGGCAAGTATATTTTGTTTTTAAATTCAGGAGATTATCTGTTTGACAGAGATACGCTGATGAAAACGAACTTATTTTTGGAAAAACAAACAGAAGAACCAGATGTGTTTTACGGAAATTATTGTAATTATTATAATGGCAGATTATATTTTATGGATGCCGGGAATATAGAATGCGTAACAACAAAAATGCCCGCCTGTCATCAGTCAATATTTGTAAAAGCAAGCATATTAAAGGAATATGGTTTTAATGAAAACTACAGGTTAGCAGCGGACTATGATTTAATAATGAAATTATATAAAGAGCATAAGACATTTTTAAAAATGGAAACAATTATTTCCGTATATTGTATAGGCGGAATCTCTTCAACCAATACAGTGCAGGTATTTAAAGAATATGAACGGATTAAATACGCATATGGAGCGAAAAAAAACAAAAGTTATAATGTTATAAAGTATTTTTACAATATTATAAAACAGGAATTGGTAAAATGTGGCAGATATAATGAATATGAATTGTCAAAGAATGCGAAAAAAGTTCTTGTAATTGGAGAAAATCATATTAAAAATGAATAATATACGAAAACTGGAAGATATCATATCGGTGATAATTATCATTTTTATGTCGGGCGCAGTAAAATTTCAAAATAATAACAGACTTTATTCGATGATACTGCCTGTTGTGCTGCTGACGATCTATTTTTGTAAAAAAGGAATGCATTTTAAATATGATGCAGCTTTGGAATTTGTTGTATTATTAATCGGCTGGCTTTTTTTCAGTACGCTGATGCATTTTTTGATTTTTGGACAATCCGTGTTTCCTGTTGGTGATATTATAAAAATTTTATCCGGTTATATCATGGTTGGAATTATGCCCGATATAAGAAAATTTATAGAGTGTTATAACAAAGTCATTTTATTTTTGGCAGTAACATCGCTTATCGTATGGGTGCTGCTAAATATGGATGTTGACTGGGTAAGGAAATTTGACATCATACATGATTATGCGTATTCAAGATATTATGATATACATATCTATGCTGTTGCATATAATGCTGCTGCAGGAAGCGGAACAATCAGAAATAATTCTATCTTTTGGGAGCCGGGAGCTTATCAGTTATTTTTAAATATATCAATATTTTTTGATTTGATTTACAAAAAAAGGACAATGAGTCCAGGAATAATAATAAAAATAATAGCGCTGTTTACAACGTTTTCTACCACAGGATATATTATATTAGGGCTTATCATTGCATTAAAATATCTGAACCTGAAAAGAACGATAGAAAAGCTTTTGGTTTTCATTGTTGGCATAACAATGTTTTTTGGTATCTTTTGGCAAAACTTTTTAGATAAATTTTCAACAACGGGCGATTCCTATATGTCCTATAGCCGAAGAAGCTTTGACGTTATTTTTGACTTAAAGGTATGGTGCGGCAGTCCGTTTTCCTTTCTGTTTGGAGTTGGCATGAAAGAATACCAAAATCAGTTTGGAACTCTTTTGTCTGATTGGATGGGCAGTCATATGGTGACAGCCGGCGCTTCATCAAATGGACTGACTTCATTGTTGTCAATGTATGGAATAATGGGATTTACGATAATCATTTTTTTTTATACCTGCTGCATATATAAATTTAGAAATGATATTGATACAAAGGTCATTTTTGCGGTGCTTCTGATTTTTATGATTGCTGTGGCTACGGAGAACTTTCTTTTCTCGCCGCTATTAATTTCATTGGCGATGTATCTGAATCAGTATAGAAGAATTGATAGATTGAGATATTATGTAAATGATAGAAGGAAAGGATATTAGTTTATCATGTCAGACAGGGAAATCAAAGTGTTGTTTGTAAATTCTTTTTATAAAGGAGGAGGCGCGGAAAACATTATGCGCCAGCTCTATGAGAATCTTCCTGAAATGTACAATGTAACAGCATATTGCATCGTAGGACGTGAAAAAGATGTCCCATATGATGTGGAAGTTATATATAAAAGCGTATTAAGCAGAGCAGCCAATTTAATTATCAGAAAGAATACGGAATACATGATGCTGCACGATAAGTTTTCTCTAGGCAAAATTTTGAAATTAATTGAGATACATAAAATTGACATAGTTCACTTTCATAATCTGCATGGTAATTATTTTGGAATAAGAGATGTGGCAGAGATTGCCAAACGATGTAAGGTAATATGGACTTTACATGATATGTGGGCGGTGACAGGTCATTGCGCCCAGCCGATTCGCTGCTTAAGATGGAGAACAGACAATGAAATACCATGCGCAAAGTGCGATAATTTAGAGTTAGCGCCTCCGTTAAGGAGACAAAAAACAGCAAAATTGATTCAGGAAAAAAGAAAAGCATTTACGAATAAAAACATACAGTTTGTAGTGCCTTCCATATGGTTAAAAAAACGACTTGAAAATTCGTTTTTGTGCAATGAGGATATCAGCGTTATTGAAAATGGGGTAGATTTGGAAAGCTTTAAAAAGAAGGACAAAACTGCAGAAAGGCAAAAAAACAAAATTGACACTTTCAAGACAATATTTTTATTTTCGGCAAATGGAATGAATAATCCGTATAAGGGACTTGACATTTTGATTCAGGCATTAAACAGATGCAGATATAAAGAGCGGATACTGCTGTTGGCTGTTGGCGGTGGAAAACTCGATGGACTCAGTGAAGAACTTGAAATATATAATGTCGGAAGAATCGAATCGGATAAACAGATGAATCGCATATATGCTTTGGCAGATGTATTCATCATGCCAAGCAGGGCGGAAAATTATCCCTGCTCTGTGCTGGAAAGCATGGCGAGCGGAACACCGGTGATTGGCTCTGATGTCGGTGGAATACCGGAGCAGATTTCAGAGGATACCGGCTGGATATTTTGTGATGGAGACAGTGAAAAACTGTGTATGATAATTGATCAGATTGCAGCCGGAAAGTACAATCTTACGGAATATGCAAAGCGATGCAGAAAAAGAGCGCAGTCGGTTTTTTGCAAGGAAAGAATGCTTTGGCGCTACTATGAATTATATTGCAGACTGATTGAAGAAATTTGAAATTTTTCATAGGAATAGAGGAATAGAAACATAACATGAACGAACGAATCAGTGTCATTATGAGTGTATATCATGAACCGCTTGCATGGGTTGATCAGGCGGTCAGTTCCATTTTAGATCAAACATATAAAGACATAGAATTTATCATTATAATAGATGACCCTGATAATACAACGATAATTGACTATATCGTAAATAGAAAACAACAGGACAATCGCATAACAGTATATATAAATGAAAGGAATATCGGACTTGCAGCCAGTTTAAATATAGCAATAGGGCTTGCGAAAGGGGATTATATTGCGCGGATGGATGCAGATGATATTTCAGAGTCAGACAGGCTTGCCTGCCAGATGGAATATCTGATCTCACAAGACTTGGATTTGATAGGATGTAATATTAGGAGGATTGACGAAAGTGGAAAGATAATTAATGATGGAAAGACGTGTCTGCCATTGTCAGATGAGGCAATTAAACAATATTTGAAAATAGGAAATATTATTATGCATCCCACATGGCTTGCAAGAAAAGCTGTATATACGGATATGGGATTGTATCGCAATTTTCCGGCTGCTCAGGACTATGAATTTCTGACCAGAATTGCTTTGGCAGGATACAGGCTTGGCAATTTAAGAGAACCGAAACTGAGGTATCGGATTAATGCAGGAAGTATATCCGGTACAAAGAAAATTCTGCAAAAAAGCATTCAATCTTTTGTAAGGCAGAACTATATCGCGGGGAGGCAGAGCAGTGCGGAGGACTTTTATGCTTTTTTCAACGGCGATGCCGGTAGAAAAAAACAGGAAAATCTCGAAAGGTTTTACAAGAATTATGAAAGGCGGTACAAATACTTCCGCAATCGCAAATGGCGTATGTATTTCATCATAGGAGTTAATGCGTTTTTGAAATCCGGCGAAGAGCGGGTCTGGCTTGCAGATGCAGTGAGGGCGAAGCTGCTGCGTATGCGGTATAAGGAGTATCATTGAGTGATGCAAAAGGAGCGGTGGTAATGGTAATTATCAAGGTATGCGGAGGGCTGGGCAACCAGTTGTTTCAATTTGCCCTGTATCAGAAAATGCGTACATTGGGAAAAGATGTATATTTGGACAATCGTGTATACAAAAGCAGGAGAAAGGAAAAGAGACACTACTGTTTGGATGGGTTAAGTGAAGATATCAGATACTGCAGTGACTGGCAGCGGCGGAAGCTGGCAAACAATAGAATCCACCGCATTCTTTGGGGCGGGCAGAAAAAACAAAGTCACTATTATGAAAAAAAGAGGACTTTTTATGATTCTAGCGTATTTTTGTCTGATGACGTCTATTTGGACGGTTACTGGCAGAATGAAGGATATTTTTCGGAAATCAGAAAAGCAATTATAAACGGGCTCTGTTTTACAGTTACAGATGATGCGGCAGGGCTGCTTGAGGAAATCAAAACCTGTAATTCTGTAAGTGTCCATGTCAGGAGAGGCGATTATTTGGAGGACAGCAGAAGAAGCGAAGGAATCTGTACATTGGAATATTACCAAAGGTCGATGGCGTTTATGGAAGAACGGACGGCTGTAGACAGATATTACATTTTTTCCGATGACATTGATTGGTGCAGGGAACAGTTCGGGAACAGTGAAAAGTATATTTTTGTAAATCCAAGGAGCGAAGAAGAGGCGGCGGTCGATATGAAGCTGATGTCTTCCTGCAGGCATAACATTATAGCGAATTCCAGTTTCAGCTGGTGGGCGGCATGGCTCAATGAGAATCCGCAAAAAATTGTCGTTGCGCCCAATACTTGGATAAAAGGACAGGAGTGTGATATATGGTGCAGAGGATGGGAGAGATTATAAGAAGAATGAAAGGAAATCGGATAATCAAAACACTTAAGAGCGTATATATTTTAATATTGAAATCAATGCCTGATAAGCTGTACCTTCGCGTATGGTACAAACAGCGTACGGGCAGGAACATAAACTTTGGGAATCCGGTAACGTTTAATGACAAGCTGCAGTGGCTCAAACTATATGACAGGAAAGAACAGTATATAAAAATGGCGGACAAGTATGAGGCAAAAAAATTTGTTTCACAATTAATCGGAGAAAATTATATTATTCCGACATTGGGAATTTACAATCGGTTTGAAGAGATTGATTTTGACGCTTTGCCGCGGCAATTCGTGTTAAAATGTACGCACAATAGCGGCAATCTGTGTATTTGCAGGGACAAAAAACTGTTTGATTATGAGCGCGCAAAAAGGGAACTGGAACAGGGGCTGAAAAATGATTATTCATGGCTGGGAAGGGAATGGGTTTACAAAAAGATTCCGCACCGGATTATTGCGGAACAATATATGGAGGATGAATCCGGATTTGAATTGAAGGATTACAAAATTTTCAATTTTACGGGGGGGGGGTATCAACTTATTCAGGTAGATTATGGAAGATTTTCGGAACATAAAAGAAGGTTTTATAGTGCAAGCTGGGAAAAGCTGGACATGACGATAGGTGATTATCCCGATGATGAATCTGTAATTATCGAAAAACCTAAAGTGCTGCATGAATTATTGGAACTGGCAAAAATCCTTTCAAAAGGCACTAAGTTTTTGCGCACCGACTTTTACATTGTGAGGGATAAAATATATTTTGGAGAGATGACATTTTATCCGGAGGCCGGACAGGCAAAAATACTGCCGGCGGAAATGGATTTCAAAATGGGAACATGGATAGAGCTGTTGGAACACTGTTAAACATGCCAAAATCGGGTAACTTTAATGCGAAAAAAGGATAAGGAAGTGGGAAATTGAAACAATTGTCAAGATTTATACGGTTTGGTTCTGTGGACGTAAATGAGGAAAACAGAAAAGAATGGATAAAAAAACAACTGCTGAGTCTGACGCAAGGCGCCTCTATTTTAGATGCCGGAGCAGGTCAGCTTAGATGGAAAAAAACATGCAGCCATTTAAAATATACTTCTCAGGATTTCTGTCAATATGATGGCATCGGGAACCGGAAAGGGATTCAAAATCAAACATTTGATACCAGCAGAATTGACATTGTAAGCGACATTACTGCAATTCCTGTGGAAAGCGGATCTTTTAATGCGGTGCTGTGTTCGGAGGTATTGGAGCATCTGCCGTATCCTGAGATGGCGTTAAAGGAGTTTAGCAGGGTTTTATGCGGGGGGGGGGTATTAATTCTTACAGCGCCGTTTTGCAGTCTGACGCATATGGCGCCATACCATTTCTGCACCGGTTTCAACAAATACTGGTATGAGAAACACTTGGCTGAATATGGATTTGAAATAGAAATAATGGAGAGCAATGGAGATTATTTTTCGTATATACAGCAGGAATTGAAAAGGCTGCCCAGTGTGGCAGAAAAATATTTTGGGAAAAGGAATTATCCGGTTTATGGATGCGCCATGGTGTTACAAAAACTATGCGGAAAGCTCTCTGCAAAAAAGAACGAATCGAATGAGCTTTTATGCTTTGGATATTTCATCAGGGCGAAAAAGGTTTAGAATGTGAAAAAAATAATATTGAAAAACAGCTTTGTGAGCATGGCGCTGCAGGTAATCAATATTGTAATGAATTTCCTGACCAGAAAGCTGCTCATACAATATATAGGTGTGGAATGGCTTGGGATTAATGCAACGCTTGCATCGCTTCTTAGTACATTTTCTCTTGCGGAGCTTGGCATAAATTCTGTGATATGTTTTTACCTGTATGCACCCTTGCGGGATGGTGACAATGCAGAAATCAATCATGTCATTAATATATACAGGATATTGTACAAATGTATTGGTGCAATCTTTTTAACGGCGTCGCTGCTGTCAATGTTTTTCGTTCCCCATATACTTACGGGAGTTGCCATAACGTATGAGGTATATGCCGTATACGTTATTATGATCATAACTTCCGTATCTTCGTATTTTCTGTCATACAGGCGTGTGCTTCTTGATGCGGACCAGAAACAGTATATGGCGAAAAAGAACGACATTTTTTGGGGACTGATCTGCGGCGTTGCTCAGATTATCCTGTTGATTCGGTTTAAAAGCTATGTCGTATTTTTATCGGCCGGCATATTGAAGACCGTTGGCAGCAACCTGTATCTCTACAGAAAATGCGGACGGCTTTATCCGTTTTTGGGGATTCAAAAATGCAGCATGGGCGAACTGGTCAAAACAGTAAAAAAAATGAAGGAGGCTTTCTTTATCCAAATAGCGTCGTATGTGTATACGGGTACGGACAATCTGATTATATCCATGTTTGTCAATACTGTTCAGGTAGGGTATTTATCAAACTACGCGATAATTTCGAATACGGTAAAGGTAATTGTCAGGAGTATCCTGTATCCGCTGACGCCGATTATCGGAAGCATTGTCTGTAAGGACAGTACAAGCAGCAAAAAAGTATTTCGCCTGTGTACGCTGGCGGCATATGCGATTGCAGGAATGTCGTGTATTCCGCTGCTTGTGCTTTCACAGGACTTTGTCTGCAGTGTGTTTGGCGGTGGGTATCTGCTGGGGAGCATGATTCCAATCCTGCTTGCCGGAGACATTGTGATGGACGTCATACAGATTCCAAGCTGTGGGCTCATAAAAGGAATGGGACTGTTCCGGCATGAAAACAGGGCGTGCGTCGCAGGTGCGCTCACCAATATTATCGTGTCGCTGTTATTGGTACAAAGATATGGCATTGCGGGAGTGCTTGGGGGAACGGTTGTCAGCCAAATCGTATTTTTTATAATAAGAAGCATCACAGTGTTCCGGCACTGTCTTGCCGGAGATACAGAGAATAAAATAAAAGGGTATTATCGAGATTTTGTTAAATTTTTATCAATCTTTATTCTTCTGTCAGCAGCGTGTCAGAAAATATATCAGCACATGTCAGGTCTGGCTTTCATTCTGCGCTTTTTGTGCGGTGGCATTCTGTGTGAAATACTGTTTTGCTTTGCATTTATTATTTTCTGGAATAAGGGCATGCGGGAGATTTGCCGATTGTTGTTCAATAAATAAGAGTCGGGTATCAAAGAAATACTGCGCATAGGAGAAAACAATGGAAGGACAGAGAAATTCGGGAGTGGAGCTTCTTAGGATAATATGTATGTTTGGAATAATTTTCATGCATACATTCGGGATATTTTATGATGAGGTATCGGGAATTTATCTGATGGCTGGAATTGCCATAAACAGTCTGTTCAATATGGGTGTATCGGTATTTATGCTGATATCGGGATATTATGAAATTCATTTTTCCTTAAAAAAGCTTGTCAGACTGGAAAGTACGGTTTTGTTCTATTCTGTCTGCGGAATGCTTTTGCAGGGCGCTGTTTGCGGCGAATGGTCAGCAGGCGCGGTTGTTAAGGCTTTTTTTCCGATATCAACAAGGCATTACTGGTATATGTCGGTGTATATGATCCTTTTTGTGTTTTCAGGATATATTAACGGGATCCTTGATAAAATCAATAAAAAGACCTTTTTGACGGTAATCGGTCTGATGCTGTTATTTTTCAGCGTGATGCCGACATTTACCTATTTTGAAATTATGGGAGACAATGGCAAAGGGGTAGCAAATATGCTTCTGATGTATTTGATTGGGAGATACATTCGGATTTATAATGTGAAAATTCCAATAAAAAATGCGGGGGGGGGGTATGCTGCGCTTTTGCGGTTACGTTTCTGCTGAATTATCTTGCCAGTATCCTTCTCGGGGGAGTTGGTATATTTGCGCCGTTTGCAAGGGATAATTCTTTGACCGTGATTATAGGAAGCATCTTTGCGTTTTTGCTGTTTCGACAGGCTGATTTTTATGTGCGCTTTGTCAATAAGATTGCCGGCTGTATGTTTGCGGTATACTTGTCGGAAGGAACTGTAAGAATGCTTTTGAACCGTTGGATTTACTGGGACAAAGATGTAAAAGTGTGGTATTTTTTAATGGTTATGACGATCTATGTTATTACGGTCATGACAATCGGTCTGTGCGCTGAATGGATTCGCAAAAGGATATACGGACTGTTTGTGCGGATATCCTCCCCTGCAAGGCTTGACAAGTTATGCAGATTCGTTTATTGTTTATTCTATAGAGCAAATGAGTGATAAGACAACATAAGCGCAGTCATGGTATGCTTTTATACCATGATATAATGGAAGAAGATATAGCTTGAAACAGGAAAGTATACAAAATACGTTGCAGGAGGTACTGACTGTGAACCGAAGTCAAAGACACATTTCTTAAGATAGTGTACGCGACGGAAGAACGGCAGAAAAAGCCGGTGTCATTTTTATTCGGTGTACAGAGGAAGAAATACGGATGCGGAATTGGAAGCAGTTGTCCATGTATATGATTTCCGAATGACTCTGAATGAGGTTCAGGGCTATATTGAAATAATGAACATGAATAAACATTAATCAGAAAGGGTATGAAACTACTTGAACATGCTAGATCATCTAACCGTAAATGAGGCACAGTCAGCTGCCATAACACATGGGGGCGGGCCAATGCTTGTATTGGCAGGCCCCGGATCCGGAAAAACATTTGTGATCACCCAAAGAATTAAATATTTAATGAAACAGTATAAATCCCCCAGCAGAGCTGGGGAGACTAACAAATGCCGGAGGCGGTGAGCAGAGTACAAAAATAGAAAACTTCGCTGTATAATGAATGTAGGTCTGGTAAACC
>CAJTMC010000057.1 GCA_910577115.1 uncultured Lachnospiraceae bacterium
AAACGACTGTCAGGATTATTTTGTGCGTTGATTACTTTTAAGATTGCAAACTGCACACCTGTGTTCCTGACTGCTATGTAGTCGGTTATTTTGTTCCATTTTGCTATATCAATTCCTTTTTTATTCATACTCTTTCTCCTGTAAATATTTTAAAGTATGGCCTTTATTTCTTTAATTTCTTCTGCCGTAAGTTTGGGATACAATTTCATAACATCCTTAAGCTTTTCGCCTGTTGCCAGTCTGTTTTTTACAACTCTGGCTATAATATTTTTAGCTGCATTGCTCATTGTGCTCCACCTCCATATAATTCTGCAATTACCTCATCCTGTTCTGCCTGGGATACCTGCAGTTCTCTGATCTGCCTCTCCATCTTAGTTGGTATATGCATGGTTATTGTCACACTCGCATCCGCATTGATTGTAAGTGACTCAAATTCGACATCAGGATATAGGCCATAGCCCGTCCCTTTTTCGTCACCTACTGTCAGAGCCTTTACATTTCTAAACGCTGCTTCTGCATCTGCTGCCGGATCATTGAGTGTAAAAGATATTGTGTTAATTCCAGTAGATACATTTTGGGCGGTGTATTCTATGCCATTGGCTGTAATTATTTCATTCATTTTTTTAATCCTTTCTATTATTTTGATTGATTTGCAGGTTACATTTTTATCATTTAAATAGCAATTATATTGTAGCAGGACTTAGTTTTTCTACTTAGCTTGTTAGTTTCTTCCATACAGATGGGGTGGCAACGCTATCTCCTGCCCCCTCACCACTCCATCCAATCCATGCATTGCTATTAATATCCGTGTATAAATGTATATAATATCCCATTCCAAATATAAGTAAAACGCCGTATGCACCTGCATCTGCAGGAAGACCGGCTGGGAGACTATGCGTTATACGATATATTCCTACTTCTGTTGGATAGTTTGTAATTCCTTTCGATTCGAGTCCCTTAAAAGTTATATATCTATAATCTATATTCAGCTTGTTTTCCAAATTGCTATTTGCCTGGCTAATCATATTAGCCAATGTTCCTTCTACAGATGCATTTTTTTCTACTGCGTCAAGAGCATACTCTCCATGTGTGGTTATTGCCACGCTGTTGGACAATTTTACGTGTCCGAGAAGCGTTGTTGTAGCTTTTTGTGTATAATGTGTTATAAGAAAGCTTAGCGCTTTTTTTAATTTGCCAAATGCAACTTTTATTGTTTCACCGCTTTCTATATTTGCAAGAGAGGAAGCCTCTGAATATGTAGGTTTTTGATCGTTTATATCAGATATACTTCCAGCTGGTCCTACATCTCCTTTTGGACCCTTAAAATTTCCTACATATACCCATTCTGCTACGCTTGAGACGCCCGAAACAGTACATTCATACATATTTCCAGTAACAGCATTAATGAAATGATCAAACAGTTGCGCATCTGTTATTCCGCTATTTGGAAATTTTACTCCCGCAGTGCTTGTCCCTGTTATGCCTGTACCGCTTATCAGTCGGCTGCCACGCTGCCCGGTTGCGCCCGTATTACCCTTATCTCCTTTATCTCCCTTGCTTCCCGTATCTCCTTTTGGGCCCTTAAAATTTCCTATCAGTACTTTCATGCACTTGCTCCTTTCTCTTCATCAGAAACTATCATATATATATTGCCGTCCGCATCTGACTCGAATTGTGGATTTACAGTCGTATCCGCGTATACTGCCCACATATTGCCGTCTGCATCACCGACTATGCTGAACATTCCGTTAATCGGAACCACTACACCGCTGTCTCCCCTGTCTCCCTTATCTCCTTTCTCGCCCTGTTCTCCTCTGTCCCCCTTATCTCCTTTCTCGCCCTGTTCTCCTCTGTCCCCCTTATCTCCTTTTGCGCCAATAAAATAGCCTGACTCAAGTTTACTTGTTATATCCGTTAATATTTCAATCGCTTCACTGCTTACCTGTTTTGCAATTTTTTCGGCATCTGCCGCATTATTTGCACTCGCGCCCGCCTCAACAGCGTGTTGAGCAGCTGACTGTTCGGAAACTGCTGCTGCATTTTTACTCATATCTGCCGCCCTTTGCGCTGCTTCCGCTCCTGTTCTTGCCTCTGCGGCTTTTCCCTGTGCTGTTTCTGCCGCCCTTTGTGCTGCTTCCGCTCCTGTTCTTGCCTCTGCGGCTTTTCCCTGTGCTGTTTCTGCCGCTCTTTGTGCTGCTTCCGCTCCTGTTCTTGCCTCCGCAGCTTTTCCTTGTGCTGTTTCTGCCGCTCTTTGTGCTGCTTCCGCTTTCTGTCTTTCAGACTCCGCGCTGCCGTTTAATGCATTAATGCCGTCATGTATGCTTTTTCTTACATCACGCCCGTATCTTGCTTTCCTAATCTGTTCCAGTTCTTTACTTATGTCTGCCATACTTTTTACTTCCCCTCCTACGATATTCCTGCCTGTCCTAAATTTTTTAACTGCGCACTCATCTGATTTATCCAGCCGTTGATTTTAGGAATAATTGTTTTATTTAAATTATCAACCACCTTGTCCGTCTCTTTTATTGCGGTATTTGCGGTATTTGCCGCGCTTTGTGCCTTCTCTGCCGCTCCCTGCGCAGTGTCTGCTGCTCCCTGTGCCTTTTCTGCGGCTTTCTGCGCTGTGCTGATTGCTTGCTTTGCTTTCTTCATGGCTTCACTACTGTCAATGATGTCGCTTATCTGTTCCACTGCTGCGCCGTCTATTTCTATAGCGGTCATTTTCCCATCCATGTCTACAGAGAATTTATCATTGACATTTATACCATTGACATCAATCGTTATCTTTACATTTCCATCTCTGTCCAGTACAGTGATTTTCCCATCAGTATTAGATGTTCCGCCAATTATTATCGTTGAACCCCTGATACTGCCTTTATATATTGTAATTCCTTCTTTATCTATTACGGCCAGTGTGTTTCTGTTTGTGTCAATAACAGTTATTACCCCGTCTTTTTCCCCGCCAATTTCAAGAGTACCACCCCGAATCCTATCCGCAAACATCGTACCTGCCGTAATAAAATCCGCAACAAGATTACCGTCTATTGTCCATGCATTTGCATATGGTCCGTCTATGCCTGTGGTGCTGAACCCGATACCGTTTTTGTTTATTCTGATTACATTCGTGGCTGTCTCTTTTTGAGGATTGTCCATTATCAAAATTTGTTCCGGATGCCCGTCTGCATTTTCACCACAATCTAAAATTACATACCCTCCCTGTGCGCCTGTAATCATCTGAGTGGCATTTTCTACTGCACTTTGTATCTTAGGGCTTATACTGTTGGCTACCCGTTTTATTCTGCTGTCTATATCAGCATTTGCATGGGAACTGTTTGTTGTCATGCTTCTTAATGCTGCCCCAAGTCTAAATGTGTTTTTTTCAGGCTGTGTCAGATAGATTTCCATCTTGCTTACAAGCATTCTCGCGTGATTAAGATTATTATAGTCAGACTCAACATAACAATATCCTAATCCTATGGTTTCGATCTCTTTGTCAGTCATATTCAAATCAATCGCCTTAATTTCAACTGCATTTGTTTCACTTGCTATTCCGTCGAGATATGCCTGTGTCTTTTTTGTTAACTGCGCTGTTGTTGTAACATCCTCAAACTCAACTGTTCCAACTATGCGCCCGTATTTTTTTACAGCCTCATTATTTTCTACTATTACAGTTGGTTTGTTTCCATCATCATCCTCCGCACCAATACCAATCATTACAGTCCTGATTTCTCCCGCACTTTTGATCTGTTTCAGGTCTATTATGTTTTCTCCCAGTTTGATAACCTGCTCATTATAATGCAGTATACTTTGATTGCAGTCTATATACATTTTTCCTTCTATATCTTCTACGGATATATATGCATCAAGCGGTTTTATTACCTTGTTTCTCATCTCATCTAACGTTGCAGGATAATTCTTATTTGCACGCACAATATTGTTGTTGCTGTCCACATCTGTCAGATCAAGTGTTCTTAATATAAAGCGTTTCGTATCATTCATCTGCGAATTATGTGATTCTATCATCTGTCTTACATAATCTGCAGGCGTTCCCTGATACTCGTACGGATATACAACGCTGTCAAGCAGGTATGTCAGGATTCCTTCACATTTTACCTTTCGGGTATTATAGATGTCACTTTCATTGCTGACCACGCGTCCAGTAAATAACCATTTTTTGTATGTATTATTGCGATCTGTTTTATAAACCTTAACAAGTGAAAGAAGTGGTATAATACTGCCTATCTCCGGATGTGTCGGGTGTATTGAAAACGTAAATAAACCGGCATTATTAATCTGCAGCGTCAATTTAGGCGTCTCAAGCACATATTTTTCATCCCTGATATCCATGAGGGTATGTTCAGTGCCGTCAATCAATGATAATACTTTGTACATTATAAACTGCCTCCTTTGTTTTCAATTGTCACAACTCCATTTCCGCTGAATGTCAACAGATTAATGCCTTCATGGAATTCAATTTCAAATATTTTGTTTTTCCCTGATGTTAGATTATAGCTGATGCCTTGGAATATTACTGTCATTGCTGATGTCACCGTAATTATAGGAATGTATTTTTTCCTTTGGCCTATATATGTAACTTCCAGTGTTCCATTTACTTCCAGACTGTTCATTTCATTTATTATTCCGGTCTCAAAGCTGAACGGATCCCACAGCCAGTCATCGCCGAAATCATATTTATACGGGTCAACAACGCATTGTACCGTTATAATCCCTTTAAGCGGTTCGCTGCTTAAAGCCGTCGCGCTTACCCTTCCCGTATAATAATAATTCCCGTCATCATCAAACACTATTTCCGCGAACTCTTTCCCATGAATCGCGTTCATGACTTCACTGTATTTGCTGTGTATGTCGCGATTGTCTCCCAGCATTTCAAACTCAATTGTTATTGTTCTCCGCTCATATTTGATATCGCCGCCTGTTAGGGCCCCTGTAATATCAATATCACCATCTGCAGCAGCCACGCTTATTCTGTATGTCTTCGGTTTTGGAGGCGTTATTTTTACGCTGCCCAGCGCAAGCCCCAAATCAGTATAGCTGTGTATATCTCCAAATCTTACACCTGTCATTCATAAATACCCCTGCTTTTATCATATTCCATTTCACCAAATTCCCTGTCCATTCTTGAGGTAATCGCACCTATCAAAGCGCCTGTATCTGTCACCATCTGCATATTTGACATACCCGGAATGTACTGTGCCATGATGTTATACATTTTTTCGCAAATACTATAGATATGTGAAGATACTGTCACATTTGATACTCCTGCACCTGTATTGTCTTGTGGGTTTCTTGCTGGAATATCCGGGAGCGAATCCGCTATAACATTGTTGATATTTTTCATTGTGTCTTCCCATCCGGTTATAT
Source organism: uncultured Lachnospiraceae bacterium (assembly GCA_910577115.1). Lineage (GTDB taxonomy): Bacteria > Bacillota > Clostridia > Lachnospirales > Lachnospiraceae > COE1. Next base: position 5,383 of record CAJTMC010000057.1, read on the forward strand.
ATCCCTCTCCAGACATTTCGCCAAGATATGCAAATGCTCTTGAAGGTGAATGTATATCGAGTTTATCTTTTGCTTCCTGAAGCGCCTCTTCGCACAACTTCCTTATTGACTCAAGAACCCTACTCCGTCCGGATTCTATACCCTTCCGCATCCCCTCTATTATCTGATCGCCGATTTTTTTGTATTCCTCTGTAGGGACACCTGTTCTTGTTTTGATTAACATGTCAGTTGTAAGATTAATGATTGTATTAAGTACACTCTCTTTGTTTTCATCAATACCTTTCTTTAAGCCTTCATCAAAATTCAATCCCATTTCCTCAGTCTTTTTTGAAGGTGAATGTTCATCAAGCTCCTGCTGAACTGTGTTTAAAGCTCCTTCTGCTAATAAGCCTGCTGCCGTATTCGCTATGTCTATCGCATCTGAAATACCATCTGCAAATCCTTTGGAAGCATTACCACCTGCGTCATAATAAGCATCTGTAATATTCACCGCGGAAGATATGGACAGCTTAGACGATTCTTCAAACATCTCATTTGCTTTTTTCAATTCCTCATCTGTCATTTGTACAAATGCAGCAACGTATCCGGCTCCTTCAGGTCCCATATCGGCAAGGTATTTTAAAAGACCTTTATTAATTCCCCTATCTGCAAGCATGTCCATGTTTTCAGCCCATTGTGATACTCCGTCAATCTGTGACTGCATATTTTTTAGAATCTCATCCGAAGATATCTTTGTTTTCTCTGTAAATTCCGTGAACAAATTCATTTGATTTGTTATGGTATCGGAAAGGCTGTCAATCATGTCATTGTACGCTTTTCTCGTTTCATCCGACATTGTACTGATATCAGCACCTGCGTTCAGCGCAGCATCTCCAAGTGCTTCCATATCATTTGATGCTTTGGATAATGATTCGTTATCCACAATATACGACATGGTTTCTTCATACTCTGTACCAAGCGCATTAATCGTACCATTCGTTTCCTCTATCTGAATACCAAGTGCGTCTATGTCTTCAGTTGCTCTCGCATATGCTTCCTGTGTTTCATCAAGGTATCTGCCATGCGTCGCCATTTCTTCATCCAGCTTCGCTTCGGCTTCTGCCAGCCTGTTTGCTGCTTCCTCTTGTTCTGTCATAAGTTCAGACAGAAGCTTTTCAGCCTCATATTGCTCTTTTGCAATCTCTGTAAGATCTTCCCTCGCTGCTTCTACCTTCATGAGTTCCATATGCGCATTGATATTTTCAAGCAGCGCATCTGTTGACATGTTTGTCAATCCTGTTTGTTCGTCAATGCACAGGTTTAAATTAGGAATTGCTGTGTTCAATTCGTCGATAATTGCTGCCTGTCTCGCCTGTTCATCCGTCGTAAGTATGGTTTTGCTTTGTAATTCATCTAATTCGTTGGCAAGCTTTACACACGCTTCTCTTTCGTTCTCATATCCCGCTCTAATTCCCTCACGATTCTGTATTGCTGTCGCTGTGTCATCATTCATTTTTTTGGATGCATCTGTCAGCTTTTTCGTAGATTCCGTAAGCTGTGCCACTGAAGTATCAGCAGTTTTTGCATATAGTGTCACTGCACCCACGACCCCCGCAATTGCAGTTGCAAGGAATATGTAAGGATTTGCATTTGCTGTTACGTTAAACAGCTTCTGTGCTACGGTTGCGGCTTCTGTCGCTACGGTATATGCAATTTTGGCAGATGTTACGCCTCCTATCAGTCCCGCTACAATCTCACCGTTTTCCAACAGCCACGTAAGACCGTTTATCAGCATTGGCAGCGCTTTTTCTGCTGTCCCGATTGTATTCGTGGCAAATTCGCCCAACGCCTCCGACATGTTTCTCAAAGACACGCCTAACTCTCCGTCATCAATTTCACTTTGCAGCCTGCCTATTGCATCAGTAGCAGAGTCAACAGCCTCTTTCATTTCATCATCAAAAAGATCGTATGCCGTTATTCCAAGCCCTTCGAGTGCACTTTGCAGGATCGTCACTTTACCTTTAAGGTTATCGTTTAAGGTATCCGCCATTGCCTGTGCCGCTCCTGAGCAGTCATTAATCTGTGCATTAAGAGTATCGTATTCGCCGTTGGTACTTTTCAACAGCGCATTAACTGCTGCTACGTCCGTTTTGTTGAATATTGTTTTGATCAGATTGGTTTTCTTTTCCTGGGTCATATCCGACATAAGACTATTCATATCAATCATGATGTCATTCAGATCCCTCATTTTTCCTTCCGAATCATATACCTGAAGACCGAGGTTATCTATGGCATCCGAAGCTTTATCTGTCGGCGCGGACAGGGACAAAAGCACGTTCCGCAAGTGTGTCCCGCCTTCCGCGCCTTTCAGTCCGTTGTTTGCCAGTACACCAAGTGCGGTATTCATTGTTTCAAGACTCTGTCCTGTGAGCGATACCGTTCCGGCGCACACCAATGTCGCCTCTCCAAGCTGCGCTACGCTTGTATTGGATTTTTGGGACGTTTTTGCCATTTCGTCAATATAATTGTCAAGTTCTGATGTTTCCATTCCCAGCGCTGCCATAGAATCCGTAACAAGGTCGCTTGCATACGCAAGGTCAAGCCCGCCTGCTGCCGCGAGATTCAGCACTTTGGGAAGCGTTTCTGCGGCTTTTTTTGCGTCATATCCTGCCAATGCAAGATAATTCAGCGCCTCTGCAGACTGTGATGCGGAAAACATTGTTGCTTTTCCGCAATCCTGCGCAGCTTTGTTCAGTATCTCATACTCCGCGCTTCCGTTTGCAATCTCATCCGTTGTCATCCCCATTGTAGCCGCAACCTGTGACATTGATGCCTCGAAGCTGCTGCCTGTTTCCAATGCTGCCGTGGCTATTGTTTTAATGCCGCTTGCAATCGCTTTTATGCCTTCTTTTATTGCGCTTGCCAAAAGTTCTGCCTTTAGCACATCAGCGAATACAGATGTTTTGTCAGATGCCTCCTGCACTTCATTCCCATACTCTTCCACCGAATCGGCACATTCATCTGCAGACTTTTCTGCCTCCTCAAGCTGCTTTTCATTCCGCACGACTTCACTGTTAAGCTGTTCAAGCTCCATTTGCGCACTGTTAAGGCTTGTTTGGTAAGAATTTACTTTGTCGCCCGTCTTCTGTACAACTCTTTCCTGTGTTTCATACTGCTTGTTGACGTCGTTCAATTCGTTTGTCAGCTTCTTAACTTCTTCGCTATTCTCACCGTATGTTTCCTTTGCTGCTTCCAGTGCGCTGTTAAGTTTTTCTCTCTTTTCCTCAAGCCCCGCAAGGGTATTTTGTTCCTCCTGATACTTTTTAACAGCCCTGTCCTGTATTTCCGCAAGGAGCTGCACCTTTTTGCGCTGCTCCTGCTGGAGATTGATATACACCTGCTGTTTTTCACGTAGCGCTTCAAGTGAATCGGCATTGTTCTTATATACTGTATTGACAAGCTTTAATTCACTCTGAAATTTACTCAGAGCTGTTTTTGCGCTTGTCAGGTTTGCCCGGAACTCTGATTCACCGTCTATGACAATCCGCGCGCCGATTTTCTTTTCTGCCATGTCCTGTCCTCCTACATATCAATCATGCTTACGGGTTCATCCAGCCTGTCAGGGAGTATGTATAGCATTTTCTTTGCTTCCATGTTGTAAATTTCCTTGTATGCATCAAATAAATCCATATACTCACCTATGTACAGATGTTCTGTTTCGTATTTTGTAAGTCCCATATGCAGTCCTTGTGCCATTATCCGCCAAAAGTCTATTTTTCCGTTACCGTTTCCTTCGTCCCTTTGGCGGACGACACGTTTTTTCTTTCAAAGCATTTTGTTAATTCCTTACTCATCTGCAGTGCTGTGTCGTACAGGTCAAATTTTGCATTTTGGATTGCGTCAAGTGCCTCGTCCAGTTCCTTTCTCCGGCTGTTTCCGCCTGCTTCCGCAATCATGCAGGGAAGAATGGCGGCAATTGCCCTCAGTGATGGATCGCACCGCTCAAACATTATTTTCCCGTCCGGATCCGACATAACGTCCCCGTTTTCATCCTTTGCAATTTTCACTCCGGTTATCAGCATTTCGAAATTCGATACCGTATTAAACTGTTCCTGAATTTCTATCAATACATTAATATTGCACCGGATAGGATACTTCTTTCCTGCCAGTATTACTGTTTCCGTATGCTCAAACATTCAATCAACCTCTTTCTGATCAGGCAGGACGCCTGCGAATATCCTGCCTCGTGTGATTATTCCGATTCTTCCGGCGCCTGTACTGTCGGTTCCTTATAGCCTAATGTTTCTCTCAGCCATGCATCCGCCAAAGCAGCCGTACCAAACGTCTTTGTCGTTTTCCATTCGCCTGTTTCGAGTCCCGCGATAGTGCCTTCAATGCTTGGTGTCTTAAATTCAATCGTTTCGCCCTTTGTCGTGTAGTCATCAGCAGATTCACTGAATGTCGCTTTGTACACAATAGTCGCAACGTACTGCCGTTTTCCGGAAATCATTTCATCCACATAAAATCCAACACCGACAGCATTCGCATTGTCATTCGTCTTGTATGTAACCTCATTTTTTTCATTGTTTACATTGTGCCCAAAGCAAACTTCAAGTGCCTTCATCGGAAGTCTGTCTGTTCCAAGCGTGATATTTCCATCCTTAAACTCTTTGGCTACCTCTGCAAGCTGGTTGTCTGCATAAAGCTTCGCTTCATTATAATTTGGCGTAATATTGATATTGATTGCCTTTCCGCATTTAAAACAGTCTGTGTACTTTTTCTGCGCCTCATCAATTAATTTTGCGATGTACGGGTTTGCTAATCCTACATATGCCATGATTATATTTCCTCCTGTTCCCTGAATCCTGCATACCTGCAGTCGAATGTCGTTTTCCGTATTTTCCCACCAGACGGATCATCCTCAATTCTCGTCCCGATGGAAATTACCGAAAACTCGTTTGTCTCTAAATAGTTCCTTATCGTTTTCTTTGCCCCGAAATAGTCAAAATTCATCGGGGTATACAGACTGACGTAGATGTCGCACTGGTCGGCAAGCACCTCGTTGTTTCCGCAGAGGGCAGGCCTCTCATCTTGATAGATGTATGTGATATACCTGTCTGCATCCTCGTCAGTACATATGTCCTGATATGCCTCAATGCCTGTTACTCCTGCCAGTTCCATGAGTATTTGCGTTAAATCCATTTATCCGCCACCTGCCTTTTCGTCAAATTTTCTCTGTATGGTGTTCAGTACGTCGTTTTTCGCATCATTCGTTGCTTTTGCAAGGAACGGGCTTGGCGGCTGTCTTCCTGCTATCCCGTACTCCTTCCATATTGCTTTAAGCGCATTGCTTACAGGATACTTCCTGTTTCCCTTTTTGGCATGGTATGTCTTTATTTTGGAGTACCCTTTTGGTGTCACGTTTACTATGTATGCACCGTTTTTTGCCCTTTTCGGCTTATTTGCCTTCATGGATTTTACCAGTTCGGAATCGCCTTCATGTTGTATGGACGCCCTGACCGCACTTTTTACTGATTCTTCCAATATTGGTGCAGCTTCCTGCAGCGCCTCCATTGCCATTTCCTCAAAATCCATGTCAAACAGCTCGTCTAAATCCGTTTTTTCGCTATATATTTCAAATCCTGCCATAAGCTACCTCTTACATACGATTTCCGTTTTTTTATAAGAACCTTTTCTGCGCACATCATGAATTTTGTATTCTTCACCATCATACTCCACCGTGTCAGGGCGTTTTCCGTCAGACAGCGCGGCTTTGTATGAATCCGTATCGACCTTGAAAATCATTGATATATCAATCCCCGTCCTTTGTGCCCCATACTTTTCAATAACACCTGCGGAACGTACCTCGGCAAAAATCTCTTTTCTGACCGTTTCTTTGCTTTCTTCAAATCCCCGGCTGTTTCGTGTCTTTTTCGTCGTTACCAGTGTAATCAGTTCGTTGCACACCATACTCACCGCTCAACGCCATTGCATCCCTTAATTTTTCAAAAGACGCAATATATACGCTGCCTTTCTCTTCAAAATCTTCCATGCCTTTCGCATACAGTTCTATTGCTTTCCGCACCAGCGGCTTCTCGCTGATACTCCCGTCCGCAGAGTAAGGATATACACCTGCCCTTAACAGTTCGTCTGCCCCTGCATCAATATCCGACTGGAGGACATCGTCAAGCGCATCATGTGAAATTCTCTGTGACTTTTTAATCTGTTCAAGCAGTTCCATGATGACATCCTCCTGTTACTTATTATTTTTCAGCATCAGCCTGTGTTTTCTGCGCGCTTTCTGTACTGGCGCCTGTCTGACTTTTCGGTATCAGCAGGGCATGCGCCTTGTTTGTAATGGCATTTCCATCCATGATCGCGTATCCGCAGTAATCCGTCTTACGTTCCTTGACATGATCCTCCGTCAACATTGTTATTTCCTTGTTGATGTTTGCATGGTATCCGGCAAAAGCATTTGAAAGGAGTATTTCGCCGTCGTTCATGGAATCGTCTTCTTTTACTTCCATTCCAAGAACCCTGTATCCGCCGCTCGTGGGGTCCTGCATAAAAATCGGGCGTTTGTTTGCATCTACGATGTTTGCTATTTTATTCCATATTGTGGAGGAATTTGCGTAAATCTTTAATCCTGCACTGTACCCGCTTTTGACCAGCGCCCTTGCGGATGTGATATTTTTAAATGTGGGAGTGGTGTCATATTCGATTACCTGCGGTGTGCCTTCCTCTTTTGTCAGTGCCGTCACAACGCCAGTCGGTTCCGGCTTTTCCTTGTTCTCCTCTGTCTTTCCCTTTCCGTGTGTCGCCCCGTATCCTGCTGCCGCTCCCATTTTCTTCGCCATCTTCCGCTGGATATAAGGAATAAAATCATCCATCGCCATTTCCTTGAGTTTCCAGCTTACCGTGATTGCCCTTGACAGTTCACATCCGGACAATACAAATTCCTTGAATGTCTCCTTTCCATCCTCCGTCTTTATTTCCTCCTCGTACCATGTGGCATCCGAACTTGTATCCTCCTGTATGATGGATAAAATGCCATTTACATATGTTTTCTGCACATCCTGAAAATAAGGGTACATTTCTCCCGCAAGCTCCCATATTTTTGTGGCAACCGACTTCGGAATTACCATTCCTGTGTTTTTGGTTGTATGCGTGTATGCCTCATTAACAAGCTGGTACGCATTTGTCTCCTTGTCACTGAGCGGTCTGCCCTGTAAGGTATTCGCCCATGCTTTCAGATAGTTTTCAGATGCCCATACGTCAAGCACGTTTTCCTTTTCAGGCTCACCGCCTGTTTTATCGTTTACGGGAATTACTGACGCCTCAAGCTCCGGCTCTTTGTTCAGGGCGTTAAAATTTGCCGCAGCCTGCGCAATTGCGTCCCACTTTGTGTCAAGCGCCATGACCTCGTCCATTTTAGCCTGTGCTTCGTCCGCCTTTCCCTCATTTATAAGCGCCTGCGCCTCATCCATGAGCTTTCTTCTCATTGCCTCGTATTGTTTTTTGTTCATCGCTGTTCTCCTCTCATTTTCAAATAGTTGAACTTTGTCTGCATTAAAAGCATTTTCTTACCGCTGCTGCTTTCGGAAGTATTGTTGTTCATCAGGTTTTTAACCTTTTCCAACTGCCCCTTCGTTGGCAGCCTGAAAGAAATACCGTTTACCAGCTGCGCCATATCCTCCTCCTGCTCCTGAAACATAATTTTGTCAATCAGCCCTTTTTCCTTAGCCTGCTGCGCTGTCAGCCATGTTTCATGTTCCATCATTTCGAGCGCTTCCTCTTCGCTCATTCCTGCCTTGTCCATGTACGCCGTACAGAGTGCCTTGTCCGCCGTCCTTAAAACCTCGCCCATGTGTTCCATCGCCTTGTGGTTGCCATTAATTCCGCTTGACACGCAGTGCACCATCATAAGCGCGGTCGGTGACATTTCACAGTAGCCTGCCATAGCGGCTATGGAAGCGGCGCTGCATGCCTCGCCCGTTATGTAGATTTTGATATTTTCCTTCTGTGTTTTCAATAGCGTATAAATTTCGGAACCTACATCAATCACGCCGCCCGGCGAATTAATGTATACTTCCACCTCATCCCCCTGCTGAACCGCGTCAAGGATGCTCTGCACATCCCTGGGGCATGTACTGTCTTCTCCGAAAAAATCATAATACCATTTGTAACTGTTAGGAATCATTACGCCCCTGATATTGATTCTGTGTTTCATCCGTTTCCTTTCCCGCGGTATCCAGTATTTTTGCTGCAAGTGCTGCCATTACCGCGCAATTTTCTGCATTCATCTTGTTTAATATCTCCCTTACCATGTCCACCACCTGCGTATCAAGACGGCGTATCGGCTTATCCCCTCCCTCAATCGGCGCCATGTTCATTGTTTGGCGCCATTCATTCGGGAGCATCGCACCGCGGTCAACCATCTGTACAAAAGCCAGCTTTGTGGATAAACTCGCGCAGTGAAGATTGCTTGCCTCGAAGATTATCCTGTTGTTGCATCCGCGTTCACGCCTGCTGAACAGTTTTACGGTGTAGGTCTCTCCGAACTGGATTGCCAACGGCTCAATTTCCGACTCATAATATGCATTCCACTCGTCTTCTGTCCATTTTGACTGAACAATGCTCTCATTCGTGCCGAAAAACGAATAAATCCTGTTGATAGTTTCCTTAGTCTGCATGGCATTCGGTACATAGTCCTTCGGTTCAATCCGTATTGCATCCGCTTTTGCATCCACTCCGGCCGCGCCCCATGTGTCGCTTTCGACACTCAGGTAATTATCAACAAATTGCTTTACGTTCTCTTTTACGTCCTCCGGGCGCAGCGACGACGTAAATTTCAGCAGCCACCGTACCAAACCGCTGTTTTTTATCGCCTTGATGATTCCCTGATCAATCGTCCCGATGACTTCCATCATCTGAAACAGCGCTTTTGCGGGGCTTTCCCCGAATACGTCGTTTTCGTTGAAGTCCTGCCGCAGATGGATGATTTCTCGGTACGGGAATTTTTGGCTCTTTCCGTTCCTGTACGTGAATTTCAGGTATAATTCATCATTCACGTACTCCGTTTCACACAGCACGCAGGGTACCGGATAGAGCTGCATGGGTTTCCCGTTCTCGTCACGTACAATCAGTATGAACGCGTTGTTGTTCAGGCAGAGCTGCGTCACAACTTTTTCCTGAAACTGCTGCCCCGTCATGAGCGGGTTCGGCTCCGAAAGCAAGAACCTTATGTTTGCATCGGGATTGACCGTCAGTCCCGATGCGTCCTGCCGCACGTGCTTGCCGACAAGCTTCCCTGCTGCCTTAACCTTCGGTCTTAAGCAGGATCTTACAATGTCGTTTTCGTATAACTTTCCATTCCATGAATAGAAGCTTTCCCCGTATGTTGTCACCATCTGCATGATGTTCTTGTCCATCCGGTCATCGTCTCCCGTAGGTTCACGTTTTCTGAACAGCTTCATTTTTCCTAAAAATCCCATGTTTTACCCCCTATATTACTGACTGGTATTCCTCCAAATTGTTCTCCAGCACGACATACGCATCCAGCAGCCCTGCAAGCCCGTCGATACGCCTTGTCCCGATGTTCCCCTTGCATGGCTGTATGTTGTCGTTTTTGTCAATGTCAACCGACGTGTTTCCGAGACACCATTTCAGGATCGGATTATTATTGTATATCACTTTTTTCTTTTCAAGGTCAGCCCCGAGCGACTTCATCGGACCAGAAAGCGTCTTTTTGCCCTGTATCACGGGTTCCATGACCACAGCGCCGAACGTGTCTTTCATGTCTTCAACGAAATATGTTGCAGACCATGAATCGTACCCGCATTTGTACAGGTATATGTCGTAATCGTTCTGTATTTCCGAAAACCATTCCGTAATGTATTTATAATGCACGCGGTTCCCCGGGCATGTCCGCAAAAGTCCCTGCTCTTTCCATAGGTCATACGGGATTTTATCCTCCCGCACGCGGCGTTCCAGTAAATCCTCCGGAAGCCAGTACATCTGCAGCACGTATATCCTGTTGTCATTCGGTACCATAAATAGCACGGTTGCATTCGTAAGGTCCGTCGTGCTTGACAGGTCGCATCCTCCTATGCCGTAACGGGGCTGCAGTTCTATCATGTCGAAGCATTCCGTGTTATTGAGCTGCTCAAATGTGAGCCATGCCTCTGTTGATGTTTCCCTGATGTTAAATTCCTTGCATACAAGGTCTTTGACCAGTGCGGGATTTCCTATCGCCTTGTTTACTTTGTTTTCGAGATACTCCCATTTCTTGGATATTCCAAGATTTGGATTTGCTTTCATCCACCTGCTTTTGTCTGCCCATTCCTTGCGCTCATCAAGCTCATATATGAACGGGAAAAAATGAATGTCCTTATATCCGTTGTTGTCGAACAGCCCGTTGATGACGTGTTCCGCCTCCTCGTACTTGGCGTCGTATATGTCCTCCCTGATTGTCCCTGCTGTTGAGGTTATGTAGATGAGCGGCTGATCACGTGCCGATACTCCGTCCGCGAGGATGTCGTACAGTGGCCTTCCATTTTTCCACTGATGTATCTCATCCATCAGCGCGCAGTGTATGTTCATTCCGTCGAGGCTGTCCGAATCACTTGCCAACGGTTTATAGACGCCGTTATTGAAGCTTTCGCTCGATATATCTCCCACCCTGCACTTTATGCGTTTAGCAAGCGACCTTGATTTCCGGATCATGCGCACGCTTTCCTGCCATATAATCTTCGCCTGATCACGTTTGGTTGCTGCACTGTATACTTCGGGACCGTTTTCTCCGTCGCCAATCAGCATGTACAGACCTACGACGGAAGCAAGCAGCGATTTCCCGTTCTTTTTTCCGACTATCAGCACTGACTCCCGGCATGTCCTGTTTCCCTCATCGTCCACAAACCCGAACACTGCTGCCAAATGGGCTTTTTCCCAAAGCTCCAAAACTACGGGTTTGCCTGCGCTCTTCCCTTTTGACAGGCAGCAGTAGTTTTCTGCAAACTCTAAAACATGATTTGCCCGTTTTGGACTGTACGTCATTTTTGACGTCGGATTTTTGACCATGTATGCAAGGTATTTGTACCATCTGCGCGTTTTGCTGCAGACAGGTATCTCTCCACGCTCTATTTTCTGCCAGTATTCCAGTATCGGGTTATAGTCGGATGCATATTTGATTCTATCCATACCGTTCTCCTAAAAAATCGTTGAATCCGTCATTCTTTGATATTGGCTGCGACTTTGGCATGCAATCGAGAAGTATCTTCATTGCCTGCGCCTGTTTTTGCGACATCGCAAGGTAAAGCTGTGCGTCGGGACTCTGCTTGGTGCCATATTGGTTCTCACCATTCTTGTACTCAACTGTTGTACCGTCCCTTACAATATTTTCTCTGAGGTCCTGCATTGTCACTGTCAGAAACGCCACGTCGTCTATCGTTGCCTGGACTAATTTCTTTTTATTTTCGTCAATTTCTTTAAACAGTTTTTTTAATCTGTTTACTTCTCTCTTTATCCTTTTTTGTTTTTCCACATAACCGGAAATGCTGTCATATTCTGCCTCTCTGCGGATTTCTTCTTTTAAAAATTCATCCTCTGTCACCATGTATACCACACCCCCCTTATGAGAAGCCGTATGTTAAACCAATCTGTGCCCTCGGTCTTGGAACGGGAAAAATGACTTTGATTACAGGGGGGGATTGTCAATCTCTCGCAGTGACACAGGCTGTCCGTCCTTGTCGAAAGCAAACAAAGGTTTTGTTTTCTCACCTCCTACGCCATGTCCTTCGAACTTGTCATGACACTCTTTGCATACATACTGCAGGTTGCTGTGCTTTAAGGTTATATCCGGATTGCTGATGTTACTCTGTGTCAGGATTTTTTTGTGGTGAACAATGGAACCCTGACTGCTACCACATACTTCGCATATGCCGCCATCTATTGCAATACGTTCACTGATGTAGCTGTCCCTGCACTGCTGCCATGCTTTTGAATTATAAAATGATTTCGCCCATTCCTTTGCCATATCCATACGCCTTTCTAACGTAAAAAGAGGAAGTCAGCTTTAACTGATTTCCTCTTTCTTTTGATAATATCATATTAACATATAAAAGTGTATCATTGTATATCATCTTTTATTTTTATGTCTGCTTCCATAACAGTATTTTCTTTAGGTATCTTAAAATGCTTCAAAGCCTTTGCGTGAATTCTATGTACCTGTGCCCATTCTACATGCATTTCTACTGCAATCTCCTCCCATTTAAGACCTTTAATATACCTAAGTGTCAGCACCAAGCGTTCCCTTTCATCAGTCAGTCTTTCGATTGCTTGAAATATATCAGTGTATGTGTTTATTTTCTTGCACTTCGCCTGTGCCATTTTACTTATTAAAGCATCTTTCTTAGCAACATATTCAGACAAATCTTTTGTTGTACTGCTTCCGCAAATTACCATATTCGTTCTACCTGTACGAGGTGATTTCTCGCTAATCTCCACCTCCTTAATTTGATCTTCAATTCTCTTTAAGGCAGCTTGACTTTCTCTAAGTTTGTGGAGATACTCTTTTTTTTCTTCATTTTCTTTTATCATTCAATGAATTTCCTCCCGTTTCAACATATTGTGAATTCCTTGATTAAATCCAAAGGAATATTTCTGAGTCCACTTTCTGCGCCAAATCTTACATAAGTACACAGAACGCCATCCTTAACCTTGTAATCGTCAACGTGTTTTTCCTCTCGTGTTCCGTTGCGATATTCAATTTTTATCTTAATTTGCTTTGCCATCGTTATGTTCTCTCTCCTTCCCTGTTTTATACTGCTCCCACTTGTTCCAGAACATTTGTCTTACCTTTCTTGACGAATTCTGCTGCCAGTATCTCGAACGATACGCTGTCATGCAGCTTTCCGTCCTGAAGCTTTACAGCTTGTCTGTAATGCCCGCATTCCCTTCCGCCATGTTTTCTGATAAAATTGCGGTATCCTCTTACTGCCGGATTATCCTCGTATGCGCCCCACGATATTCTGTTCATGTGGTAGACCTCAAAAAGGTCACATACCACTTTATACAGGTCTTTGGCAAATTCCATGCTGCCTTTTCTGAAACTGATGATGCCGAACCTGTCGGCGGACATTGCAGTCCAGTCAATGTGATAGCTTATGTATCCAATGATATTGTCGTCTTTATCAACCGATACAAAACAGTGACGGTCGTAATTATCATCAGGCAGCTCCAAAGTGCTGTCTCCTGGACCTCCATGCCAGTATATGTTTTCCGGTTTGTACCATGATTTAATGTTTTCTTCCTGAAGCTCTGCTTCGTATAGCTGCGCCGTCCTTAACATTCGTCACTCCTCCTTTAAAATTTTCTTAATACATGCATTCCAGCCTATTTTGTATGACGGTGGAATTCCATCCGGTTGAGGATATCTGCCGCTTACTTTCATTCTGTCCGGTATTTCTTTCATGGGACACCAATCAGGTTTATTATTACTGTCAGGATTGAAACTGTACTTCTGACACCCGCGGCATATGTTCGCATTGTACTTACCGTCAACGTCGAGTTCCAAAGGGCATTCCGTACAATTCTCCGGTGTATCCAGTATCAAAATGGATTTGCCTGTTTTGGACTGTTCTTCCAACGCTCCATCCTGTTCATCCACATTTTCGGACACCACTCTTTGGACGCATACGGAATCGCCTTTGGAAAATATAAGGTATTTTGTATCCCCAATCTGTTTATATCCCTGCACTGTTCTTGGTTCGTCATTCGTCGCATCGCTGGTTAGCCGTACTTTTGTCCCTATGGGATATTTTTTGACTAATTCTATCATTGCGTTTCCTCCTCGAACTTTTGCTGTTTTGTTTATTTGGCATGCGACGCCATATTACAATCATGAGCGCTGCCCACGTGATGAAATACTGAAATCTTGTTATCCGCCCTATTGCCAGTATGTATATCCCGCCTGCTGCCCATGCAATACAGTGGAAGTATTCTGTCAGGAACTTTCTTATTTTTGCTCTTGCTTTTATCGTTCTCATGTTCTCCTTTCCCTCCGGACCATATTTCAGATTCGGAGGCTGCATTATCTGTCTGTTATCAGTGAATAATCCATCTCTTTTGCTATGGATTTGTAGCATCTGCGAATGCATTGAAGCGCTATTTTGTAATTTCTTCTTTTCGCGCTGTCCTGTCCGAGCCCGGCCATGCGTGAATGCTCTGTGTCAAAATAATCCATTGCATGTTTAATCTCGTCATCCGTATACCCTGCCTGCTGTCCGTCCGCACCCTTTTCACCGTCTTTTTTTCTTCCGCTTTCAAGCTCCCTGTATTCCCCGTCGATTACCGTGTCCTTTTTTGCCTGTGTTTCTTCAGCGGCTTCATTGTTTGCCGCATTTTCTGCCTGTCCATGTTGCGACGTCGCAACCGGTTTTTCCTGCAGCTGTTCATCTTCGTCCTTTGCAGGCGCAGTGCCCATACCGGCAGTTTTTTCCAAAAACTCCTGATAAGTGTGCGCTGTAATAACAGGTTTTCCGTCTGTATAGCTTCTCAGCTTTAATCCCCTGTCAAAATCATAGAAGAACAGCATGCTTGTGCCTTTTCTGTATGTCCTGCTGCCAGAAGGGCAGATTTCCTCTGCCGCGATTTCAGGCGTCAGCATTCCTGATGCCGCCTGAATGTACAGTTCCGCGTTTTCCTTCCAGAAAGCTGTCATTATATCCTCAAAAGGCTCCGTCTTATTCCCTGTTTCTTCCCCTGCTCCCTCCGGCAGGTTATCCGGCGCCGCCATCTGCATCAGGGGCATGTTTTTCTGCTCCCTCTCCCTGTCCGACTGCTTTTCCTCTTTTTCCGCCTGCTTCAGCTCCCGTATCTGCTGTACGGTTGTGTGCTCCGTTACCAGCTCCCTGTCCTCCGGTGTTACCGTAAGCATCTCCTGAAGCTTGCTGTATGCAAATCCGCTGTACTCCTCTTTA
>CAJTMC010000058.1 GCA_910577115.1 uncultured Lachnospiraceae bacterium
GACTTTTACGTTATTAAAAAATTTTCATCACTTCTAAAAAGTTCCCATTACGCTATACAGAGAAATCGGCGCAGCCCAGTATTTTCAAGGGCTTTGCCGATTTTGCTTCAAAACTTGAGGTTTCTATGTCAAGTATTATCATTAATATCAGGTGATAATAATTTTGTGCAACTTTACTCATATAGACCGACTGATTTGTGTATTTTATCTGATGAAAAACCTTTTCTGTACAGAAACGCCGCTATTTTCTGACGTTCTTCAAAAGTAGACGCATTCCGATTGTAATGCTTTTTTACCAGAAGTTTTTCGATTAATTCTTCTTCATCTGCAATAATATTTTCTTCCTCGCACTGCATGTACGCATTTTCAATATCCTGTTTTGATATGCCTTTTTTATACAGATCGTTGATAATCTGTTTTTTGCTTTTTGCGCTCCCTGCATATTTGATATAAGCCTTTGCATATTTTACATCATCTATATATCCATAGGAGGCAGCATATGCTATGGCATTCTCTATCACAGTTTCCGGATAAAATCCCTGCTTTAGCTTACCTGCAAGCTGATGTCTTGTATAGTCGCGGCTTTTTAACAAATTCAGGCAGCGCAGTCTTGCCCTTTTGACAAGCAGCTCGTCCATAATGTAACGGAGGCGCTCGTCAGAGAGCGCTCCGTCCTTTTTGATATTCATTTTTCTAATTTCGCTCTTATAAAGCGCAAATGCTGTCTCATTGTCCAAAAACACTCTCGCTCTTGTTTTTGATAGTTCCACGATGTCTGTAACCGTCATTGCAATTTCACTTCTATTCTGCTTTTTCTTCTACTTTATGATCCTCTGCCTTTTCCGATGCTTTTGAGCTCTTTGTCTTTGGCTTTGTTTCTGCTGTTTCCGACTGCTGCGCGCTTTCAGGCGCACCCTGCAGTCCAAAGTGTTCACGTACCTTTGCTTCGATTTCTTTACAGATTTCAGGGTTGTCCTTCAAATACTGTTTTGCATTTTCTCTGCCCTGCCCGATTTTACTTCCTCCATAGGCATACCATGCACCGCTCTTATTTACGATATTCTCGTTTGCCGCTAAGTCAAGAATGTCCCCCACTGCAGAGATTCCCTCTCCAAACATAATGTCAAATTCCGCTTCCTTAAACGGCGGCGCAATTTTGTTCTTAACGACTTTCACCCTCGTCCTGTTTCCCATTACTTCGCCGCTCTGCTTTAATGACTCGATTCTTCGTACGTCCAAACGCACCGACGAATAAAACTTAAGCGCGCGTCCGCCTGTTGTCGTCTCAGGATTGCCGAACATAATGCCCACTTTTTCACGCAGCTGGTTGATAAAGATAACCGTACAGTTTGATTTGCTGATAACCGCCGTCAGTTTGCGCAGTGCCTGCGACATCAGCCTTGCCTGAAGTCCCACATGCGAATCTCCCATATCTCCGTCAATCTCCGCCTTTGGTACAAGCGCTGCCACTGAGTCCACTACCACAATGTCAATCGCGCCGGAACGCACCATTGTTTCCGTAATCTCAAGCGCCTGCTCGCCGTTGTCCGGCTGTGATATGTACAGGTTATCCACATCGACGCCAATGTTTTTTGCATAGACCGGATCAAGTGCATGCTCGGCATCAATAAAGCCCGCGATTCCGCCTCTTTTTTGTACCTCCGCAATCATATGAAGCGTAACCGTCGTCTTACCGGAGGATTCCGGTCCGTATATTTCAACAATTCTTCCCTTTGGAATCCCTCCAAGTCCAAGCGCAATGTCAAGACTCAGTGAGCCGGTCGGGATTGTCTCCACATTCATCTGTGCACTGGGGTCTCCAAGCTTCATGACTGCACCTTTTCCATATTGTCTTTCTATCTGTGAAAGTGCGGCATCTAGTGCCTTTAGTTTTTCTTCTCTTTCCATGCTGATTTTGCTCCTTTTCCTTCTTTTATGCATCGTTTGTTCGGAACAGATGTTTTTGTTTATAT
Source organism: uncultured Lachnospiraceae bacterium (assembly GCA_910577115.1). Taxonomy (GTDB): domain Bacteria; phylum Bacillota; class Clostridia; order Lachnospirales; family Lachnospiraceae; genus COE1. Next base: position 1,974 of record CAJTMC010000058.1, read on the forward strand.
ATACTTTAAAACATTCGTTCGCATTTGTCAATATCTTTTTTCAAATATAAATAATAATATAAATTATTAAAAAACAAATATTGCAGCCAATAACTAAGTTACCATAATCTGTTTGCCAAAACAAGTGCGATTTTTGACATTTCGCGACACATTGTACCGAAATTGATACAATTTTAATGCTCCTATGTTAAAAAAGCAGATGTATGCCACACCTGCTTTGTATTGTCCAAATTTTTAATTTTTAAATCTCTCCATTTAACAGCACACTTTTATTTTTTGCAAGATAATCAATCAGCGATACCACCGTAAGAACCACTGCAATCCACATTACAATCTGCGTAAGCACTGTCAAAGCGTCAATATTCGCAATCATAAGGCATACCATTACCATTTGGAAAGTCGTCTTAAATTTTCCCCAATAGCTTGCCGCTATGACAATGCGGTTATCCGCCGCCACAAGACGGAACCCGCTGATGATAAACTCCCTGCTGATAATGATAATCACAATCCACGCCGGTATTCTCTGCAGCTCAATCAAACAAATCAGCGCCGCACAAACAAGCAGCTTGTCTGCAAGAGGATCCATAAACTTTCCAAAGTTTGTCACAAGATTATACTTTCTTGCAATCTTTCCGTCAAGCAAATCCGTAAGGCTTGCTATAATAAATATTGCAAGTGCAATATAGTCGGTATATTCCAAAATACCGCCAAAAATCGCCGTAAACCAGTCCCACTGCGCATAACCGCCAAGCATCAAAAGCACAAACGGAACAATCAAAATCACTCTGAAAACGGTCAGTTTATTTGGTAAATTCATTGTCAATCTCTCCTATCAAATCATATTCATACGCCCCCTTAATCCTGACCGGCACAAAATCACCTGTCATTAGCTCCTTCGAAGTCTGTATGAACACAAAACCGTCCACATTCGGGGCATCCTTATAGCTTCTCGCCACATATGCATTCTCGTCAGGCACTTTTCCCTCAACCATGACAAGAAGATGCTTCCCTTCCATCTCCTCTGCCTTTTCAAAAGCAATCATCTGCTGAAGTTCCATCAAATCCGCCTGCCGATCCATCTTTATTTCATCCGGTATCTGATCGGCAAACTCCGCCGCAGGTGTATTCTCTTCGGGAGAATACGCAAAGACGCCAAGCCTGTCAAACTCCATCTCATCCACAAAATTTATCAGGCTCTCATGATCCTCCTCCGTCTCCCCCGGAAAGCCTGTGATCAAGGTTGTTCGAAGGCAAATGTCGGGAATGGCTGCCCGCAGCTTTGCTACAATATCCGCAAGCTCCTTTCGCGTTGTGAGTCTTCCCATTCGCTTTAAAATGGAATCCGAAGCGTGCTGTATTGGAATATCAAGATAATGACATATTTTCTTTTCCTGTTTTATTGTATCAATAAGCTCATCCGTAATTTCTTCCGGATAGCAATATAAAATCCGGACCCAATAAAGCTCTTCTATCTCACAAAGCCTGTGTAAAAGCTCCGGAAGGCTCTTTTTTCCATACAAATCCACACCATACATGGTCGTTTCCTGTGCCACAAGGATCAGTTCTTTGACGCCAAACACAACCAATCTGCGCGCCTCCTCTATCAGGCTGTCCATTGGAATGCTTCTGTAATTTCCCCGCACTTTTGGAATAATACAATAAGAGCAGTGCTTGTCACAGCCCTCCGCAATTTTCAGATACGCAAAATGTCCGCCCGTCGTAACAATCCTTTTTTTATCGTACACAGGCCTTTTGTTAATATCCTCTATATGATTTTGGGCAGTTCCCGAAAGTACCGCGTCAATTACGTCTGCAATCACATCAATCGCCGTTGTACCTACAATTGCATCTACTTCGGGGATTTCCGCCTGAATTTCTTCTTTGTACCGCTGTGCAAGGCATCCGGCAGCCACAAGCGCCTTGATACCTGCGCTTTTTCTCAACTCCGCCATCTCCAAAAGGGTATTAATGCTCTCCTGTTTTGCATCATTAATAAAGCAGCATGTATTGACAACAACCACATCTGCTTCATTTTCATCGTCCGTTATTGCATAGCCTTTTTGCACCAACAGTCCGAGCATAATCTCTGTATCTACAAGATTTTTATCACAGCCAAGTGAAATAAATAAAATTTTTATCATACCGCTGCTCTTTAGTCCTCGTCAGGCATAATTTTTATCTGTCCCTTGTCAAGCTCCTCAATCGCTATGGAAAGCGGTTTTGTCTGCTTTGTCGCAACAAACGGATCCTCACCGGCAATAATCTGTCTTGCGCGCTTTGAGGTTGCCATTACAATAGAATAACGGCTGTTCACAACCGGCGCCTCTCCCTGCTCGACATTGCTGTTTACGACTTTCATTAAATCTGTGTAAGATGGATGTAACATATTGATTTCCTCACTTTTCTTGATACTTTCTTAATTTTACTCCGGCTCTTTATCGCTGCCGCCGTACGGTTCTGCTGCCGCCCTGCCTGCTATGGTATCCGGCAAAAGCGCGGAAAGCACAATCTGGCTGCTTTCCATGACAAGCACCGCTTTCGTCTTTCTTCCCTGCGTGGCATCAATCGCTGTTCCCGCTTCCTTTGCACGCTGCACCATGCGCTTTACAGGTGCAGAATCAGGGCTTACAATCGCGATAATTTTTGCCGTATTTACAATATTTCCAAAACCGATGTTGATCAGCTTATCCACTCTGCACCTTCCTACATTGTCCAATATCCTGTGCTGCAATATTCACTACTCAATGTTTTGAATTTGCTCCCTTACTTTTTCAATCTCCGTTTTTAACTCAATCCCTCTGTTTGAGATTTCCAAATCGTTTGCCTTTGAAAGAATTGTATTTGCCTCCCGATTCATCTCCTGTGCAATAAAATCAAGCTTGCGCCCAATGCTCCCGCCATCTGTCAACGCCTGCTTCATGGTCTCGATATGGCTGCGCAGACGCACAAGCTCCTCGTCAACGCACACTTTATCAGCGTATATCGTAACTTCCGTCAGCAATCTTGACTCGTCAAAAGGTACCTCTGCAAGAAAATCCTGCACTTTTTCGTACAGCTTCTTTTTGTATTCCTCAATAATCTGTGGCGAGCGCTCCTCAATAAACGCCACATTCCCAAGCATTCCGTCGAGCTTTGCAATCAGATCTCCGGAAAGGTTTTCCCCTTCCTTAATCCTTGTCTCCACAAATCCTTGCGCTGCACCCCTTACAGCCTTTACGAGGCCGTTCCATATTTCCTCCTCGTCAATGGTCTGCTCTTCCATCGAAAATACCTCTGGATATCTTGAGAGCGATGACACTCTGATATCATTGTCCAGTCCAAAGTCTTCTGCCATTGATTTTAAATATCCAAGATATTCCGCAGCAATATCTTTGTTATACTTGATACATATATTGCTTTCCGAAAAATCCTCATAAGTAATAAACATATCAATCTTGCCACGCTGTGCATAATTTTTCAGCTCGTTTCTGATAGAGCTCTCAAAAAAATTCAGCTTCTTGGGCATTTTGATATTTACATCCAAGTACCTGTGATTAACGGATTTCATCTCAACAGTATATTTGCGTTCGCCCTCCGTTACCTCGCATCTGCCAAAGCCGGTCATACTTTTTATCATGTTAATCCCCCTGACTGCTGATTGAGTTCGCAATTTTGTGCTATTCTAATGTATTATAAAATAATCCAACCGCCGCGTCAACAATTTTAGCCGGATTACTTGAAAACCGTTCCAAAAAATGCTATTGTTATAAAGTTAACATGTATTGTGATAATGGAGGATTTTCAAATGAAAAAACAAACCGGTAAATATTCAAAGGGGATATGGGCCATCCGGAATTTTTTGCCAATGCTGCTGATTCCCATAGCAAATTTCTATCTGTTTGAAGCATACATTCACAATCCGTTTAAGGACATGAAAATCCAGATACAGTTTTTGAATATTTTTCTCTTCGAATTGTTGATGCTTTTATTTTTTATGGTTTTGGGCAGTTTAAAGTGGTCTCTTAGATTGCAAAGCGCTTTTTTTATGCTCATTGGTCTTGCCAATTATTATGTCCTTGAATTTCGTTCTGCTCCGATAATGCCTTGGGATATTTATTCTTTTGGCACAGCAATGAGTGTTGCCGGAAATTTTGAATATACCTTAGAAAAACAAACTGTTTTTGTTATCATAGGCTTCGTTGTGCTTCTTATTATAGAAGAATTTCCCAATCTTCGCATCAGCAGGATTTCGATTGTTTCCAAAAAAGTGATTTATGCGATACGTGCTGTTTCTGCCGGAATATGTGTCTGTCTCTTATTTGGATTTACCCATATGCTGTGGCAGGAAAGCACCATTATAAAATTTGGCATGTATGACAAGCTTTTCACCCCGACAGTCATCAGCAAACGAGACGGTACGGCAATCGGGTTTTTGATGGAGCTGCAATATATAACCGTTGACAAGCCTTCCAATTACAGCGCAGATATGGCGGAACAGATTTTAGAACCGTTTTCGGAAATGGCGGCCGAAAATCCTGCACCCGTACATGATGCGCCAAATATTATTGTTATAATGAATGAAGCATTTTCCGATCCGGCGGTGCTTGGAAATTTCGAGACAAATGAAGAATATATGCCCTTTGTTCATTCGGTTTTAAACGGTGAAGTCGAAAATACGACCTCGGGCTGGCTAAATGTATCTGTGCTTGGCGGAAACACTGCCAATACCGAGTTTGAATTTCTCACAGGAAATACAATGGCATTTCTGCCGCAGGGAAGCGTACCATATCAGCAGTATGTGAAAGGGGAACAGGAATCGCTTGCCTCACACTTGAAAACGCTTGGTTATCAGACAATTGCCATGCACCCTTACAACAGTACGGGCTGGGATCGAAACAAGGTATACCCGCTGCTTGGCTTTGATAAAATGTATTTTATCAAAGATTATAGCAGCCCTGAAAAAATCAGAAAATATGTAAGCGATCGGGCATGCTATGACAAGATTATTGAACTGTATGAGGAAAAACCAAAGGATACACCGTTTTTTATCTTTAATGTAACAATGCAGAACCATTCTTCCTACAGCGAAGAATTTGACAATTTTACACCGGATATTACAGTTACGGACAGTAATTCCAAAACACTGAACAACTACCTTTCACTCATGAAAATCTCAGATGAGGCATTGGAGTATCTGATTGACTATTTTTCCACTGTCGAGGAGGACACTGTCATTATATTTTTTGGTGACCACCAGCCGACAAATTCCGTTGTTTCCAATATTTGGAAACTAAACGGCAAAAACGGAAATGAATTGTCCGAGGAAGACGAAGCAAAGCGTTATAAGGTTCCGCTCATTATCTGGAGTAATTTTGACACCGGAATCACAACCGATTTCGAGACGAGCACAAACTTCCTTGCATCAAGAGTACTTGAACTTTCCAAGCTTCCATTGTATGATTACAGCATGTACCTGAAAAGGCTTTCGGAAAATTACCCTGTTGTAACATCAATGCGCGCCGAAAACAGCGACGGTGAAAGTACGGAAGTGAAAAACGTCATGGGCGAGCTGAACAATTATGCGATTTTGCAGTACAACAGACTGTTCGACCAAGGCTAACGGAGGAATGATATTATGAAAGAAAAAATAAAATGTCTTATGAAAAAAACTGACAAGCTTTACCTGTTATCATTTTTTTTGCCGGCGCTTATTTTGCTTGTAATATTTATAAAACGTGAGATTTTTCCATTTGGAGACCGCTCTTTTCTTCATATTGATATGTATCACCAGTATTTTCCGTTTTTGGTGGAGTTTTATCATAAGCTAAGAGGCGGCGAAAGCCTGTTCTATTCATGGAATACCGGCATTGGCTCCAACTTTATCGCGTTGTATGCATATTATCTTGCCAGTCCGCTGAACTGGCTTTGTGTGCTGATGCCGGAACATTATTTAATGGAATTTCTGTCTTATATGGTAATTCTTAAAACCGGACTTTGTGGGTTTACTTTCACCTATTATATAAGGAAACATTTCAACACCGACTCATGGGCTGTTCTTTTCTTTGCGCTGTTTTACGCTCTTTCCGGTTTTTTAGCAGCGTACAACTGGGATGTGATGTGGCTTGATGTCGTTGTCCTTGCGCCTGTTGTAATACTAGGTTTGGAAAAGCTGATTTATGAGGGAAAATGCAAGCTTTATTGTATCACGCTTGCTTTGTCCATTCTCTCAAACTACTATCTGTCAATTATGCTTTGTATCTTTTTGGTACTTTACTTTGTTGTTCTTCTGATTGCGAGAAATCCGAAAGATGACAAGAACTCCGCTCCACTCTCCTTCTCATGGCTGAGCAATCTGAAAAACTTTTACTGGCGGGCAATCGTGCGTTTTGCCTTATACTCGCTGCTTGCGGGTGGAATGGCCGCCATACTGCTGATGCCTGAGCTTGCGGCGCTAAAATTTACAGAATTCAGCGACATCAATTTTCCGAAAAAAGTAGACATTTATTTTCCAGTGGCTGATATGGCTGCCCGTCATTTTTTTAACGTTACGGTTGAAACAGGACTTGACCATTGGCCAAATATTTACTGTGGCGTCGCAGTGCTGATGCTGATGCCGCTCTATGTCCTTCAGAAAAAAATACCGATGCGTGAAAAAGCGCCAAAGCTTGCTTTGCTTGGATTTATGCTGATTAGCTTTTCTACAAATGTTTTAAACTTTATATGGCATGGTTTAAATTACCCTGACTCGCTTCCTGCAAGGCAGTCCTATTTGTACATTTTCCTGATGCTTGTACTCTGTTATGAGGCATTTGCCAATCTCAAAGAGCATTCTGTGAGGGAAATTGTTGCCGTATTTGCGGGGGCGCTCGCGTTTCTTATCTTCTGTGAAAAGGTTGTAACCGATGATTCCTTTACGGAAATCTGTTTTCTTGTAACAGGTATTTTTCTTATACTTTATGCGATTATTATCTGTTTTTACAGGACAAGCGAAAAGATTCCGATTGTATTTGTCGTTGTCGGCCTTATGGTTACAAGTACCGAATCAGGCGTCAACACATACCTTACAAGCGTGCCGACGGTTTCAAGGGATACGTATCTTTCAAACTATGATTCGTATCAAATTATCACAAACAGGGCAGTCCAAAACGAGGAGCATGATTTTTTCCGTTTTGACAAATTTGCAAGAAGAACGCAAAATGATGCGATGCTGATTGGTTTTCAGGGCTCTTCCTACTTTTCATCGACTCTGAACTCTCTTGTATCAGATTTTTATGAAAAATACGGCATGAAAGGCAGTCGGGTAAATTACTGCTTTGACGGCGCAACTCCTGTAACTGCTGCACTCCTTGCAAACCGATATATGCTCTATACGCTTGACAGGGGATATGACAATATTTTTGAGCTTGCCGACACCGAAGGAGAACTTTATCTGTACAAAAATAACTATGCGCTGCCATTTGGTTTTATGATTACGGAAACGGACAGCACAGAGCTTGACTCCCTTTTTGTCAGTGCGGAATATATGCGGGAAAACGTCCATGAAGACGAGGACGACGATGACTTAAATCCGATTGAGCGGCAAAACCGTCTTGTCCATCAGCTTGGAATTTCCGGAGATGTATTTCTTCCGGTAGACATCAATTTGTACGGCTCCGACGGCGATCTATATGCATCAGAGAGTGCGCATTACTACGCATATACGTCAAATACCAAGATAGACGAAATTGAAATGAATTATGAGGGAAAATCAAAAACATTCAGTCAGATTAAACGGAAATTTATTCTTGACCTCGGATATCACAATGAGGGCGAGACGCTGAACCTCAGTTCGAAGAATGATGAATCCCTGAATTTAAGTGCATACAAAATTGATACAGATGTGCTTGATCAATTTATTACAAGGCTGAGTGAGCAAACACTAATTGTCAACGATTATGACGAGACCGCCCTAACGGGAAGCATCAATGTTAGTACCGCCGGACAACTCGTCATGTCGGTTGCGTATGAACCCGGGTGGACGCTTCTCGTTGACGGTGTGGAAGCAAATATGGAGGTCTTTGAGGATACCTTTATCAGTGTGTATTTGGACGAGGGATGGCATACCATTGAGCTGAAATATTTCCCGAAGGGACTTGTTCCGGGAATTCTGATTTCCATTGTAAGTATTGGTGCATTTGCGGCAATCTGTATACTGCAGGGCAAAAAAAAGGAATCCGGCAAGAAGTAGATTCCATAAAAAAACGGATTATCCGATTGGATAATCCGTTTTTTTAATCCGCAGCCTGTTCTATACCATTGATATCCGAACCAATCACAAGGGAATAATTTGTGTAATATACTACAAATCCGGGCTTGGAACCGTTGGGTTTTTTAACGTTCTTTTTCTGTGTATAGTCAATCTCTACCTTCTCCTGACCTCTTGCCTGTGAATAATAGGCGGCAAGCTTTCCTGCCTCCTCAAATGCCCTGTCCGGAAGCTCGTCCCCGTTTGTCTTTACCACCACATGGGATCCTGGAATGCCTTTTGCATGAAACCACCAGTCATTGCCTGTGGCAAATTTAAACGTAAGCTCCTCGTTCTGGTAATTGTTTTTTCCCACATAGATATGATATCCGTCGCTGCTGATATAATGAAAGGGCTTGCTTGTGATCCGCTCGCGCTTTTGCTTTCCCTTCATACCACCTTTGCGCTTCATATAACCGCTCTCAATCAGCTCCTCCTTAATCTGCACCAAGTCCTCCTCCTGCAATGCAATATCAAGCGATGTGCTGATAGATGAGAGATGCTCTACCTCCGCCTTTGTCTCGGCTGTGAGCGTTGTCAAGGCTTCGTAAGTGCGCTTTAATTTTTGATATTTCTCAAAATACTTTTTCGCATTCTCGCCGGCGGAAAGCATCGGGTCTAACGGTATTGTAAGCATTTGATTATCATAATAATTCAGCGCTTCCAGGGAAGAATCCCCCGGCTGTGCCTCATATCCGTATGTATTTAAAAGTTCTCCGTAAATCCTGTATTTTTCGCGCTTCTTTGTATCTTCAAGCTGCTTTAACTGTAAATCATATTTTTTAACGTTTCGCTCCAATGCAGTTTGGACGATTTTTCTCAAGTCAACGGAACGCTGTCTGATGCGCGTGATCGCACTTTTCTGTGCATAATAATATTCCAACAATTCCGAAATCGTATCAAACAGCCGCGTGTTTTCGTCGGAATACGAGGTCAGCCTTGTCGCCGCATACTCCTTTGGCTGTCTGTTTTCGTAGACTACATTGGGCGTAAAATTTCCGTTTTTGATATTTTCCGACAGCGCATGGAGCTTTTCGGATATTCTGTCAAGCTCTGCATCCGACAGACTGCCCGATGCTTTGTCCGGATCCACGCCTGCCCGATAGCAGAGTTCCTGTGCCACACAGGGAGAAAGTCCTGTAAATCCCATATAAACCGCCTTATAGAGCGGCATATTTTTGGCTGTCAGCACTGTTGCGATTTCACCGCGCGCAGTTTCCAAAAGCTCTGCCTTATCCTGCGTTTTGGGAATAAAATACGTGCGTCCCGGCAGCACCTCGCGCACAGAGCTTACCATACCGGAAATATGCTTGATGCTGTCGATTATCATGTCTTTATCGTCACAGAAAATAATATTGCTGTGCTTTCCCATAAGCTCTATAATCAGATACTTACTGCATAAATCGCCCAATTCATTTAAGTGCTCAAGCTCCAGGCGCACCACTCTCTCAAGTCCCGGCTGTGTTACGGAAACGATCCTTGCATTTTGCAGATGCTTTCTTAAAAGCATGCAGAAATTCGGCGCCGTCATCGGGCTTGTCTTATTTTTATCCGTCAAATAAATCAAAGGGAGCGATGCATCGGCAGATAACAGCAGTCTCACCTGCCCACAGCTTCCCTTTATAGTCAAGATTAGCTCATCCTTTTCAGGCTGAGCTATCTTGTAAATACGGCTTCCCGTTATCTTTTCTGTTAGTTCCCTGACAATCCCCGCGATTGTCACTCCGTCAAATGCCATTTATTTTTCCTGCCTTTTATTTTATCAGCTGCCCGAAAGAACGCTGTCCTTGCGTTCTTTTGGAAATTTAGCAGATCTTAGGTTATGTCTTTTACAGCCTTAGATTTGGTTAATTTCCTATCATCCAGTCATACATTTCCTGATACTTCAATGCAGATACCGCCCATGAATAGTCCGTTGCCATCGCGCGGTCTACAATCTTGTTCCAATCACGCTTTCTGTCGTAGTATATCTGCTCCGCATACCGGATTGCGCTGAGCATCTCATGTGCATTGTAATTGGTAAAGCTAAAGCCTGTGCCGGTACCTTCATACTCATTGTATGGCGCGACCGTATCCTTTAATCCGCCCGTCTCGCGCACGATGGGCACTGTACCGTAACGCAATGCCATAAGCTGACTTAACCCGCAAGGCTCAAAAAGAGAAGGCATCAGGAAGGCATCACAGGACGCATATATTCTGTGTGAAAGCTCCTCGGAATAATAAATATTTGCCGAAACTTTTCCATGATATTTCCAGTCAAAGTGGCGGAACATATTTTCGTAGCGTTCCTCTCCCGTACCAAGCACGACAAGCTGTACGTCATCCTTGCTGCACATTTCGTCCATAATATATGCAACCAAATCCATACCCTTCTGATCGGTAAGTCTTGATACGATACCAACCATCATCTTCTTGTCATTCTCTTCCAAACCAAGCTGCTTTTGCAGGTCTCTCTTATTCTTAATCTTTTCTTTTCTAAAGTTTCCGGCATTGTATTTATGAACAATCAACTCGTCGCTCGCCGGATTATACTCGTCGTAATCAATTCCGTTTACAATGCCTCTAAGGTCATTGCTTCTTGCGTTTAACAGTCCGTTGAGCTTTTCACCGTAGAAGTCTGTCTTAATCTCCTCCGCGTAGGTTTCGCTTACTGTCGTGATTGCGTCCGCATATGTCAGTCCGCCCTTCAAAAGGTTGCCGTCCTTAAAGAAGCCAAGCTTATCCGGTGTGAAATAAGAGTTGTCAAGCCCTGTGATTCCCTGTACGGTCTTGATATCATAAATTCCCTGAAACTTCAGATTGTGAATTGTCATGATAGACTTAATGCCCTGATAAAATTCACCCTGTGCAAAGCGCTCTTTCAGGTATACCGGAATAATTCCGGTCTGCCAGTCGTGGCAGTGGATAATATCGGGTCTGAAACCGATTACGGGTAATATTGATAATGCTGCCTTTGAGAAAAATACAAACTTCGTAATCTCGCCGATATGATTGTCGCTATAAGGTTTAAAGCCGCTAAACATTTTCTCATTGTCAATAAAATAATATGTGATTCCGTCATATTGTGCCTCCAGCACGCCAACGTACTCATTTTGTCCCATGAAATCCATATAAAAATGTGTTCTGTACTGCATCAAGGATTTCATATGGTCCGACATACACATGTACTTCGGGAGAATAACTCTTGAGTCAAAGTATCTCTTATCATAATACTTCGGAAGAGAACCTACAACATCGGCAAGTCCTCCTGTTTTAATAAACGGTACGCCTTCTGAAGCCACAAATAAAATATTCTTCATCTTATCAAATCCCTTTCTCACAATTTATCTATGCTGACTATGATGTAGAAAAGCATTCAACACCCTAATCCCATACGAAATGCGTTTTAACTATAGTTTCAGCTTACCATAATTATACACACACTCCACTAAAATGTAAAGAAATTCATGCATTTTTATACGTTTTATGCTCTATAATGAAGCCTTATTTTATCAGCAATGAGTGCAATAAACTCAGAATTTGTGGGCTTTCCCTTTCCGATATTAATGGTATAGCCAAACAGTGCGTCCAGTGTCTCCATCTTTCCTCTGCTCCATGCCACTTCAATGGCATGCCTGATGGCACGCTCCACGCGGCTTGGCGTTGTCTGGAACTTCTTTGCAATTGACGGATAAAGGATTTTCGTAATCGAATTGAGCATTTCCGTGTCCTCCACAGACATGATGATTGCTTCTCTCAAATACTGGTATCCTTTTATATGGGCAGGTACACCAATTTCATGAATCATATCTGTAACGTCCTTTTCCAGATCATGTTCCCTGCTTCCGGATTCAAACATTCCTTTGTTGTCTGCGCCAAAAAGCTTCTTTGCATCATCTCCTGTACTCTTGTCGCTCGCAGGCACCGTTATCATAATCTGAAATGCTTTATCTTTTGAGAGCAAATCGCTCAGAATGTTAAAAATTCTTTCGTTATCCTGCTGTGTCACTACATTTAATTGTTCCATAGATTTACCTCCATTTTTTCACCGGCCTGCCAAAATAATCTGTCGTTTTGACAACGCAAAACGTATTATATTCTACGTTGCAGACCTGAAATGCTTTTTTATTCCAAAATGTACCAACATTTGGTGAAATTAATTATATAAGAATGTCAATTTATCTTGTAAGAAGTATTTGTCGCGCAATTTCGAGCGGTAACGACTTAATTACCTATTGTTCGCACAACACCCTTAAAATACTACAAAATAAGGTGTTTCTTCCTGTCAAAATAGCGAAAAACATTTTTTCACGCACTAGTTTTTTTAATTTTGCGCGATTATTTTAGTAATTTTCTAACTTTTATGCGTTTTTGCAATTATTTTCAGTCTTTTTAAAAATCTATTGACTTTTCTTAAAATACCAGTATAATAAATAAAGATAACAGATATTTCTGTTGCGAATGGGGTCTTAGCTCAGCTGGGAGAGCATCTGCCTTACAAGCAGAGGGTCACAGGTTCGAGCCCTGTAGGCCCCATTTTTATTTGCATGGTCCTCACTGCAAATTTTCCTGCGCAGCCATAGAAAGAAACAGATGGAATAAAAACAGAGCCGTTTTTGCATTGATGATACAAAAAGCGGCTCTGTTATTATTTCTGCTGTGCTTGCAGCTGTTCCTCCATAATATCGGAAAATTTTTTGACATCAACCGTAACAGCCGGCCGTATGCCATAGCACTCCACGGCTGCCACGCACTGAATCAGGCGTTTGTCAGAGTAGCCGTTATTTACGCTGTAGGACAGACTTGAATACCCGTCCACAGGCTCCCTGAGACGCCATACGTATGCATCAATTCCATAGTTTAGCGAAAACGTCTGATACGAATGCGTCCTGTCCTGCTCGACCGCCTGCTTTGTAGGCGGAGCATAAATACTAATATTGGCATCATAAAACCATTCCAATTCATCTTCACTCAGCAGATACACCAAATCGTCTGTTTCCACATCGTCCTCAGAAAGCATGTTTCCTTTTGTAATATTGTGTGTTGGTATAATTGCCTCCTGCTCCTCATCCGTAAAACCACACAAAAACCCTGCTTCCACAGCATAGCCGTTGCTCTCTTCCGCCATCGCCTTCTTGACAGGGCCGTTTCCCTCATAAAGCACATTTTCCTGATTGGAATTTAACCATGTCCTGATATCGGATCTGCTCCAGTCATTTGTACCGTGGGTATACTCCTGCATTGCAGGATTCTGAATTGTTTTTTCATCATTGATGCGCCACAAAACGCCTTCGTCATCATAGCCATATAAACCGCTTGGCGCCCCGTCAAATGCTTTCATTGTAAGAATTTCACTGGAAACCAGCACCGCTTTCGACGCTCTCCCAAAACGATCCTCATGAATTTTCAACACACGCCACCGGATTGGCTCATCGAGGTAGGTGCCAAACGTTACTTCGTCACCCAATGACAATTCATAGTCTGTCGTCTTTTTTGTCTCATAGCGAAGTGCAATCACAAGCATCAGCACGACCGCACCTAAATACACAAAATCCGCGGGCTTGATCCGCCTTCTTTCTTCTTTTCTATTCTGTTCCATATACGCTTCCAATCATATTACAAATCCGTTGGACGTCATATGCGCAATCTGACTTCCAAGCTCATCTGTAATTTCCACCGAATAACAACAAGTGCGCCTGCCTGCCCTGATTTTTTTCGCCTCGGCAACCAGCGTATTTCCTTTTGCCTTTCCGAGAAACGTGATGGAGGCTTCCAGCGATACCACCGGCGTCTCCTGCCAGTTTGTCGCCACCGCGAACGCAAAATCCGCAAGCGTAAAAATCGCGCCGCCCATTACCGCGCCAAGTGCATTTTTATGATCATCGCCAATCTGCATGGAACACCTTGCATATCCTTCCGCGATTTCCTCTATTACCGCGCCGTTTACCGTGGCAAAACGGTCATGCGAAAAGCGTTCGCGCACTTCGTCCAGTTTCCTTTGTTCCATATCCGTAACCATTCCCTTCTTATTTTTCATAAACATGAAATACAAATTTATTTTATCCTATTCCCTGCCAAAAGTCCACAAGTATCGACATGCATTTATTTTGTAAAAAATATCAATTATATATAGGTATTTTTCCAAAAATCCTTTATAATGAATAGAGGTAACAATATTATGGTTTAGACAATTCATTTAAAAGGAGATTTTTATGCCAAAAAGAAAAGATATCAACAAAGTCCTAATCATCGGTTCCGGCCCGATTATTATCGGGCAGGCATGTGAGTTTGACTATTCGGGAACGCAGGCATGCAAGGCGCTGCGAAAGCTCGGGTACGAGATTGTGCTTGTCAATTCCAATCCCGCAACCATTATGACGGATCCCGAAATTGCCGATGTGACCTACATAGAGCCTTTAAACGTAAAGCGTTTGGAGCAGATTATCGCGAAAGAACGACCTGATGCACTGCTGCCCAACCTCGGCGGACAGTCCGGCTTAAACCTCTGTGCGGAGCTTGCAAAGGAAGGTGTGCTTGAGAAATATCATGTCCGGGTAATCGGCGTGCAGGTGGACGCGATTGAGCGCGGCGAAGACCGCATTGAATTTAAAAAGTCGATGGACGCAATCGGAATTGAAATGGCACGAAGCGAGGTTTCTTACAGCGTTGATGAGGCGCTTGCAATTGCTGACAAACTTGGCTATCCTGTTGTTTTGCGTCCTGCTTATACGATGGGCGGCGCCGGTGGCGGACTTGTATATAATAAGGAAGAATTAAAGACCGTATGCGCCCGCGGTCTGCAGGCAAGCCTTGTAGGACAGGTGCTTGTCGAAGAGTCCATTCTCGGCTGGGAGGAGCTTGAGCTTGAGGTTGTCCGCGACTCCGAGGGCAACATGATTACCGTCTGCTTTATCGAAAATATTGACCCGCTTGGCGTACATACCGGCGATTCCTTCTGCTCTGCACCGATGCTCACCATATCGGAAGACTTGCAGAAACGGCTTCAGGAGCAGGCATACCGCATTGTTGATTCCGTTCAGGTTATTGGCGGAACAAATGTTCAATTTGCGCATGACCCCATCTCAGACCGGATTGTTGTAATCGAGATTAACCCACGAACCTCGCGTTCTTCCGCACTTGCGTCGAAAGCAACAGGCTTTCCGATTGCGCTTGTTTCCGCAATGCTTGCGGCAGGTCTTACCTTAAAGGACATTGAATGCGGAAAGTACGGCACTTTAGATAAATACGTTCCGGACGGCGATTATGTCGTAATCAAATTTGCGCGCTGGGCATTTGAAAAATTCAAGGGTGTTGAAGATAAGCTCGGCACACAGATGCGTGCCGTCGGCGAAGTTATGAGTATTGGTAAGACCTATAAAGAGGCATTCCAGAAAGCAATCCGAAGTCTCGAAACCGGACGCTATGGACTTGGCTATGCAAAGGATTACAGTGAAAAGCCAAAGGAAGAGCTGCTGCGTATGCTTGCACACCCATCAAGCGACCGTCATTTCATTATGTATGAAGCGCTGCGCAAGGGCGCAACTGTCGATGAAATTTTTGAAATTACAAAAGTAAAGCACTATTTTGTAGAGCAAATGAAAGAGCTTGTCGAGGAGGAAGAAGCGTTTGCAAAATCAAAGGGCTCGCTTCCTGCGGACGAAGCGCTGATTTCGGCAAAGAAAAACGGATTTTCCGACAAATATTTAAGTCTTATTTTAGACATCCCCGAAGCGGATATACGAAACAGACGTATCGCGCTCGGCGTGGAGGAAGCCTGGGAGGGCGTTCATGTAAGCGGCACGCCTGACAGTGCATATTATTACTCTACCTACAATGCCGAAGATAAAAATCCCATAAGCACAGACAAGCCAAAGATTATGATTTTGGGCGGCGGTCCAAACCGCATCGGGCAGGGTATTGAGTTTGATTACTGCTGTGTTCATGCATCGCTTGCATTAAAACAGCTCGGCTTTGAAACGATTATTGTAAACTGCAATCCCGAAACCGTCTCGACGGATTACGACACGTCGGACAAGCTCTACTTTGAGCCGCTGACGCTTGAGGACGTACTCAGCATTTATAATAAAGAAAAGCCGCTTGGCGTGATTGCACAGTTTGGCGGCCAGACACCGCTTAATCTTGCATCGGAGCTTGAGAAAAACGGTGTCAAAATACTCGGAACGTCTCCTGCCGTCATCGACCTTGCAGAGGATCGCGACCAGTTCCGCGCTATGATGGACAAGCTCGAAATCCCGATGCCCGAATCCGGCATGGCGACAACCGTTGCAGAAGCACTTGGCATTGCGGCAAAAATCGGCTACCCCGTTATGGTACGTCCCTCGTATGTGCTTGGCGGACGCGGCATGGAGGTTGTATACGATGATGAAAGCATGAAGGGTTATATGGAAGCTGCCGTCGGCGTAACGCCGGATCGTCCGATTTTGATTGACCGTTTCTTAAACCATGCATTGGAATGTGAGGCGGACGCAATCAGCGATGGTACGCATGCGTTTGTGCCTGCCGTTATGGAGCATATTGAGCTTGCCGGCGTGCATTCCGGCGACTCGGCGTGCATTATTCCTTCGGTACACATTTCGGAGGAAAACGTTGCCACAATCAAGGAATATACGAAGAAAATTGCAGAAGAAATGCATGTAAAGGGACTGATGAACATGCAGTATGCAATTGAAAACAGCAAAGTTTATGTGCTGGAAGCAAACCCGCGCGCGTCGCGTACCGTTCCGCTTGTATCAAAGGTATGCAATATCCGCATGGTGCCGCTTGCAACGGACATTATTACTTCCGAAATTACGGGGCGTCCGTCTCCGGTGCCTGCACTGAAGGAAAAGAATATTCCTTATTACGGTGTGAAGGAAGCAGTCTTCCCGTTCAATATGTTCCCCGAGGTTGATCCTGTACTGGGACCGGAAATGCGCTCCACCGGCGAAGTGCTTGGCTTATCTCCGTACTATGGTGAAGCCTTCTTTAAAGCGCAGGAAGCAACGCAGACAAGACTTCCGCTTGAGGGTACGGTACTGATTTCCGTAAACCGTAAGGATAAACCGGAAGCTGTCGAAGTTGCAAAGCTGTTTGACGAAGCAGGCTTTCAAATTCTTGCCACAGGCAGTACCTTTGATGCGATTACGGAGGCAGGCATTTCGGCAAAGAAGGTCAACAAGCTCTATGAGGGCAGACCGAATATTCTTGATTTGATTACAAACGGAAATATTGACTTGATTGTCAACTCTCCTGTCGGAAAGGACAGTGTACATGATGACAGCTATTTGAGAAAAGCTGCAATCAAGGCAAGAGTACCTTATGTGACCACAATCGCTGCTGCCAGAGCAACTGTAAAGGGCATTTTGTATGCGCAGAAGAACGGCAATGCCGATGTGAAATCGCTGCAGCTTCTGCACAGAGAAATAACAGATAAATAAAGTTTTGCATCAAAAAAGACTATGGAGTCACAATTCCATAGTCTTTTCTATTATTATGACCGATTATTCGTAAGCGATGAATAACCTGCCGTTCCACAAGAACAGGATTTTGCACTATAATGATAGCAACTTGGAGCGAATATCTACATCAGTTCTTGATCAGGCAGTTCGGCAACTATCTGTCTAGC
>CAJTMC010000059.1 GCA_910577115.1 uncultured Lachnospiraceae bacterium
GGACGGATTTTAATGTCACGCTTTATTTTAAGGTTACATATAAAGGAACGGAATATTTGGGGAATGTTGTATACACGAATGGGAAAAATAATTATGAAACCTTTTTTGATAAGTCTTGCCCTTTGAAAATAGTGCATGATGGATTTGATTGGTCGGATTTTGCGTTTGAATTTGTGTTTTGTGTGGAATCTGGCTCGTAGTAGAAAGAAACCAATATCCAGCGGCATAGCTGGTGGATATTGAGTTTGGCATTTGTTCTAATTTCCCGTTTGTCAAAACAACCATTACCACAATCACAACAGAATAAATAATACAACACAGCGTCAGAGCGTATAGAATAAGTCTATGCGCTCTATTTTTATGTAAAGGAGCAGAGAATATGGCAGAAGCCAAAAGCGAGCAACAGCCCCACAGTTTCAAAAGGAAGTTGGGAACACCACTTACACCGTCAAGGTACATTTCAGTAAAGACATTGACAAAACCTTTAAGGACAGAGTGCAAAAGCTGATTATCAATGAGTGCCTTGAAAAGAATCAGAAATAATCCACATCAACACTTTACAACCCTTATCAGAGGACAGCTTATTGTCTGCTATGGAACGTGCCGGAGCAGAGGATATTGGGGCAGAAAGTTTTTTCAGTTATGGATGCAATTTTTGCGTTTTGTGTGTTATAATTCATTTTAGATACCTCTCTGTTCAATAAGATTTTCACTAACCTGAAAGTCAGTAATCTTATTTTACTCTAAGGTATTTTTTCTCAACCTTCTTTCTTGGAATTCCCTATATTTGAATTATACAGGAAGCTCCTATAGTCGTTCTCAAATGAAAACGTATTCTCGTCGAACAATCTATAACTCCGCCCCTTTTTCCGAATCAAAAAAGTCATACGTTCAACCACTTTCTCCCAATCCGTTCCAAAAAGATCCGCGATCTGCAATTCATCCCCTGTTTTGGACGAATAAATTTTTGCAATATAATCCCGGCTGTAATAGTTGTATGTAGTACTAAGTATCCTTCGGTATATAATGCTGACATAGGATTCGTCTGCATAAGCATAATCACATTCAAAGGAACATATTGTCCTCTCTTCCCACTCGTCTCACAACTCGTCAATAGTATTATAAAATTCAAGCTGTTCCGCATAAAACTGCTCTGCATCCGCTCTTATTTTTGGGATTAATTGTTTCCACCCCCAAAACCGCATCGCTGATTTTTGGAAGGACAATCTGCGTGATCATTCCAATTCCCCGGTCACCCTTATGTTCCCATCCATATCCGCCACAATTGTACATGGCTGTCCGGAATTCTTCATAGATGCCTCCAAATATAAGCTCTTTGGCACCTGCTCTGTTACACACTCCTGATTTGCTCCGTTTTCATCGCAACGATACAGGTAATTGTAATGCACCGCGCTTCGATAATAATAAAAACCGTCTTTATATGTAATCGTTGTTTGATCAAGCGGAGAAATATACGGTTCCTCAGAAACGCCCTTATCCAAATTTACCGCGGTATCTGTTCCGCGGACGGACGCATTCTCCGAAAAGGCTTCCTCTGAAACATCACATGTATCTGTTTCACGAATGTCTGTTCGTCTGCTTTTATCTGTGATAAAACAGAATACTATTACTGCGACAAGAATAAATAATATTACGGCATATTTTTTATTGGCTCTCTTTTTCATATAATTGTTTCACTCCCATAGTTTCTATTATGAAAACACCATTTTACAACTTATGAAAACAACCACAAATACTGATGCGGCTTACCAATCAGGTTTATTTTTTACTAAAAAGCCTGTAAAGTGGCAATATGTTGCTCTCATTATAGCAGGCGATATAATGCATGCAAGAATATGTGGCAAAATGATGCAAAAATGATAACAAACGATAAAACTATGATGAAAAACGTAATATTTTGTTTCTCTTAACTGTTTATTGGTTCCGTTTATCTGGCAGCTGCTGAGAAACCTGCGAAAGTTCCGCTGCTGCTATTGTGCACTTGCACTAAATAATAGAAAGAATTGTTGTATCGAATCTGAGCGACGGTATAAATGCCGACAGATTTGATACAGTAATCCTGATCAATAACATTAACTTACACTGCATGGTGGTATAAATGCCGTCAGACATTATGCAGGCATCAGCCGAAACGACTGTATATATTGCAAATGGCATTGTGTCAACAGGGCAGGGGGTATTTTTTGTATCGGATTATGCCGTCGAAATGCCGTCAACAAACAATCAGCCGTCATTTTGCCGTTATAATGAAGTCATAAAGCCATTAAAGGAGTTGGTTCGCATGACAAAGAAAATATCGAAATTTACGGTTCGGGTTGAAGATGAAATATTGAAAAAATTCTGCTATGTGGCGGAATACAATGCGCGTTCCGCCAACAAGGAAGTGGAATTTCTAATGAAAAGGCACATTGTCAAGTTTGAGAAAGCATACGGCAAAATAACGTTTGATTAAATATTTGCGAACATAAGTGTATTACTTACCGGCATTCGTTTTCTGATGTGAATGCCTTTTTCTTATACAGGAAGATATGCTATAATGTTGTCAAAAAAGTATAAAAAACAGTCACAGTATGGAGGCTGAATATGAAAAAACAACAGTTCTTTATCCTTATTATAGTCTGCACATTTCTTTTAACAGCCTGCGCACAAGGCGTTGATGTAAAAGACAAACCAGACCCTCCCATGTTTGAACCGGATACCGCTTCAATAGCAGCGCCCGTCAGCGAAGAAATTCTCCCGCAAATTACGGATTGGCAGGACAAGCTTGTGGTTACTGCAAAGCAGGTTCAGGGTAATGCATTAGGCTATAGCCTTTTCAGAACCGCGGGGGAAATTTCCTATGTACGTGATGCGGATTATTTAATCGAAGAAAACGCTGTCGGAAACGGAATATTTATCTCTGAACATATGTCGGAAACGGAGGCATTTTTAGGGCACATATTGATAGAAGCGCTGAATAACCGAGGAGAGATTGCGGAAGAAAACAAACCGTATTTTACGGACTGGGCGATACAACAGCTAATTGGTACGAACTGGCAGCTTTTCGATAAAGACTGGACACCGGATTGGTATGCCTATGACCGCTTTTACACACTTAGCAGTCTTTGGGGTGGCGTGGGATATGTGTTTACTTACACCATTTATGCAGACAATATGGCAGCCACAAGTACCGAAACACAGGCGGCAAAGATAAAATGCGCTGTTGCTCCTGACGGGATAATAAGCGGGATAAGCGTAGATATTTATTCTGTAGACAGGGAACATTCCGGCGTTCTTTATACGGAAAATACAACGGGGCTGTTCTGCGACGAGCATCAGGAGCCTGTTGTGGAGGCGGGTATAGAGCTTGCATACGGCGATACAGTGAAAACGGCGCAACAGCTTGGAGCGTTTGCAATCGCTGCTTTGGAAAATAAGGGCGGCGATGTGGCGGAAGATAAAAATATGTTTGCAAACGAAACGGCATTTCAGTCGTTTTGGAACAATCAATGGGAACAGCTTGAGGATAACTGGAGGGCAAACCGTTTTTATAACTGTTACCGTACTGATAAGGGATACTTATATTATATTTATCCGGATTATGAAAAAATGGGCGTTGAAACGGCAAAGGCGGTAATGCTTTGGTTTGATACGGATAACAAAAGCGGCAGACTTACGGACACAGCGCTTTTGACTGTTTCCATGACGAAAGAACAATATCAGGCGGCAAGGGTATATTTGGGAGAACGGAGTGTAGTTGTGAAAAACGGGGAACTGCAGGGGAACGGAAATGGTTTTATACCTGTTCCAACGGAAGCATTTATGCCGATGTTATTAAAAGAATATATGTTCGAAAACAAAGTGCCAAATATTTTGGAAAAAGTGCGTGAGAGCCGGATTTTTGCAGACGAGGAATTACAACCGTATCTGCTTGGGAAACACTTATGGAAAGAGCTGGAGGAGGATTCTGAAACGCTCGGAATTACAGGAGCAGGCGAGGGCTGGCAGCTCAAGGAGGGATATGACGCCTATTATTATCCGCACAATCAACGCGCGGGAAGCATTCATTACTGCTATTATTTTACATTTACCGAAGAAGGAGAGCATCAGGAAAAGGAACAGGAAAAGGTTCTCCGCATTGATACATGGGTATCCCAAAACGACGTTGCTGCAGTGGAACACAGTTGGTTTCTGAGGCGTAACGGCGAAGCAGCTATACAAAGAGCATTTGAAGCTGTAGTGGAACACAGTTGGTCTTTTGGGGATTTGCCGCAAAAGGAAACTGCACCGGCAGCTATTCAGGAAGATGTCTCAGATACGGATATTACGGCATTTTTGGCGTTTGACTGGACAGCGGACAGCGTTTTGTGGGAGCATGCGCTGCAGCCTGCGGACAGTGCACAGGGATGGGAGTTTTCCGTTGCGGATATTGATTTTGATGGTATTTTGGAAATGCTCGTCACGTTTCCTGCCAATCATTGTGGGCAGAATTGTGTGTATATCTATCAACAGAAGACGGGACAAGTATCTTCTCTTGCGGATACGATTGCTGTTTTTGAGAAGTATATTCGTTTCGGAACGGATTATAAAAAGCTGTCACCATATCTTGATATTGAACTGCTAGATGCTTATGTGGACGAAAATGGCGTGTATCGGTATCTTTCTTTGGATAACAGTTCTTTCGGAGGGGACAGTAAGGGCGGTATTTATACGTTATCTCTGTATGAAACGGTATTGGAACAGGGTACCGAGCCAAAGGAGCTGGTGCGAATTGAAGAGAATTGGCAGGAGGAGCAGCGCAAAATGTATTTCATTGACGAACGTGTGTACGAACTTGGCGCGCTGCGTGAGCTTCTTGCCACATATATGGACGGATATACGAAACGGGAAATCTGCTATCAAACAGCAGTAGAAATGTTTCCGCGCGATATTGTAGCTTGGAGCACTGCTCAAAAACGGCAGGCGTTAGAGATTTTGTATGACGCGCTGCTAACTGTTTTGAACGGACCGTATCCGGCGAAGACCGCAATCAGCTCGGCAATTGATTATACGATGCTTGAGGCGGAGGGCTATGAGATATTAAATGAAAATATATGCGTTGACCCAAAGCCTGTTTCGGAAGACAGCTGGCTTGCGGAACAGCTTAAGGATATAATCGGGACATTTGACAAAGATCGTAACAATATTGCGGATTATTTTCGTTTTGATTTGAATAATGATGGTATTGAGGAATATGTTGTTTCCGTATATGCATCAGGCTGGGTCGGTTCTGCCGGAAATTATGTTGTAATATTAAACCGGAAGGAAGACGGCAGCTCTGACAGAATTTTTGAAGTTACAACGCCATTGTATTTGCATGAGGGCGAATACAATCCGTTGGCAGTTTTGCAGGAAACGGCAGGCGGTTATTATAAAATTGTGCTTCCTTACAGTGTGATGATATGGCAGTATGACGTGGAAAAGGAAAAGTATGATATTGTGCGCCGATACAGACCGTAACAGTAAATTTTGCAGAGGTTTGCATTTGTGCCCATTGGGGTTGAAGGTAAGAGGGATATATGTATAAGAAAATAGGAATTGGTATCATATTGTGTGTTTTTCTTTTTTTCCTGACGAACATCGTCATGGTTATTGTTGAAAATCGGACAGGAAAAATTCTGATAGAGGAAACGGAAGACGGAAAGGTGGTTGTTTTGTATGATAAACAAAACCATGTAATCGATACGGTATCTTGTATTGAAAAAACAAGTGTCACGCAGTTGACGGACGATTTATATGAAATTGCTCAAAGCGTCGGTTCGCCTGCGCGGTATGTTTTTTATTATGATATAAAAACTTGCAGGGAATCGGAAGTGTTTTTTAACCCGATTTTAATTGAATATCAATATATTGCTTATATGGAAGACGGGGAGCTTGTTATTTGTGATATTTTTAATAAAGACATGTATTGCAGAACAATAGCAAGGGATTTTACAAAAACGGCAGATCCGGTTTCAGCAATTAGAAGCATCACATTAGACGGCGAAGGGCGGTTTGTGATAGAATATTATCAAGGGGAAATGTATGAAATCGTAACGGAAACATTATAATTATGGAGGGGAAATGAGCGTTGGCTTGTTTCCCTAAAACGAAGAAACAAATGCCTGATCGGACTACCTTTCAATCAGGCATTTTTGCGCATTATCAAATTCTGCGGCGAGACTGTTCCAAGTTTTGTTTCAACTCAAAAAAACGATATAAGATTTGTGAATAGTTGCAAAGGAGCAGAGCCGATTTTCTGGTTTCTGCCCTTCTCTCATTGCGGCTTTTTGTGGGCTTTCATTTTTTCTTGACATAAATAAACCTCCAAACTAAGTATTTTTATCTTACATCAGTTTGAAGGTTTACACAAACTTTGGAATAGTCCCTCTGCGGCATCTTATTAGTACATAGGGCTGCTATTAAAAGTTTTCGTTAAATCGGCAGTTCGTTCTTCGCTGTCTAAAAAGTCTTTAATTTTATAAACTGCGTCAATTTTTTTATACTTATCTGCTAAAGGAATACCAAAAATAATTTTATATAAATATCTTATTTCCTCTAATGTTACTTTTTTTAATATATTATTTTTTTTCTTCGTCAGTAATATCCGGTTGAAATATTGACAGCAAATGTTCTTTAAAATATGCCAATACTTGTTCTTTTGTTTTAATGTCGGCTATTTCTGCCTTCCCCATATGATGTTCTTCATAATCATGCTCCTTCTCCTTCTCCTTGTAATTATGATTATTATACAAAAATATATCTATATTTACAATCAATATTTGAACGGATATGATAAGTTGCCAATATCCGGCAAAAATGATGCAAGTTTGTGCAATTGCAGGATTATAATAAAACCGAAAAGAGGTGGGGGCATGTGAATTGTATACACAAATTTGTAAAACGAATTATATTCCTGTGTGATGTCTGTTGCATATTGGCGGGAGCGGTATTTGGAATTCAGATGATTGTGCAAAGGGCGGAGCTGAAAGCAATTGCGAATGAAAGAAAGGCTGCGTCAGAAATAATATGCACATTAGAGGAAGAAAATGCCGGACTGATTTCAGATGTTGAAGCATATTTTCAAGAGGATAAGGCTATCCGCGCAAAAATCCATGATGCCGAAGAAGATTACGCGATTCTCGAAAAAAATTATAACATGAGGCAATACATTGATGCAACCGCAGCCGCACTGGATAGAGAAAACGGGAGTACGGACTATTTGGAACGATATTTCAGGGTGGAAAAGGAAGAACTGCAGGCAATTATAAACAAATCAGGTATTGCCGATGCGCTGAAACCAGGGTTTACAGTCGGGAAGGAGTTTGGCTCGCTGCTGCCGGTTGGGGAACAGGTTTGGCTTAGATATGACAATGACGATAATCTCCCAATCGGGTTAGTCGTACAAAATACTGCCTTGGATATAGGATATCAGGATTTAAAAGTCGGAAGGACATTGGATTTTGATATTCCCGGAGAAAGAAAAAAGGTACAATATGATTTTGGTACTGTGAGCTATGTGTTATTTGAAGATGAAGCATTTTATTACTATTATGTGGAACTGGAAGCGTTTTCACAGGAAACAATCCTGTATGTAACGAAGAAACAATCGATAAAATTTTAACAATGTATTGAAATTGAAAGGAATTTAGAAATCCATGTTGGAAAAGAAGGTATTAACGAGAACAGCGTTTCTTTTTATCAGCATATTTTGCATAGTAAACAGCGGTTTGCTTTACATTCTGAAGGAAAAACAAGCTGCACAGCTGTCGGCTATACAAAACAATAGGGAATGGGAGCAAGACGAGGTGCAGCACAATGCGCATTTGGAAAATTCCGTTTCCTTTGCATCTGCATTAAATAACAGCAGAAATGAATTAACAAAGTGGCAGAATAAAGTGCGGCTTTTACAGTTAAAATGTGATTTCAGTGCATTGTTGGAAGAAAAGAGTAACGAGGACGAAAATCCGTATGCAGTTTACGAAAAATATCTGCGGTTGAGACAGGGAGAAATGGCGCGGATAGACGGTGTGGAGGATTTGTCTGAATGGGGAAAGTTTGGATATTTGAATGGGCATTTCAGCGGTGCGACGGTTCCCGTAAATGAGGGTATGATGCTGCAATATGGCGAAAATCCCGAGAATGTATGGGAATACCTTTTGCCCGGATGTGTAATTATCACTGCTCCCGATATGGGTTTTGGCTTTATGAGCGCAAGGGCAGGAATGGATTTTGAGGAAATTCAACAGAATGCGTACGACGCAGAGGTCAAGAAGGGATTTATGTACTGGTCGGAGCAGGAAGTATATTACATAGAATATACCGATGCGTATTACTGCTATACATTTATTTCGGATTATCCCGACGGGAGGGATTCTTGGCTGTTGGTTTCTTCGGTAAATTTAGATTAACAGATTTGCGGGAAGGGCATAGCGTTCCCAATAATATCGTCGTGCATATAGGGGGGAGAAAGGAATAAAAAAGAATAAATACATACGAAATATCTGTATCATGCTGTTTCTTTTTGCGGCGGTCTGCCTGCACATAGGCGCAAAGATACAGCAAACGAATAATGCTATGATCAAATCAGCTCCTTGTGAAGAGGAAGCAGAAAGTATACAGGAACCGTTTGGAGAAAATACAAGTAATGCGGAAGAAACGCAAGGCGCATTTCAGGCAGAATTGTATATTGCGCAGGAAATTCCGGAATTAGACGATTATGGGTATTATATAAACAGGAAAAGCAAAGGACAGGCTTATTTGGAAGTGCACTGCAACAGGACAGATCCGGTAGCGTTATATGATAATGATAAGAACTTTTTCGGATATTATTATCCGGTATTTGTATATGAAAAATGGGAAGACCACAGCGTAGTCTGGGACAGCTTTCATGTGCGTGAAGATTTTCGGGAGATATTGTGGTGTGAGATCGTAGAGCTTGAATTTTATTCTATAGAAGAATGGAGAACTACTTTACAGTATCAGAATAGAATGAAAAGTATTACAGAATTTCGAAACAGCGAAGAAGGGATAAGGGAAACAGTCAAACGAACAGATAAAACCAAGAAGCAACAAAATATGTGTGTGTCGAATAGAAAGGCAGCAAGATGAAAGATATCAGAATGAAAATGAGCGGAAAACATAATATGTTTTTATTTACTGCGCTGGTGGTAGTGTTAATGATTTACATAAATCGTCAAAACAACAATGCCACAAAACAGGAATATGAGAGCCAAAATCCTTACTTTTACACTACGACAGAGCAAAAAGTCGAATACGAGGGGTACTTCTATACACACAGTTACAGGGATATTTGGCAGAATATTGATTTGTATATCACAAATTTACAAACCTTTGAAAACGGCGCGCTATACACTTTGGAACTGGAACAGTTAGAGAGCACTGACCCGCTGGACAAAATAGCGTTAGGGCGCAGGTATTTAGGATACTTTTATGTGACGGACAATGCAATTTACTACACATCTGCAACTATGGAGGGGTATTCCGACGCGGAAAACAGGAGAATACTCCGTCAGATACAGACAGATGAAGCAGCGTTTCTTGAAGAATGTGATATTGTTTGTTGCGAAAACGGGACAGTCGATGTAACGGACGTAAACGGATACTACGCATTTGTGGAAACGGACGGCGACAGACGGATATTCCGCTTTTATAACGAATACTTTTACGGCTCAAAAGATTACATGTTAATCGTATGGGAAAAGGGCAAAGGAATTGTTTATTACATACATGGGAACGGGGCAAAAAATATGCATATAGAATTTGGAGCGGATATAGATAAAGAACAGCAGACGGATTACGGGTATCCATATAAACTATTTCACGAAAGTGCGGACGATTTTTGAATTTCACTTGAAAAGGTGGATATGTTGCAGAGGTTTTATCAATGTTTTACAACAGCGCGGACGATTTTTGAATTTCACCTGAAAAGGTAGATATTGTTGCGGAAGTCTTATCAGAGCTTCACGAAAGCGCGGACAATTTTTGAATTCCGCTGCAAAGGTTGAATAAAAATCAGCCATATAAAAAGAAAGGAGTCATAAAACCAAATGAAGAAGACAGTCAGTGCGTTCATTTTATTGCTATGCCTTATACTCGCAGGCTGTGAAAAAACAGATCATAAAATACAAGAGGAAACTGCCGTCATAATTTCATCAGCATCAGAAGAAAATGCGAATATGACAGAAATTACAGGTACGGTAGAAATTACAGATACGGCAGAAATTACGGATACGGCAGAAAACGCGGATATGACAGAAAATGCGGATATAACAAAAAATACAGATATAATAAAAAATGCGAATATGGCAGAAACCGAATTTGTACAGACACAGGAACCGGAAGAACTGACAGCCGCAATAAACGCTGCCATACAGATAAACAACAGCAGAATAGAGAACTATCTAAAGAATTTTCCGACCGAAATAAAATGGATTGACATCGGTCTGTTTGACTTTACAAATGACGGGAAAGAAGAAATTATATTGTCCTATTCGTATGCCGCGTCGGCGGGAGGGGCAGTGATTTCGTACAATTATGTATATGACCGGCAGGGAAAAGAGCTGTTTGCATTTTTAAGCGGCGACTGTTCCTGCGCGTCCATATATGCCGATTATGACAGAATGGAATTTTATATATGCAGTCCGAATATCCACTGGGGCGCGCACAATAACATGGCGTTATACATGAAAATCAAAAAGCGCGAAAGATGGGAAAAAGATTTTTTTACCGCAGCATGGGATATGAGAAACTCGTTAGAGAATGATGACAAGTACAATTATATCTTTCGCGTCCCGATTTCTCATGAGGAGTCGCTGTTTTGTAACATGCGCGAAAAATGGCTGGAAATTTGCCATAATCCCCAATACAAACAAAGCGAGGAGGAGCTTGCGGCGTATCTGCATTCTTATGAAAATTTACAGGAATACCAAATTCAGACGCGGGGCGGTATTGTCAGCTTGGACGACAAAATCATTGTAAAAATAGGGGAGGAGCAAACAGAGCTGTCACCAAACACGCTTCCGTTTGAATGGAACGAAGACATTCTTTGTATTTATGAGGGATTGACAGACCCCTCCCAATATCCGGAAACAGGTGTGGCTGCCGGAATTTGCGACAAGTATGCCCTGTATCGGGAAACGGCAGAAAACGACATCTGTTTTGTCAATTTGCTGCATGTTGAACAGGAAACGGGGAATCTTTATACATGGAACTATCAGAATTTAGTTCCGGTTGTCGAACAGGAAACAGGGAATTTTTATGTATGGAAGGACGGAGAATTGTTTCTAATCGGCACGCAGGAAAAAGAAGCGCAATACGCATTAAAGAACCCAAACGCGGAACCGGAAAATGGCTTACCACAGGAACACATGACAGTAGACGAAGTGCTGGATAAAACTATGGACGCATTACAACAGGCGGGCTATAACGAAACAAATCTGATATATGACGGAACAGTTCACTACATAAACAGAACCTACGATATGGTAAGCGCATTTGATGATTTTCCGGATCATATTGTAAGAGGACAAAGATATTATATTGACAGGAAAACCAAAGCCTTATACCGCGTTGAAGAAGAACCGGAATTTTTAAGAACCGAATTGTATTATATCGGCACACTACAATGATATTTTGTGAATTGCAAGGGAGGCAGGTATGGAGAAACAAAGAATAAAAATGCTGAAAATATATCTCCTGTTAATGGGAATATTGCTTTTGCTGACAGGCTGCAAAGAAACAGAAACAGAAGCGGAAGTGGAGGACACTTTGGCAGTGACCGCCCCAAAGGACAGTTCCGATAATCAGGCGGACAACCTGTATACGCTCCTCAACTAGGATTTGTTAGGAAAGGCATTTCTGCAACAGATAGGAGAGGATTTGATTGCGGACGAAGCTTACGTCTTTGCAGAGGAAATAAAAGAAGAATTTGCCCCAACGGAACAGACACCTGAAAAATTTCCCCAAGCGCTGACAGTCATGCTGGAAAAAGCGCTCTACCATTCAGACAGCGCAGAAACACGAGGGGAGGACAGTGTTTATGAGCAGACAATCGACACAATGGGGGCGAATCGGTATATTCTTGACTTGGAGGATTTGTATGTCCACTTCCCCAAAATTGCGGATTACAGAGAACAGATACAATGGAAAGACGAGGCGATTGCGCACATTTGCCAGTTTTACGAAATCCCCCTGAATTGCTGCAACTGTTTCTACATTCCTGCAACCGACGGAAAGGATTACTATGTTTTTACGGCATGGCAGGGAGGGAGTAACGGCGCCTTTTTCGTGTGTCTGACAGAGCGCGTAGGGGACGACTTTGTGTGGATAAACAAATTTGAAACGCAAAATGAGGGGGACGGAAGGGTCATTCAATATGAGGATGAATTTTACTATATTTTTTGGCAGTACAATTACAATTTAAAGGTGTATGACGCGCTTAAAATTCACAGATTAAAAGACAATCCCGAAGAGGAAACAATGGTAATCCGCTATCTGCCCAAACAGTATATTTGGAAACCGTCCTGCTTGGCTTCGCCGTATCTGACCAATACAGATGCAGATAACGAAATTGACGCGTACATCGCTCAGGTGAAAGACGAAATTACATCAGAACAATATCTCGACAGAGGAACGTCCCGCTATGCAGCAGACGTATATTACGGTGAGGAGGAAATGGTGGATTTCACGTTGGGGGCGTATGAAAAAACCGTATATAAAATGGATATTGCAAATTGCGGCGAGCCTGTTTATCTGTGGAAATCCATGTTTGAACCGTCAAGTATTCATGCAGCAGCGCATCTTCGGACAAAATTTTTCTTATATGATGCGCAGACCGCGTCGGAACGGGAACTTGACCAATTAGGTCAATATGATTTGCAGATTGGTATCCGACTGGTTCAAATGTGGTTTCAGAAAATTGATGGGAAAGTGTATACATTTCGCATGTATCATGTTTCAGGCTACAATTATATGCTGAATGTGATGCTGCTGGAACAGGACAAAGCAACACAGGTGAAAGCATATCTTTTGTCACCGCAGCGGGAATTTGTCGTGACGGAGGGAGAGGTTTTTACAACGAAGGGGTAAGACGGCTGGAAGAGCGAAAGGATTGGAAAACAGGTGAAAAAATCAAGAGGAAAGATCTGTTGAAAAAACGGTTGAAAACTTACAAAGACCTGCTTTATGTGGGAAATAATGACCGTATCAAAATATACTATTAATGCACGTATTGTCCTGATAGAAGAGCATGTTGTACCAAACACTGGGCGGTAGATAAGGGAGGATTTTATGCATAGGAAAATTGCATATGTTTTTTTCGCGATTATAGTATGCGTCATAATATCGGGATGCAGAGCAGGAGATGTTGCTTCAAACCATGCAGAAACGGAAGTCGCGGCTGTTACGCAGACGGAAACAGGGGAAACCGTTACGGAATGTGTGGCAAATGAGCAGCAGGATTTTGAGGAAAGCCTTTACGAATATACAGTGGAATTGGACGAAATTCCGGAATTGCGTTATCGCAACATTTCAAATTTGGAGTATCGGCTCCGCAATTACATCTGCCATAACGATACTTTGATACTGGGAACGACAATTTACAAAAAAGAAGGAGAAACATATGTCAGGCAGGAATTAACGCTGAACGCTATTTTTGATAGGGACGAGGATTTAGGAATGCAATGTGCGCAGTATCAAAATCTGGCCATAACCGTATCCCAAGACAATGCATCATTTTTCATATACGATATGGACACGCAGGAAAAATATTGTTATTACAGCGTGGGGGAGGATGTGATGATTAGCCCGTTTTGGTATATTTATGACGGATGTATTTACTACAGTGAATGGGCGCGTTGGGACAAGCCTGAGCAAAAACACACGCTGAAAAAATTGAGCCTTTCGGATGGCAGTATTACGGAGCTTTATCAGCCTGTGATCGTGGAAAGCGGGGATTGCGTACTCAGAGAAGTCCGGACGCGCAATGACGCAGCGATGTCGTATGAAATTTGTGATAAAACAACAGACCATAGGGAATATTGGATTGCCCAAGCGGACGAAAACGGGAAATGGAGCGGAAAAAAATTATGGGAAACCGACAAGTGGGAGTTTTCGTATACATTAGATTTTAATCAGTACGGTCTGATTATTTTAGGGGAGTTAAGTACGCCCTGCGATTATGAAATCGTTGCGATAAAAGACAACGGAGAAACGAAGTTGTTAGATAATAATTTAGTATACGGAGAATATCTGTTTACGGACGACGGATATTTTTGCAGTAATTTAGCGGAGCTGGAAAACGCGGTGTGGGATACAGATGATGTGGAGTCGGAATTGCTGTCGCGGCGTTTGGCAGACGGTGTATCGTTCTACGATTATGAAGGCAATCAAAAAGGCTTTTATCCAATGGGAAATAAAGCGCTTTTGGAGCGGGGATATTATTTGACAAAGCTGACTTATAATGAGGGACAACTGACAGGTTTTTATGTACAACGGGATACGGATGAATTGTATATCAGTCAGATTACGCTTGAGGGGAATAACAACATGGTGGAGTATGAAACCATCCGGGAATTTTTTCAGAACGACTATATGGACATAGAAGCGCATGCAAAATATCAGGACGGAGAGGAGTGGGTAGAGGCGACGGTTTTTGCAGAATGGTATCTTGTCAAACGATATGATAAGGGAAGCGTTTACCGTTTGAAAGTGCAGCCGCTCGCGGAGCTGATGCCTGACCGCCTGAATACGTATTTTTATGTAACGGATCATGAAATATACAGAATATTTGGCTGGGCTTGGCAGGATGAGGAAAGTATCACTTTTTATGATGACGACGAACTGCTGATGCAGATATTGGATACGGATGAAAAACTGAAGAACAACGGCTACATTGTCTGTCAGGATCAGAACATATCAGGTCAACTGGAGCATGGCGAAACGGGCTGGTATACCATTTATCAGGAGCAGGCAGAGCAGGAGAATGACAGTGTCACATGGCACTTTAACGTTCATAAATGGAAAAATGAAATAGTATGTGACAGCCGGATTATAAGAGTAAACGGCGAACGGGA
Organism: uncultured Lachnospiraceae bacterium; assembly: GCA_910577115.1. Lineage (GTDB taxonomy): Bacteria > Bacillota > Clostridia > Lachnospirales > Lachnospiraceae > COE1. Next base: position 15,114 of record CAJTMC010000059.1, read on the forward strand.
TTATTATGAAACTTTTGTATGGGAAAACGGTAAAGGGTTGACGGAGTTTTGTAGCGGTTACAGAGTGGAGCGGGATATTTTATATTTAACGGAAATTTCTGAAACGGTTGTGGAGGGGTAGGAAGGTTGTGGTTTATGGAAAGAAGCTGCTCCTTATTTAAATTTGAAAATACACTTTTGTTTAGATGCCATATCTGCTATAATGAATTTTAATCATAGAGTTATCCATAAGAAACAGAAGGGAAAGAATAAGGAAGCATTTATGTGCAGCAGATATTATTTTGATAATGATACAATGAATGATATCCTGAATATTGTGGAAAAAACAGATGCCAGCCTGCAGGGTATGCAGGTAAACAGGGACATATATCCGACAGATGACGCTGCTGTGATTATAAAGAATGCTGCCGGCGGAATAAAGCTGTCAAAAATAAAATGGGGATATCCCGCAATAAGCGGCTCCGGCATAATCATCAATGCAAGGGCGGAAACCGCACTGGATAAGAAGATGTTTGAGGGCGGCATCAGGCGCCGCAGGGCAGTGATTCCGGCAGGCTTTTTCTATGAGTGGAGCCGCAGCAAAGAAAAAAACATATTCCGCAGAAAAGACAGGGGCACTGTTTATATGGCAGGGTTTTATGACCTCACAGCTTCGGGGGAACGATTTATTATAATAACAACACAGGCAAATGCGTCCATGATAAAGATACATGACCGGATGCCGCTTATACTGGAAAAAGGGCAGATAAAAGACTGGCTGCTTGATGATACGGCAGTGGATTGCTTATTGCAGCAGACACCGGTACTCCTTGACAGGGAAACGGAATATGAACAGCAGACGCTGTTTGACCTGACTTAGAATATGAAATATCCAAAACAGCAGAAAGCACAGGTGAAATGATGAATATACAGATATTTGGAACGAACAAATGTTTTGAAACCAAAAAAGCCATGAGGTACTTTAAGGAACGCGGCATAAAGTACCAGTTTATTGACATGAAAGAAAAAGGCATGAGTAAAGGCGAGTATGCAAGCATAAAACAAGCTGTAGGCGGACTCGAAAACCTTCTTGATGAAAACTGCAAAGACAAGGACATGCTTGCGCTGATAAAATATATCTCAGATGAGGACAAGGACGAAAAAATACTTGAAAATCAGAAAGTACTAAAAACTCCGGTTGTAAGAAACGGAAAACAGGCAACGGTCGGTTATCAGCCGGAAATTTGGAAAGCGTGGAAATAACAGCGTAACCGTATTTCACATTTTTCTTGTGTTTTTCTTTGCAGCATTCTTCAAAAGCCGGATTAGATGCAATCTGTGTCAGTCCCGGTATCGCAGTAACGGCATTTGCCTTGTGCAGGAAAGGACGCATTATGGAAGATAAGATGTTAGATTTTATGAACAAATTAATCAATGAAGATATCAATGATTTTGATGATGAGAAGTTTGAATTGGAGCAAAAATATGCGGCGATGTTTGGCTGCGGAGTGCCAAGAGAAATGTTCCCGCCTGGCATATCCGAAGATGAAATAATGAAAGCTGTTGAAAGCTGTGTTCAAAATCAAAAAGACGAATTGATGAAAATATTGAATGTAGAGGAATAAGACAACTTTTGGTATCATGCGAATAGATATGTTCCCCAAGTGAAACTAACATAAAAGTAAATTGTTGATATGCTCCTGTATCCGAAGGAAAGTAGGAAAAGCATGGGCAGGCAGTATCATTTTTATATGGGAAGAGAGGATGAGGAACTATTTCTAAAATATTTGCAACAGAATCAATATGTGGTTTATCAAGATGACAAAGATGGAAATCCGAAAGTTATTGATAAGTGGCCGGCACCTTATTTCTGACAGGAAAAGGAAGAGGAAAACGGGTCTTATCATAAAAGATTATTGTGCATACCAACCTGATTAAATTTGCTCATTGATAGATAGAAAGTAATATGAAAAGGAGAGAATACGGTTATGGAGGAATTAATTCGTCTGTTTGTTGAGGAATTTCAGCAGCCCTCAACATTAGAGGAAACGAAAATTGCCAATTTATTAGGCCATTCGGACAGGTTTATTGCCTTGGATCAATACCGAAGAAAAAATCCAAAAGCCCAGAAACAAATACTGGAGGAGTTGGCTGGAATGCTGGATTCTATGGATTTGTACAAGGGCTGCTGCTGCGCATTTTTCTGTGGTGTGCTGATGGGAGAATGTGTGCCTGGAGGCGCAGGAGAGGGACTTGTGAATTTCTTTATTAAGGTGGTTTCTCATCTCTGCGGGTTGCTGGATGAGCTGGATAAAACAGAGGAAAGTGATCCTGAGGATGAGATGTTGGACAAGCTGTTTTTGACGGCACCGGATAAGGTTCGGGCTTTCCGGGGAAGTGCGCCACTGATGATGGCAATTATGGATTTACTGGCAAAATCACCGGAGAGCAGGGAGTATCTGCGTAAAAAGGATTTATATGATAATCTGGAGCGCATTGAGCCTTTTGTGAAAAATGGCTCATATTTGCTTCGGATTTATCCTGTCTGCGGACCTATGGATGTGCTTGTTTTGGCACCAAAAAAGGAGCAGGGAGCGTTAATAAGGGTTCAGGATGTGGGGACAAATTTCCACTTGATGACCTTGCTGGAAAGGGCACTTTATCAGAAAGAATGGGACCAGCGTTTTGGCTTATCCGCAGATGTGAAATCACCGGAAAGCCTAAAAGTATTTGCCTATGCATCGGGGGAAGAGACAGCAAGGCAGAATGGTTCGGTTTATGCACATGCCGCCTATTATTCCTGTGATGGTCAGATGCTCTGGGGAGAGATGGGGCCGGATACTATTCCCTGTGTGGAGCAAATGCCTGTGGTATTGATTTGTCCTGAAAAATTTCCACGAAGCTGGGATCTATTCTTCGCTGTAAGCTGCCATCCTTATCTTAAGCCTTTGGCAGAAATCAAACGGGAATTGTCAAAGGAAGAGGTTCGGGAATGGATGGGGAAGATGCAGGGGATTTCATCATTCTGATTCTTATTTGAA
>CAJTMC010000060.1 GCA_910577115.1 uncultured Lachnospiraceae bacterium
CAGCAATGCACGGAGCTGACTGCAGCTAATCGGTCGAGGGCTTGACCAGGGAAGGTCGGAGTATGCGTGGTGTGGGTGTGGCGTGTGCCAGTCTCTGTATGGGTTTTTGAGGGTATATGGGGAAGATGGTCCTCGATAGCTCAATGGTAGAGCAACGACACGGTCGCACACCGAAGAAAATGTGCAGGAAAACAGAATAATCCTCGATAGCTCAATGGTAGAGCACGCGGCTGTTAACCGCGGGGTTGTTGGTTCGAGCCCAACTCGGGGAGCTTGAAAAACCTTGTAAACATCGGCGTTTGCAAGGTTTTTTATTATTGATTGTTCCATTTCAAAGAATAAAAAAGCAAGGTTCCATTTTTCATGCGATTGTGAACCGAAACATAACTACTTATCAATTACATATCTATGGGATGCACGGAAAGGTTCGTGCCATCCATCTAAGACCTCATGCAAATCTGTATGGGGTTTTATTTTTCTCCACATAACATATTTTAAAACAGATATTTGCTAGTTAATTGAGACGAATCCTGTCTTTTATAAGGTGGAATTTTCTGGTATACTGTTTTTGTTATATAAGTATTCTGTAGATTTTTAAAATTTTTTTGTAATAGAGAGATATGTTATTTCCCGATTGGAGATGAAATTATGAGTAAGAGTGACCAAATAACAAGAAATCAGCATTATGTATCAAGAGGAATACAGAAACAATTTGCGGATACAAAAAAGAAAGTGTATGAATTATTTATAGAGAAAGATAATTTGTCTAAAAAAAACTATGATAAGACAATGGCACAAAATTTTGTATATGAACATCCGAAGTTAAGTACAAATTATCTTGAAAAATTATTTTCCGATATAGAGGATGTATATATTCCAAAGATTGATAGTTGTATTGCTAAAATAGAAAAAGAGAATTTATCTGGAATAAATTATAGCCAGTTCATTTTAAGAGTAAAAGAAATGTTGCCTATTTTTATGATTTTCTATTTTAGAAGCGGCGCACTTTTGTATGAATATTCTTTTTCCTCTGAAAATCCAAAATTGGATAGAGTAGAAAGGATGATATTAAATATTTTTGATGGAAGATATTTATGGGGACTGTGTGAAACAATTTCTCAATTTTATGAGAGTGCTGTAATAGTAGATGAGAAAGAAAGATTTTTATTAAGCGATCAATATATTTCCACAGTGGCACTTTCCTATAAGAATAAATTTAGTAACGCATCGAATCGACAAATTGGAATGAAAGATACTATGATATTATTGCCACTGAGTGCAAAATATTATGTTGTTTTCTATCATGGGAAGAAACCTAATTATATATCAAAAGAAAAATTTTGTGTGCTTGATGATATTGATGTGGCAGAAATAAATAATGTGATTTATCAAAATTCCTATGTAAAGTGCATTGCTAAGAAGCAGGAAGCTTTTGATATGTTAGAGAAAATAACATTATATAGTCCGACAAAAACAATGATGTTATATAATGATGGAACGGTAAAAGATTATGTTTCCAAGCGAGAGGTTTTTTTATATAAAAATGATAGGGATATGAATGAAAATTCAATCCATTATATAGATGATTATATACTTAAAATTAAGGGTAAAGTTGGAAGAAATAGTAAGTGCATTTGTGGTAGTGGAAAAAAATATAAGCAGTGTTGTATGAGGAAGTATGAGGAGGTTAAAAAAATAATTTATGGAGTAGAAAATCAGGATAGAGATTTGTATACAATCCCAAATGTAAGAATGGCTGAAGATGCGATAGAAATTTTTATAGGAAAAGAAGAGGGTTTAAATGAATCTGATAAATTGATTTTAGATAGAGTGAGAGGTATAATTCAAATTTAAGTGAAAGATGTTAATTATACATAGCCGATTGATTTTTTAAACAAGAATCAGTCGGCTTATTTTATTTCCCCAAAATCCATACATAGCCATTCTGTCTTATGCAGAGTGGCTATTAAATTTTTCAGGAAAGGAGGTAAACCGTGATGTCTAAATGTAAGGTAATCGCCCTTGCAAACCAGAAAGGCGGGACGGGAAAGACCACGACTGCCGTCAACTTAGGGGTAGGGCTTGCAAACGAAGGGAAGAAAGTGCTGCTTGTGGACGCCGATCCGCAGGGGGATTTGACAACCTCTTTGGGCTGGGCAGATCAGGACAGCCTTCCGGTCACGCTCTCAACGCAGATGGAGAAGATTATCCGTGACGAGCCGATTGAAGCGGGAGAGGGGATTTTACACCATGACGAGGGCGTAGACCTGATTCCGGCGAATATCGAGCTGTCTGGTATGGAAATCACGCTTGTAAACGCCATGAGCAGGGAGTTCACCATGAAATCCTATCTGAGCGAGCTGAAAAAGGATTATGACTATGTCTTGATTGACTGTATGCCGAGCCTGGGTATGCTCACCATCAATGCGCTTGCGGCGGCGGACAGCGTAATCGTCCCGGTGCAGGCGCACTATCTCCCCTTAAAGGGAATGACGCAGCTTATGAAAACCATAGGCAAGGTGCAGCGGCAGATTAACCCCGGTTTAAAGGTGGACGGCGTGTTATTGACGCTGGCAGATATGCGGACAAACCTTGCCCGTGCCACAGCCGACAATCTAAGGCAGAATTACGGGAGGGTAATCAAAGTGTACCAGACGGTCATCCCCGTTGCGGTGAAAGCGGCGGAAACCAGCGCCGCAGGGCAGAGCATTTACAGCTATGACAAAAACGGTGCGGCGGCAAAGGCGTATGGAGCATTTACGAGGGAGGTGATACGCAGTGGCGAAAGAAATAAAAATGCCGCTTCCCTCAGCTGCTGACCTGTTCAGCACACAGGAGGAAAGGGACAATGAAAGCCGGGAATCCGTCAGGGAAATCCCGCTGAAGGAAATCAGCGATTTTCCCAACCACCCGTTTAAGGTGAAGATGGACGAGAGCATGGCGGATATGGCGGAGAGCGTAAAGCAGTATGGCGTTCTGGTGCCTGCCCTTGTCCGGGAAAAGCCAGAGGGCGGTTATGAAATGATAGCCGGACACAGGCGTAAAATGGCGAGCGAGCTTGCGGAGAAAAAGGAGATACCGTGCATTGTCCGCAACTTGACAGACGATGAAGCCATTATAATCATGGTGGATTCTAACCTGCAAAGGGAGCAGATATTGCCGTCAGAGAAAGCGTTTGCCTACAAGCTGAAACTGGACGCAATGAAAAGGCAGGGAAAACGCACTGATTTAACTTCTGTGCCAGTGGCACAGAAGTCGCAGGGAAAGACTTCAAGACAGTTGTTGGGGGAGCAGGTAGGCGAAAGCCAAGACCAAATTCGCCGCTATATCCGTCTAACCGAGCTTATCACGCCAATTCTGGATATGGTTGACAGCGGCAAGATTGCCATACGTCCAGCGGTAGAATTGTCTTACCTGCCGAAAGAGCAACAAACCGTCCTGCTTGACACCATGCAGTTGGAGGACTGCACACCGAGCCATGCACAGGCAATCAAAATGCGTAAATTTGCAGACGAGGGGAGGCTGAATGAGGATGTAATCCTCTCTATTTTATCAGAGGAAAAGGGGAACCAGAAGGAGCAGTTTCGTATGCCGAAAGAGCGTATCAGCAAATATTTTTCACCGGGGACGCCTGCGAAACAGATGGAAGATACGATTGTAAAGGCACTGGAGCTGTACCGGAAACGGGAGCGGAGTAAGGACAGGGAACGGTAGCAAATAAGGCTTTCCGCCACGGGACAGCTATGCCCTTTTGCGGATAGCCTTTTTTACCGTTTCCCCCTTCCCACACCCTACCCCTTTCAGTTACCAGCCGAATACCAGCCGAAAAAACAATATGGAGCCGGTGGCTATCCTTTTTTCTGGCTGGCACGGCAGAAGTACCAGTTTACCAACCCTGCATACCGCAGGGATTTTTTTATGCCCAAAAATAAATATGGAGGTAAGTAGATTGAAGAAGTTGAAAGAGAGATTGAAAAGAGGGCTTGCCATGATGATGGCGGCGGCATCCATTGTTTCCGTCTTTCCGTCCATGAACGTGTCGGCGGCGTCGGAGACAGCGAAGATTACCTTTGCGTACTGCCATGACGGGGCAGGCAACACCATCAAATACCAGCAGACCGTCACCCATGACGGGAGGGTATGCGGCGAGGCGGGGGAGGCGAGAACCCGTATCTATGCGGACGGGGAGCCTGCCTTCTGCATCCAGCCGGGGGTGTCGCTCCACACCGGGAACACCCTGCGGGCAAATGCGTCCGACACATGGAACGCCTTAAGCGGGAGCCAGAGGGATGCCGTGAACCTTGCGCTTTTGTACGGTTCGCAGGGCAGCATGGGGAGCCTGCCCGGTTCCGAGGATGAAAAAGTGGTTGCCACGCAGATGGTCATATGGGAGATCGTGACCGGGTGCAGGAACGCCAATGCACCGTATAACCAGACGGACGGCAAGTTCTATAACAGCATTTGTGCGAACGGGGCGAATGGCGGCGTGTCCGCAGCGTACAGCCAGATTGTGGCGGGTATGCAGGAACACGGGACAATCCCCAGCTTTGCTTCCACCGACAGGAACGCAGTCGTAAAGGAGCTTTCATGGGACGGGGACAAATACGTTGTGAAGCTGACGGATACAAACGGGGTTTTGTCAAAATATAACTTCACTTCATCCAACAGCAACGTGTCCGTGAGTGCGTCCGGGAATACCTTAACCATCACTTCCAAAAAGGCGGTGACGGAGGACGTGCTTCTGACCGCAACCAAGAAAAGCCCGGCAGTCAGCGGAACCCTTGTAGCCTATGGCGATGCGTCCCTGCAGGACGTGGTGGTAGGCGTGGAGAGCGCATCCGACATCACGGTGTACCTGAGCGTGAAAATCCCCTACGGCCATGTGCAGATTGTGAAAACGTCCGAGGACGGTATTGTGGAGGGGCTGCGGTTCCAGATTACGGGCAACGGAATTGACAAGACCGTGGTTACGGGCAAAAACGGGAAGATTAAGGTGGAGAACCTGAATCCGGGAACCTACACCGTGACGGAGCTTACAGAGGAACGCTATGAGCCGCAGAAATCGCAGAAAGTGACCGTTTCGGGCGGGCAGACCGCAAAGGTGGAGTTTTCCAATATCTTAAAGCGTGGGGATCTCAAAGTAATCAAAGGTTCCGAGGATAATCTGGTGGAGGGCGTGAAATTCCATCTGTACGGCACAGCCCTTTCCGGCGCAGCCGTGGATGAATACGCAGTGACCGATAAGAACGGCGTGGCAATGTTCTCTAACATCCTCATTTCCGGCTCCACACCGTACACCCTTGAGGAAGTGGATACCGCAGTCCGCTATGTCATCCCGGAAAAGCAGAGCGTCACAATCAAGTGGAAGGAAGTCACCAGCGCAACGGTGACTAATATTTTGAAAAAGTTCCGTGTCAACGTGACAAAGACAGACAGGGAAACCGGGGAGCCGCAGGGTGACGCAACGCTGGCAGGCGCAGTGTATGGCATTTATGACGGGGACACCCTGATTGACACCTATACCACCGACAGCGAGGGGAAATTCACCACAAAATATTATATTTGCGGTTATAACTGGAGTGTCCGTGAAATCACGCCGTCCGAAGGCTACCTTTTGGACGAAACCGTACACCATGTAGGGGCGGAGCCGGAGAATTACACCATCGAATTAAACACCACTTCCAATGACGTGACGGAACAGGTCATCAAAGGGCGCATTTCCATCATCAAGCACACCGATGACGGCAGCACACAGATTGAAACGCCGGAGGAGGGCGCAGAATTCCAGGTGTACCTGAAGCGTTCCGGCAGTTACGACAATGCGAAAGAGAGCGAGCGGGATGTGCTGGTATGTGATGAATACGGCTATGCGGAAACAAAAGACCTGCCTTACGGCATTTACACCGTCCACCAGACCAAAGGGTGGGAAGGCAGCGAGCTGATGAAGGACTTTGACGTGTATGTCAGCAAAGACGGGGAAATCTACCGCTACCTGATCAACAACAGACCGTTTGCGTCCTATATCAAGATTGTGAAGAAGGACGCTGAAACCGGGAACACCATCCCCCTTGCAGGCGCAGGCTACCAGATTTATGACAGCGCAGGGGAGCTTGTCACCATGAAGTACACCTACCCGGAGGTGACGGTTCTGGATACGTTCTACACCGGGGCGGACGGATACCTGATTACGCCGGAAGAGCTGCCTTTCGGGGATTACACGATGGTGGAGGTGCAGGCTCCTTATGGCTATGTGCTGGATTCCACACCCATCCCGTTTACCGTGGCGCAGGAAAATTCCACCGAGGAGAGCGGCGTCACCATTGTTGTGACGGAGCAGAAAAATATGCCGCAGAAAGGCAGAATCCTTGTGGCCAAGACCGCCGAGGAATTTGCAGGTGTCCAGACTTCCGGTGACGGTGTAATTGACAAAGCCGGGGATTTAACTGAGGACGGGAATATCTATACCCCGGTGTTTGAAGTGATGGGGAAAGCAGGGGCGGTATATGAAATCATCGCCGCAGAAGATATTATTACGCAGGACGGAACCGTGCGGGCAAATGCAGGGGAAGTCGTGGACACCGTTACCACCGATGAGGACGGAAATGCAGAATCAAAGGAATTGTATTTAGGGAAATACCGGGTTGTGGAAGTGACTGCGCCTTATGGCTGTGTGCTGAACATCGAGGGACACGAAATCGAGCTTGTCTATGCGGGGCAGGAAATCTCCGTGACGGAAACTGACACCGCCTTTTACAATGAGCGTCAGAAAGTGACGGTTGACCTTACAAAAGCACTGGAGCAGGACGAGGCTTTTGGCATCGGAAATAAAGGAGAGATCCAGAACGTAGCCTTTGGGCTGTATGCGGCGGAGGATCTGGCTGCTTCCAACGGTGACGTCATCCCGGCAGACGGATTGATTGAGATTGTATTCTGCAACACGGACAGCATGGCATTTTTCGCCAGCGACCTGCCTTTCGGTAATTACTATGTGAAAGAGGTATGCACCGACCAGCACTATATCCTCTCCGATGAGAAATACCCGGTGGAGTTTTCCTATCAGGGGCAGGATGCGGCACTTGTGAGCGTCCATGTAAAAGACGGGGAACCCATTGACAACGAGCTGCTCCGTGGCAGGATTGAGGGAATTAAGGTAGACACGGAGGACAAACCTCTGGAAAATGCCACCATCGGCCTGTTTTCGGCGGGTACGGAGGAATTTACCGAGGAAACCGCCCTGCTTGTGTCCGTAACCGGAAAGGACGGGGCGTTTGCCTTTGAGGACGTGCCGTTTGGAACCTATATCGTGCGGGAGATTGCGGCACCCACCGGGTATGTGCTGAATGAAGCACTGCATTATGTGTCTGTAACTGTAAACGAAGAAGTGATTGAGGTTAAAATCACGGATAAGCTGATTATCGGCAGCGTCCGCCTTACAAAAGTAGACGCAGACTACCCGGCGAACAAGCTGACGGGCGCAGTCTTTGAGCTCTATCAGGACACGGACGGGAACAGGAAATTTGATTCCCAAAAGGACACACTGATTGCTGAAATCCCGGAAATCTCCGAGGGCATTTACCAGACAGACGGGCTTTTATACGGCGGCTATTTCGTAAAGGAAAAGACTGCGCCAAAGGGGTTCGTGCTGGATGAAAACGCCTATTTCTTTGAGATAAATGAGGACGGGAAGATTGTGGACGTGGAGAATGAGGCAGGCGTCGGGTTCATCAACAAGCCGGTCACCGGAAAGCTGGAGCTGACTAAGACGGATGTATCAGACGGGAAGATGCTCCCCAACGCCAAGTTCCGCATCAAGGATGAGGACGGGAACGTAGTTGCAACGGGCGTGACCGACAAAAACGGTCTTGCCACCTTTACGCTCCGCTATGGCAAGTACACCTATCAGGAATATGACGCACCGGAAGGCTACCTGATTGACGAGAGGGAGTTCCCGTTTGAAATCAAAGAGGACGGGCAGGTTGTGAAAGCGTCCATGACCAATGAGAAAAAGCCCGTGGAGATTATCACCACGCCAAAGACGGGCGATGAGAGCAACGTGGGATTGTGGATAGCCTTATCCGCTTTATCCGTGGCAGGGATCGGCGTGTTCGGCGTTCTGGCGGCAATGAGCAGGAAAAGAAAGGGACAGGAGGACTAAGTGTATGAAAGTAAAGACAGGAATCAGCATTGCGCTTGTGGCGTTTATCGTGGGTACGGCGGTATTCTTGAAAATCCGCAGGAAGAAAGCGTAGGGCGCAATCTATTTGCGGCAGTTTTGGGGCGGCGATAAGCCGCCCTTTACATACCGGAGGAAAGGAGGTTTTAGGATGGCGCAGAAATTCAATTCCGGGATTGCAGAAAGGTTCGGCGTAACCGCCGCCCTGCTGTTGGAGCATATCTGGAGGGAAGTAAAGGAAAATGAGTTCCACGGGCGATACAGCTATGAAGGTAACACATGGATGAGATGCAGCAAGAAGGCGTTTACCGTGCATATGCCCTATCTCAGCAGGGGCATGGTAAAGTGCGGCATTGGCAGGCTGAAAAAAGCCGGGATTCTGGTGCAGGGCGAACACAACGAGAGCCGCTTTGACCGGACGGCGTGGTATGCCTTTACCGAATATGGAAAGAAAGTCATGGAAGAAAGCGAGGACGAGGAGCATGGATAGCAGGGCTTTTGCGTATGGCGGCAGGCATTTTGTCCCCGTGAGGAAGTTTGGGAAAGCAGACGGTGATTTTTTCCAGATTACACGCAGGCTCAAAAGGGATTTGGAATTAGGTTTTTTCCGGTCAGACTGCTATGGGAAAGACGGTCAGAAAGCAGAGTACAGCCATGAGGGATTCTATGCGGCGTCCCCGGACAAGACCTGCGATATTTTCCGCTGTGTGGAAAATGGAAAACTGTATGTCCCGTGCGAATATGAATTGCAGGAATACAGGGAGCCGCAGAAGGACAGGAGGCGGGATTATGAGCGATGAAAAAGAAAAGCAGATGGTAGAAAACTATAAGATTACGCAGGGCATCCCCATCGGGGATAAGGAGGTTGTCTTAGGCGTGGACGAAAAAGCGGAAATGCCTTATCTTTGCGCCTTTTATACCAGCAATGAGCTTTTCGGCTCTTACACGGACTGCATGGTGGGGAATGACTATGTGGAGATTGTGGAGATGTTTGCGGAGCGTGTGAAGGCGCAGTGCGTGAAGATACGGGAGGAGCAGGCGAAAGTCACCGTGCCGAGGGAGGTCATCACAGCCGATATGTGCCTGCCGCTTAAAAACGATGACAGTCTGGAGGGGAAGATTGCCGCAGTCAGGACAGACAGCATCCGGCCGGAGTACCGTTCTGCCGAACACCAGTTAGTCTTAGTGACGGGCGGGAACGGGGCGAGGGGAGGCGCACGGGGGAGCGCCTGCTTCTGCACGAACCTTTACACCGGGGAGAGGAGCAGGTGGGAGCGGTACGATATGCAGGGCGAGGTAAAGCCGGAGTGCCTGCCGGAATGGGCAAAGGAGCGATTTGCGGAAATCCAGAAACAGGAGGCGGCGAAAGTTGCCCCGAACCAGAATAAAAATAAGGACATGGAGGTGCGTTAAATGGACAGTTTCAGAACCAATGCAGGGTTTGTCATCACGACATCCATCCCCGTGGGAAATGCGGAGTTTGTTTTGGGCGTAAATATGAAAATACCCAATTCCTTTGTCACATGGGAGTGCAAGGGGCAGACGGATTACTTTTGGGGGCATTATACGGACAGCCTTTTAAAAGCGACAAAGGATTTATGCCAGCGGGCAATGGACGAGGTTTTGTATCTGGAGCAGAGGGAGGAAAAGGCAGCACAGAGGAACCCGGACAGCGGCTACCATCTGACAGCGACCGTAACATACGGGGACAGCAGCGCAGTGATCCAGTTCCCGACGCAGGAGCTGGCGGACGTGCTGGGGAGCATTGGAATCACGCAGCCACCGGAAAAGGTGTATATCAAAGGATATTCAGACATTAAGGTACAGCTACACAATGGCGATGGGAAAGTGGCGGACGCACTGGTGCGGCTCTTTCGGGACGACAATTCGCTCCGCATGGTGAACGAGGTTGCAAAGGCAGTGTTCCATGCCGATACCCATGTGTATGAATGGGTGGAGAAGAACCTGCGGGATGACCGTTATAAATCCGTGGAGGACGTGCTGCGTGACGCAGTGGACTATGGGAAGTATTTAAAGGATATTTCCCACAGACAGAAAAAAGCAGGCGGAAGGGAGGAACGCTGATATGGAAATCCGGGCAATGGCGCAGGAGGAACAGAAATACACTTACCGACAGAGTATGCAGATTCAGGGGCAGACCGGGAGCATCGGGTATCTCCGGGGCGATTTTGGGAGCCGGGGGAATGAGTTTCACACCACATGGAATGACCACAGGCAGACATTGAAAACGGGGGAATTTCAGGCGGAGTTTGATGATGTGATTAACGCCCTGCGCTCAAAAGAGTACGGGCTTTTGGAGGGCAGGAGCCAGATGGGTGCCTATGCGGGGAGATTCCCGGACAGCGCATTTCAGGGTAATTGCGGCACGGAGTACGGCTTCCGTGTGGATACGGAGAAACACGCCTATCTGATACGGTGCAACCCCGTAAAAGGGGATTATAATTTCTACTGCTTCTGCTATGTAAAAGAGTGGCTGGACAGCCATATGAAAAAGGCAAGGCAGGGAATCCGTTTCATTGACCCGCACTACAAAGAATTGTTCCGCATCCCGGACGGGGAAAAGATTCTCATTACGACCGGGTGGGGCGAGAAGAATGAGCGTGTGTGCAGGTTCATAGACGAATGCCACAGCGAGATTGGCAGCAACTTATACCATATCTGCGAGTTTGCCGAGCGCATGGAGCAGAGCGGGGCAACCTATGAGCCAGTGAAAGCGGAGCCACAAAAAAATAAAAATAAGGAAAGGTAGGTAATTTTATGGCGCAGATGAACAATAAATATGTCCGCTCCCTCTCAAAGCTGATGGAGGCGGGTTTTGGGGATGAAAAATCAATCCTTGCCATGACGATGGATGACATCCTTGCGTTGCCGGGCATTTCCGTGGCGGAGATTGTGATGATAAACGGGATTCAGAAAGCGGTGAAGGCAAACAAGGTCATCACGTTTTTGGGCGGCGGCGAGGTATAGCGGGAAAGGCAGGTGCAGTTATGGCGAGATATAACGCAATGGAGGAACATTTTGAGGAAATCACGGTGCTTGACAAGCCCGCATTGTTTACAGGCATCCGCATAGAACGGGACACGGTGCCCAAAGGCTTGTATCTCTATGAGGTGCGGGGCGATGACGACGGGGGCGGTGATCCGGTGCAGATTGCAAGGGGAATCATGGTGAACCACTTCGGGAGCATTATCACCCGTGAGGCAATCAGGCTGCCGCCGGACGGGTATCTGGACATTGACCCGGAAAAGGACTGGAACTTTGCAGGGGGAGAGTGCCGGACGGTAAAGGAATTTCAGGAGAAGTACCCGCCAGCAAAGAAAAAAGAAAAAGAACGGGAAAGATAGGGGGGAGGCACGTTGGCAAAAAAGAGATTTGACGTTATCACGGAACTGTACGCAGAAGCCGTAAAGGAAGTGACGGCAACGCCGGAAAACTGGATGGCATTTCTGAAATCAGCCTGCCGCAATTACCGCCTGCCTTTTGACGAGCAGCTCTTAGTCCATGTGCAGCGTCCGGACGCTGCAGCCGTGTTGCAGATGGAGGACTGGAACCGGAAGTTTGGGCGTTGGGTGAAGCGGGATTCCAAAGGGATTGCGGTCATTGACAAAAATGCGGAAACCATGCGCCTGAAACACTACTTTGACATCTCCGACACGCAGGAAGGACGCTACCGCCGGCTGGTGCGCCCCGTGCCTTTGTGGGAGGTAGGGGAGCAGTACAGGCAGGACGTGCAGGAAACCCTTGCAAACGCCTTCGGCGTGTCCGGGGAAATGTTAGACTTTGCAGGGACGATACTGGAGGCGGCGGGGAACGCAGCCGATGACAATATCGCAGACTATTTAAAGGATATATTGGATTACCGCAAAGACAGCTTTTTGGAGGGGCTGGACGATTACAGCGTGGAGGTGCAGGCAAAGAGCCTGCTGTCCAACAGTATTGCCTATATGGTAATGGTGCGGTGCGGCATAGACACGGAAACCTATCTGGACAAAGACGATTTCCGGAATATCACGGACTTCAACACGCCGGAGCTTGTGAACCTGTTCGGCACAGCCACCAGCGATGTGGCGGAAATGGCGTTGGGGGAAATCTCCGACACCATCTTGAAACTGCAAAAGGAGGAAAAAAGAAAGAACCGCACATTTGCCGGGGGAAATGCGGAAAGGTATAATGAGGGCGAGAAAGAAAAAAACAGCACTTCGGAAAGGGGTTTTGATGATGAGAGAGATAGCTTACAGCAGACAGGGGGATTACTTAACTTAAAGATAACATATACATACAGCCTGCTGATACATTGCTTGCAGATACCCCGCAGAAACCAAACCATACAGAAAAGGAGTTTTTGCATATGAAATCACTATTTGAACAGTTGGGCGGCACATACCACGAAGAAAATGGGTATCTTATCCCAGATTTAAGATTACCCGCCGAAGAAGAACAGCCAATAGGCATATGGGGGTGAGCGAGTGCCAGTGGCACTCAAGCTGCGAACCGACCGAGCCGACAGGCGAGAAAGAGGCACTTGGACTATCTGAAACAGTACCATAAGGTTACATACACCAATCTTCTTACAAGCGGCAGGCTCAACGCCTATCTTGTAGATGTAGACAGGCAGGCACAGGAACGCTTTGAAAGGCTCATAGAGGGCATGAAACAGGCACAGGGTATAACAGAACATCTAAAGGAAGAAAACGCCTTAGAATGGACAGGACGGCTAGGTAACATAAGGGCGTGTGCAAGGGAGATTGTAGAGAAAGAAATTATATTTGTATAGACAGCGATGGCGGCGGGGGAATCTCTGCCGTTTTCTTTTTCGGACAGTATAAAACATATATCTGTTTGGTTGATACGGTTGATTAAGCCAAGTATAATAAATATAAAATCTACACTTTAATCACACAATACTATGATATGCTTATCGTGGAGGTGGCATTATGCAAAAAATATTAGTTGTTGAAGATGATTTTGATATCCAAGAACTTCTGCACAGTTTCTTACAAGAGGCTGGTTACGAAGTAGACGTTGCAAATGACGGTGTGGAAGCGATTGACATTTTTTCAAACAGTCAATTTGATTTGATACTATTGGATATTATGCTTCCTAAAATTGACGGTTTCACGCTTTGCGAATTGATACGCAAACAGTCACAAGTTCCCATTATCATGCTGACCGCATTAAATGGTGAGGAAGAACAGATAAAGGGATTGGACTTGCAGGTTGATGATTATATCACAAAACCTTTCTCTATGCCCGTCCTAATACGAAAAATTGCTGCAGTTCTAAGGCGGAGCAATCAAGGAAAAGATGAAGAAAACCAGACTATCAATTACCGTAACCTTATTCTTGATTTAGACAGTTATATTGCGACTGTAGACGGAAACAGCTATGAATTAACACAGCGTGAATTTGAGGTGTTGCGTGAGTTGCTGACACATCAAGGACGGGTGATGACAAGACAAAATTTATTGGACAGTGTATGGAAGTATGATTTTTTTGGTGATGAACGTGTAGTTGACACGCATATTAAAAACCTACGCAAAAAATTAGGAATTGATTTTATTCAGACGATTAGAGGGGTGGGATATAAAATTGATAAAGAAATTTAATGACAGCCTGTTTATAAAGATTTTTATGATTACGGTCATACTATTGCTATGCGTTAGTCTATCCGTATTTGGGTTGGTAGCGGTTTTAATGCCCCAGACATATTCCAATGAGCTAAACAGTGTGTTATCACGTCAGACATTAAATTTTATTGATGAATTAGAGATGACTGCCTTAGAGGATTCTGGAGGGCTGTTCGACCAGTTTTTAGAAAATATAAATATTTTTAGCGTGGAGCTATATGATGATAATGGACAGGGGATAACAATACCAACAATGCGGGGGAATGAAGCAAGCGCATCAGAAATGGCATCTTCCTCAGATGCCCCTATTTTGTCAAACAGTTTTTACTTTTCCTTTTTCGGCTCTGGAACAAAGTATATGCTTGTTGTTTATGGCGAGGCAACACAAGTGGAAGAGCTTAGGCAAGTATTCTTAAAAATTTCCCCTATTGTATTTATCGCTGCCTTTATCCTTGCGCTATTGGCTTCCACACTGTTTTCAAGGATAATCACATCACCAGTGTTGAGGATTAGCGGTATAGCCACAAAAATGTCGGAAATGCAGTTAGACTGGAAATTAGATGCAAAACGGACAGATGAATTAGGGATATTGGAAAAAAGTCTAAATATCATGTCCCAAAACTTACAGACTGCACTTTCCGATTTGAAAAATGCCAATGCGAAGTTGGAAGAAGATATTGAGCATGAAAAAGAACTGGAACAGGCGCAGATGGATTTTTTCTCTGCCGCTTCACATGAATTAAAAACGCCTATAACGATTATCAAAGGGCAGCTAGAAGGTATGCTGCTTGGAATAGGAATATATAAAGACAGAGAAAAATATCTTTCCCGTTCCTTAGAAGTTGCAAATACACTTGAAGTCATGGTGCAGGAGTTATTAACAATTTCAAGACTGCAAACATCTGGTGCAGATTTAAAAAAAGAGCCATTTGACTGTATGCAGGTCATACAGAGGTATTTAAGAGAAACAGAAGATTTAATTATAAACAAGGATTTGCAAGTGTCCTTAAATGCCCCTCAATCAGTAACGGTAAATGGAAATAGACTTCTGTTGGGGAAAGTATTCTCCAACGTAATAGGGAATGCCATTAAATATTCCCCACAAGAAGCAGTGATTAATATTACAGTCAATTATACGCAAAGCCATTATTTGTTCCAAATAGAAAATAGCGGTACACATATAGCAAAAGAAAACATAGACAAAATATTTGAACCCTTTTACCGTATAGAGCAGTCACGCAGCCGAAAAACAGGAGGAAGCGGGTTAGGGCTTTATATTGTACAGAAAATATTACAGTACCATAATAGTGTTTGTGATGTTTGTAATACGGAAAAGGGCGTTTGTTTTTCCTTTGAGCTTTTATAAAATATAATATTATACTGGATGCGGCGGGATAATTTTATCCTGCCGTATTTGCTATCTACACACAAATCACAAATAAATCCCAAATCTATCACAAAGTCCTCTGCTATACTTCGGATATATTCAAAGAAAGGATGGTATAAAGAAATGAAAAAAAGAATAACAAATGTACTTCCCACATTATTTGCGGTTTGCTGCCTTGCTGGATGCGGCACGGTTATGGCAGAAGTACCGAAAACTTCTGTACCAAATGAAGCGGCTTATGAAAGCTCAGCCCAAGCCGTGGAAACAAATCAGGAGCTTTCAGATGAAGAACGGGCACAGGAAGAAAAGGTTCGGCGTGAGGAAATTGCAGAGCAGTATTCCATTTATAACGAGTTTGGGTTGAGTTACGACAAGGATAAAGACCGATTTCTCTATGATGGAAATATCGTCCGTTATTTTAATGACACTATCAGTGAAGACAGTACAAACGCCTTTTTCTATGAGGATGGCACGGTTGACTTGAAACCTATCCGCAATTCTTCGGGCAAATTAACAGGATTGGAAATTGCTTCTGATAAAGAGTTTGCCGAACGTACAAAGAAAAATGATGAGTTAAAAAGCCAGATACAGGATTCTGGAATCGGCGAAGCAGGAAGTTTTGAACTTGGTGAACCCGATACATCAGACGACTCCCTTGCAGGATATTCTGAATATGGAGTTTCTTATAATGCAGAAACAAAAAGGTTCATGTTTGACGGCAAAGACATTTATTTTTTCTATGATTCTGACGGTGCGACTTATGTTAATTACGACGTGAAAAATGGTGTAAGTGTAAAGGTTGTTCGCGACAAGACCAAGAAAATCGAGAAGATAGATGTAATGACTGATGATGAAGTAAAAGAATTACTAAATTAAATGGATTAAAGCTTTTGGGAATAGATTGTATGAAAACCCACTGAATAAAAAAAACGATGTTTCAGCGGGTTGCACAATCATGTTTTGAATCCCTTCTCTAACTTCGTTTTGAGTTTTTGGAGGGATTTTTTTATGTTCTTTTTTCGGGCAGTAATCTATCTGCTCAAGCAACGCAGATTTGACTTATACATAGCATATCGGGGAATGGCAGGAAGCCAGTTAAAAAAATCCCTGTCCATGCAACGCTACTTCTCACCATGAAACCAGAAGTAGAATCTCCACTTAACAGAATATGTATCTCCTATAACCGTAGAGGCCGCAGAGCCTTTGCGGTTTTTCTTTTGTCGTTTTTTATCAAAATGTGCCGCCGCAGTGCTGTATGTGGTATTCGTTGCCGCTCCCCGCCCTCTCCATCTGGATTTTAACATTTCAAAAATTCAGATGGGAGGTATTAGCGGTGAAATATGCACCAAGAAAAGTATATATCAAAGAAAACAATGTCTATGTGGAATTATCCTATACGGACTTCTGCCGCCGCAGGCAAGCCGACCAGAGTTACATGGACAAGCTGTTTATCCCCGTGCAGGGCTGTCTGCTTGAAGTCGTGCGGGAACAGTACGCAGAGTTCTACAAGGATAAAGAACGGTGGCGTTATCTGAAAAAACTGGACACAAACCACAGCCTGCTGTCATTGGAGGGATTTACGGACAGTGAGGGGAATGTGATTGACTTCGTTGTTGATGAAGCGATGGACGTTGCGGAAACCGTTGTCCGTGCGGTAATGGTGGACAGGCTGAAAGCCGCCCTGCCCTTATTGTCGGATAGTGAACAGACGTTGATACAAGCAATCTTCTTTGAAGAACTTTCCGAGAGGGAAGTCGGGTTGCGGTTATAACCCAGAGGATGTGACTTCTGTATGGGTAGTTGAGAATGGTGCGTATGTGGAATTTATGCTGATAGAATCTCGTTTTCAGGGAAAAGACCTTATTGAAGTACAGGAGATACAGAGCAGCCA
>CAJTMC010000061.1 GCA_910577115.1 uncultured Lachnospiraceae bacterium
ATCGGAACCAAAAACGCCAACACAATGCGCCTGAACTACACCAATGCGGACTGTGAAACGATTGCGGAAGGGATTCACCGGTTAGGCGATTTGCTGAAAGAGATTCTTTCTTCCTATTAATGTATGTTTGAATGCTCACTCGCATTAACGAAAAATGAGCATCTTTTAAAATCGTGTCATACGCGGAAGGAACTAACGTTTCAATAACCGGAAGTGCAGCAGGGCGAGAAAACATGTGAGACAGTGTTTCAAGGAATTGTTTTGCGCTCCTCCACCTTTTCCTCATTGGTAAGCTCCGGCTCTGCGTAGACGGTAATGTCTGTGCTTACGACGAATAAAAGTATCGTAAGCAATAAAGGGAATAATTGATAGATAATTCTAATTTTTTCATTTTTATAAATATGCTCCTTTCGCAACCTGCGACTTTGTGTCACCGAAATGCTTTCGTTTGGGGAAAATGCAGGAACTGACGTTAATGTGCTAATTGGAAATTATTTAAAAAAAATATTTTATAATCATTGTTTAATAGAATATTAGTGATATATTATAGTTAGATTGTACACTATTAAAAAAATGTAACTATAATAAAATAGAAAAACTATATAAATTATCTAAAATTTTTATAATTTATATACATCTTTACAGAATACATAAGGCGCGATTAAAGATTTTGCGCATATGGTGGGAATAAAAAGGGAGGATTTTTATGGAAGTGAGAAAATTAACGAAAGAAGTAAGAAAAACAATCTGTATGTTTTTGACAGCATCAATGGTGTTTACGAACACAAGTCTGACAACATTTGCAACAGAGGAGAGTGTACAGACGAAAGAAGTTCTGACAGAGCAGGCTTTAACAGAGGAAGTTTTACAGGAAGAAACGGAAACGGCATTTACGCAAGAGGGAGAAATCACCGAAGCGGAACATGATAATACAGAAAAAAGCGATATAGTAAAAGAAAATAATATCGTGGATGAAAGCAGTGTATTGGAGGAGAATATACCGACAGAAGAAATCAATGTCATGAATGAAAGTGATATGGTAGAGGAAAACGCTTCGGCAGAGGAACTGTATGCAGTCGGAGAAAGCAATGCTGCGGAAGAAAGCGGTGATTTTATTGCGAGCGGTGCCTATGAAGACATTACATGGGTGATTGATAAAGATGGGAACCTAACGATAGAAGGGACAGGGGAATTTGCGGCCGTTGAGAATACTTCAGTTTCTAGAGCGCCGTGGTCTGACTATTATGAATCTATTAAGACTGCGACTGTGAATGTGCAAGGATTAACGGATGCTTCTTATATGTTTTATTTGTGCCGTTATTTGACCGATTTGGATGTAAGCGGTTTTAATACAGAAAATGTAACCAATATGAAATCTATGTTTTCCTGGTGTAGTAATCTGACCGATTTGGATGTAAGTGGTTTTAACACAGAAAATGTAACCAATATGGCGTCTATGTTTTCTTGGTGCGATAGTTTGACCAATTTGGATGTGAGCGGATTTCGTACGGAAAACGTAGTGAATATGCAAAGCATGTTTAGAAACTGTAAGAAGCTGAATAATTTGGATGTAAGCAATTTTAACACGGAAAATGTAACGAACATGGGCGGTATGTTTTGTGACTGTCAAAATCTGAGAAACTTAGATGTAAGCAATTTTAACACGGAAAATGTAACGAACATGAACAGTATGTTTTCTGAGTGCGGTTGTTCTTTGGATGTAAGCAATTTTAACACGGAAAATGTAACAAACATGGGCAGTATGTTTTTCGGATATAGTTATCTGAATTTAAATGTGAGCAGCTTTAACACCGAAAATGTAACGAACATGGACAGTATGTTTAAAAACTGTAAAGTGGAACGCTTAAATATAAACAATTTTAATATAGAAAAAATAACGAGTATGCGGGAAATGTTTAGCGGCTGCAAAAATCTGACGCATTTGTACATAGACCGTTTAAATACGGAAAACATAACGGATATGAGCAATATGTTTAGCGGCTGTAGTGCATTGACCTATTTACCGGTACGCAATTTAAACACAAAAAACGTAACAACAATGGAATGTATGTTTAGTGGCTGTAGCAGATTAACGAGCCTGGGTGTAAGCGGTTTTAATACAGAGAATGTAACAACGATGGAATGTATGTTTAAGGACTGCAGCGGATTAACGAGTCTGGATGTAAGCGGTTTTAATACAGAGAATGTAACAACGATGGCATGGATGTTTTCCGGCTGTAGTGGATTAACGAGTCTGGATGTAAGCAGCTTTAATCTAAAAAACGTAACAACCATGGCAATGATATTTGAAAACTGCAGCGGACTAAAGAGCTTGGATGTAAGCCGTCTTGATACGAAGAATGTAACAGATATGGAATTTATGTTTTCCGGTTGTAGTGCGCTGACTGAGTTGGATTTACATCATTTTCAAACGGAAAATGCAAGTATGCTTTGCATGTTTACTGACTGTAGAAGCTTGAAGACTCTGGATTTGAGCAGCTTTGATATAGAAGAAGGAGGTACGTCATTAAAGGGCTGCATCAATCTAAGAACACTTTATACGCCTTTTCGGACTTCTGATATAATAGAGTATGACCTGCCGGATGGAGGAACGTGGTATGACAAAGCAGGAAATACTTATACAAAACTTCCGCAGAGCAGTATTTTGCTGACAAAATATAGCATACCTAGTGCCGTAACGCCGCATGTCATGGCAATGAAAACAAACACGGTTTATGAGTACGGCAGTGTCGTAAATATGGATGATTTGAGAGTAAAATATTATGCTGCCGATGGTACGGTTAGATGGGTTGAACCGAGTGAATACACGACGAATGCAGACGAAATCAATACATTGCAGCCAGGTGAGCAAATTCTGAGTGTGGCGTATGATGGGCTGATGGCAGAAGTGGCTCTGACAATATTGGAACGGGAAGAAAGCAGTGAACCGGAGGAAAGCAGTACAATGCCGGAGAGTGATACAGCCGAAGAAAGCAGTACAACGCCGGAGAGTAGTACAGCGGAAGAAAGCAGCAACACACAGGAAAGCAGTACAATGCCGGAGAGTGATACAGCCGAAGAAAGCAGTACAACGCCGGAGAGTAGTACAACGGAAGAAAGCAGCAACACACAGGAAAGCAGTACAATGCCGGAGAGTGATACAGCCGAAGAAAGCAGTACAATGCCGGAGAGTAGTACAACGGAAGAAAGCAGTACAACGTCGGAAAGTGATACAACCGAAGAGAGTGTGCCTGAGGATCAAGATGATTCTCCATATGAGGATAACGAACGAATCGATTTAAAGTCTGTAAACAGTACGATTGCAAATATTAAAGTAAAAGTTTATGACGGAAATGCATACGAACCGGTTATTAAGGTGACAGCGGTAATCGGCGGAAAAAGGACTGTGTTGAAAGAAGGTGCAGATTATCGTGTACTCTACCAACACAATATAAATGCGGGAACGGGCACAGTGATTGTGAGAGGAAACGGAATATACAAGGGCGAGATAACCAAAACCTTTACCATCAGCCAAAAATCCGTAAAAAAGCTCAAAGTAATTACAGGCAGCATCATAGGGGCAGGCAGCTTGGATAGCCTTCCGGTTTACGTCTACGATGGTACAAAGCTTTTACAGCCTGATATAGATTACACACTCTCTAATTATAAAGCAATTAAAAGAACGTCGGCGCAGGTAACAATCAATGCAGTGAAAAACAGTAATTATACAGGCTCAACGATTGTAAAATTTACCGTATACGAAAACAGTGCAGGCAGCGCGGTAAAATTGATTAATCCCGATGACGTAACACTGGTAGAAGATGTTTGGGAATACACGGGAAAAGCAGTAACCCCCAAAGTGACAGTCAGTGTAAACGGTAAGCCTCTTACAAATAAAGATTATAAAATACAGTACCAGAACAACAAAAATGCAGGAACAGGATTTGTAATTATAACAGGAAAAGGTGAATATAAGGGAAAAGTAGCCTTGCCATTCACAATCAATGCAGAAACCGTGGCAGCTGATGCAATTACCATAAAGCCTGTCCCCGCAAAAACTTACAATGGAAAATTGCATAAACCAGCCGTAACCGTGACCATACAAAAGAACGGCAAAGCCAAAAAGCTTGCTAAGAATAAGGACTACACGGTTGCTTATGAAAATAATTTTCACGCAGGAGAGGCAACTATAATTGTGACAGGAAAAGGGAATTATGAAGGATTGAGTGCAACTGCAAAGTTTGTAATTCATTCGCAGAATATCAAAAAAGCTTCCCTGAAAGGAACGCAGGATAAACTTGTTCTTATGTACAATAAGAGAACACTGCGGGAGGGAACAGATTACGAAAAGCCTGTATATGGTACGGCAATCGCAAATAAGGTTGAAGTTACAATCAAGGGAAAAGGCGATTTCACAGGAGTTATGACAAAAAAGATAAAGACGAATTAAATAAAGACAGTAAAAGCAACGGAACGAAAAAAGGTCCGTTGCTTTTTTGAGCACGTAAAAATAATAAAGTATCAAACTTTTATAATGACAAATAGAGGTTTAAAGAGTAAAATAATGCTATTACTATTCCTGTTTGGAGTAAAACGGAAATAGAAATTTTGAGAAAGAATAGAGGTTGTTGTTAGATGAGACTTAGGAATGTGACAGGTTCACGCGAAGTAATTGCGGACAGCCGCTTTGTCGTGCATGAGCCGTTTGCGCAGAAAGGGAAATGGAACGAAATTTTCGGTAACGACCGACCGATACATATTGAAATCGGTATGGGAAAAGGACGTTTTATGACGGATTTGGCAGCAGCAAATCCTGAGATTAATTATATCGGAATAGAAAAGTATTCAACCGTGCTTTTGCGGGCGATTCAGAAAATGGAGGAAAATGAGCT
Source organism: uncultured Lachnospiraceae bacterium (assembly GCA_910577115.1). Lineage (GTDB taxonomy): Bacteria > Bacillota > Clostridia > Lachnospirales > Lachnospiraceae > COE1. The sequence goes on from CAJTMC010000061.1 coordinate 4,893, forward strand.
TCCCAATTTGCGTTTTATCCGTATGGAAGCGGAGGATATTTGTGAAGTTTTTGACAAAGAGGAAGTGGCAAAAATTTATCTGAATTTCTCCGACCCGTGGCCAAAAGACCGGCACGCAAAAAGGCGGCTTCCGTCAAGACAATTTTTGGAGCGGTACGATAGAATCCTTGAGAAAGACGGACGAATTGAATTTAAGACAGATAATATGGATTTATTTGACTTTGCGTTGGAGGAGATTGCACCTGGGGGCTGGCAGCTTGAGGCAGTGACAAGAGATTTGCACCATGATGAAACGATGTTTGCGGGTAATATTATGACGGAATATGAGGAAAAGTTTTCGTCACTTGGCAATCCGATTTATAAGTATATTATTTATCGATAGAATGAGAGCGAAAGCAGTTTTTGACACTTTAGGTATCAGGTAAGTGCCACAATCCTTGATGAATACTGAGGTTGTGGCATTTTTGATCGCATACATGGAATATAGTAATGTTTTATCTCCGCTTACTTTTTTTCTGGATTTCTTTCATTTTACGTTTTGTTATGAACTGATAGTCTGTCCGGAATTCACATGCTTCATGAAGGGCATCCGTTATCTTCTGACGCTCATATACCGGCATAAAACCCATCATACATTTCTTCTCCGGCGATCTTATTCTGGTCGAGATAGTAGTGGTTCTTTGCTTTTTCGCCTTCTTCAGTTGCAGCAATTTTATTTACAAACCTTGCAGGATCATTGGGGGTTTTGCGCTGCCTTTTCAAAGAACCGTTTTCAACCATTTTTTCTGCCCTTGCGCTCTGTTCCGCACAGACTGCTTTCTGATAAGCGGCATACTTCGGAGAATACGTTATGATCAGCCGCTGGTGTAGTTTTTTGTTGTAAACGGTTCATCCTTGTAATAGATATGTTCTTTATTATCCTCTGACAGATTCATGATATCCGCAGACATATCATCTGCCAGACGCCTGAAACCGCTCCTGTCCAGAGCCCATGCCCGCTCCTTGGCAGGAGCTTTTTGATTGCCTGTGTCACAATAAAAGCACGCTGTCCCATGTGGTTGAATGCTCGGTTGTCTTCCGACGCAAGACCGGCATCACTGCAGTATATGAACTTTTCACATCCGAACTGCTTAAGAACCTTGGTTTCCAAAGGCTTTAATGATTTTTGTTCATTCTGGTTTCCGGAAAACAGCGAGAAAGCTAACGGCAGCCCAAAATCTCATAATTGATTAAAATTGCAAAAAACGGTTAAATATGCTAAACTATGAAATTAGGATTCAAGATTTGTTTTTCAACACTTGAATCTGATATGGAAATACAAATTATGAAAGATGAGAGGGAAGGTTGAAAATAAAATTTTCAACCGGCAAGTTTGTGCCTGGCGGCTCAAACTCGCAGACTGTGAAAGGAACAAGGTTATAAAAATGCGAAAGAAAAAAGAAGTGTCTGTTTATGTGTTGTGCTATGCGCGTTATCTGTTTTGTTGACAGCATGTTCCGCCGGAGGGAAGGACGGTGTTGTGACATGCGACGGTTTTGAATTGAAATTGGGAAAGACGACGGTTGCCCAATTGGAAAATGCCGGTTTTTCAAACTATTATTCCAGCCTCTTTGAGGAAACGAAAAAGATTGAAAGCATGTCTTCGGACGTTTTTTATGCAAAGAAAGATGATCTTTTCTATGGGTATATGTTCGCGGTCAATAAAACTGCATCACCGATTGAATTTGAAAAATGTGTGATTCGTGAAGTCACGATTTATTACGATGATCCTGATTATCCTTTTGGAGAAGTGCTGGTGAACGGTGTGGATTTTGAAGGCTATACGCGAGAGGAAATCAAAGAGGCTATGGGCGATAGAGAAATTACTATGGATACTGACACATATCTGGGATTTGTATCCGGTGACTATAATTATGTATTTACTTTTGCGGACGATTCCGAAACGCTAATCAGTCTTTGGGCGGTTGCGGGGTTTAAACAAAAATAAATTTTAATGAGTGTTTGTTAAGAATGGAAAATATTGTTGTTGACATGGGGACTGGAATCTGCTAAAGTAAATGCAACAATATAAGAAAAGCGATGACGGAAAGAGTAGTTTATGTGGGCGCATACAGAGAGAATGGCGTTTGGTGGAAGCCATTTATGAAGAAGCATGGACGAAAACCATTCCTGAGCTGTAATGCTGAAAGGATTTCTTTTTGGAAGTAAGCGTTACCGTTTGCCTGCGTTAAAGGATAGGATTTGTTGGAATCTGAAGTGAAAAGTTAAGGTGGAACCGTGCTTAGATGCACCCTTAAGACTGTTATTTGCGGTCTTTGGGTGCTTTTCTTATGTTGTTGCAACGAAAAATTATTTATTTATTGGAAGGAGCAGCAATTATGAAGGTTCTATTAAAAGATGGAAGTATTGTGGAGGCAGGGTTTGATGACTTGGAAGGGAAGAAGGCATTTTGGCACACGAGTGCGCATGTTTTGGCGCAGGCGGTAAAGCGTCTGTATCCGGAGGCAAAGTGTGCGGTTGGCGTGGCGAATGAGAATGGGTTTTATTATGATTTTGACTTTGGGGAATCCTTTTCGGATGAGAATTTGGCGGCTGTTGAGGATGAGATGGAAAAGATTGTGAAAGAGTCGCTTTCTTTGCAGGTTTTTGCGCTTGGTAAGGCGGAGGCGCTGGATTTTATGGAGGGGCGTGGAGAGACATATCAGGCGGAATTGATACGGGATTTGCCGGATGATGAAACAATTTGTTTTTATAAGCAGGGGGAATATGCTGAGCTTTGCGATGATCCGCATATTACCAATACGTGTCAGATTAAGGCAATAAAGCTGTTGTCTGTTGCAGGCGCTTATTGGAGAGGAGAGGAACGGAATAAGATGTTGACGCGCATCTATGGGGTTTCTTTTCCGAAGGGGGCGCAGTTGGACGAATATCTGCATTTGTTGGAGGAGGCAAAGGCGAGGGATCACAGAAAGCTCGGGAAACAGCTTGGGATTTTTGCTTTGTTGGAGGAAGGAATGGGATTTCCGTTTTTCCTGCCGAAGGGAATGGTGCTTAAGAATCTTTTGATTGATTATTGGCGGGATTTGCACAGGCAGGCGGGGTATCAGGAAATTTCCACGCCGATTATGTTGAACCGGAATTTGTGGGAAACGTCGGGGCATTGGGAGTATTATCGGGAAAAAATGTATACAACGGTGGTTGATGATATGGAATATGCGATTAAACCGATGAGCTGTCCGGGCGGTATGCTGGTCTATAAGCAGGAGCCTCGTTCTTATCGCAATCTGCCGCTTCGTTTGGCGGAGCTTGGGCTGATTCACCGTAATGAGAAGTCTGGAGAGCTGCATGGTTTGATGCGGGTAAGGGCTTGTACGCAGGATGATGCGCATATTTTTATGACGCAGGAACAGATTGTTGGTGAGATTCAAAATGTGGCGCGGTTGATTGATACGGTGTATACGAGGTTTGGGTTTGCATATCGTGTGGAGTTGTCTACGCGGCCGGAGAATAGTATCGGGAGTGCGGAGGATTGGGAGCTTGCTACGCAGGCATTGAGCAGCGCTATGGATTCTATGGGGATTCCTTATTCGGTGAATGAAGGGGATGGGGCTTTTTATGGTCCTAAGCTTGATTTTCACTTGAAGGATTCGCTTGGGCGCACGTGGCAGTGTGGGACGATTCAGCTTGATTTTCAACTGCCGCAGCGGTTTGATATTGAATATATCGGGGCAGACGGCGCAAAGCACAGACCGATTATGATCCATCGGGCAATCTTTGGTTCGATTGAGCGGTTTATGGGGATTTTGATTGAGCATTATGCGGGGAATTTTCCTGTTTGGCTGGCTCCTGTGCAGGTGAAGCTGCTATCGGTTTCGGATAAATTTTTGTCGTATGCGGATGCGGTTTTGGAGGAATTAAAGGCTGCCGGTATTCGTGTGGAGATTGATACGCGCGATGAAAAGCTGGGGTATAAAATTCGGGAGGCACAGTTGGATAAGGTGCCGTTTATGATTATTGTCGGGGAGAAGGAGCAGGCGAACCGGACGGTGTCCGTCCGCCAGCGTGATGATCGCAGCAGACAGGATATGGGGGAGATGCAGATTGGGGATTTTATCGGGCTGCTGAAGCATAATGATCCGGTTGAGGTCTGAATTGTTTTAATGAATTGTGTTATCATTCCATTTTAATAAGAATGCGGAATTGATAATCACAAGTACGGAGCCGCAGTTATGGACTAACGCTCCGACTATGGGATTAAGGATTCCTGTGATTGCGAGAATGATTGCGAGGAAGTTTAAGCCCATTGAAAAGGTCAGGTTGTATTTTATGGTTGTCATCATGCGTTTGGATAGCGCGATTAGGTGTGGCAGTTCTTTGATTTCATCATTGACAAGTGCGATATCGGCGGCGTCTACTGCAATATCGCTGCCGATGCCGCCCATCGCAATTCCTACGTTTGCCGTTTTTAAGGCGGGGGCGTCGTTGATGCCGTCGCCAATCATGCAGACGGCGTTTTTTTCGTTTTGGTATTGTTTGATGATGTTTCTTTTATTTTCGGGCAGGCAGTTTGCGTATACTGTTTCGATGCCAATTTCCGACGCGATTGCTTTGGCGGCGTTTTCGTTGTCGCCTGTCAGGAGTATGGGCGTTACTCCGATTTTTGTCAGTTCCTTAATTATGGCGGCGCTTTCTTTGCGGAGGGTGTCGGCAAGGGCTATGTATCCGATGTACCGGTTGTTGAGCGCGGCGGCGGTTAGTGCGATGACTACGATCCATGTTGCCCACTTGTCTGCCATTCCGACGATTTTTGCTTTGTCTGCGTCTGCGGATTGTACGAGGCGGATCATTCGTTGTATGGAGCTGTCTTCGCCTACTTTTGTCGCTTTCATTTCAAATGTGCCGAATTGATTGACGGTTCCGGAGCATACTTCGTCGCCGGCGGATTTGTCGATTGGGAGGGACTCTCCTGTCATGACTGCCTGATTGACGGAGGTTTGGCCGGATTGTATGATGCCGTCAACAGGGATTGTTTCTCCGGGTAATACGCGGAGGGTATCTCCTTGTTTAACTTGTTTGGCGGGAATAATTTGTTCTGCACCGGATTGGGTGAGCAGACGGGCTGTTTGTGGTGTCAGGTGTATTAATTTTTTGATTCCTGCCCTGGCTTTTGATACGGTTAGTTCTTCTAAGAGTGCACCGATTTGCATGATAAAAGCGACTTCTCCGGCGGCGAAGTGTTCTCCAGTGATTATGGACGCGATGAGCGCCAGGGAAACTAATACGTCGGCTTTGATGTCGAATTTTTGATTAGTCCGATGATGGCTTCTGCCAGGATTGGTATTCCGCATAGGACGATTGCTACCCATGCAATATTAAAGGGGAGTTGCAGGGGTTTTGTGATGCTTAGTAATAGTGCTATTGCGGATATGGTCAGGAATGTGATGTCTTTTTTGGTTCCGCCTAGTTCTAATAATTGTTCTATTTTTTCTATGAGTGTTTTCATGGTCCCTCCTTTTTTGATACATATAGGGGTATGGGTTAGGTTTATTATACCTATGGGGGTATGGGCTTGTCAAGTGGTGTAAAAAAAGTGGTCAGTTCTTGCTAACCACCTTTCATCATTTTGTATCAGGTTATGACATATTTGCAAAGCGTTCTACTGCTTTTGTGAAACTTTCTATGGTTTTGTCTGCGTCACCATGTTCGATGCCATCTCTTACGCAGTGTTTGATGTGGCCTTCTAAAACGACCTGTCCGGCTTTATGCAGCGCGGATTTTGCGGCGTTGATTTGGGCTAAGATGTCCTCGCAGGGTACGTCTTCGTCTACCATTTTGTCTATTGCCTGTACTTGTCCGATTATTTTTTTCAGTCTGCGGTGCAGATTTTCTGCGTCCATACATTGTTTCATTTTGATTCCTCCGTTTTTGGGCTGCCTGCGGATTTGGGGTGTGTGATTGTTGTGTCTTTTTTTTGATACCGTAAGGGGTATGTGCATATTGTAGCTGATGTGTGATATTTTTGTCAATGTTATGTGTCTTCTCTTTTCCTCTTCCTACTGTTTTCGGAAAAGTGTTTCCACGGAGGAAACTTTATTAGTGCAATTTAAGGTACATTTCATTGACTCTGTTATCCAAAAGTATCTTTGAAATTTCATTGTATACTATTATTATTTCTTTTCCTTTATGAGGTACTATCAATCCTTTATATGGTGAGTTTAATGTTTCATAAAATCCAACATCTGCTTCTTCTTTTATTGCCCAAATATTGAACGCGTTAATTACATTGGCAAGATTTTTATCAGGTGCAAACTCAAAAGTATTGATAACACCGTCTAATATCGTTGGAAATTCAACTTCCTGAAAAGAAAAAATATCTTTATGTTCATACATTATCTTCTTGATTTTGCTTATGTCTTCATAGCTGATAGGGGTTGCAAAAAAATCTGCTTTTGTGTTGTCTTCATAAGTTAAATATTCTTTTTTATTATAATGTAAGCATCTTACAGTCCCACCCTTTGGGGTTTCAATTACATCAACTTGTGAGATCATGTTTTCCCAAGCATCGGTAAGCACATATCTAAAAATTCGTTTTTCTTTCATGATTGTATCTCCCCTCTGACAGCAATCAATCTTTTTCAGATTATATTTTATTATAATAGGAATATAGCAGGTATACAATTATATTCAATATTTTGTCTTGCAAAAGTTGTTCTTTGGTCTTATTTTTTGTTTTATTATCAAAATCTGTAGTTTGGATTATAGCGGTTTTTGTTAGGATTGATAAGTTGTATGGGATAATTGCTCTTTTTGAAATATCAGAAGGCAATGAAGGAGATTTTTGGGTGTTTTTTTACCAACAGCAAAGGACGGATAAGAGCATAGACCGAGGGACGAGATAATGCTCCTCGTTACGTTGGGTAAAAATCTTTATTTGCAACCGAAGATTGCCAAAAAGCACTTTAAGGTTGGTGGCAAATGACATTGTTATTTTGTATAATGCAAATAATAAGGAGGCGTGACAATGAAATTATCAGAAAAAATTATAGAACTAAGAAAAGCAAATGGAATGACTCAAGAAGAACTTGCATCAATATGTAATGTTAGCAGGCAATCCATATCTAAATGGGAAGCTGACATTACATTACCGGAAACGGAAAAACTATTGATATTGGGAGAAACCTTTCACGTATCTATGGATATTTTGTTAAAGGATGAATTGGCGTTAAATGAGGTTAAAGATGTTCTTATCTGTGGCAAGAATGCAATTCAGAAAAAGAAACAAGAATTGTATGAGGGAGTATTAATTAAAGAAAGTATAGTGGATGACAGCATCATTGACTGTCTGAATATTCATAAAATTGAATTGTGGAATGCCGGCGGGAAACCAAAATATTGGACTGTATTGTTTTTTACAAGTGATCGAAAAGATTTTCCGGAACAAATTTCAAAAGTCATGCTGTCTGATCCTGATACAAACGGGAATTGGTTCGTTGATTTTAAGGCTGGTAATGAAAAATACATTGTGTTTAAAGACAGGATTTTAAAATATCAGATTGGAAATCAGACTGAAAAAGAATATGTATGCAACGAGTGTAGGAAATTGGGTATTCATAATGAGCAGATGAACTGGTCAGAATAGGAGGAAGCATGAGGGTATTATTAACATCAGCAGGTTTAGAAACGGAAGAAATTAAAGAATATTTTGTAGATATGGCAGGTAAAGACATGTCTTTCGTAAAAGCCTTATTTATCCCTACAGCGGCTATATACGCAGATGCAATAGAAGTTTTGCCTAAATGTATGAATGATTTGTTAAAATGCGGTATCCTAGCTAAAAATATTGACGTATGTGATTTACATGCCGGAATGGAGTTTGAGAAGCTGCGACAATATGACGTGGTATGTTTGTGTGGCGGCAATACACGTTATTTGCTGGAAAGAATCAATGCTACAGGGTTTAATAAATCTTTGATGGCGTATATCAATGACAATGGTTTGGTAATAGGGGTAAGTGCCGGAAGTCTCATTTTTTCCAATAATTTAGATAATAATTTAGGGTTGATAGATACAAAATTAGATGTTCATTGTCTAACGGGGGATAAAAGGGGCAAATTGACATATCCATTAAAAAACAATGTACGGCTTACAAATACATGTGCGCTTGTAATACGAAATTTGCCGGATGGGATAGAAATAATTGGAGAATAGAAAAATCATGTGCCAAGTTCACCTAATTATTGGTGGTCTTGGCGCATAAAAAAATAGAAATTTAGTATAGTTTACTTTCTTTTCGCAATACAACGCTGCCAATTATTTCAATCCCACCTAATACTGCACAGCATTTTGAAGAAAATATAATTCCGGTTGCCAACAGACCGGCGCCAACAATAAGGTTGCATACAGTAGCTGTCTTTAATGCCTTTCTTTCGGGATTGGGAAGTTTTACGGAAATTCCCAATGTGTTATTTAGCTTTGTGCAAGCCTGATTTACTTCTTTAATCATTTCGCCCTCCTAAAATAATAATTGTATACTGTGACTTTGGGTTTTAATTACTGAAATCAGATGAAATCATCCTTTTGATTGCGATTGTGGAAAACAATAATGTTTTTAATTCTTTTAAGCAAAAATATCTGCCACAAGATGATCTGCCATGAAATCAAAAACAGCGAAGTAATCACATGTAACGGAAAGTGCTTCTTTTGCATTGATTATTGATAACAGCGCGCTTAAAATTCCATATGCCTGTGTTTTTAGGCAGATGAAACGGAGAGAACGCAGGAAGGGAAAGTTATTGTCATAAAGATATAAAAAGGACTTGGCAGATTTTAAAGAAAAAGTATACTTGCCTTTTTTGAAAAGATTATACAAATTCAACTGTTCATGCTATAATCAAATAAATTCACCAATTTATAGATAGGAGCACCCAATGGCAAAGGCAAAAGAAATCAAAACAAATGCAATGCGCATATTAGAAACAAAAAAAATTCCATACACCACTCACACCTACGAGTGTGACGAATTTATAGATGCAATCCAAATAGCGGACATGCTGTCACTGCCATACGAAAAAGTCTACAAAACACTCGTGACACAAGGAACCAGCAAAAACTATTACGTTTTCGTCATTCCCATAGCAGAAGAACTTGACATGAAAAAAGCGGCAAAATCCGTAAACGAAAAATCCATCACAATGCTCCACGTAAAGGACATCAACACTGTCACCGGCTACATCCGCGGCGGCTGCACCGCCATCGGCATGAAAAAACAATACACCACCCGCATCGAACAGGCCGCCCAAGGCCAAGACCAAATCATCGTAAGCGGCGGAAAACTCGGCATGCAGATTGAACTATCCCCGCAAGACTTAGCAACCGCCGCAATTGCTGAGTTCGCGGATATTATAGTGAGATAAAAAACGAAGGAAAAGAGGTGTCCTAATAGGATTATTTACAAAACGAATCGGTACCGTTTTTCTAAAAGAAACCAGCGGCGTGAAAGAGTACTTTGAAAAAATGGAAAGTCTTAAAAATATGCACCTGATGAAATCAGAAAGAAAATTGAAAAGTAAATAAACTATGCCAAATACGGAGAAGCGGGCGAAAACAATATCGCATTTCAGCTTAAAAGCAGCGGTATTGATATGTATGTTTTGCGTGACATTTTCTTAACAATTGACGACATACCTGTCCAAATTGATTATAACACATACGAAAACGACGCCGATACTTATGAAGATGCAGAACCGCAGGAGCAGCCCCCCGAAAATACGGAACAGGAAAACGAAATAGATGAATTAATAAAAAAGCTGAAGGCAATCCGACTGCAACAAGTATCTGGTTTCGATGTAATAAAAGCAAAAAAGTACGGCGATGCCATCATAGAAATACTAAATCAATACTGAAAGGAGCTCTCAATGAAAACAGTCAACATAAGCGAAATTACCCAAAACATCAAAGAAATGTGTATAGAAGCAAACCATTTTCTGACTCCCGATATGGATCAGGCGCTCAAAACCGCGACAGACAGCGAGAAAAGCCCCCTCGGAAAGCAAATCCTGAACCAGCTTCAGGAAAACCTCAAAATTGCAGGAGAGGACATGATCCCCATTTGTCAGGACACCGGAATGGCAGTCATTTTCATGGAAATCGGCCAAGACGTACACTTCGAAGGCGGAAATCTTGAAGAAGCAATCAACGAAGGCGTGCGACAAGGCTACACCGAGGGATTCTTAAGAAAATCCGTTGTAAAAGACCCTCTAGTCCGTGAAAACACAAAAGATAATACCCCTGCAATTATCCACTACGAAATTACCACAGGCGAACACGTAAAAATCACAGTTGCCCCCAAAGGTTTTGGAAGTGAGAACATGAGCCGCGTATTCATGCTCAAACCCGCAGACGGCATAGAGGGTGTAAAAAACGCAATCCTCACTGCCGTAAGGGACGCAGGTCCCAACGCATGTCCGCCAATGGTAGTCGGCGTCGGAATCGGCGGAACATTCGAAAAGTGCGCCCTCATGGCAAAAAAAGCGCTCACTCGCCCGATAAATGAGCATTCCGAAATTTCCTATGTAAAAGAAATGGAAGAAGAACTCCTCGACAAAATTAACCACACAGGCATAGGTCCCGGCGGATTAGGCGGCGCAACCACAGCGTTGGCAGTCAACATCAACACCTATCCAACCCACATCGCGGGTCTCCCCGTAGCCGTGAACATATGCTGCCACGTAAACAGACATTCTGTCCGAACCATATAAAAAAATCGAGAGCATACGCTGCGAACTCGATTGTAAAAAGCTTCGCTTTTTGTCGGAATAATTTACGCTGTTACAATATTCTTTAAATAAAATATAAAAATAAGATATAAAAATAAGATATAAAATAGAAACAAAAATTTGCAAACAATAGAAAAGGCAGGACAATTAAAATGAATAAATATATAAAAGCACCGATATCAAAAGAAGATGCTTTAAGCTTAACCGCAGGTGACTACGTTTACATTACCGGAACCATCTACACTGCAAGGGATGCCGCCCACCTGCGAATGAACGAAACACTTGACAAAAACGAGCCACTTCCTATTAAATTGGAAAACAACATCATATACTACATGGGACCGTCCCCCGCAAGGGAAGGCAGACCAATTGGCAGCGCAGGCCCTACCACCGCAAGCCGCATGGACAAATATGCCCCACGCCTCCTGGACCTTGGCTTAAAAGGCATGATTGGAAAAGGAAAAAGAAGCGATGCGGTAAAAGACGCCATTATAAGAAACGGAGCAGTATATTTTGCAGCCGTAGGCGGTGCCGGAGCACTCCTCTCAAAATCCATAACGGTATCAGAAGTAGTCGCCTACGATGATTTGGGAACAGAGGCAATCCGAAAGCTAGAAGTAGAAAATTTTCCCGTAATCGTAGTAATAGACGCAACAGGAAATAATCTATATGAAATGGCAGTAAAGGAAATCATAGATTAACTAAAAAATTTAAAATAAATGGTAAAAATAATGGAAAATAATGAAAAAACGATTGACAATAAGAAATTAGACAGGTATAATAATACATGCGTCAACAATGACGGCACACGATTTAAATATTGGTAGAGGATTTAATTCAGTACCGAGGAGAAGTACTCAAGAGGCTGAAGAGGCGCCCCTGCTAAGGGTGTAGGTCGGGCGACCGGCGCGAGGGTTCAAATCCCTTCTTCTCCGTTCATTTATTTTATATAATGAATGAAGTAATGACGAAGACGTCATGGAAAAAGTATCTTAGTAACATCAAGATTCTTTTTTTTCGCTTTTGTAAAATAAGCGGGATTTTATTAAAACTTATTGACATGTGATGGATTTTGTGTTAATATTTGATTCTGTTGTTACATGCAACAGAAAAAAGTTTTAAAAAAATTAAAAAAGTGCTTGACAGATAGTGGTAAGTTGTGGTAAATTAAATAAGCTGTCACGAATGAGGACAAGCACACATTCAGTACCTTGACAAATAAACAGTAATGCAACCCTGAAAATTCTAAAAGAGAATTATTCAGAAAGTATGTTCAAAAGAACGAACAAACCTTTAAAAAGTAAATCTGTGATGAAAATTGCAG
>CAJTMC010000062.1 GCA_910577115.1 uncultured Lachnospiraceae bacterium
AAAATGCAGGCAGAGGGGAAAACATATCCATATGCGGAACATGTAAATACAATCTGTAATGACAAAATAAATAACCTTCCTGAAGATTTCAAAGGAAAATTTGTTGTTGAAGAGAGTTAAAATGAATAATCAGCAAATTACAGCGAATAACAAAAGGAGTGCTGTTCTCACACTCATCGGTATAGCAGTCATGCTACTGTTAACTCTCACGAAAGTTGTTCCGTCCTCAAGTATTGCGGGTTATTCCGTGTTTGTTGGGATCGCATTTTTCTTCATTATTGAAGCAGTTTCTAAAACACCGAATGATGAGTCGGGTTTGCGATTCAATACGATCGTGGAGGATATCAAAAAGCCGAATGTGACTGCCTGGATGCTGTTGCCAAGCGTGACTGGTATTGTAACGATTCTTGTGGGAACCCAACTTTTCAGCGGAGAATTTGTTGCCCATGTAATGGGGCGGACGAGTTCTATCCTGTCTTTTGATAAAACAGCACTGCTGATCGGTCAGATTATCATTGCGGCATTTGGAGAGGAAATTGCATATCGGGGCTTCTTCCTTGGGAAAGGCATGAAGAAATACCCATTTTGGTTCTGCGCAGTTGTATCATCGCTTGCTTTTGCAGCCGGGCATATTGCCACAGGCGATGTGGGAATTATAATTTATGACATCGCCAATGTATTCATCGACAGTTTGATTTTCTCGGTGATTTATCATAAATCAGGGAATTGCGTTATCAGCACATTTTCGCACATTCTCGGAAACACCATATCCCTCGTTGCAGTATTTCTATTCTTTTAGGACAGATAGGATAAATGATATGGCAATTGTGATTTTAGAATGGTGTGCTGCCTTGTCTGTGGCAATAAAACGATATTACAGATACGAGCGGATACAGAGCTAAAACACATGGCTGAATAGCAAAGTTACAAATCGCAATTTGAGAGGAAGCATTATTGATGAAAAAGTTTAAGCCGTTCATTATTCCTGTATCGTTGTTGGTTCTAATAGACCAGACTGTTAAAATAGTGATTTCTAAAGTATTTATGAAATGCGAATTTGATATAATACCTAAAATGTTAAGATTTAATCCGGAACTAAATACTCATTTATCTTATGGTGGAAATTTTTTTAAATTATTATCAAATCCGTTTGTTACAATTTTATTGAATATTCTTGCTTTATTCCTCTTTTTATCAGGATATATGCTATATCAGGCAAAAAGAGTACATACAAGTTTTTTAGTAAAAATGATAATGATTTGTGGCATAGCGGGATGTTTATGTAGCTTGATTGATAAGCTGTTTTGGGGCGGAAGTTTAGATTTTTTGCAGATACCTACCCTTTTTATTTTTGATTTGAAAGACTGCTATCTTACAGTTGCAGAAGTTATATTTGTTGTTATTGGAATTTTGCATAGCAGAGAAATATCTGTTAAAGAGTATCTGCATTTTTGTTGTAACAAATTTAATGAGGAGAAAAATGAAATATAACAAGCAGAGTTAATCAGTAACAACGTTGATTGGCTCTGCTATTTTTTTAGAAATAAACTTGACAGCTAATTTGAATTAGCCTATAATATAGCTAATTCAAATTAGCTTACGGCAGGAGGGGCGGGTATGACTACAAAGGAAAGAATCCTAAATGAAGCTCTGAGACTCTTTTCCGAGAGAGGATATAGCGATGTCTATGTTGGTGACATTGCAGAAGCGGTTGGGATCAAAGCACCATCTTTATATAAGCACTATAAAGGAAAGCAGGAAATATTTGATTCGTGTGTAGAGAAATTCTACGAAAGAATGACACAGGTAAGAAACGACCTCTTACTTCCTGATACTCCGCAGTCTGAATTATCATATCAAACGGTAGATATTAATCAGATTATAGAGTTTGCAATAGGCTTATTTATGTTTTACTGGAAAGATGAAGTGGCATCCAGATTCAGAAGAATGTTGATGCTGGAACGATATAGAAATCAGGATCTTAATAAAATATATGAGGATCTTTTTGTAAATGGCGCCGTACAGCACGAGGAAACTATCTTTTCTTCGCTTATTACTGCAGGAGTCATTAAAAAAATGGATTCGCATATAGTAGCTCTTCGGTTTTATACGCCGATTTATTATTTGCTGCAGAAGTATGATATGCATACGGAGCAGGTAGAGGATGCAAAAAAAGAACTCGTTTCTTTAGTGACAGAGTTCTGTGAGACATATAAAGGTTAAGGGTTAAGATATGACCAGGTGTAAGCATATGTTGAAATATATAGTAATAATGGTACTCTTAATCATTGGAGCATATCTGATCATTCAGGGAGTATGTTGCAAAAAGGCGATTCAGGTAGGAAAGATCCGTCTAGAGGAATATGGAGCAGAGAATATTGAACTTTGCTACGGTAATATGAGCTATGTAGACATAGGGGATGGCGATGTAATCCTATCAGTTCATGGTATTTTTGGCGGATATGATCAGGCTTATGACACTTGTAAAGATTTTGCATCTGATTACAGGATACTTGCGCCATCCAGATTTGGGTATTTAGGGAGCGATATTAAGGGAGCCGGAACGCCAGCAGAACAGGCTGAGGCATATGTGGAATTGTTGGACAGGCTTGGGATAAATCAGGTTTATGTTCTTTCGACATCAGCGGGTGGCAGTGTTGCAATTCGTTTTGCACTTGATTATCCGGAAAGGACAAAGGGTCTGATTCTGTACTGCTCCGCTATGCCACTCACAGAAAAGCTGGCGAAATATGCGGAATATGCAGGGACACCGGGGTTTCTTTGTAATAATTATGCTATGTTCCTGATGAGTCCTATGTTTGGACCGATTATGGGTATGGATCCATCAATAATCTATAGTATGATGCCGGTCAGTGAACGTAAGGAAGGAATTGTGTTGGATGCAGCTGTAACGAATCCAGATATGGCTCGAAACTATGAAAGCTATGATATAGAAAATCTTCAGGTTCCGGTTCTTATTCTTCATGCAAAGGATGATAAGCTTGCAAGTTATGAGAGCGCAGTCAATGCATCGGCAAGATTTCCAGAACATATTTTTGTGTCATTTGAAGATGGTGGTCATCTTTTGGCAGGACATGAGGTGGAAGTACATAAAGCTGTAACGAGTTTTGTGCAGCAGAACGGGTTAGCTGAAAGGAGATGATAAATATGGCAATGAAAGATTTAAGTACTGGACCGGACTGGATCGTATGGGTTGTATTTGTAATATTAGTTGCCATCAGTGCAATATTATTATCCGGCCATGGAGCAAATCTGATAGCTGGTTACAATACAGCACCTAAGGAAAAGAAAGAAAAATACGATGAAAAGAAGCTTGGGCGTGTCATTGGAACAGGTTTACTGGCTATAGCAATCTTATTTCCTTTTGCAGTGCTTGGACAGACACTGCTTCCGGCATGTGTTGCATATGCTTTTCTAGGATTTATAATTATAGATAGTATTGTTATGATCATCCTGGCGAATACGATATGTAAAAAATAAATTGATAAAGAAACAAATTTCAGGTTGTAGGGCTAAATGAATATAGCTTAAGAATGGCATCGGTGAAATATCCGGTGCCTTTGTTGTGTAAAGAGTCGAGAAATCGGCTCCTTTTTCTTGCCATAAAATGAAGGGAGGTTCGGTATGGCTGCATCGAGAATTAAAGGTATCACCATTGAAATCGGCGGCGATACCACGAAACTTCAAACAGCATTAAAGGGTGTTAATACCGAAATCAGGAATACGCAGGCACAGCTTAAAGATGTGGAAAAGCTTCTTAAGCTGGATCCTGGTAATACAGAGCTTTTGGCGCAGAAGCATAAGCTGCTTGGGGATGCGGTTAAGGAAACTAAGGAAAAGCTGGAAACCTTAAAGACTGCTGCGGAGCAGGCAGAAAAGGCATTAAATGATGGAACGATTTCCAAGGATCAGTATGATGCTCTGCAAAGAGAGATTATTGAAACTGAGAATGAGCTAAAGAGACTGGAAGAGCAGGCGAACCAGTCAGCTACGGCGTTGCAGAAAATCTCTGCGACTGGTGAGAAGTTAAAGGATGTAGGAAGCAATATCGAGGGAGCAGGAAAGAAGTTGCTTCCGGTTACGGCTACCGTGACTGCTCTTGGTACGGCTTCGGTTAAGACTGCGGCAGATTTTGAAACTGCCATGAGTAAGGTGGCGGCGGTATCGGGAGCAACCGGAAGTGATCTTGAGGCTCTTTCGAAGAAAGCCAGGGAGATGGGAAGCAAGACGAAGTTCTCTGCATCGGAAGCGGCTGAGGCTATGAATTACATGGTAATGGCCGGTTGGAAGACAGAGGATATGCTTTCCGGTATTGAAGGCGTTATGAATCTGGCGGCTGCTTCCGGGGAAGATTTGGCGACAACTTCTGATATCGTGACAGATGCACTTACCGCCTTTGGATTGTCGGCTCAGGATTCCGGGCACTTTGCAGATGTGCTGGCGGCGGCAAGTTCCAATGCTAACACAAATGTATCTATGATGGGTGAGACCTTTAAGTACTGTGCGCCGATTGCGGGTGCTTTGGGGTTTTCAGTTGAAGATACTGCTGAAGCGATTGGTCTGATGGCGAATGCGGGAATCAAGTCCACTCAGGCAGGTACTTCCCTTCGAACTATTATGACAAATCTTTCCGGAGAGGTTAAGATTTGTGGGGAAAATATTGGTGAGGTAACAGTTGCCACCACCAATGCAGATGGTTCCATGAGGGATTTGTCGGATATTCTGGCTGACTGTAGAACAGCATTTAGTGGTTTGTCAGAATCGGAGAAGGCTGCGGCTGCAGACAGTCTGGTTGGAAAGAATGCCATGTCAGGTTTCCTTGCACTTATGAATGCAGGAGAAGGGGACATTGCGAAGCTCTCAGGAGCGATAGATAACTGTAACGGTGCTGCACAGAGTATGGCAGACACCATGAATAATAACCTGGAAGGTCAGCTCACTATACTGAAATCTCAGTTACAGGAACTGGCTATTTCTTTTGGCGAGATTCTGTTACCGGCGGTGAAAAAGATTGTTGGATGGGTGCAGGGTTTTATTGATGTACTAAACAGTATGCCGGACGGTGTGAAGGAAACCATTGTGACGGTTGCACTGATTGCGGCGGCGCTGGGCCCGGTACTGATTATCATTGGCAAAATCATTACGGCAGTGGGTACGATTATGACCATTGTGCCAAAGGTTGTGGGTGTGATTAAGGCAGTAAAGACAGCATTTTTGGCACTGAATGCGACTATGCTTGCCAATCCGATTGTGCTGATTATTGCAGCCATTGCGGCCTTGGTGGCAGCGTTTATCTATCTTTGGAATAACTGTGATGAGTTCCGGCAGTTCTGGATAGATTTGTGGGAAAGTATCAAGGAGATTGCGGTTGCTGTGTGGGAGGGATTGAAGGAGTTCTTTTCTGCAGCATGGGAAGCAATCAGAACTACAGCTGAAACGGTATGGAATGCAATTGCTGGATTCTTTACTGGGTTATGGGAAGGAATCAAGAATGTGTTTACTACAGTAGTGAATGCGATTTCCTCATTCTTGAGCACTGCATGGAATACGATCCAGATGGTTGCGACTACGGTTTGGATAGCTATTTCTACATTTTTCAGTACGATATGGAATGGCATAAAGACTGTGGTGACTACGGTTGTTACGGCAATCAGTACATTCCTGACTACATCCTGGAATACAATCAAGACGGCGATTACTACTGTACTGAATGCTATCAAGACGGTATTTTCTACAGTTTGGAATGCCATCAAAAATGTGGTTACCACAGTGATAAATGGCATCAAGAACACCATCACGACGGTATGGAATGGCATCAAGAATACGGTGGCTACCGTTGTGAATGCCATCAAGACGACGGTGTCCACTGCTTTTAGTAGCATGTGGAATGGGATTAAGAATACCATTTCCGGAATCTACAATACCATCAAGAATGGATTTACCAATGCGGTGAATTTCATTAAGAGTCTGGCTGCTTCGGCGTTCAGCTGGGGAGCGGATATCATCAATGGAATCGTGAATGGTATCAAGTCCTGTATCGGCAAGGTGAAGGATGCGGTATGCAGTGTGGCTGATACCATTAAGTCTTTCCTACATTTCTCTGTTCCTGATGAAGGACCTCTTACGGAATACGAGAGCTGGATGCCTGACTTTATGTCCGGACTGGCTAAGGGTATTGAGAAGAGCAAGGGAATGGTCAAGGATGCGGTCAGTGGACTTGCTGCAGATATGGTGGTCAATCCTCAGGTGAATGCAGGTCAGATGGCAATGGCAGGTGGCGGTTCTGTATCCAGTGCAGATATGAGTAGTTTTGTATCGGCGATTAAGGACGCAGTTTCTTCTGTGGGAAGTGGCAGTGGTGATATTGTAATTCCTGTATACCTTGGTGGTACGATGTTGGATGAAGTGATTGTAAATGCCCAACAGAGAGCAAATCTAAGAAGTGGAGGGAGATAGGCGATGGCATTTTTTCAGTATCTGAACTTTGACGGCGTGGATCTTCCTCTGCCGGATAGTTATGAAGTGGATATGGCAGATAAGGAAGCAGACAGTGGTGGAGAGACAGAGGCAGGAACCGTGCAGAGGGATGTGGTGAGAACTGGTGTTGTGACTATTTCTGTTTCCTTTTCTGTTACCCAGAAGTGGCTAAGGTTACTTACCGGGTATAAACAGCAGGAGAAGATAAGAGTTGGATTCTTTGACCCGGAGACTGCAAGTGTGAGACAGACGGAAATGTATGTGGAAGGGTTCAAGGCAAAGCTTAAGAAGGATACAAGTTATAAGGGGTTGTGGATTGTGAGTTTTATATTAAAAGAATTATAAAAATATTTGAAAATAGATGTTGACTCCTACGTTACGTAATAGTTTATATTAACATTATCAAGTGAATGGAGGATACAACAATGATGACAGTACATGAGGTGAGTAAGCTTGCCGGAGTGAGTATACGCACTCTGCAATATTATGACAAGATCGGTCTTTTACATCCGACGGGATATACCGATGCTGGCTACAGACTGTATGACGATACAGATTTGGAGCGCCTTCAACACATCTTGCTGTTTCGCGAATTGGAGTTTCCACTGAAAGACATCAAGGCAATTTTAAATAGTCCGGATTTTGATAGAAGCAAGGCGCTAGAACAGCAGATAGAATTGCTTAGATTGAAAAAGGAACATATTGAGAACTTGATGAATTTTGCACTTGGAATAAAAATGTTAGGAGTGAAACATATGGATTTCAAAGCATTTGATAGAAGTAAACTAGATGAATATGCTAAACAGGCAAAGGAATTGTATGGGAATATGCCAGAGTATAAAGAAATGGAAGAGAAGCAGAAGAATCGTACAGAGGAAGATGAGAAAATTTTGGCTGACAGATTTATGCTTCTCTTTAAGGAAGCTGGCGAAATGAAAGATATGAACCCTGCTTCTCCTGAAGCGCAAAATCTTGTGAAAAGAATACAGGATTATATTACAGAAAATATGTATACCTGTTCCAATAAAATACTGCGGGGATTAGGTAAGATGTATTCTGGAGGTGGTGATTTTACAAAGAATATCGATGAATATGGTGGGGAAGGAACTGCTATATTTGTTGACAATGCGATTCAGATCTACTGTGATAATGAACAATAATTGAAATAGATTTGTTCATTCAGAGAGTCGGGAAACTGGCTCTCTTTTTATTTCAGGGAGGAGGTGTTTCCGTGTATCCAGTAAGTGAAGCATTCCTGCAGGCGGTGCAGGAGAACACAAGAAGGTATTTTTGGTCGGGAAGAATTACGACAACGAAGGGTGTCACGTATGAGTTTGGAGCTGATGATATCGTAAAGGGAAGTGGCTATATTTCCAGTCAATGCTGCGGCTCTACTGAGATTGAGCTTGGTACGGTGTATGCAGCAGAGATGGGGATTACGCTTTTATCTGACATTGACAGATATATTTTGGAAGATGCTCTGGTGGAATTGTTCTATCATCTGAGACTGTCGGATGGCACATTTGAAGAGATTCCAATGGGAATCTTTGAGGTGTCGGAGGCTAACCGCAACATCAAGACGTTGGAGCTGAAAGCCTATGATTTCATGCTACGGTTTGATAAGAGCTTCAATGGCTTTGAAACCATCGGCACGGTGTATGATTTTGTGAGCCTGTGCTGCAAGGCCTGTAAGGTGGAAATGGCACAGAGTCAGGCTGATTATGAAGCGATGCCCAATGGAACAGAACTGCTTTCCATTTTTACGGAGAATGATATTGAGACCTACCGGGATGTGCTCTACTATGTGGGGCAGGTTCTTGGTGGGTTTTTCTGTATCAACAGAGAGGGCAAATTGGAACTGCGGAAGTATGGTAATGAGCCTGTGATGGAGATGGAAACGAAGCATCGCTTTACCAGCAGCTTTTCCGATTTCATTACAAGGTACACGGCGGTTTCTTCTACCAACATGAAAACGGAAACGGCAGAGTATTATCATCTGGATCCGGACGATGGACTGACACTGAATCTTGGTGTGAATCCGCTGTTGCAGTTTGGTCTGAAGGAAACAAGAGAGCAGCTGTGTATGAATATCCTGAATGATTTGGCGGTTGTGGATTATGTTCCTTTTGATTCCGAAACAACAGGAAATCCTGCTCTGGATTTAGGAGATGTGATCCGGTTCAAGGGAGGACAGGCAGACGAAAACAGGATATCCGCCATTACTTCCATGCAGTGTAAGATTGGTGGAAAGCATACGCTGAAAGGGGTTGGTAAGAATCCGAGACTGGCACATGCTAAGTCTAAGAATGATAAGAACATCAGCGGGCTGCTGAACCAGATTATAGATAATAAAGAGGCTGGCAAGATTGGTATTCATACCTTTACCAATGCCAGCTCTTTTACGGTTGGCGAGAGTGATGTGAAGATTATTTCCATCGAGTTTGCACCGAATGAAGCGGTTATGGCGCAGTTCTTTGGCTCTGTGATTGTGGGAGTGAATGCAGACCAGGTGGAGAGGTCAGTGGTTGCAAGAGGGGATGTGGTGATTCCTTCGGTGGAAGTTACAGAACCTGTAGAAAATGCTGCAGGCAATGGCGGCACTGTGGATGCTGCAGAGAGTGATGTTGTGGATGAAACCAGTGGAGGTTTGGATAGTGCTGTTGCAGCAGAAGAACCTGTTGTGATTGGCAACACAAAAGAACAGACATTATCTGTGGAACTGCCTGTAGTCTGGAAGGAAGATGGGCAGGTGGTGGTTAATTTTACCTTTGAGTTCAATGATAACATCATCGAGATTCATCAGCCGGAAGAGACTTGGCATTCCGGGAAGCATTCCGTCATGCTGTATTATCCGATTGAGAATCTGGTGGCGAATTACAGAAACATTTTCAATGTATATGCCAGGGCATCAGGTGGAACCGTTACGGTGGATACCGGTGATTGCCTTGCCGCGATTATGGGTCAGTCTATGGGTGCGGGGGAAGCCTGGGACGGCGAGATCAAGATTGAAGAAACCATTAAGAAAGTAAAAGTTGGTGGTGTGCTTCAGATGTCTGCTATTGATGAAAATATCACCTGGAAGATTGATGAGCTTGTGAAGAGAACCTATAGTGATGTGGTTCCTGGAAGATTTGGAATCGGCGCGTTTGCAATGCCGGTGGAAAGGTAGGTAAGGATGAAGCTGAAAGGAAATATGGTCATCGAGATGATCGATGATGCCACCGGGGAAGTGGTGGAAAGAGTACAGGAAGAGAATATGGTGACGAATGCGGTAAATCATATCCTGGGATTGAATCCTATGGGTATTTTTTATTCTGTGGCCGGGGAGTATGATACGCATTTGCTTTGGAATGACAACATGCTCCCAATCTGTCCTAACATGATTGGGGGCATACTGCTTTACTCGGAAGCTTTGACAGAGGATGCGGACAATATTTATCCATCCACTGCAAAGCTTCCGGTGGCATATGCATCCAACGATGTCAATGCTACTGCGGATGTGGCAAGGGGAAGTATGAATCTGACGGAGAGTAAGCCGCTTGATAATGGGTATCGTTTTGTATGGGAGTTTACACCAAGTCAGGGGAATGGAACCATTGCTGCGGTGGCACTGACTTCCAAGCAGGGCGGTGTGGCGGCTTATGGCAGTATGGAGAATTCCAAGGCTGCCTTTTACCAGATTATGGAGACCAGACTGGAAACACAGACTGTGGAAGAGCTTGCGGAGTTGTTCAGCGCGGTGGAGGTGGATTTTGAGAACAATATCCTGATTAATATTCGATTCCAGGATAGTTCCGTGATCATCCATAAGAGAAGGCTTCCGGTGTTTACTCTGGGGCTGAATGACAGGCTGAATGATACGACGAATGACCTACTGGAAGAGAAGGTCATTTCCTGCAGTACCTTTAAGTTTCTGGGGAGCTATACGCCTTATGGGGATTTTCTGGACGGGCATGACGGGTACTGGTATGGATTTGCCAATCAGGCGAATTCTTCCGGGGATGCCAAGATGTACTGGGTGAAAATTAAGAAGGATGATTACACCATGACAGAAGGTGTGTGGACACTGTCAAATGCCTGCCTGAAAGCAATTGGAAGCTTCAAGGTGGATACCTATGCCCAGAGATCTGTGAGAGGTGTTATCCGGAATGGATATTTATATCTGACTGCTTATGACGATGCAGGCATTTATAAAATCAATCTCAGTAATTCCACAGATGTGACGCTGATTCCCTTTGGATTTACATCAGAGGGAAAATCGCAGACCGGTTCCGGTACCTGTGCGAATTATCTGTTTATGGTAAATGACCTGATTATCGGATGGGATTACCAGATCAAGCCGGATGATACGGTGGTACAGACTGTGGGAAGTACAAGACTTTTGAATCTGGGTACGCCGCTATTTCAGTATAAGGAGTTCTGCTTCGGATGGGGCGGTAACTATGGTTCGGATTACAGGATGTGTTTTTTGCTGACACCGTATCTGGCCAGTATCAATAACTTAAGTACTGCCGTGGTGAATACTACGGATAAGACGATGAAGATTACCTATGAGCTGACGGAAGAGGACGGTTGATAGGGATAGCATTTTGGGATGAGGCAGTTGCTCTAGGGCGGGCAGCTGCTTTTTCTATACAATTTTTTAAGGAGGAACAGAGGATATGAAAGAGTTTTGGAGTATGGTGCAGTTGGTGTTTACGGGAATCGGTGGCTGGCTTGGCTATTTCCTGGGAGGGTGTGATGGTTTGATAATTGCATTGCTTTTATTTGTGGTGGCGGATTACATCACGGGAATTATGTGTGCAATTTCCGATAAGAAGCTTTCTTCTGAGGTCGGATTCAAGGGAATCTGCAGAAAGGTACTTATCTTTATGCTGGTAGGAATTGCAAATGTTTTGGATGTACAGGTTATCGGAACAGGGTCAGTGCTTAGAACAGCAGTGATCTTTTTTTATCTCAGCAATGAGGGGATTTCTTTGCTTGAGAATGCAGGACATTTGGGATTGCCTATTCCGGAGAAGCTTAAGAAGGTGTTGGAGCAGCTGCATGACCGCAGTGAAGAGGACAAAAAGGATGGTGAGTGAGTATGGGATATACAAATAGCCCTTTAGTGGCGTTTACACTGTTGAGTCCGAATCATTCCGGACAGCGTAACCACAAAATCGACAGAATATCTCCGCACTGTGTTGTGGGACAGTGCACTGCAGAAGGCTTGGGGGATTGGTTTCACAGACCATCCACCCAGGCCTCTTCTAATTATGGTATTGATAAGAATGGCAGGGTTGGTTTGTATGTGGAAGAGAAGAATCGTTCCTGGTGTACTTCCAACAATGAGAATGACCAGAGAGCAGTTACCATTGAGTGCGCTTCCGGCAAGGTGGAACCTTATGCTATGAATGAGGTGGTCTATGACAGGCTGATTGATTTGTGTGTGGATATCTGTCAGAGAAATGGGAAGAAGAAGTTGCTTTGGTTTGGAGATAAGCGGAAATCTTTAAGCTATCAGCCAAAGGAGGATGAGATGCTCATCACGGTTCACAGATGGTTTGCCAATAAGAGTTGTCCGGGGAACTGGCTTTATGCAAGGCTGGGTGATTTGGCTGCGAAGGTTACAGCGAGACTTAGCGGTGGAGAATCAGAAGCGATTCCATCCGGTATGCAGGCAAGAGAGTTTCAGAATCTGACTGAGGTACAGGTGATTGCAAAGGTTGGTGCATTGTTTACTGCAGATCAGAAGAAGTCGGGGATTCTTGCATCAATATCTATGGCTCAGTTTATTTTGGAAAGTGGCTATGGAAAATCAGAGCTGGCACAGGGTGCGAATAACTGCTTTGGAATGAAGAAATCACTTTCAGGCAATACCTGGGGTGGTTCTACCTGGGATGGCAGCTCTGTTTATACAAAGAAGACTCAGGAGCAGAATGCGGATGGAAGCTATGTGACTATTACAGCTGATTTCAGAAGATACAGCTGTGTGGAAGACTCCATTGCAGACCATAGTGCTTATCTGCTTG
This sequence comes from uncultured Lachnospiraceae bacterium, assembly GCA_910577115.1. Lineage (GTDB taxonomy): Bacteria > Bacillota > Clostridia > Lachnospirales > Lachnospiraceae > COE1. The sequence goes on from CAJTMC010000062.1 coordinate 12,513, forward strand.
GAGCCAAGAATGGAAGCAAGCTCAGATATGAGGGCTTAAAGGGATGTACCGATTATAAAAAGGCTGCACAGATCATCAAAAATGGTGGTTATGCTACGAGTCTTACTTATGTGGACAAGCTCTGCAGCATTATTGAACGATGGAAACTGACTCAGTATGATGTGGCTGGTGAAGCTTCGGATGTGGTGAAGTATTATCGTGTGAGAAAGACATGGGATGATGCAAAATCTCAGCTTGGCGCTTATACGATTCTTGCCAATGCAAAGGCTATGGCTGATAAGAATCCGGGATATGAGGTTTATGACTGGAATGGAAAGCAGGTTTATCCTGAGGTTGCTGCAGGGGTGAACAAAACGGACACACCTTTTCTTGTGAAGGTTAGTATTCCTGATCTGAATATAAGGAAGGGTGCAGGAACTAATACTGCTAAGACTGGACAGGTGACTGGTGTGGGAATCTTCACAATCCTTGAAGTCAGAGAGGGAAAAGGCTCTGATGCTGGATGGGGAAGACTTAAGAGCGGTGCTGGATGGATCGCATTGTCGTTCTGTGAGAGAATTTAATAAGGAATGAGGATAAGGGCTATCGAAGGTTATATACTGGATATAGCCCTTATTTTTGTGCACAATCAACAAACGATTGCAAAATAAACGTGAATTAATGTTCAACTTGATATTATTCGAGATTTCGATTATAATATGATTGTATTACTGTATCTTTTTGTGTTGTTAAGAAAAGGAAGCTTATATGGAACAAAAATATTTGTCATTAAAAGAAACTGCAGCTAAGTGGGGAATAAGTGATCGAAGAATAAACACGTTGTGTTTAGAGAACAGAATCCCAGGAGCTTTTAAGGTGGGTAATTCTTGGGCAGTTCCAGCCAACGCAGAGAAACCTAATGATGAAAGAATCAAATCCGGGAAATATATAGTAAAGAAGGAAAAAGAGGATGGCTTTAAATAAATCAACACTGCTTATTAGAGATTATGAGAATATAAGGCACATATTACGTGATATTTACATCTTTGGATGTTTTTCAAGAGATGATTTTATAGAGAAAAAGGGAATAAGTGGAAGAAAATATGATAACGAACAACGAAGGATAAGTGCATACCTGCCAGATAAATTCATTCAGAAGAGAAGAATAGATAAAAAAGTTCTTTTGTATTGTTCTTATCAAATGGAAGACAGTGAGAAAAACTATTTAGCTGATACATATAGAAACAAATCTTTTACTGCATTGGATATTATGGCTTTTTTCTTTGTGCAGCAAATTCTTTCTGATGGTCAGGAGATGACAGCTACTGAATTGTTGGATTCTATGCCAAATTATAATGATTCAGTTGTTTTCACTAAAGATAATTTGCGTGTAAAACTTGACGAATTGACAGAAAAAGGATTTATAACTACGCGTAAAGAAGGTCGTACTGTTCTGTATAAGCTAGTTGAGGATATATGGGAAGATTTTTCTGATGACGAATTGTTAGATTTGAGCCTTTATTTAGAGTTTCTAAAGAATGTATCTCCAATTGAAATGCCATATTACTTTTTGAAACAGAAGCTTCATTTGTATATGGAGTGCGAACGCCATATGGAATGTGGTTACAATAAAACTTTTGCATTTAAGCACAATCATTTTTTCAATTCTCTGGATAACAACGTTCTATTACCAATATTATCCAGTTGCAATTTAAAAGAAGCGGTTAGTGTAATCATGGATGATGGCTTAGAACGGAATGTATTGCCGTCTCGTGTTATTCACGATAGTGCTTATGGACGGCAGTATTTATATTGTTTTGATTTAAACAGAAATGTGCAGAGCATAGTTAGGATAGACAAGATTTTATCTGTAAGGTCATTAAGAAAGATGCAAGCAGACGAATTGAAAATTGTAGATGGTATTGCTGCTTTTCTTGATGAATGCTGGTGTACATCGGGAGTAAATGAAGAATTAAAAGAAATAGTAATAGAGTTCAGATTTGATGAAGATAAGGAGCCTTATATACTTGGAAGAATAGAAAGAGAAGGTCATGGAGGTAAGATTAGTCGAATTGAAGAAGGCTTGTATGAATATAAAATAAGACTTAGAGATCCTAATGAGATGCTCCCATGGATTAGAAGTTTTGGAGAGAGAGCTAAGGTTATTTCTAGTGAAGGGAATAATACTATTGATACAATAGCCAATGACTGGAAAAGGGCGGTTGAAAAATATGAATCTATTTGATGAAACAGAAAACAAATATTTCGAGTTTATAGCCCATCTACTTCAAAATGGACATAAGTATAGTAAAAGTGACATAAACTATTTGGTTGAAAAGTATTTGACGGGTGAGCCAGATTTCGATGTTACAGATACTATTTTGGCTACTGAAGAAGGGGAAGAATTGGTTTTATATTATGATGATGGGAACTATGCTCCGATTATTGATGCTAATTTCCCGATAAGGGTTGGAGCAATTGAAAAAGAAGCATTAAAGTCATTGCTAAGTAATGATTATATTGGTCATTTTTTATCGCAGGAAACTATCCGGAAATTAGAAGCAAGTACAAAAGATATTGTATGTGAATGGGCTCCAGAAAAAATAGCAATTAGAAACGTATTTTCAGATGGGGTAACCAAGCAGAATAAAGAGTATGGACCGGTTATTTCTTTATTAGCAAAAGCTATCGCCGAGCATAAAGCGATTAAGTATGACAACATTCGCGAAGAGAAAAAATTTGAATATAGAAACGTATCAGTATTTCCTGTTAGGATAGAGTTTTCAATTAAGAATGATCGGTTTAGATTAAGTGCTTACGAGCCAAACCAACATAGATTTATTAAAATGAATTTGGATACAATTGATAACATTGTTCTTACGGATCAGTTGTGTGAAGAAGACTTAGAAATGGAATATAGAGAGTTCCTAAAGGCAAACACTAAGTCAGTAAAATTGGATGTCGATCCTGTAAATCATGTGATTGAAAGATGTTTTCGTATTTTTTCATATTACGATCGTAAGGCGAGATACAACAAAGAAGAAAATAAATACAGGTTAGAAATCACTTATTTGAAATTCGATGAGGCAGAGGTCATAAAGGATATTCTTTCGCTAGGAGGATATGCAACAGTAATAGAACCTCGCCAGTTGCAGAAAGAAGTCTATAGAAGAGTCTTGGCTGCAAGTAAATTATATGAAAGTTAACTTCGCACAGTTTTTTTACTTTATAAATTAATGAAGCATTGTATAGTTTCTGTTAGAAAGGGTAAAAGATGGAATATAGGTATTCAACTAAGTGTCCAGCACATCATCAGAAGATAGAAACTAGACGAAATCAAACCTTTAAATATAGGGGGATTTCATATGGTGGTCCTATTTTTTACTGTAATAGGTGCAAAAAGTATTACTTATTTGTAGAAGGAAAAGGTCCTTTTGAAAAATTAAAAACTGTTGCATCAAGCGGATTGACAATTGAGATAAGAAAGGGAAGTTTTGAAAAAGCTTTAACAAAAAAGAGTAAGGCAGCTGCCATCGATACAAAAGGAGAAATTGAAACTGAAAGTAAGAAAACGAAGAACAGTGGAAAGAAAGGTAAGAACAAACATAAAGAAATTATTGAAAAGAACAATCGGCTAAAAATGCAATTGAAGGAAAGTCTGAAGCAAATTCGTTGTGAAATGAAATGTCCAAATCATCCGGATAGAGTAATGACAACGAAAAATTGTATAGATGTTGAAAATCATAAAAAGTTGCCTTTATTTTTTTGTATTGATTGTGATTGCTACTACGTTTCGTGCGCGGATATTAAACAAATAAAACTTGGACATATAAGGGAAAAGGGCTTTTTTAACTGTTATGAAGAAGTTATAACTACGAATCCAGAAAATGGGACACTAAATAGTGTGGGAGCGTTTAGTAGTACGGAAGACATAGAGGAAGAGTGTGTTAAGGTACACCACTTTACAAGTTTTTAATAAAAAAATATCGTACAGGACTTTCCAATGTATAATAAGTTTACGACAACAATTACAAAGGAAAGTGATCCCATACGATAAACTCATTATACAACA
>CAJTMC010000063.1 GCA_910577115.1 uncultured Lachnospiraceae bacterium
CCTAAGAGCTTCGGCTCATACGGGTCGAATCCCGCTTTCTTTACGGTATCCGCCACTGCCTTTTCATCGGTGTACTTCCGGTTCGACCTCCCGGCCACAACCTTAAACCCGTCATACTTCACGCCGCTTAACGCCTGCTGCAATGCGAACTCCTTTACATCCGCCGCCCATGCCGCCAGCTCATCCGCTTTCACGAGGATAGCCGCGATCTCGTCATCCTCCAGCGTGGCGGGCATCTCGAAGTCATACTTCGCAAGCTCCAGGTTGTACTCCGCCCGCTTCCTGCAGACCGCCTTTGCCTTGCAGAATTTGCAGTGTTCTCCTGCGCAGAACTCGCCCTCCCCGGCATAGGCCAGCTTCGCCTTATACACAAGTTCGTTATGCGCCCACTGGAGAAGGTCATCCTTCGCCATCACGCACACGCTGACATTCTCCCGGCGCGGCTGGTAGATTGCCATGCGGACACTTTCAATGTCATAGATGCCGTCAAACAGCTCCAAGGCACCCAGGGCATACAGCATCATCTGCGGATTCCCCTCTGCGGAGACTTCCACGCCCTTGCCGTGCTTGTAGTCGATGATATACAGCGCCCCATCTGCGATGATGACACAGTCGCCGGTGCCGAAGCCTTCCTCCACGAACCGTGAGAAGTCCAATCTCTGCTCGATCAACACCACCGGGTCTTTGCAGGTTTTCTTTGCCTCTTCCACCAGCGAGAGGACATACTCCGCATATCCGCAGGCGCACTCCTCCATCTCCTCATCGTAGAAAGCAAGCCCATCCGCGGGGTCTTCGGTTTCCACCCCAAGGGACAGCTTCAGCTTGTGTTCGCACAGGCTGTGGGCATCGGTGCCCTGCTGTGCGTATTCGCTCCCCGTGTCCTCGTAATTCTCACAGAGCCTTGCCGATGGCGGGCAGGCAAGCCACCGATGGCTGGAGGATGCGGACAGTAATGCGTGTCTCCCCATCACAGCACCTCCGCTTCCGCAAGCAGCGCCGCATATTTCGCCGGGTCGATCTCCGACAGCTTATCCGCACCGTGCTTTGCAAGCAGTTCCCTCACTTCCTCCGTGTGTCCGGAGCGGGACTTCTCCGCCAGCACCGCGCGGACTTCCTCCAGCGTCAGCGGCTTCTCCTCCGGCTCCAGCTTTGCCGCCTTCGCATCTTTCTTCGCCGTGTTCTTTGCGGACTTCCCTGTCTTGCCCGCTTTCCCGGTTTCCTCCGGCTCCTTCGTGGTCGTCATTTCCGCCCCTGCCGCATTGCTGTCCGCCACCGCATCCGCAACGGCCTGCAGGCTATCGGCAAGGGATCGCATATCCTGAACCACATCCAATAAAAGTTTAATCCTACTCATGTACCAGCCCTCCTTCCGCAATCTCTTTGATGGAAAGTTCCTCCACCGAATTCCCTGGAACAATGACCGTCAGCCGGACCGTATCCCCAAAAAGAAAACGCATGAAACGTTCCCTTATGGAAACACGGCGCACACTGACAGCACCGCCGTTCACGGGCTTTTTTGAAACACTGATCTGTAATGTGTGCTTCATCCTGTCACCTCCGCTTTCCGAAGGGCTGCATTTTGGTGCCCTTCACTATACGGAGATTTGAAGGGCTGTTTGAGGGGGTATTTTTCAAAAAAACTTTTTAAATTTTTCCCTTGCGCCAGCAATGGACTCCCGGATGGTCTTGATTTCCTTCCCCTCCCTGCGGGCAATCTCCCGGACGGAAAGCCCCTGCGCCAGCATCAGAATCCTCCGCCTCTGCACTTCCGACAGGCTTCCAAGAGCCTCCACAATATGCTCCCTGTCAAACTGCCCTATCATTGCCGTTTCCGGCGTTTCAAAGTCCGCCATATCTTCCCCTTCAAACTCCGCCGCATCAAGGGAATAACAATGGTACCGTTCCTTCCGTCCGAGGTTGTCCTCCTCCCGTCTGGAATCAAGGATGAATGTGCCTATCTCTTCATTAACCTCAACCTCTGAATTTTCTCCGTTTGCAAATGTGTAACTGATTTTCATTTTTGCCGTTCTCCTTTCCGGAGCCCGGCAAGCAGCACTTATGGCTGCAACAGACAAAAAGAAAAAGAGCCTGACAAGCAGCACAAAAAGTGCCGCCTGCCAGGCTCAATGTCGTCTCCGCCATATTTCAGACGGTATCATGGTGGTCTGACCGTTTTCCCAGAATGAAACCATCCCACCGTGCATCATGCTCAAACAAACGAGTGATCCTTGTCCCGGTTTAGCTGTCCGTTTCCCATTCCCATATACATTCCTTATGGAAACTGCCGTGTTGCCGCAGCGCCCCGGTCAGCCTTAGACATAAAATCCAAAGCAGATCGATATCTTCTATTCAATTTTTACTACCCCGATTTCAGCGCCACACCGGTCGCATTTCAAAATAAAATCGGGGCACCGTCCCATTGACGGTGTAATAAACTGTACTTTCGTATCTATTTTTGCATCCATGATGCGCCCTCCACATTTTGGACACCGCACAGGACGCATACGCTTTTTTATCTCATGCTTCCATGCCTCCTTTTTCCTGCACATTCCATATACGCCTCTTTCTTACCTGTTTCTGTTTTTCTTCGGAGGTATATGAACCGGCTGTCAATTTTTCATTTTACAAGTTCGGTAAGCCATGGAGCCATCGGCCTGGAAATCACTCTAGCGTTCAAATATGCCATTTCCAAAGTCAGGCAGGTATGCCCCAGATAGTATCCGTCCATAACAGACAGCGTCATGGCAAGATCCGGCTTCTTCATATTTGTCAGATATACGGGCAGAAGGTATTGTATCCTGCCCTGGTATCCCTGCGGCACGACTATCCCCGGTTCAATAACAGCTTTTCTCCTTGCAAGCTCTACCGCCGTTTCCAACAGCAGAGGCAGATTCTTCGCCCTGCGGATTCTGTAAGGGATGCGCCCCATATTCTCTTCATCCCCTAAAATATGTTCCACTTTCACCCTGATAGGCCAGTCTGGATTAAAACTGGTATCCCTTCCCGCAACATGGTAATGGGGCCTCTCCGGCAGTGGCTCTATATATTTCAGCCTTGGTGAGACCTCGTCACAAAAGCCTCTGAAATACCAGTCCAACATGGAATCACGCCTCTTATTACGGTCAAAGAACGCATAGATTGCCTTATACCGTTCCGTATAGAGCCCCGTGTGGAAACACGCACATTCATTCTCTATATGAAAATACCGCGCCGCCTCCGCTTTCTTCTCCGCTGAATTATAATCAATACTTTGCTTGCGAAAAATAATATGTATATATCTTTCCAAAATAGGGGTGTCCTGATTTTTGGTTTCAATCGATGGTCTTTTAAACTGCCACGTTTCCGGCAGCACCATCCCTTCCAGTTCCTCCAACTGCCCATACCAGTCCGGTATATATGCAAAATCGAATAAATCTGTTTCCATGACTGTGTTCCTTTCCTAAAATCTCTGATTGTATTCCCGATGCAGCCCTTACGAACAATATCCATCACGTGGGAGAACGGCACCTGACCGTTTTACCCATAACGCAAAATAGGGAAAAGATACCCATACAGTTAAAACTGCATTTGTATCTTTTCCCTATATATGGATTTCCTCTATACAAGTATGGTTCAGCCATACCTTCGATGGTGTAAATATCTGCAGATGTCACCTGGATTTTTTTGACCGCATCATTGCTCCTTTATCCATCACAAAATACCCCATTTCCATCAAAAGTATGGTTATGCCGTCCTAAAATAGTACTGCCACGCCATTTTTACATTTGCATGGTATGGCACTATCATACTTCTAGGAGGTGAAACTATGGCTCTTCATCCAAAACAGTTCGGCATGGTGTTGAAAAATGCACGAATGGATAAAAAACTTACCCAGGCCGAATTAGCTGAAATACTGGATATTTCCCTGTCATACCTGAAAGACCTTGAGCGTTTTCGGAACAGTCCAAGCTATGAGGTTTTTGAAAAGGTCATCCGTTACTTCAACTTGTCAGCAGACACTGTGATCTATCCCAACCAAAACCAGGCTGATGATACATACCAGAAAATCGGGCGACTGCTGACCCGCTGTGACGAAGGACAGCTCAAAGTCATCCTTGCCACAACAGAGGCACTGCTGTCTGTGAGTGAAAAACTCCCAGAATCAGAGTAACAGATGAATGCGGTATCTAGGCGGTGTTTCCGTCACTTTTTCCCTGCATTTTAAAGGCTCATTCCTGCAACAGAATTTTCTGTGCAAAAATGAGCCTCTTTTACTGCTGTATCCATTTCATAAATTCTTCTGTGGATAGATCCTGCCGCAATAGCCCCATGCCGCTTAATAGGAGGATGCAGTCCACATATCCCTGGCAGTATGCCTTCTGTCCTTCCAGTGAATTCATATCTTCCAGCTTGGCCATCCATTCCAGAAGCAACTTCCTCTGTTCCTGGGGGAGCTGCTGTATCGTTGCCTCGCATTTCTCACGAAGCCCTTCCATTTCCTCCTGGGTTTCCCTGTAGCCTGGCACCTCTATCGCAGTATCCCTTGTTACATTCTCACAGCGCAGCCGGTTCAAAAACTGTCCGACCTGTTCCCATATTTTATTCCGCATACCTATGCCCTCCTTCAAATCTTATTATCATTATTAACATATCCGCAGATATTACACCACCTAAAAATCAAGCCTGTTATAGAAAAGGGAATGGGCAGTGTTCCCAATACACAAGAACACGGCTCATTCCCTTTTCAAACTATTTATTTTATAGCCAACCCCTCGCACTGTCTGAATATATTCTGGTTGGCTTGGATCATTCTCTATTTTCTTGCGAAGCCGACGGACATGGGAAGTAATATTGCTGTCATCCTGAAGATACTCCCCATTCCAAACATAATTATAAATCTTTTCTTTAGAAAGCGTTATTCCCTGATGAATTGCTAACATATACAAAATCCGAAATTCGATGTTTGTCAGATTGACTTCCTTGCCTTGTCTTAAAACCCTGTGCTGCCCCGGTATAATGACCAATTCGCCAATTTGTATTTCACCCGGATTCACATCCACTTCTCTGTCTATGCTGATATCAGCTTCACTAACAATTTCCAGTATTTTGTCATATATGTTTCTTTCCGATTCATCCAAAGAAAGAACTATCAGTTTTCCCATATCGCTCACCTCCTCTGTCAGATTCTTTGAAGAAAGGAAATGCCCTGACAAATATATGATTTTACTCCGTTCTATGCGTTCAGAATGTTACGGAATGCATCCTCTTCATGTTTTTTTAGCGCTTGGAATAGCGGAATATATTTTTCAGGATTCCTGAAAGAATGCCCTGCCACATCTCCAATGAAGCCATTTACGATTTCTTCGATAATTTCCCCGCTTTTCTGAAAATGCCGAGCCGCATCTTCCCAGGTTCTTTCCCCAAAAGAATCCTTATGCTTCACAAGCGCCTGTGCAAATTTATCCCTGGATGCCCTGTGCGGATTGATAATTCCTGATCTCCGCCCACTGATTTCATAAGGAAGTTCCGGGAGAATGCTTCCCGTGTATTCAATAAAGTGGGAATATATTTTCTGTAATTCTTCTTCAGAAAATATGTTTTTCCATTCCGGGAATTCCCCGATGAATCTGTCAAGACCCCTCTGCCCTATAAAACTTAATGGTGAGGATAAATAGGTTTCTGCATTTTTCCCTATCCCCTTTTGTACAATCCATGCCATATCTGTCTCCGGGGACTTCATATCGATCCCAAAATACGCATTTTTCTTGCTTATCCCTATATAATCTTCTGCCCATGCCAGTTCCAGTTCTGCAATCGAGATGCTCTGCACTTCTGTCTTAGAATTATCATGAACATATACATTTGCTTCATCGTAACCTATCATCAGAACAACATGACCCGGAATATGCTGCTTATGATAGAACTTACCCTGATAAGGCAAATGGAACATATCCAAGCCAAACAGTATGACAGGTATATCCTGATTCAATAATTCCCTGACATTTTTCCAAGTTGTCCGAAAACATTTTCCTTCACCTGCTATCACTTCATACCCAATGATCCCTTTCCAGAATTCATATTCCCGCTTTCCAATGCTTCCCTGCCCCATGAAAATCATTTTTGGCACTGCTGCTTTCTTCTGGGAAATCATCTGAAAGCCGGCCTTGGAATAGAAAATCAGTTCTTCCGGTATCCGTTTTCCTGTTTTCCACTCATAAACATCACACAGCCCATTCACCGGACATAAATAATCCGCCAACTGATGCGGCAATTCCAATCGCTTCATACTCTTTCCTCCTTTGCTCCGCTTAAGTTTAAACCCTTGCATTGTCCGAGAGTCAAGTAATATTGTGAAAAAAGATGCCGCTAAATTGCAGCATCTTCTTTCATAGTGGTTTTACAGGAAAGCACACCTCTGTAACCATATCTTCTACTGATTGTTCCGTTTCCGGGGATACATGGTATATGTTGAAGCGTTTCCCATCAAGCCTGTAGTGATTATCAGTAATCCACCGTATGATTTCCTCATTTGCCTCTGGCAGCAAGCCGTACTGCCCTTTAAACGTAAGTGTTGCTGCCGTTGTTTCTTCAATTTTCTTAAATTTCATTGCCTCTGTGTCATGATACCTGCCGACTACCGCCTGCTGTATCTCCACATCCAGATCATATTCTTTGAATCCTTCATCATGGAACACTGCTATATTCAAAGGCGGATTTGCAAATTGTATTTTTTGCGATGCTCTCTCCTTTGCCATCTTTTCCCAGAGAACAGCTTCATTCCCTGGGGTTGCTATTCTCCCTCTGATACTAATCACATTATGGGCAGGAAATTTTTTGAGCGCCACACTGTACAAAGGGATATCTGAAACATGTCCCAAATTCGCTATGGTTGTTTCGATTAGATTCAATTGTTTTTGCAAATTCGCAATTTTTTCCCGCTGTTCCACCGCATGGAGTTCGAGATAATCTTTGAGTTGGTCATTGTTTGTATATTTCGCCAATATTTCCTTGATTAAGGCTAATCCCAACCCCATACTTTTTAACGCCTGTATCTTGTTGGCTATCGGGAGCTGACATTCACTGTAGTATCTATATCCCGTGAAATCATCCACATGCTCAGGAATCAGCAAGCCAATCTCATCATAGTGCCGAAGCATATGGATACTGATTTGTGATAAAACTGAAAATTCTCCTATTTTCAACAAAGAAACCACCTCCTGACTTTAAGTGTAAACCCTCACATAATACGAGAGTCAATCCGTTTTTCTTGGTCGATGACACTATAAATCGTCTTTGTGGTAAAGTCAACCGATAATGCAATTTTGTTCACCTCATAAAATAGGCTCAATGAATTTCTTGATCAGTTCTATTCTGTCCCCTGCTTTGGGTACAAAGAGAGCTGCAATAGAAATCACCAGCTTTTTCTTTGTGTTTACATAAATGATATTGCCGCCATCCCCCATAGCTGCATAGCCATCCTCATTTACCCACCATAGATATCCATAGGGCAGATTCTCTTTTTTCCATCGGCTATGTTCTATTGTACTGTCCTCTACCCATTTTGATGAAATGATCTGCTTCCCCTCCCATATACCGCCATTCAGATATAACTGCCCAATCTTTGCCATATCCATTGGTGTAAGCGTAAGTCCCCAGCCTGCCGCATGAATCCCCATGGAATCTATTACCCATCCGCTAATATCCGTAGACTGGTTAAATGCCAATTGTTCCTCTTTGCTTTCGAATAGTAAATTATTTTCCACTTTAATTCCAAGCGGCTCAAATAAATTCTCTGCCGCAAAATCTAATACGGGTTGCCCTGTTGCCCTCACTAAAATTCCCGATAAGATGTCCGGCCCGATCAATGGGGCATATCGGAATGCCCCTATCTTCCCACGACCGCCTAATAAATCAAGCGAAAATTTTACCCAGTCACTACTTGTAAAATATTTTATATAAGGTGCAAAAAATCGATATTTATAAGGTGCCGTCATTGTCAGCATATCTCTTAGGGTAATATTCTGTATTCTTCTCTCTCCCCTTTTCACTATGTATTCCGGGAAGTAATCCAGCACTTTCTCCTCAATATTTTTAATGTATCCTTTATCCAGAGCAATCCCAATTAATATTGAAATAATGCTTTTTGTCACGGAATAGATATGAACGCGGCTATTCGCAGTGCAGCCCTTAAAGTATTTTTCATAGGATACATCACCATCTTTTATTATGATGATCCCTGTGGTATTTCCATATTTGCTACTTATAATCTGTTCCAACTCTTTCATCTTTATCTGATTCATACTTTCTTCCTCTCATGCACTTCACAGCATCTGCTTGTCATTTCAGTCTTTTGAAACTCTCTTTTTTACCGGATAATAGACCTCCGTAACAAGTTCGCTTTCCTTTGAAACCTCTGCCGGGTCTGTTACATATACCTCATACAACGCATTGCTGTTTTCATAACCTTCCCTTTTTGCCCACTCTATTTGTTTAGCGTAAACTGAAGGAAGCTGTGAGTAAGAACCCTGCACAACTGTTTTCAAGCATAGCCCAGGACAAAAATCTCTTGTTCCAGTCGCATACTCTCTTATCGGGATTGCAAATTCCGTATCTAATCCAAATGGTGTATACTCATCGTCATGAAACAGTACCATTGGAGGAGCAGACGCTGTTAGTTTCTTCTCTTCCATTTTCCGAAATAGTTGCCCAAAGCAAGTACCATATTTCTCTGAAAACTCTTGTTCTAAAACATTTTTCCGTATCGACAGAAGATACATCATCGGTATCTCGACTAACTGTACATCAATGCTTTCCATATAGGACATAATGGATTTTCCGTTCCTCAAATTTAATATATCGCCATCTATCTGATGCAATGTATCTTCAAACTTTTGTACCTTTACTGCAATCTCTTTTTTCTTTTTATTAAGTGCAGTAAAAAGTACCTCATCCATCCGTTCTTCCGATTCCAAAATTAATTTGATTTCTTCCAAAGAAAAACAATAATCCTTCAGACGATTAATCAGCAGCATTTTTTCCAATTGCTCGATGGAATAATACCGATAACCATTTTCCGGATTGATTTCATCCGGCAGTATCAATCCTATTTCAGCATAATATCTAAGCGTTTTTGTAGATACCCTGCATATGTTTGAAAATTCTCCAATTGTAAGCATATGCGAGCCCTCCTTCCAAGCTCAGTATAAACTTTACCCTAAGGGGAAAGTCAACGGCACTTTTAATACCCTGCCTAGCAGTTTGGATAAGAGAAAGCGCCTCCCCTTTCAAGGTAGTAGCATTTTAGTCGAATAAAAAATGAATTGCAAGTCATATTCCTCTAAAAGATAAAATATCTCATGTTTTAATAATGTTATCCGTGCAACATACTCCATTCTATTCTGTCAACTCAATTATTCCACCCAAAGAGCAGTAGATATGTTTCCGAACAATACATCAAAAAAAATCCGGGAGCCGGAACAATTTTTCTAAACTGTCCCAGATTCCGGAAGCCCCTTGTGTTCTGTACTTTTATAATATTATATTCCTCAACTCTTGACATCAACACGATACACTCAATATGACACAAATTCCATACGAAAAAACATATCCACAATTTGTTTATCCGCTCCATAAAAACACTATTTTTTAGTTCAATTCATTTATAAATTCAACTCTATACTATATATTTTATCAATATTCTCCATACGATAAAATCCCCTTCAAGTTAAACTTTTTATTCTTTAACAAATCTATTTTCCATTTCCAATTTGAATTTTCTCTCCGTTCGGCAAGATAAATACTTGCTCATATTCAACATCCAACGCTTCTGCTATTTTCATCATTTCTTCAGAAGAAATTGTACCCCGTTGCAACTTTTTATTAAAATTTTGCGGTGTCTGTCCGATGCGCCTACAAAGTTCTGCAAGACTAATATTCTGTCTTTCACACAGCTCTCTTACCATCTCTGATGTTCTCATAATTCACCTCTGTCATATATTCTATTATAAACCACTTGATTGACAACCTCAAGATTTTCTTATGACACACTCTAAAAGAAAAAGCACTTTGCCACGCCCCTCAGATTGCAAAGTGCCTTAATAACATACCAGAAAAATTTCTATTAATAAAAAACACTACTATTTAGTCCATTTCGATTTTGTCATGGAAAAAGCACTCAATAGCATATTCATCTGTATTGAACAAGGAGTCGGTGATCCATTCTTCAAACGCTAAAATAGCTTTTTCTCCCAAAAAGAATACTTCATAACTACTACGTTTTTCTTCACCGTAATAATAGAAACCAATTATCCACGCTGTCAAAACCAAGTATATGATAATCCAGCGACTTGTATGGCTTTTATTATCCTTTTTTTTATTACATTCATCCTTTTTTTCCTTAAAAGCATCTTTTATTTTATTGGCTCTATCTTGCCAGTTAGGATTACTGGTTGAAAATGCTAACTTCTCAAACAGCCTAACACGCAATGGAACTACTAATTCCCGATTAATGAAATCAATATAAACTCTACATTTACTAATAATTTTGTGGCATATTTTTGATAATATATAGACAAGCACAACAATAATTAATATCTCAATGGCAACTCTAATGCCAAACTCAATCTCAAAAAGATGCTTAAACATGAAATGAAAAAATGCCTTTATTTGCTTTCCATATTCAGATATCATCCTTTCCGTCCTCACTTATATTAATTACATTTTTATCTTCTATACTAACAGTCGGAGATGATGAAATCCGTGATGACGGTGCCTGGGTTCCTCCCAGCAATAACTGCTTTGTCATCTCTCCAACCGTCATATCATCAATAACCCCCGCCTCAGCCATTTCCTTAATAAGTGATATTTTTTGCTTAACAAGCTCAAGATCTTTCATTTTATTTTCTCTTTCAAGATCAATTTTAGCTTGCTGACTGTTAATATGACCTTGATAAGTCGAATCAATTGCAGCAAGGTTTTCAAGACCATACATTTCAATATTTTGAAGCTGTGCCTGAGCAACTGCCGCTACATTTTCCGCTTGTTGTAATTGATAGGCTTTCTGAGCCGCAACTTCTTTTGTTTTCATATCAATGTTATGCTGCTGTTCTTCAAGTTCTGCCTGATGGCGTATTTCAGCTAGTTGTTTTTCCGTTTCTGCTTTTTCTCTTGCAACTTCTGCCTCTTTTCTGCGGGCCTCTGCCTCTTCTTTATCACGTTCTAACTTTCTTTTTAACGCCTCGACATCTGCCTGTCGTAATTTATCCGCCTTATCATCATCAATTTGTTTTTGCGACACATCATCAACAGACGAAGCCACTTGAATCACTTGTACTTTTAAATATGTAAGTCGCGAAAGCAATTCTCGAATTTTATTTAAAGCATCCGTTTCAAGAATTGACAGTTCTAATGATTTGTAGGATTTATCTAATGTAAATGCATCAAGATATTCGAGTATTGGTTCGGAAATGTCAGTTACATTATTTTTTAAAATAACTTTTACTGCATCTCTGTCTGGTTTTACCGAAACAATGAACTTATAAGTAATATCCATCCATTGATTTGTACCATTGGCAAAAGGAAAACGAAAACTATGCTGGAACTCAAATGCTTGTAAAGTTATATGCACAAGTCGATCAAGATGCCATTTTTTTATTGCTTCCGGAAATACAGTATCTTCCTGTAAATATACATTACAATGCTCTCGTGAATCATGCGGATAAAGGACTAATGCCATATCATTTGGGACAACAGGGGGCTTATCAAACCATGAGTATTTATAGGGTTCATTTTTTATAATGGGATTCATATTTGCCATTTCACTTACCTCCAATTTTTCGGTATATTTTTCCAGCTAAAGATATTGGATTTTGGGGACGTGTTGAAATATTCATAAGAAAAAACATTATATTATTGCGGATTCTTTCTTCTTCTGCCAATTTTGAGAAAAATGCTTCTATTTTCAAATATTCTATTTCTTCATTAACAAAACCACTTCGCAGTTTCAAATAATTTTCTAGAATTTTTTCAGAGATTCGCTTAAACCTCCGATTTTTCAACAACTCCGCCCATAAAAAAATTAAATTGCTAGATGTATCATCATCACGTAATACCAAGCGTATAAAAATCATATCCTTAAACTTTGAGGGATTTGAAGTATTCAAACAACTCTCGTTATAGTCCTCCTGCACAAATAATAATGTAATGAACTGCACAAAATCCCTACGGGGATCATTACGTTTCATTTGCTTTAAAATGTTATGTATTTCTGATACTAGTGCAATATAATACTCTGCATATCTATTCCCTATATTAAAAAAAAGATCGATATTGTTTATAAAATTTTCTTCCTCCGGCAAGTCCATATCCAATTTGTTAAGTATAAGCTGGAGCCTTGGCTGAGTGATTAACTCCCATAAAATCGGACGAATCAATTTACCAATTTTATCCCTTTTATAGGATAAGGTCTTACACATCAATAATATAATGACATAATAATGAATATCTTTATCTATATTGGGTACAAAAGCTAAATATTTATCAGCACGATATTCAGTTTTTGAATTCTCTGCAATTGAACATAACACCTGAGCCACGGCAATATCTGAAGGTATACTTTTATTTTGTATTAATCTGACAACTATTTTTGATATAAAATACTCAGGATTAATATCGCATAATTTTTTCAACGTATTTATTGCAGCAACATACAATGTTATCTTTTCAGAACAAATAAGTTTCGTTAAAAAAGCTGTTACCTTATCTTTTAGTGTAACAAATTCTGAGTACACACACCTCAAAACATTTAGTGAATGTTCCTCTGATGAAAACCCAATAAAGCTTGTCAAAAGCTTACCGCCTGAGGTAATTAACGTATCTTGATAAAACCTAATACCAAAATTATTACTTGCTTCTTGTCGAGAAATCTCAAATGGTTCTCTTTTAATGACAACTTTCTCGCCCTTATCGTTTACAATTTCCGTATATTCTTCTACAATTAAATCATAAAAAATTTTAGCTTCTTGACTTACTAAATCAAATTGATAATTATCAAATATTGAAAGTACTATCAATAGAGAGCAATAAGGATTTTGTTGCTGCTCCTTAAGATATTTATAAACCGCACTATAATCAGAAATATCCAAAATAACTGTTTCCGAAACCGACTCTTTAATTACTGCTTGAGCTGCCCCAATGCAGACTGCTTCATTATAGCTATTATCATGCCCTGCACTGCTGTTTGTTGCATTATCATTGTAATTATCACCTTTTATATCATTGATTGTTATATTAATAGAGGTATGTGAGCCATTATCTAATACCTCGGAAATATTTTTTACCAACTCCACACTACTTTTTGATATACTTCCTTCTTTTATCAATTTCTCTGTAGATTCGGAATTAGAGCTATCATACTCTGAAATAAATTTACCATTTTCTACGGGTTCATCTTTTAAAAACCTTTCTTCATATTCACTTTCACTCACGCCACACATCTATATTATTTACCTCCCATATAAACAGGACCATTAAATGTATTTCCTTTTCCCAAACTTTTATTTAAAGCGTTGCCAGTATAATTGTCACCACTAATATTAGTAATATTGATTATAGAAGGACCCCCCATACTGCTGACGTTATTGTCATTAATTTTTTTATTGGACTTAATTAATGACTCAAACACACCATCACGTGAAAATACATGGAAACAATACGCTACAGCAGCATTTGCTGCAACTATCTGATCTGCATCCTTATTAGGCGTATTCTTTTTATATCCCCAATCACAAATTCCTTTAACAATAATCCACTCAGTAACTCCATGCACTTTGCACATAGAATAAATTCCTTGGGCTTCCATTTCTCCACCAATTGGTTTATACTCTTCAAAATCACTAATTAGTTGTAATCTATACTCATAATTATTTACAAGCTTTGAACCAGTCAATATAGAACCGATGTAAACCATTGATTGTTCGGAATCAGGCAATTTATATATCCATTCTCTATATTCTCTAAAAGCATTTAACAATTGAAAACCCACTTCTTTTGGCACTTCTTTATATTCTGTTTTATTTTCAAGTATTTTTTGTGAATCATAAGGCAAAATTTTATCTGATATAAGTACATCACCTATTTTTTGTTTTTGCTCATTTACTCCAAAAGCAATACCCACCATAATAACAGCCACCGGAGACAAATCATGCACCAATTGGCTTACTAATGGCATTGATGCAGGATTAGTAATGCCTTGCTCATCTACATGAATATATGCTGCAGGATAAAGACCAAACTGACCAAGATAATAAGTTTTTCCTAATATATATTTACTTTCCTGACGTATAAATTTTGCTTCAAACGCTTCGCGTTCATGCTCATTCGCTGTTACAAAAAGAAAAACATTCATGATTGTCAACCACCTTCCTGGAAAATGCAATAGCAAAGCCAGAGCACTCTTTTAAAAACTTTGTAAAATAAAATTTAAACCTATGTTTCGCTTGCTTTACAACTTATTGAAACAGTAAAAACCTCAATAAAATTAGGAATATATCATGTTTATATTATAAACCTTATGGTTGATAATACAATATGGCTACACCATACTTTGTCGAACTACAAAGGATTTTGTCACTCCTAATTCTTATCTCTCCACATCCTATGCCAAAACATCCTGCCACTAAAAAAAATCTATCGTACAATTCTTCCGCGTGAAAACACTCTACAACTATTATTAAATCTCTATATCAAATACACCTACTTAACTATAAGCAATCACGAATTTTCTACAATTTTATTTTGCCTTTGTAATGGGGTTCAAATCGGTTGGAGGGGTTCAAATTACATTTCAGTGACTGTCCAATATTTCAGGGCATAAAAGAAAAGACTTTCAGCAAATTATTGAATCTGCCAAAAGCCTTTATTTCAAGCGTTTTTCACATATTTTCTTGGATCTGATTGTATCAAAATGCGGTTTTACATATCAACGTAGAACTGGCAGTTCAGAAAACCGTTGCGCTTTGCGTAATCTTTCAGCATGGTTTTCTGCGTGCTGATGCTCATGCTCTCGTTGTTCGTGCCGTCGTCTTTGGAAAGCCTGCAATATAA
>CAJTMC010000064.1 GCA_910577115.1 uncultured Lachnospiraceae bacterium
AAAATACAGATGCAAGGGGTAGCCAGTTTAGATACCCCTTTAGCAGACGATTACAGTTTGACACTTTCCGATACCATACAAGCCGATTTTAGCCTTGAAGATGAAACAATAGATAAAATGTATGCCGAACACTCTAAAAGCCAATTATGGGGCATTGTGGAACATTTTACAAGCAATAGAGAGAATAATATAATAAGGGAGATATTCATAAATAATCGGACAATGGCAGCGGTGCCAGAGAGCAGGGCATAACCATAGACAGAATACGCCAGATAAAGGAAAAAGGACTGCGGCGGTTACGGACAGGCAAGGCAAAGCGTGAATTATTGGAAAAATTTGATATTGTGGAGGCCGGGACATACAGAAACAGTATGAATAAATTCAATGAGCATGGGTTTACTTCTACGGTGGAGTATATCGCTTTACGCAGGGCAGAATTACAGGCAGAGTATGAAAAGCACAAAAGACAGGTAGAAATTATGCTTGAGCAGAGAAAAAGAAAGTGTCTGTAAATAGCGGTTAAATGTAAATCGTAACTCTATTGTAACACCATATATAGCCGAAAAGCTTTTATTTTCAAGGGTACATAATTACGTAAGAGATAATTTTAAGACAAATAAGAGATTTTATAAAACCCTTGAAAGTCCAGTATTTTCAAGGGTTTTCTTTATGTCTGCGTTTTCTGAAATTGTGGTAAAAGGTGCAGAATTTTGAAGCGTAGCACACACATGGCTTATTATTTTAATTGTATTCTCTGCTAACCGCTGTTAACGACAGCTTTACGTAATCGGAGCGAAATCAAAGCATATCAGATTTTGGACATTAAAGATAAGCACCTGATATTTCAATTATGGTGATAACAGGGGAAACAAAAGAAGAACTTTTACAGAGGATAGAGCAATGCAGACGGGAGTTGATAGGAGCCGGAGAAAATCTATATGAGTATTTTCAGCTTGTAGAGTCAAAGAGGGCAGCAGTATATCACTTTCCTAACGGTTTGCATTAACAGAATTTATTCTTGAATTTATTCGGGGATTATGCTATATTATAGATACAAAAGAGGAAACAACCGCCCACAAAGTGGTTGACCTCCGAGATAAGTTTTTAAGCCTGCCTAGACCGCTAAGTACAAGGTAGGCTTATTTATTTCCGCTTGCTATTCCTATCAATATAGGCAAGCAGCGCAATCAGGAAATTATCGCCCAAAAATAACAGGCTTAAGGTAAGGTAAGGTAAGGTAAGGTAAGGTAAGGTAAGGTATGTATCCATCTGCACCACCTCCCCTCTTTTTCAAGTTTAGGGAGGCTACCACCTTGCAACACGATTGTTCCTCTCCGATATTCTATCATATTCTTTGTTTTGTGACAATTCTCATTGATACATAAAGATAAGTTTTTTCATTCGTGCGTCAGGATTTTGATTCCTACAAAATTGTAGTCTGAAAGTCATCTTACAGTAAGGTTGTCGTGAGATACTTCCAATAACAACAATGTAAAGCATACTACTGCTTTTGGCATTATGAAACCATAAGTTGAATAAAAGGCGGAATGCTTTGCATGGAAAGAATGAGGTGTAATGATTATGGACTTATTGGAAGTACAATCAATTTCCAAAACGTATGGCAGCGGTGAAACAGCCGTCAGAGCCTTGAAAAATGTGAGTTTTTCGGTTCCGAAGGGCGAATTTGTTACAGTGGTTGGCGAGTCGGGATCCGGTAAAAGTACGCTTTTAAATATGCTCGGTGCGCTGGATACGCCGACTTCCGGAAAAGTATTGATTGATGGGAACGATACTTTTGCCATGAAAGAGAATGCACTGACGGTATTTCGCCGCAGAAATATCGGATTTATCTTTCAGGCATTTAATTTGGTTCCGGAGCTGACTGTGGAGCAAAATATGATATTTCCGCTATTGCTGGATTACCAGAAACCAAACCGGAAGTATTTGGAGGAATTACTGGCGGTACTTAATTTAAAAGAACGCCGTCACCACCTGCCAAACCAGTTGTCGGGAGGACAGCAGCAGAGAGTTGCAATCGGGCGTGCGCTGATTACACGACCGTCGCTCATTTTGGCAGACGAACCGACCGGCAATTTGGACACGCAAAACAGCAGTGAGGTCATCGCTTTGTTAAAGGAAGCGTCAAGGAAATATGAGCAGACGATTATAATGATTACGCACAACCGAAGCATTGCGCAGACTGCGGACAGGGTATTGCAGGTGTCGGACGGTGTGCTGACCGATTTTGGGAGGTGCCGCGAATGAAAAGCTATCTGAGTCTCATTCCAATAGCGGCGCGCGTCCGCAGAAAACAGAGCAAAATGATTATTTTGTGCATTGTCCTTTCGGTGTTTTTGGTAACCACTATTTTTTCGCTTGTGGACTCTGTGCGCAAAATGGAAACAGCAAACGCTATTGACAAAGGAGGGTACTGGCATATCCGAATTGATGGAATTGGGGAGGACGAGGCAGAGGAGATTGCGATGCGTTCGGAAGTTGCCGTTTCTTCATGGTATGATGTGCTCAATCTTGATAATAATTTAACAATAGATAAAGCGTACTATATTGAAGGCGCACAGACAGTGATATGTGGTATTGAGCAAGCGTTTATTGGCGATATCATGCATTATTTCAGTGAGGGTGCACATGTAATAGATGAAAATGCAGTCATTCTTACGGAAAATGCGCAGGAGCTGCTAGGTGTCAATATAGGAGATACGATTACACTGCATACGCCGGCGGGAGATTATGATTTTATGGTATCGGGATTTCGCATCAGTGGTAACGGGAAATATGTGAGTTCCAACGGTGGCGAGACAAGCGCGCTGCTGGTAAAGGAGCATCAGGTAGGCGCATTTATGAATATCCATACGTTTCGCAGGATTTGCAGTGAAAACGGCGAGACAAGCGCTCCGCAGTATTATATTCAGCTTCAAAAGCACACGAATCTGAAAAAAGCGCTTGCCGCAATTAAGAAGCAATATGGATTGCCGGATGAGAATGTGCACCTGCATACGATTCTGATGGCAGCAGGCGGAATAACCGACAAGGATTATATTAAAAACGTCTATCCGGTTGTGGGGGTGTTGTTTTTACTGATTATGGCAGCAGGTGTTTTCATGATTTCCGGCAGCATGAACAGTAATGTGGCACAGAGACTGCAATTTTTCGGAATGCTGCGCTGCATCGGGGCAAGCAAAAGCCAAATTATCCGTTTTGTCCGACTGGAGACACTGAACTGGTGTAAAACGGCTGTTCCAATCGGTTCCATGCTTGGTATTATAACGACATGGGCGGTCAATGCAGGTCTGAAATGTTTTGTCGGCGGTGAGCTTTCCGATATCCCTGTTTTTACGGTAAGTGCAGCAGGTATTTTGTGTGGTGTGGTAATCGGGGTGGCTACGGTTTTCCTTGCGGCGCAGGCTCCGGCAAAACGTGCGGCAAAGGTATCTCCGGTGGCGGCGGTAACGGGAAACGCAGGGGATACGAAACAGGTCAGACATGCCGTCAATATGCGCTTTGGCAAGATTGAAACGGCACTTGGCATTCACCATGCGGTGTCGGCAAAGAAAAACCTTTTGCTGCTGACCGGCTCGTTTGCGCTGAGTATTATCCTGTTTCTCTGCTTTTCGGTATTGATTGCGCTTGTGGATTGTATGCTGCCGCAAAAAGCATCTTCCCCTGATTTGGATATTGCAAGCGCTGACCATACGAATTCTGTTGATGCGTCGCTGCTTGATGAAATTAAGGGCATTGACGGTGTTGCACACGCATTTGGCAGGAGAGTCTGTTTTGATATGCCTGCTACATTTCAAAAGGAAGTGCAGTCGGAAACAATTGATTTGATGTCCTATGACGACTATCAGCTGGAACTGCTTGCCAAAGACAGTGATCTTAGAAAAGGAAGTAACCTCGCAAAGATGTACGAGGACAGTCATAGCGTGCTTGTCATTTGGGATTAGGGTATGACGCTGGAAATAGGCGACTTGATTGATGTGGGAGATGAAATGGTTGAGATTGTCGGAATGCTGAAGTATAGTCCGTTTAGTAATGACGGGCGTTCCGGCGGAAAAATCAATGTCATTTCGATGGAGGAAACCTTTACAAGGCTTACCGGAATTACGGATTATGCAATTATCGACGTGCAGATGAAAAGCAAATCAACAAATGAGAATAGTGACGCGGTAGAACAAATCCGCATGCTGTCAGGCGCTTATACGTTTCGGGATCGGCGCGAGGAAAGCATCAGCAGTATGTATTATGCATTTTTGACTTTTACGTATGGATTTCTCGCGATTATTGCTTTGATTGCGCTGCTGAATATTATGAACAGTATTTCCATGAGCGTATCCGCGCGCATCAATCAGTACGGCGTCATGCGGGCGATTGGAATGAGCGCGTGGCAGCTTACCAAAATGGTTGCTGTTGAAACGCTTACGTATTCGGTTTTTGGTTGTGTTGTCGGTTGTACTGCCGCTTAGCAAATATATGTACGATAACTTGATAACGGCGCATTTTTACTATGCCGCATGGAGCGTGCCTGTTGTGCAGATTGTTGTTATTGTGCTGTTTGTTTTTGCGGCGGCGTTCGCGGCAATTTATACACCGTTGAAACGGATTCGGGAAATGGAAGTGACGGGAACGATTAATGAATTGTAAGGATACAGGCGGCTTTTGAGGAATCAAACCCGCCTGTTGTGTAGGTTGAAAAAGGTTACAAACCGAGTGCGCTTAATGGCAGAACATCAAAATAATAGGGACACCCTAATGCTTTCATATAATCATAATAATCTTGGTATTTTGGGGTGTTGAACCATTTTGAGGATAACAAATAAATATACTGTACGTTGTAGTTTATGGGAGCTAATAATTTTTGGTATTCCAAAATTTTGAAAGGGAAAGTAGCTAATTTTTCGTCAACAGACCCGCCTTGACTTTGGAACTTTTTTTCTATGATGTAAACAGTATAATTTAGTTCATTAATAAAAGCTTCATCAGGCTCCCACCGTTTTGAGTTATAATCAAGATAATTGATTCCGTGTTCTTGTAAAAAGACATTTGAAAAAGCGATTTTGTTTATGGAACGACCAATGAATTCGCCATTTCGATATACATCATATTGATTGATATCAAAACCAGCATTTATGAGTGCCAAATTCAAAGAAGTGGTTTGTTCGAATAAGAGTCCGTTTTGGTTTGTGCGAAAACCGCCTCCGGCTTTGTTGGGATTTTTTTGCATGTTTATACCTCCTGTTTAAAAAATTCAATAATTTCAACGCCAAGTACGTTTGCAATTTGATTTAGCACAGAGATGGATAAACTCTTGTTACACTTGGACGCTTCGATTTTTGAAAGGTAGCTGATACTGATTTGTGCTTTTTCTGCCAGCTGCACTTGGGTTAATTTTGCTTGTTCTCTGTAACGTTTTATATTAATGCTTATCGTATGATATAAGTCAGTGTCATTATTGAAATGCATATGGATACCTCTTTCACTATTTGTGAATATTATCTCATGATAGTTATGCTATATAAATTCACTTATAGTGAAATAAAATAATTGTGGATTTTTAATGGCGTTTGCGTTACAATAAAGAAGTTGGCAAAAAGGAGGTATGACTTATTAATTTACAACCAAATAATTTTAGGCTTGAACCGACAACTGTCTGGTCATTTCCGAGCAGAGGGAGTTGGGCAACACATTCAGGTGTGTATCGGGGAAATTGGTCGCCATATGTACCGAGAAATCTGATACTTCGTTATTCTAATCCAAAAGAATGGGTTTTAGATCAATTTATGGGTAGTGGAACAACTTTAGTGGAGGCAAAGCTGCTCAGTCGAAATGCGGTAGGCGTTGATATTAATCCGCAATCTGTTTCAACTTCTGAAACAAATCTACAATTCCAATGTGAAACAAAATCAAAGATATTGATACGAAATGGAAATGCTGCTAATTTGAATTTTATCAAAGACAATCGCATTGACCTTATCTGTACGCATCCGCCATATGCGAATATTATTCAGTATAGTAAGGGAATAAAAGGGGACATTTCACTGCTTGAAACGGATAAGTTTTTGGAAGAAATGAAGAAAGCAGCGATGGAGTCTTATCGTGTATTAAAAAAGGGAAAAATATGTGCTGTTATGATTGGAGACATAAGGAAACATGGAAAAGTAGTTCCGCTTGGTTTCCACACAATGGAGTGCTTTCTTCAGGCTGGCTTTATGAATAAGGAGATTATTATAAAGAAACAGCATAATTGCCGCTCAACAAGTTATTGGGGGAAACAGCGCAATAGCTTTTTACTGTTAGAGCATGAGTATATCTTTGTGTTCCAAAAGTAAATTGTTTTGCTGATTTTGAGATGAAGCTGTGACTTGGAAGGTTAGAGTTGTTATTTTTGGAATTAGCAAGTATAATAAATTATGTAAAAAATTGTCCGTAGGTGGAATTAGAGAAGAGGATTGAAATGAGTGGATCTAATATAGCTCCGTTTGTAAAATGGGCTGGCGGAAAACGCCAGTTGCTTTCGCAGATAAAGGAGAGACTGCCTCAATCATATAAAGATTATTATGAGCCTTTTGTAGGCGGTGGTGCAGTTGTATTTGAACTGTTGCCTTCCAATGCGATTATCAATGATATTAATAAGTCATTGATAAATGCATACAGGCAGATTTGCAGTGTACCTGAAAAATTCTTAAAAGAAGTAAATAAACTTGATGAGGAAATGTGGGAAGACGGAAAAAAATATTATTATGCACAGAGAGAATATTATAACGATAAAATGATGAAGTCAGAATATGATGTAGAATTGGCTGCGTTATTTGTATTTATAAATAAGCATTGTTTTAACGGATTGTATCGGGTAAATGGAAAAGGGCTGTTTAATGTTCCGTATAATAACAGTCGCCATGCGTCTGTTGACGAAGAAGTCATCAAAGAGATATCAAAATATTTACAGGATGTAACAATTATGGATGGCGATTTCGAGACTGCCTGTAAAAATGCGGCAGAAGGTGATTTTGTTTTCTTGGACAGCCCGTATGCGCCGTTAAATCCAACATCATTTGAATCCTATACAAAAGAAGGGTTTGACATAGAAAGCCACAAAAGACTGGCAAATCTTTTTGATGAATTAACAGCAAGAGGCTGCTATTGTATGCTTACAAATCACAATACGGATTTGATAAATGAACTTTACGGGAATAAGGGATATAAAATAGATGTTGTAAGCGTAAAGCGTATGATTAATTCTGATGCGTCAAACAGAGTGGGTGAAGAGGTAATTATATGTAATTACTAAAGGAGTAAGGGTAGTGGAGAGTTTATTTACAAAGAGAATGCCATTCTATTTCAAAGCGTCTGATTCGCTATTGGTGCTGGGGGATTCCTTTAAAGTTTTGGCAAAAATGCAATCAGAATCGGTGGATATGATATTTGCAGATCCGCCATATTTTTTGAGCAATAACGGAATTACCTGTCAAGGCGGTAAAATGGTTTCGGTAAATAAAGGCACATGGGATAAACTTTCCGAACATACAACCGGCATTGAAGAAAAACATAAATTTAACAGAAAATGGATTCGATTATGCAAAAGAGTGCTGAGACCAAACGGTACGATATGGATATCGGGGACGCTGCATAATATATATTCCGTTGGTATGGCATTGGAGCAGGAAGGTTACAAAATCATTAACAATATAACATGGCAGAAAACGAATCCTCCACCAAACTTAGCGTGTCGATGCTTTACCCATTCTACGGAAACGATTTTATGGGCAAAAAAGGATGAAAAGAAGTGCCGCCATTTTTTTAGTTATCAAAAAATGAAAGAAGAAAACGGCGGTAAACAGATGAAAGATGTGTGGACGGGGGCATTGACCAAATCTTCGGAGAAGGTGGAAGGAAGACACCCGACACAGAAACCGGAATACCTGCTTGAAAGAATTGTATTGGCTTCAACGGAGGAGGGACAGAGGATACTGGATCCCTTTTGCGGTTCGGGAACGACAGGCGTTGCGGCATTACGATTTGGGAGGAAGTTTATTGGAATAGACATAAGTGAAGAATACTTGGAGATATCCAAGAAAAGATTGGAGAAGGTAACGAATGACAAATAGAAATTTTGATGTATGGTTAAGTAAATTCAGACCGAGCATTTCAGGCTATCATTACTATATTGATTTTGATAAAGTAGTAAGAAATGTGGACGAAATCAAGGTGGATTGAACATTTTAAATTCGTTGATTGGTTCTAAGAATATTGAAGAAGATTTTGTTAATATTATAACAAAGTATCCGGAAACATTGGAATGCATTCCGCTGCTCCTTGCAGTGCGTGGCAGTGAAATATATGCACAGGACGAGGAAGGAGCTTTTCTTTACGATTTTAAGTGCAGGAACTATGATGTTGAGCAGTATAAAATATTTATGCGTAAGACGGGATTGTTTGATATGATTGCCAATCATTTGGTGAACAATCTTGTAGATTATGCGCTTGGAATTGAAACAGGACTTGATTCGAACGGACGCAAAAATCGTGGTGGTCATCAAATGGAGGATCTGGTAGAAAAATACATAGTGGCAGCAGGATTTGAAAAAGGTGTGAATTATTTTAAAGAAATGTACTTAAAAGATATTGAAGCGAAGTGGGATATTGATTTGTCCGCACTTTCTAATCAGGGCAAGGCTGCAAAAAGATTTGATTTTGTGATTAAAACGGATCAGATGATATACGCGATTGAAACGAACTTCTATGGGGGAGGAGGTTCTAAGCTTAATGAAACGGCAAGAAGCTATAAGATGCTTTCACAGGAAGCAGATACGATTGACAGATTTACATTTGTTTGGTTTACAGATGGAACCGGTTGGAGGAGTGCGAGAGGAAACTTGAGAGAAACATTTGAAGTCATGGATACGATTTATAGTATTGATGATATGGAGAACGGGATTATGGAGCAAATTTTTGCATAAGATACTTGGAGGTGAAATATGGCATTTGATGCACATGACAGACAAATTGGTGAAATCTTAAATAGGGCAGTGTTTGATATCCCAAGAAATCAAAGAAGATATGTATGGAGTAGAAATAATTGGAAAGAACTGTTGGATGATATTATTTTTTCTTGTGGGAGTAATACGACATTTCATTTTTTGGGAAGTATTGTTTTGGAAAATAAGGGGAAAACAAATGGTTTAGATTATTATACCATTATTGATGGACAACAACGTATTACAACAATCGTATTATTTTTAATTGCAATAATGAAGTTGTTCAATGAATATGATATGGAAGATGATTTTTTCGGTACTTTAGAATATGTTCGTGTAAAAAATAACAGAAATCAAACCAGTCCGATTATTTTTTCAGACTTTCATCAATCCTTAGAAGTGTTAATTAATGCTATCAGTAATTATGATATTGTTTCTCAACAGACAATTACATCATTTGTAGAAAGCAATACGATATCAAAATCAAAGGATAAACTGTTAGGTGATGCATTAAAATATTTTTATTCAGAGATTAAAATATTATGTGAACAAGAAGAAAAGCCTGGAGAAAAAATATTAGAAATCAGAAATGCAACGATTGGAATGACTATCGTGAGTATTGTGTCCACATCAGAGGAGGATGCATATACTATTTTTGAAATTTTAAATGCCCGTGGACAGAAATTAGAAGATTATGAATTGCTAAAAAATTATATAATGAGATATATTCAGCCAATAGAGAATAGGGACAGTGCAAAAAGCAGATGGGAAGAAATGGAGCTGAAGTTGGGTAAATATATAAAACAGTTTATAAGTCATTACGCAAGACATCGTTTTGGAAAGAATCAAGGGGATACAGACTCAGACTATCGAAATATACATAGAAACACAAAGGGAACAGATATTAATGTTTTGTTGAACGATATAAAATTAAAGTCAGAGTATTATGTTAAATAAGCAAAAACGCCAAGTACAATTTCGCCCGGTTGTGCTTAGTTTGTTGCATCAAAAAGAGTTGGGAAATCTGTCAGAAGAATTGTATGAACAATCAATAAAATATATTTATAATTTTTTTGTTTGTTATACTTTGATTGGAGAAGAAAAATCAAACAAACTCCAAGATGTGGTATATAAGTATGCAGTCATTTTGGAAAATCAATATTCATATAAGAACTTAAAATGCTTCGGTAAAGCTTTAAAAGATAAGATACCAGATTATGAATGGTTTTTAAATTCATTCCATAATTTGGGCTGGTCAAATCAAACTGAAATGTTTAAAGGGGATAAAAATAAGAAAAGAGTGCAGATAACACTTGAAATTATTGAACAGTTTATTTCACAAAAATTTGGAGTGTCAGAGTATACAATAGAGCACATATTATCTGATTCGGAAAATGAAGGAAATGCGCATATTGGAAACCTCATACCATTAGAAGCTAGATTGAATGAGAAATGCGGGAATAAGAGTTTAGAGGAGAAATATGAAATTTATGCAAACTCTTGTTTTGCTTCAGCGAGAGGAATAAGAGAACGGTATAAAGATAAACAATTCAGTGTTCAGAAAAGGACGGAGTATTTGTGCAAATTAATTTATAATAATATATTAGAGCTGACACAACTAGACTATTCGGAGGAATAAGAGTGAATATTATGAGACGGATATCCTCCTTGAAGGCAATATGCTTTCAAGGGGGATATGTATTAAGTTTAATTTCTTATTCAAAAATCCGAACCCGCTCCTTCGTCAAAGAATCAATAATTTGAATCAGCTTCTGAAAATCCGAAATCAGTTCCTTCGAGTAACTCTCCGCTTTTTCATAAATCTGCTGCAATTCGCCCAAGCGGCCGGAGCGGACGGCGGCAATCATTTGTGTACCATAGGAATGAAACGTTTTGTGCTTCTCGTCAAGACCGTTCCATATATCAATGACCTTTTCATTTACAGGCTTAAAAGCATAATAGAAGTGCCCCAGACCGCATCTTGTATAATCCGTCTGCAAAGGCTTTAATTCTCCGGTCTGTGCAATGCTCTTCAAGGTACTCAGCCAGTTTTGATGCGCGCTGACAGCACTGTTTAGGCAATTCAGAATAACCTGATTGTCCAGCATGTAAAACGCATCGCGCGCCATATTTCCCATAATTTTTGTTGACTCGTCCAAATGCTTCTCAATCGTCTTGGACGGCTCCACAAGCTCTGCAATGGAATGGCTGGAAATCGCTAAAGAACAAGTATTTTCTTTCAGACTTTTGCACTGGTTGTTCACATACTGCATCTGATTATCCAATTCATTCATGGAGCTGCTGATTTCTTCGCTGACGGCAGCCAAAGAGGAAACGGAGTCGGCAATGTGCTCCATGCCGGTGCGGTTGTTCCCTGTAATTTTCCACACATTTTGAATATTGTCATTAATATGTTCCAGCTCGGCAACCGTAGTATCAACACTGCCGGAGCTTTTTTTAGAGGCTTCCTGAATTTTGGATATGAAAGCACCCATATTTCCTGTCAGGGACTTTGTTTCATCTGCAAGCTGGCGGATTTCCTCTGCAACAACCGCAAATCCTTTACCGGCTTCTCCCGCGCGGGCAGCTTCTATGGAAGCATTTAATGCCAGCAGATTGGTCTGTGAGGAAATGGAGTTGATTGCCGTAACGACTTCGTTCATATGTTGAATAATATCAAGCAGTCCGTAAATTTCCGACTTCATTTCGTTCGCAGAAGAAATGGCGGAGGCGGACAGCCCTGAAATGGATGTAAGCTCTTTTTCACAGTTATTGATATCTTCCATTATTTTGGTGGATTCACCGGAAACCTCAATAATCGTGGAAGTCAGGTTCTCATGTGCCTTTGACACATCGGAAGCAATATTTGCTGTGGATTGTGCAGACGCACTGATTTGTTCTACGGCATCCGAAATCGAAGTGTTGATTTGCTCTACGGTAGCAACATTTGTCTCCAGTGTCAGATCCATAGTGCTCATGTGAATTACGGCATCTAAGGTTTTGGTAACAGCCTGTTCAAATGCCTCTCTTCCGGTCATCAGACGCTGATGTATGCTATTTAATTCTCCGTTTGCCGGATCGTATTGCATATCAATTAGTTTGGAAATGGATTCGACAGCAGCAGTGGAAGACTTTTTTCTCATTTTCATAGTATTTTCTCCTTTTATCATTACAAGTCAATGGAATCCGTTCTCTTGAATTGTAGCACGACTTATTTAAAAAGTCATCAGTATTCTATGCTCGCTGTCCAAATTTTTTTGTTACAGAAACGGAGTGAAACACTAAAAATGTTAAATATACAGGTTAAACTTATGGAGTTACGAAAATTGAACTGCACTGGCAGCAGAATTTTACATTTCATGATGATAAGAACACCAGTATGGTAAAGACAGGAGCAAAAAACCTACAAATCCTAGAAAAGATAGTGCTGTCAATCTTAAGATTGGCAAAGAAGAGTTATAACTGGGTATGAAGAGGATTCGCTATGAATTGTTACTGTTCTACGAGAATGGAGTAGAAAGAAGTTGTCAATGCTGGATATAGAGAGCATTAAACATGCGATAGAATCGAAGGGTAAAACTACTCAAAAAAGGCATCTCTTTATAATTTACAACCAGCATTTTTAGGTGTTTGGCTGTAATAACGGTTGATAAGTTTATTATGGAGAAATACAGAGAAATATAGACGAAAGAACAATTTTATGTTAAAATTATAACAACGTTATCATGTGACTGTGGTGACTTATGCCCGTTTGGGCAAGGATAAGAGAATAAACGAGGGGGATGTGCAATAATGTACGGAGATCAGAAAGGCTTGGTATTTACCAACGAAAAGTGTATCGGCTGTAATAAATGTATATCAGTTTGTCCTGTTATTACTGCCAACAGAGCGATTAAAACAGAAAGCAGAGGCCAGCGGATAGAGGTAGACGGAGAGAAGTGCATTGCCTGCGGAGCGTGCTTTGACGCCTGTGAACATAACGCAAGAGATTTCATTGACGATACGGAAGCGTTTTTTGCAGCGCTTGCGGCAGGAGAGCGGATATCAGTGCTGTGGGCGCCTGCTTTTGCAGCGAATTATCCAAATGAATATCGGCAAATTCTCGGAGGCTTAAAGAAGCTTGGCGTAAACCGCATTATCAGTGTCAGCTTTGGCGCAGACATCACAACGTGGGGATATATTAAGTATATTACGGAGCATAATTTTAAAGGAGGCATTTCACAGCCATGCCCCGCAGTAGTCAATTACATTGAGCATTACATACCGGAGCTGATCCCAAAGCTTGTTCCGGTGCAGAGTCCGTTGATGTGTGCTGCAATCTATGCAAAAAAGTATTTGAAATTAACAGATAAACTTGCGTTTATCAGTCCATGTATCGCAAAGCGCGATGAAATCAGAGATCCAAAAAATAAAGAGTATGTAAGCTATAATGTCACGTTTGACCATTTGGCAAAATACGCAAAAGAGCATAATATCAAAGCAAATCCGGCAAACAATGAAGTTGAGTACGGCTTAGGGTCTATTTATCCGATGCCGGGCGGATTAAAGGAAAACGTATACTGGTTCTGCGGCGAGGAAGTGTTTATTCGTCAGATTGAGGGAGAAAAACATGCATATCATTTCCTTGAGAATTATAAAAACAGAGTGCTTGGAGGAAAACCGCTTCCGTTCATGGTAGACGCGCTCAACTGTGCACAGGGCTGCATTTATGGCACTGGCATAGAGGAGGAAAAAACAAAGACAGAGGATGTGCTCTATGAGCTTCAGGCAATCAAGGAGGCGAGCAAGTCGCAACGCAAGAGCAGCGCATGGGCAAGGAATGCGACACCGCAGCAGAGACTCCGCAACCTCAATAAGCAGTTTGCGCATCTTGACCTCAGGGACTTTATCCGCGAGTATACGGACAAGTCAAAAGGAAATGAAGTGCAGAAACCGAATGCGGCAGAGCTGAATGATATTTTTTCCGATATGAATAAAATGCGCAGAGACCTTCAGACAATCAATTGCAGCGCATGTGGCTACAATACCTGTACGGATATGGCAACGGCGATTTATAACGGCTGCAATAATAAGGAAAGCTGTGTACATTACATAAAGAGTGTTGTGGAAGAAGAGAACAGGCGCGTACAGAAAATCTCCAATGAGATGGAGCGCAGGAATGAGGAGATATCAAAGAAGAACGAAGTCATTGGTGAAATGGTGGCTGAGGCGAACGAGGAATTCAGTACGCTCAATATGTCTATTAGTGAAATGCTTGACGGCAATAATAACAGCGCAGAAGAGAGCACCAGCATCAGTATGGCAATGGCAGATGTGATTGACTTCTGCGATGATATGAAGAAATCCTTTGAAGAAATTAACACGCTCTTGACAACGCTTGGCGGAAATAACGAGAACATTACCAAGGTGGCGTCAAAAACAAATCTGCTCTCACTCAATGCCTCGATAGAAGCAGCAAGAGCAGGGGAAGTCGGAAAAGGTTTTGCGGTTGTTGCACAGGAAATTAAGACGCTCAGCGATGTCAGCAAGAACGCAGCGGACGACAGTAACAAAAACAAGGAAAGCATCGTATCCGCGATGAATAGATTGATAGAAAATTCACAAAAACTGATGAAGGTGGTAGATGACGTGAATGAACGAATCAACAATCTTGCGGCAAGCACGCAAGAGATTGCGGCATCTACAACCATTATAGGGGAGGTAGCTTCAGAGCTCCACAACAAATTTGACCGGATTAGTGCGTTATAAAAGATTTGACCGGAATAATCGTAAGCGATGAATAACCTACCGTTCCCCTAATGATATGTTTAGGTGTAAAATAGTTTATAGTGGCAGCTGAGGCTTGTTTTCAGGCGTTATCGTTTCAACATCAATCAGCCCTGT
>CAJTMC010000065.1 GCA_910577115.1 uncultured Lachnospiraceae bacterium
CTGCTCCAAATAATTCTTCCGGAATTGGAGATAGACCATATCGAATATCCGGAACTGCAAAAGAGCATCCGGTCAGATGTGGATGCCAAAAGCGTCAGGCTTGATGTATATGTGAAGGACGGCAAAGGAACGGTTTACGACATAGAAATGCAGGTGACAGATACGAAGGAGCTGCCCAAAAGAACGCGGTATTACCAAAGCATGATTGACCTGCAGATGATAGACAAGGGGCAACTGTACAGTAAGCTGAAACCAAGCTATATTATATTTATAAGCCCGTTTGATACATTTGGCATGGGAAGGCACATTTATACCTTTGAAAATCTTTGCAAAGAGGATAACAGCATTGCTTTGAACGATGGAACAACAAAGATATTTTTAAATGCGGTTAGTGATATGGATGATATCAGCAAAGAATTAAGGGCATTTTTGGATTACGTGGCAGGAAAGGAATCAGATGATGCTTTTGTAAGGAAATTGGAAGAAGCAGTGAAACAGGCAAGGAAAAACAGAGAATGGAGGCATGAGTATATGACGTTGTTAATGCGAGACCAAGAGAATATAGAAAGAGGAATACAACAAGGAAGAGAAGAAGGAAAAATTTATGGTGCAATTTCCATGTGTAGGGAGTTAGGACTGTCAGACAGTGAGATATTGGAAAGGCTACAGAAAAAATATCAAATAACAGAAAGTGAAGCAGAGGCGTATATGCAGGAGACAATATATTATTAAAGGCGTAATTGTAAGGAAAACTGAAACCAAGCTATATCATATTTATCAGTCCGTTTGACACATTTGGCATGGGAAGGCATATTTATACCTTTGAAAACCGTTGCAGGGAGGACATGAGTATATGACATTGTTAATGCGCGACCAAGAGAATATGGAAAAAGGAAAACAACAAGAGCGCGAGCGTGGAATTAAGCTGATGATAGAATCAGGAAAGGAATTAGGTGTAGATAGGAATATTATGTTTGCGAAAGTTGCGGAAAAGTATAACCTTGATGATAAAGAAGCTGTGGAATATATGGGACGATACTGGCGGTAGAGCATTCTTGTGAAAGTAATAGAAAAGTACAATTTTGATGTTGGATATGCTTCTGTATATATGGACAGATTGGATGTGGTCTGACACAGGGGATTTTCCAAGAAATGGAGACATGAGTATATGACATTTTAATGCGAAACCGAGAAAATTATGGAAAAAGGGAAAATTTATGGTGCAATTTCCATGTGTAGGGAATTAGGGCTGTCAGACAGTGAGATATTGGAAAGGCTACAGAAAAAATATCATATAACAGAAAGTGAAGCAGAGGATTATATGCAGGAAACCATGTATATTCTTTAATGGAGGCATGAGTATATGACGTTGTTAATGCGTGATTAGGAGAATATAGGGAAAGCATTGATTAAATTTAGGTATAAGGCGAGCAGATGTTATGGGAGTTCGCTTTGGATATATTGAGATTGTAAAGAAGGAGGGAGCGTATGGAAGTTGTACGGGAATATATTGATGCAAATCAGTTAATGTCTGTAATGACATTACCTGAACATTTTAAAGACTGTAGGTTGGAAGTAATTGTGATTCCAGTAGAAGAGCGTGTGGCAACAGTGAAAAATGCATCAGATATAGATAAAGCGATAAGGGCAATAAGCGGAGCAGTTCCGTATACAGATATGTCTTTAGCAGAGCTTCGAGAGGAAAGGCTGCAAAAATATGAAAATATTGATTGACACAAATATTATATTGGATGTAATTTTAAAGCGCGAGCCATTTTATGATATGGCAAAAGCAGTATTGGGCTTGGCTAAAAGAAACGATGTACAAGAATTTGTATCAGCGTCTGCAATAACAGATATTTATTATATATCATACAGACAGCTTAGGAATAAGGACTTGGTGGTAAATTTGTTGAAAGAACTTCTCACGATTGTATCAGTGGCAGAGGTCTCTAAGATGGAGATATTAAAAGCGCTGGAATTAGACTGGAGTGATTTTGAAGATTTCGTACAATACTCTGTTGCATTATTGCAGAAAATGGATTGTGTGGTCACTCGAAATTTGAATGACTATAAAGAATCCAAACTTCCAGTTTTGCTTCCGGAACAGGCTTTACGAATTATATAATACTATATAAAACGTTGTAGGGGAAACATGAGCATTGCCCTGAAGGATACAATATTAATAAAGCTTATCTTCAATAGCAAGTATATTTTGAAAAAATAAAAAATTGTCCGTCCACATACAATTGGATAATCCATTAAAAGGAATGGAAATTCATATGTGAGGAGGAAATAAAAAACACGAAAGAAAAAATTTTATAGAAACTTAAAAACAGTCAAAGAGAGCTTGAAAGATGGCTCTCTTTTCTTATGCAAGGAGGTAATGAATGAATACAAGGAATATCGAATGCGACAAGCCCTTATCAAATATGATTAAAGTAAAAGGACTTGGTAAGGAACGTCATATGAAAGAAATAAAACAAAATGTGAATTACGGAAACAGGACAATTAAACTTGTCTTGCAGTTTCCCGACGAGTCGCAGGATGCCACCGAGGCACAGGCAGCAGTAAAATCAATCCTGACATGTGCGCTGCGGGAGAAGATTAGAAACGGAGCTGTTATGTATGGAATGTAAAAGTATAGTTATGCATAAAAACAAATACAACTATCAGAAGGGAGCGATATGTATGCAAAAGAAAAAGATTGTGCGAATGCTGCTGCGTGTAAGCTCGAACCAGCAGTTGGAGGCAGACGGCGACTTATCGGTGCAGCGTCGCATTGTGTCGGAGTACGTAGCCGGACAGGAAGACTGGAAACTGGATAAGAAGGAGTATTTTGAGGGAAGCAAAAGCGGATACAAAACAGCGGTCAGTGACAGAGACGTTTTACAAGAGGCAATGGAGGATGCCAAAAATAAAGAATATGATATACTGGTAGCATATAAGGACGACCGAATCGGCAGGCGTATGTGGGAAATCGGCGCTTACGTTATGACACTGAAAAGCTATGGCGTGGATATTTATACGGTCAAAGACGGATGCATTTCACCCGCCGGAGATGATATTATGGGGCAGATGATGCTTGCGCTGCGCTTTGGAAACGCGCAGAAAAGCAGTTCCGATACAGGGATGCGCGTGAAGGATACCGCTCAAAAGCTTGTTCAACAGGGACGGTTTATGGGCGGAACTGCTCCATATGGTTATGAACTGGTCTTATCGGGAGAACTCAGCAAGCATGGGCGCGCACTGCATAAACTGGTGATTGTTCCGGAGAAGGCAGAAGTGGTAAAATATATTTATGATTTATCACTTAATAAAGAATTTGGCTCCGCTAAAATAGCAAAGATATTAAATGAGGATGCATACTATAAAACAATGGCGCCAAATGATGTGTGGAAAGGCGGGACAATTACAAGCATATTGACCAATCCGGTCTACGCAGGTCATGTTGCGTATAAACGTCGGGAACGGGTAAACGGAATCTATCACCGGCTAATGGATAAAGAGTGGATTAAGTCAAGCCAGCCTGACGAGAACATACAGATTATTGACGGCGCCGTATGGGATATGGTACAGGAAAAGCGCAAAATCAGAGCTGATAGGTATATTAAGACATTGGAGCATAAGGGTGTCAACGTAATCAGGCGAAATGACGGTATGCTGTCACTGATCGATGTCATTCACTGCGGTTACTGTGGAAGAAAGATGACAAACGGTTCCAAGTACAGTTATTGGAAGATTAAGGAAACAGGTGAGAAACGGGCGAGTAAAATACCAATATACCGCTGTCAGGCAGAACAAAGCGGATTACCGCATGACGGAGTGACGCGCTTCCGCGCCGATATGGTCGAAAAGGTAGTGTTTGACAGCCTTTCAGAGTATATCGGGTGTTTACAGGATAAAGAAGATGTTTTTGAAACAATTGAGCGGAATCAAAGCATGGAAAGAAAAGCGCAGGAAGCAGAGATAAAAAAGCTGCTAAAAGAGCTGGAAAAGACAGCAGAGGGCATTGCAACAATGGAGCAGCATATTCCGGAAGCCATGACAGGAACATATGCCTTATCGCTTGAGGAACTCGTTTCGGTGATACACAGGCAGCAGGAAAAGAAAGAAGAACAGGAGACATTGATACAGGAGAAAAAAGAGAAGTTAAAGCAGATAGCAGTCACGACAGGAGAGTGGGAAGAATTAAGAATGCAGATTCCCACATGGCAGCAGGTTTTTAAAGAGTCGGGAAGGGAAACGCAGCGTGTGCTGGTGAATAGGCTGATTGACAGAATTGATGTGACAAACGAGCAGATTGTTATCCGGTTCAAAATCAACCTGAACGATTTTTTACCACGAATCAGTGGTGATTCCGGTACCACTCCGTATACACCCTGTTTAACGTAAATGACATAATTACCAGCGTGTTTGCATAAATCGTATTCTCCGGCCATGTGGCATAAATCTCGGAGGATACAACATTCTTAATATAGTCCGTATAACGCACATAATAATTCGGCGCGCTTGAATCCTGCGGTACGCCGTCGTGGACAACGATGAATTCCGGAATTACCACGCGGCTTAGGACGATTTCGCCGCTCTCGTTCATCGGCTTGATCTCATCTTCCGGAATTTTGGGCGGATACTCGCCATACAGGGTATGGTCAGGGATAATAATATCTTCCTCCGCAGGAGCATCAGGTCCTTCCAGCTCCAAAGGCGTCATTGATACCGGCTGGATTGCCGTAACGTCGGGAAGGATTTCCGTACCCGAAATAAACACCGGCTCATAACCTGATGCCGTTACGGAAATATTGTATTCAGAATAGGGCTGCACTTCGCTTGGCTCTGTGCTGTAATTGATGCTGGGAGCGGGCAGTGATATGGTGTCAGTCTGTCCGGAATCGTTTGTGGTCAGGGTTGTTACCACAGAATCCGGATCTCTGGTATAGGAAATCGTGATAGTGGCATTTTGGATCGGAATCAGTCCTTGCGTGGATGTAACGTTTATGGTAAGATTTCCCGAATAGGCGGGAGCTTCGGCTTTGATTGTTTCAGACATAAAAATCCCCTGCATATGCTTTTTTGTTAGTATATGCAGGGGATTGTACGGTTGTGAATAAATTCTAAACAGATTCGTCGATGACTGCACCGGCACCGGTACCTGCTTTGTCAGTGACAGTGCCGTCTTCCGTAGCGGTTGTATCCTTGTTTTTATTTAACAGTTCATCCAAAACAGAATTTGAAACCGTTGACTTTTTCTCTGTCTTATCCAAGAGCTTGTCAAGCACATTATTCTTGACAGTAGAGATTGTGCTTTTATTCGGATCATAAGCATAGGTACATGCATGCCTTGACTTGCTTGCAGAGCTTGACGAAGAGGAGCTGCTGCTCTTATCCGTAGTAGACGAATTCTTCTTTGCGCTGTCTGTGTCTACCGTATCAAAGTAAGACTTCATGAGCTTCTTGTACGTGCCTGATTTAATCAGCTTTGAATCACCTACTGTGCTGAAAATACTGTTCGTGCCTGATGTATTCAAGTTTAATGAAGCATTCAAAAAACTGTTCATTGATGATGAGTTCCATGAAATTCCTGCCATAATATCACTCCTTTGACGAAAAATAATCCTTGCATCCATGCTGATAGCATATTCTTTATTTAATTATCGGCTGCTTTACAAAAAAAGTTTATACATTCCTATCCGCATTGTTTGATAAACAGTTTTGCAGCATAAATGCCAATTTTTATGCAATTATATTAACATAAAAGGTAGAAAATGGCAAACTCTTTTTCATATCCTCAATGGTACCTCAATGGTACGTTTGTGCTTTTTAAAAAATAATCCTATTTCTTAAAGCCTGCTCTTTTCCGCAATGTCGGATCCAGTATTTTCTTCCTGATTCTGAGGTTTTCGGGCGTTACTTCCAGCAATTCGTCTGTATCAATAAAATCAAGCGCCTGCTCAAGGCTTAAAATCTTAGGCGGTGTGAGGCGTAGGGCTTCATCAGCGCTTGAAGAACGTGTGTTTGTTAACTGCTTTTTCTTGCATACATTCAGCTCAATGTCCTCGCCCTTGGCGTTCTGACCGACAACCATGCCAGAATACACTTTTTCTCCGGGACCGATAAAGAGCGTACCGCGTTCCTGTGCATTGAAAAGGCCGTAAGTAATCGCCTCGCCCGCCTCAAACGCAATCAGGGAGCCTTGCTTGCGGTACTGGATATCGCCCTTGTATGGACCATAGCCGTCAAAAATCGTATTTAAAATGCCGTTGCCCTTTGTGTCGGTCATAAACTCGCCGCGGTATCCAATCAGACCGCGCGACGGAATGGAAAATTCAAGTCTTGCATAACCGCCGCTTGCTTTTCCCATGTTTTGCAGTTCCCCTTTTCGCTGGCTGAGCTTTTCGATGACGGTACCGGAAAATTCTTCGGGAACATCAATGTATGCCAGCTCCATAGGCTCAAGCGTCTTGCCGTTTTCGTCTTTTTTATATAGAACTTCTGCCTTGCTTACGGCAAACTCAAAGCCTTCGCGGCGCATATTTTCAATCAAAACGGACAAATGCAGCTCGCCCCGTCCGGAAACCTTGAAGGAATCGGGGCTGTCCGTTTCCTCGACACGAAGGGAAACATCAGTGTTCAGCTCCTTGAAAAGCCTGTCCCTTAAATGGCGGCTCGTGACATACTTGCCTTCCTGTCCCGCAAGCGGAGAGTCGTTTACAATAAACTGCATGGCGATCGTCGGTTCGCTGATTTTTTGAAACGGAATGGGCACGATATTGTCAGTGGCGCAGAGCGTGTCGCCGATATGAATGTCGGAGATACCGGAAATCGCCACAATGGAGCCGATTCCTGCTTCCTTTACTTCTACTTTATTGAGACCATCAAACTCGTAGAGCTTGCTGACTTTGACTTTCTGCTGCTTGTCCGGCTCATGGTGGTTGCAGATAATCACCTCCTGATTGACTTTGATTGTACCGTTATCCACTTTTCCCACGCCGATGCGCCCTACATATTCATTATAGTCAATTGTGCTGATTAACACCTGTGTGCCTGCTTCCGGATCGCCCTCGGGAGCGGGAATATAGTCAAGGATTGTCTCAAACAGCGGCGTCATATCAGAACCCGGTGTGTCCTCTTCAAGCGACGCGACGCCTGACTTTGCAGATGCAAATACAAAAGGACAGTCAAGCTGGGAGTCGTCGGCATCAAGCTCCAAAAACAACTCAAGCACTTCATCGACGACTTCTGTGGCGCGTGCTTCGGGGCGGTCAATTTTATTAATGCATACAATCACTGGAAGTTTAAGCTCAAGTGCTTTTTTGAGCACGAACTTTGTCTGCGGCATAGCACCCTCAAAGGCGTCAACCACAAGAATAACACCGTTTACCATTTTGAGTACGCGCTCTACCTCACCCCCAAAGTCCGCATGACCTGGTGTATCAATAATGTTAATCTTTGTATTTTTATACATAACAGCTGTATTTTTTGATAAAATTGTGATACCGCGCTCGCGTTCAATGTCATTCGAGTCCATAACGCGCTCGGCCACTTCCTGATTTTCACGAAAAACACCGCTTTGCTTTAAAAGCTCGTCCACCAGCGTCGTCTTGCCATGATCTACATGGGCGATGATTGCGATGTTTCTGACATCTTCTCTTTTCTGTATCATAAAATCCTCCATTTGACCACAATTTGCAGGTTTGTGGCCATACTTCCTCCATTCATTTTCAAAACTTTAATAGTATAGCACCGATAACGCTGTTTTGCAACACGAAATGAGCAAAAACAGTGGTGACAAAAACTTTTTTTGGTTTTTCTACATTGATTTCCAAAATATTTGAAAAAAGCGGTTGCATTTTTATCCAAATTTGTCAGACTCTGCTTAAAGTTCCCGAATTACAGCACTTTCTGCGATATTTCCGACTTTATTTTTTGTATAAAGTAGCATATGATGATAACAGAAAGACGAAGGGAGATTAAAATCAATGCAAGAAACAATGAAGACAAAAAACGGTTATCATGAACAGGTGATTGAAAACAATCAGGTAACGGTGATGGGGGAAATCGTGAGTGATTTTACTTTCAGCCATGAGATTTTTTCCGAGGGCTTTTATATGGTAGATATTCAGGTGGCACGCCTTTCGGAATCGACGGATATCATACCTGTCATGGTTTCAGAGCGACTTCTGGATGTGAGCGGTGATTATAAGGGAATGATGGTTGTGATTAACGGTCAGTTCCGCTCATACAACAGGCACGAGGAGCACAAAAACAAGCTGGTTCTTTCTGTGTTTGCAAGGGAGCTGGAGTTTGTTGATGAGCTGAGTGAAAATATTAAGACAAATCAGATTTTTTTGGACGGCTATGTGTGCAAGGAGCCGATTTACAGGAAGACTCCGCTTGGGCGAGAGATTGCCGATTTGCTTTTGGCTGTAAACCGTCCTTATGGGAAATCCGACTACATTCCCTGCATCTGCTGGGGCAGAAACGCGAGATATGCCGCTAATTTTGCGGTTGGGGAGCGGTGCCTTGTGTGGGGGCGTATTCAGTCGAGAGAATATATGAAGAAGATTTCAGAGGAGGAGCTGGAAAAGAGGGTTGCCTACGAGGTTTCTGTCAGCAAGCTGGAAATTCCGGACGACGAAGAGGAGGAATAAAAACGAATAAATGTTCTAAAGACTTGCAAAATCCGATCTTATATGCTATTATGTCTAAGTTATACATATAAGCTTTGATATGAAAGGATAAAGGGTATTAATAAATGGGACATGGATTAATACAGGTGTACAGTGGAGAGGGACACGGCAAATCAGCCACAGCGCTTGGAAAAGCCATACAGACGGCCAGTATGGGAGAAGATGTGGTAATTATTCATTTCCTGAAAGGTAATCAGAGTGAAGAATTTTTAAAGCGGATGGAGCCGGAAATCAAAATTTTTCGTTTTGAGAAGAGCGCCGAAGAATTTTCGCAGCTTTCCGAGGAGCGCAAGCAGGAGGAAATTTACAACATCAGAAACGGTTTAAACTTCGCAAAAAAAGTTCTTGCAACAGGGGAATGCGGCCTGCTGATTTTAGATGAGGTCTTAGGCCTGCTTGACAATGGCATCATTACGATTGATGATTTGCGTCTCATTTTAGAGGCGAGGGGAGAGGATGTGAGCATTATCCTTACGGGAATTAAGCTTAATGATGAGGTATGCCGGTTCGCCGATGAGGTTTATCAGATTGAGGCGGTCAATTATAAGATTTATTGAGGAAAAAGAGAATAAGAATATAGAAAATCCGAAAATACAATGCATGGTGCAGTTTGTTTTCGGATTTTTTATGTAGTTGCCCGATATAATTGGACAATCCTTTTTGATGGATCTTTGTATGAGTTGGGCGTAGCAAAAAATTATATGAATATGCTGCTGGAAAGCGGATTGGAATATCGGATTATTTTGACACCAAATGAGGGGA
This sequence comes from uncultured Lachnospiraceae bacterium, assembly GCA_910577115.1. Classification (GTDB taxonomy): domain Bacteria; phylum Bacillota; class Clostridia; order Lachnospirales; family Lachnospiraceae; genus COE1. The sequence continues at coordinate 9,453 of CAJTMC010000065.1, forward strand.
ACAATATTTATTTCAACATTTTTCGAATAATAAAATATTTACAATATCTGAGCAGGAACACGGAATCTGTACGATTGTGGCACATATAAAAGATTGTGATGAAGTAATACAGACATTGGAAATTTGTTATTAATATTTCTTTGCATACGGAAAAATCGGAAAAATCCTTATAATTCGTTGACAGTTTGTGCAGTATGCAATATAATAAAGAAACAAAAAGAGAATAAAGGAGATAGAGGTCGCGTTTTTTAAAAGTACCTTTTAGGAGGTGTCAGGCACTGATGAGGAGAAGGGAAAGGAAAGGACGCCGAAAGAGGGAACTGTCTGAAGGTTCTTATCTTGGGCATGCGGTTAAGAACCGTATGACTGTCATCAGCAGATGGAGCGCTATCATTTTACCTAAGCCGAGGGGAGCGGCTCAAGGTATTTTAGAGCAGGAGATACCGGCCATCTATTACAGTAGATGTTCGGTTTTTTTCATAAATAAAAGCATTATTTTCAGGATTATAAAAAGGAGGACATACCAATGGCAATTTTTACAGGAGCAGGCGTGGCAATCGTCACACCGATGCAGGAGAAGGGAGCAGTCGATTATGAGGCATTTGCAAAGCTGATTGACTTTCAGGTGGAGAACGGAACCGATGCGATTATCGTGTGTGGCACGACAGGCGAATCGTCAACGCTGACACACGAGGAGCATATTGATGTGATCCGTTTCTGCGTGAAGCAGGTAAACGGCAGACTGCCCGTAATTGCAGGAACCGGCTCAAACTGTACGGAAACGGCAGTTTATCTCTCACAGGAGGCAGAGAATGCAGGCGTAGACGGACTTCTATTAGTGTCACCTTACTACAATAAGGCAACACAAAATGGCTTGTATGAACACTATAAGATGATTGCAGAATCCGTAAAACTGCCCATTATTTTATATAATGTGCCAAGCAGAACCGGCTGCAATATCGCACCGGCTACGGTAGTGCGTCTGTGTAAAGATGTGGAGAATATTAAAGGCGTTAAGGAAGCAAGCGGTGACATTTCACAGATTGCAAAGCTTATGGCATTGGCTGACGGCTGTGTGGATTTGTATTCCGGAAACGATAATCAGATTGTACCGATTCTTTCGCTTGGAGGAAAAGGTGTTATTTCGGTAACCTCCAATGTTGCACCGCAGCAGACGCATGACATATGTCAGCTTTATTTTGACGGAAAGGTGGAGGAAAGCTGTAAGGAACAGCTGCGGATGATTGAGCTTTGTGATGCGCTGTTTTGCGAGGTCAATCCGATTCCTGTGAAAAAGGCGTTAAACCTGATGGGAATGAATGCAGGTGTATTAAGACGTCCTCTGACCGAGATGGATCCGGCGAATGCCGCAAAGCTTGAAAAGGCTATGAAGGACTACGGTATTTTGAAATAAAAGATCTGAAAAAGACGGAAAACGAGAAAGGATAAAAAACAAAATGACAAAGGTAATAATGCACGGCTGCAACGGAAAAATGGGGCAGATGATTTCCAACATCATTGCCACAGAGGACGATATTGAGATTGTAGCAGGGGTGGATGCCTCGGATCATATCCGGAATACATATCCTGTGTTTCAAAGCCTGGCAAAGTGTGATGTGACGGCGGATGTTGTAATAGATTTTTGCGCGGCAGCAGCAGTTGACGCACTTTTGGATTACTGCGTGGAAAAGCAGGTTCCATGCGTTTTATGTACGACAGGCCTTTCGGAGACGCAGCTTGCCCATATTGACGAGGCGGCGAAAAAGGTTGCGGTTTTAAAGTCTGCAAATATGTCGCTCGGTGTCAATATGCTTCTGAAACTTTTAAAGAACGCAGCGCAGGTGCTTGTTCCGGCAGGCTTTGATATTGAAATCGTGGAGAAACACCACAACCTTAAGGTTGATGCGCCAAGCGGTACGGCGCTTGCCCTTGCGGATACAATCAATGAGGAGTTTGACAACAGCTATGAATATGTGTACGACAGAAGTCAGAAAAGGGAGAAGCGCACAGATAAGGAAATCGGGATCAGTGCGGTAAGAGGCGGAACGATTGTGGGTGACCATGATGTGATTTTTGCGGGTGAGGACGAAGTGATTACATTCTCGCACAGGGCGTATTCCAAGGCGCTTTTTGGAAAAGGTGCGGTACAGGCTGCGAAATTTCTCAAGGGAAAACCTGCAGGAAAATATGATATGAAAGACGTCATTGGTGAGATCTGATATGGAGTTTCGACCATGTATTGATATTCATAACGGACAGGTGAAGCAGATTGTCGGTTCTTCTCTTGCAGACAAAAATGACAGTGCAAAAGAAAATTTTGTTGCGGCAAAGGATGCCGACTACTATGCAAAATTATATCAGGAAAAAGGGATTCGGGGAGGACACATTATCCTCCTGAATCCTGTTTCCAGTGAGTATTATGAGGCGACGAGGGCGCAGGCGCTGAAAGCGTTGCGCGCTTATCCCCAAGGCTTGCAGATTGGCGGCGGAATCAATGATACAAATGCAGAGACGTACCTAAAGGAAGGGGCGTCTCATGTTATCGTGACTTCGTTTGTTTTTCGCGATGGACGGATTCATATGGAAAATCTTGAGCGTATGCGGGCAGCAGTGGGAAAAGAACGGCTTGTGCTCGATTTGAGCTGCCGTATGAGGGACGGAAAATATTATATTGTCACTGACCGTTGGCAGAAGTTTACAGATGAAGTGGTGGACGGGCGTACATTGGACATGCTTCAGGACTATTGCGATGAATTTCTGATTCATGCAGTAGATGTGGAGGGAAAAAATCAGGGCATTGAGGAGCAGCTTGTAAGTGTGCTCGGAAAATGGGGCGGAGATATTCCGGTAACGTATGCGGGCGGTGTGCATAGCTATGCGGATATCCATATGTTAAAAAAGCTTGGCGGCGGAAAAATCCATGTTACTGTCGGCAGCGCGCTTGATTTGTTTGGCGGTGCACTGGAGCTTGACAGGATTATGGAGATGATTGGATAAGGAGGAATCGTGAAGAGTGCGGAGACCTTAGCCAGAAAAATAATTGTTCCATTATATGTGTTGGGGCTTTTGGGAATGCTTGCGATTGTGATAGCGGTATGCATTCCTGGGGAATACCATGAAAATAAGAAAATGACTGCAGATTATACGGATATCAGTGCGTGCTGGACGCTTGACCGGGCTGGAACTGAGCCGGTGGATTTGAATAGGCTTGGCGCGTATATGGACGAGAAAACGGGAGTCTTGTCGATCTATTACAGGCTTCCTTCGATGGATAATGATAAAAGTCTGGTCTACCGTTCGAAAGATGTGTATACAAAGCTTTTGATTGATAATGAGATTGTATATGAGACAGATGTATATGAATCAAGATTTTACAACCGTTCTCCCGGTAATCTATGGAATATGGCAGAGATTTATGACTGCTATTCCGGCGCGCTTGCAGAGTTGCAGATTTTCATGGTATATGATACAAATGCAATTACGGTTGACTTTACGATGTGGGGAGATAAAGCGGATATTATTTTGTCACTCTGCCGAAGGAAGGCAACCAGTATTGTGGTGAGTGTGCTGATGCTCATTATTGGTTTGGTGCTGATTGCGTTTGACCTGATGCCGGCTTACAAACAGGCAAGAAAGCATCATGGTATGATATGGCTTGGGCTTTATTCTGTATTGATTGGGATATGCAGCTTTATTGAGACGAATGTGCTGCAGTTTTTTGTGCTGGACATGCGTATTTTACAACTTGTCGGCAATATCGTAATGATTACGGGCAGTATGCCGTTATTGTTGTATTTGGACTGCGAGTATCAGATTTTTAAGAACAGATTTATGCGAATATTCTGTTATTTGAATGTTGTATACATATTGGTTTGTGTTTCGGTGCAGTTCTTGGGTGTCGGCGATTTGCACGATTTGCTTTCGGGAGCGATGATAACAATGATCGTAAGCTGTGTGGCACTGCTTGCATGGGTGGCGATCCAGATTCGGAAAATGCGCAAAGAACACCAGAAGGTTTTTCGTTATGTATTGCAGCTTTCGGGTTTGTGCGGGCTTTGGATTTCGGCGTTGTGTGAAATAATGCGCTATTCGCAGTCTGACCATATGGATCGGGCAGAGTATCTTCGGGTTGGCATGCTGATTTTTGTTGTCTGTCTTGCGATTAGCAGTCAGATTGAAACATACAGGCTGTTGGAGAATGGGCTAAAGTTTGATATTATCCGGAGCCTTGCGTATTCGGACGGACTGACGGGGCTTGGAAACAGGACTGCGTATTTGGAACAGCTTGAAGCGTATGCATGTAGTGCGTCGGGTGTGTCGCAGCTTGGGATTGTTTTTCTTGATGTCAATAATTTAACACCACTTTACAAGTTTTTAATAAAAAAATATCGTACAGGACTTTCCAATGTATAATAAGTTTACGACAACAATTACAAAGGAAAGTGATCCCATACGATAAACTCATTATACAACAAA
>CAJTMC010000066.1 GCA_910577115.1 uncultured Lachnospiraceae bacterium
AATTATTATAACGATATAGAAGCAAAAAATCAATGGATACAAAGTAAAAAATTTAGTGTTTATGGTAGGTTAAGCCTAAAATCATTAGCCTCGTTATAATTTTTTGCGGAATTTAGGTAATAACTTTTCCAATATGTTTATCCTGTCGCCATTTCGGTGCAATCCCGTCGTCTGCCCAATATTCATCGATCGCTGCAATTTTATTATCAATAACTTTAATAAAAGACGTTACATGAAATGATAGTGTTTTATCTTGGGGATATACATGGGTTACTGTAATCAATAAATCGTTTATTTGTTCAAGACGTTCCACTTCACCATCCCAGTTGCCGGGATATTCACAATTAGCAATAATAAATTCATCTACATTAAATTGTTCATTGGTACAGTGCCAATTTATATAAGCGTTCTTGGCAAAGTAATCTTTGATTGCATCTGCATTTTGTTCTAAAACATCTCTCCAAAATTTGTATATATCCATGTATCTACGCCTTTCCAAATTCTGATTGTGCCTTGAGGTTTTTTAGGGAAATGAATCATATAAAACAGTATAACACAAAATAAAAGGAATAGGGTGAACAGATTAAAATGTTTTAAACAGATGATTTTAATTCGTATAAATTGCTGTTATAATAAAATCAGGCAGGGCAACAAAATTGCTTTGATATTAGCCTCTGCTTATGACGCATAAACGTTATTCAATAAAATCAAAGGGGTGATATGATATGAAAAATACAATCGGTTTTTTCACTAACAAAACGAGGAGGGCGACGATACTTTAACCCTCCCGAAAAATGGAGGATAGTATGTCTTATAATTGGATCAAATCAGAAGATTATTCAATGGATACCTTTCTGCTGTTTGACAGATGGGTGATTCGTTATATCATGGACGAAAATAAGTGGTACAATGATCGTACACGCAATTATATATCCGATATGGCAAAGGCGCTGAGCCGTTATCCGTATGTGATAACTTTTGGTAAAAGGAAAGCGCCGGAATGTACGGAATTTCTAAATAAGGTTATGCGTGTCAATGTAAGCGGGATAAGTGAAGAAGAAGCGCACAATGCCGAAACTGCAATTTTGTCTGCGCTTGAAACCTTTGTAGTATATGCTTATCCTGAAGTAATGGATCAGGTCAACTATATACGCAACTGGAATCAACAGCAGCTATATCATTTGGTGGATTTTAGTGAAAAGATTGTTCTTGATGTCGGCGCAGGAACAGGACGGCTTGCCTTTGCGGCAGCCAGGCGTGCGAAACGTGTATATGCAAGTGAACCTTGTGATGTTTTACGCGAATATATGCGTGATAAAATCAAGAATAACAATATTCGTAATATGAAAGTGCTTGACGGAGAAGCGATGAATTTACCCTATGAGGACAATACATTTGATATTGTGATGTCAGGTCATGTTGTTGGCGATTCTTACGATGAGGAAATTGCTGAAATGACGCGTGTAACAAAAAATGGAGGATTTATCGTTTGCTGTAATGGCGATGATGAATTTAAGCGAACGGCGCCTGATAACGAACTTGTATCCAGAGGGTTTGAATTTTTCAGACATGAAAGCTGTGAGGGCGGAATCATTTACGACTATAGAAAACGGATTCAAAAATAATTATTCAAAGACTTACATAGTAAACGAAAGGGCGAAATCCCTATTGCAGAAATGAAGTTTGTGTAATAGAGGTATTTCGCCCTGTAAATTTTTTCATAGGCATAATTCTCATGTGCTATCTATTTTCTGTTTCTTGTATTGCGGAACAAATGGATATCCATGTAAAAAAGGTAACTTATTTCTTACGAAAATACGTTTCTATGGAATGCTTGAATGCATCGGAATTTAAATAGGCAAGCGCCTGCTGGTAGTCGTAATTAAATTTAATGAGCGCCTTGTAGCAAAATAGCAAACCGGCATGACTTTCTTCATTCAATTTTCTGATAAGCGCAAGTTTATTATCCATTTGCCCTGTTCCTTACCTTCCTTTCAGATAATCAGACACTATTTTTACGGCTGTTTCCCTTGTCTTAGCGCTGGATACGTCTTGATTGTCTGTTTCGCCGAAATATACGCAAAAGTAAATCCGCTGATCAGCGGCATCCGCAAACCCCGTAAACCATGCGTCAACGACAACACCATGCGCTTTTCCCATTCCTGTTTTTCCATAAAAAGAAATATCGGCTTCTTCTTGCTCCGACAGCAGCATGACTTGTTTTAATTGGTTTAGGGTTTCCTCGGAATAATCGGTAGGAACGCTAAAAATGCGTTTCATAACGTCCACTTGTTCCTTTGGTGAAATTAACAACGACGATTCAATCCAAAATCCGGTTAAAGCCGGATTGTTGTTATTGGTGTTTGATTGACCGTTCCAGTCAGAGATGTCACAATTACCATATTGAAGCCGATGTAATTCTTCTTGCATTTTATCCTTACCGATTTCATCAATAACTTCCCGAAAATACCAAACACAGGAAGTATGAAATGCGTCGGCAAAATCAATATCTTTATTCCATTCTGCATTCCAAAATTGTTCTCCGCTCCATGTATGGGTAGAGCGCTCAGGTTCAATAATTCCATTTTCCAAAGCAATCAAAGAAGAGATGATTTTAAAGGTTGAACATGGTGAACGGCGGGTGAGCGCTGATTCCTGCTGATAGATTTGATAGCAGTTTTGAGCCGGATCGTAAATAACAGCAGCTCCGTTTATCCCGTCAAAATAATTTGCCCAATCGACATTTACGATAATCGGCTCGGCAATTTCTTCTTGTGATTCCCCTGCTATGCTTTCTGGTACTTGTGAAACATTTTCCGCTGAGAGTTCCTCTGCTTGCGTGATTTCTTCCGAGGGCTGCACTGATAATGGCTGCCTGTCTGTCAAATGCGTGTCCTCTTTTGAACAGCCAGTCAGGGTTAAAAGTAAAACGATGAAAACATACCTGCAAAGATAATAGGATATATTTATTTTTGGCATGACTCCCTCCACAATGAATCGGAATTTAATGTTCTGCAATAACACATTCACCATTTGAATAACTTAAGCGTGTGTGACTAATCTGAAAGGCTTGCCTCTTCATTTGGCTTAGAAGCGTATGCATAAAAAATCCATGTGTGACAATAATACAGTTGTTATTCTTTCGGAGTATCATTTCTATAAATTGTTCTGCACGATAGATGGTTTCTTTTCGACATTCCTTTTGTGAATGAATATTAAAAAACCATTGTAGGCGTCCCGAAACATTCCAAAATATGAATGGCAGCTTTTTATTTGAAGTAACACTTGCACATAATGGTACTTCATCAAGTAATTTTGTAGAAATAAAGTCTTTTTCACCAAATAACTGATTGGCAGTTTCCCTGCTTCTTTGTAAACTACTGGTATAAATATTTTGATAATTTATTTGAGGAACATCAGATAACAAAGAAAAAATAGCTGCTTCGTCATACATTTTACAGTCTTTGTTAAACTGTTCTGACGTACTCCATTTTCTCCATTGAAAATCTACTTTCCCATGTCTGATAATAATCGCCCGCATATTTAATTCTCCATGACAGCTAAGAATTTATCTATTTATTTCAGCTCATTTTCAATCAACAGGTTTGTAATTTCAATGGCTTTTATCCATCGAAAACTGCTGATTACAAAATATCCTCTCTTTCAAATTTTGAATTTAAATGGAATCATGTGCCAATGTACAGGCATTTGATTTCAATCCCTGTTTAAAAATTTGCCCGCCAGTTTATATACTTGTTTTATTTCTTTAGAGGATAAATCCCATGCGTTTAGTTCTTCTGAAATCATTTCAGGGTATTTTTTGCTAATATCCCTTAAAGCATTTCCTACCGATTTTCGCACATATTCGCTCGGATCTTCTCTGTGAGCAGATAATAACTGTATTGCGATTTGCGGATTATCCTTAAAATAGGGACGACTGGTCCATATTCTCAATCCTTCTGAAACAGCTCTGCGCACATTAGCGCAATCATGATTCAGCCATTCTTTTATTAGGGGTAGAGCTGCTTCATATCCGATGATTTTACAATGATTATCGAAAGCCATAGCTAGGATTTCCTGTACTTTCCAACTATCATGCCGACTTACCGTATTTTTCAAAAAGGATAATGCAGAAGCGTTATCATGTGCAGAATATCCTACCATTTTTTATTCAGCTTATTTTCAATGAACCGGTTTGTAATTTCAACGGCTTTTACCCATCAAAAACTGAGGGTTATAAATAGAACTGAATCGCATACAACAATCCCAATATAGATACCCCGCACTGCGTTCTGTTTTCTTTCAAAATTTCCAATATGTTTTCTTTCGGTACCCATTGTTTTGCATGTACTTCATTTTTGTCAATATCCGTAATTTCTGTATCAACTTTTGCTGCAAACAAATGTACCTTTAAATCTGACATCCCATTGCTTGGATTATAACAGCAAAGATATGTTAAATCTTTCAGGCTGCAGCCGGCTTCTTCCATACATTCTCTTTTTGCCGCATCTTCCGGTGTTTCATTTGTGTCAATTCGGCCTGCCGGAATTTCCCATTCTAACCTTGATGTTATATACCTCTTTGACTGTATCATCATAATTTCATTCTTTTCATTAAAAATGACAACACTGATTGCTTCCTGCGGACAATGTATTTTATGATAAGAAGAAATGATTTTCCCATCGGGCATTTTAACCTGATCAGAATATAAAGTTATCCAATCGCTTTCGTATATCATGTTCCGACCAAGCATCACCGGCATAATATCATGATTCATATGTTCTTCCTTTCATTCAAACTTTAATGCCTTGTGGCAAAACTATAAACGATTTGTACGTTTACTATGTGACATTTTTTTACTCCGATTTTCTATATTCTTTTACTCACTGACAATTTTTAATGCCCTTTTTGTAATGGATCAAAATCACAACCACAGCATTTCAATCATAGTAAACAAATGTATATCCATCTTCCGGTTCTCCGATTTCAATAGGGCATTTGGCTGTATACCTTACCAATTTTATCCCATATCTGCGCGGGGGCAGTATAATGAATGTTCAAATTAATATTGTGTTCCATATGAATCCTCATTTCTTTGTTTTGCAGTGAAATCAGATTTCATAGTCAATACAAGCCCTGTCAATTCTCACGGAAGATACAAACTCTCCAAATGCAACGTGCTGCGGTGATTTTTGATATTGCTCCAATGCTTCTACAGTATCAAAGTCGAAAATCAGTGCAACATCGTAATTGGAAGCCGGCGTTTTTTCTGCATTTCTAACGACCTCAAATTTTTTAATAACATCAATTTCCCGAAGCTTTTGTGCTCTTTCAAAAAATGCGGCAATTGTTTGTTCTTTGTTTTCCTCTTTTAATGTAAACATACAGATATGTCTTATCATAGTAATCCTCCATACTTGATGAACCTGCGAATTCCTGACAGCGAAAAGCGAAGCTTTTTGATGTATGCGGCGCAAGCACAAATTTGCCCTGTGAAAAATTTTTTTTCACAGTTATTTCCTCCAATTCTTGATTTTGTTGCTTCATTATAACATAAAAATGCAAAGTTTCCTATTGATTTTTTACTGATTATAATATCAGATTATCTGCGGGTTGAATTTGCTCCGTTTTGTCCTATTCTTTTGATAGTATCTGCATTCATTGTTGAAATATCGGAAAGTATGATATAGAATATAAAAGATGTAGATTATGGAAAGGACATGGGAATAAGATGCTTGAGGGATTTTATCCGAAGGAATATCGGAATTCTACTTATGAAATCAATTTTGAAGACTTTTACGAAAAAGGCTTTCGCGGAATTATTTTTGATATTGACAATACGCTTGTGCCGCATGGCATGCCTGCCGACGAGCGTGCGATAGCTTTAATGAAACGGCTCAAAAAAATCGGATATCGCGTAACCATGCTTTCCAACAACAAGGAGCCGCGCGTCAAAATGTTTTGTGACGCGGTAGACGCGCCTTACATTTTTAAGGCAGGAAAGCCGAATCCGCAAAATTACCGGAAAGCTTTTGTGGAAATGGGGACAAACGAAAAGAATACGCTGTTTGTTGGTGACCAGATTTTTACGGACGTGTGGGGGGCAAACAAGGCGGGACTGCATTCCATTCTTGTAAGGCCGATTCACCCAAAAGAAGAAATTCAGATTGTATTAAAACGATATTTAGAGAGAATCGTTTTGTATTTTTATCAGAGAGCACAAAGGAGGAAATCAAGTGATTGAGATTAACGGAAAAACGCGGACTTGTGGTATTATCGGAAATCCGGTAGAGCATACGATGTCGCCTGTGATTCACAACACCCTTTCTCAAATCATGGGAATCAACATGGCATATGTTCCGTTTCATGTAAAGGACGGTCAGCTTGAGGCGGCAGTAAAAGGCGCATACGGGCTGAATATTCTCGGAATGAATGTGACAGTGCCATACAAGAGCGATGTAGTTGCGCAGCTTGCCGAAATTGACCCGCTTGCCGAAAAAATCGGTGCAGTGAACACGCTTGTGCGGACAGAGGGCGGATATAAAGGCTATAATACGGATATGACGGGACTTTTGCGCGCGATGAAAAGTGACGGGATAAACATTGAGGGTGAGGAAGTCATCATCTTAGGTGCAGGCGGCGTAGGACGCGCAGTTGCATTTTTGTGTGCCGCAAACGGCGCGGACAAGGTGTATTTGCTCAACCGCAGCGTTGAAAAAGCAGACAGCGTGGCGGCTGAGGTGAATAAGGCGCTTGCAACGGAGCATGTGGAGCCTATGGCGCTGTCCGATTATCAAAAGCTTTTAAGAGGCGCGGAAAACAGATATGTTGTGATACAATGTACAAGTGTAGGTCTTTCGCCGAATGTGAATGATGTGGTGATTGCGGACGGGGACTTTTACCATTATATCAGGTTTGGGTATGACTTGATTTATTCGCCGCGGGAAACGCAGTTTATGAAGTATGTAACGGATAACGGCGGTATGGCGTTTAACGGCTTGAAGATGCTTTTATATCAGGCGCTTGATGCGTTTGAATTATGGAATGGCTGTAAAGTATCCGATGAAAACGCGCAGCAGATTTATCAGAAACTTCAAAAAGTGGTAAATTGATAAGTTTTTTTTAGGTAAGTTCTTTTTGTGAAATTAAATTTTAATATTTGATAAATCGGAACATATGGAGAATAACAATGCAGGAAATAGTGATAAGAGAGGCACAATCGGAAGATGCTGAAAAAGTAATCATATTTACAAAACAAATTGGAGGAGAATCCGAAAACTTGTCATACGGATCTGAAGGGCTGGCTATGTCGCCGGAGCAGGAGATGTATTTTTTGAACAGTATGAAAGAAGACGCGCATTCCGTATTTTTTACCGCATGGCAAGGCAGTGAATTAGTTGGGACAGCCAATTTGAGTGGCCTTTCAAGACGCATGGGGCATCGGGCAGAGCTTGGAATTGCTGTTGCTAAAGCGGAATGGGGCAAGGGTATCGGGAGCAGCCTTATGAATGTAATCATTGAATATGCTCGAAAAAACGGCATTGAAATTATCAGTCTTGAAGTCAGAGCCGATAATACCAGAGCCATTCATCTATATAAGAAGTTCGACTTTAAAAGCATCGGCATAATGCCGGCTTTCTTCAAGATTGGCAGCGAATACATTGATTTTCAATTAATGTATCTTGATTTGCGGTAGACAAATTTCATTTTGACAGGCAATTGTTTGTAACATTTTATATCAGAAAGTGTATCAATATGAAACGGAAAAACAGTAGAAGCACTTAAAAAAGCTGCAAGCTGATACAAACGCACAAACGCGAAAGCGTTTCGTATAGTGAGGAAGTGTAAAATTATGAAAAACATTATTTTAGTCGGTTATATGGGGTGCGGAAAGACAACTGTAGGGGAAAGTATAGCAGAAGCAACAAGATATACATTTGCTGACACCGACGAGATGATTGTCGCACAGCAGGGCAGAAGCATCAGTGATATTTTTGCGCAAGACGGAGAACCTGCGTTTCGCGATATGGAAACGGCGCTCCTTGTAAAAATGCTGACAGAAAAAAATGACACATGTGTCATTTCTACAGGAGGCGGCATGCCTGTTCAGAAGGAAAACCGAAATCTATTAAGACAGCTTGGCACAGTGGTATATCTGCGCGCGAAGCCGGAAACAGTTTATGAGCGTATTAAGGGCGATACGACGCGTCCGCTTTTGCAGTGTGAAAACCCGATGGAGCGTATTCGGGAAATGATAAAAAGCCGGAATCCTGCATATGAGGAAGCGGCGGAGCTTGTCATTGACGTGGACGACCTGACGCAGCGGGAAGTAGCAGAGCAAATAATAAGAAAAACGGAGGATTGAGCATGAAGATATTAGTAATCAACGGACCAAATCTGAATTTTTTGGGTATTCGGGAAAAAGGAATATACGGAACGCAGGATTATAATGCCCTTGTAAATATGATACAAGAGAAAGCAAAAAAAGAAGAGTGTGAGATAACCTGTTTTCAGTCCAACCATGAGGGCGCAATTATAGACAGAATACAGGAGGCATATTTTGACGGGACAGAAGGAATCGTCATTAATCCTGGCGCGTACACGCATTATTCCTATGCAATCAGGGACGCGCTTGCAAGCATTACGGTGCCAAAGGTTGAAATCCATATTTCGGACATTACAAAACGCGAAGAATTTCGGAAAACTTCCGTAACAAAGCCTGCCTGCGATCATCAGATTTACGGCAAAGGGTTGGAAGGATATCTTATGGCGATTGATTTTATTTTGGAGAAAAGGAATCAATTACCGGAAAGCTGAATTGTTCTAAAAAATATGCGAAATGTAAAAAATAATAGTTGAAATCTATAGGAAATTGTTATAAAATGATTTAGGATTGTAAACGTTACAAGTGAATAAGAGGACTGTTTTGTGCGAAAACATTGACTTTGCCTGTGATAAGGGCACAGGGCAGTTACGATATTAGGAGGAAGATTTATGATATCAGCAGGAGATTTCAGAAACGGCATTACGATAGAGTATGAAGGTAACATTTATCAGATTATCGAATTCCAGCATGTAAAGCCCGGAAAAGGAGCTGCTTTCGTAAGAACAAAGTTAAAAAATATTATCAACGGGGGCGTTGTAGAAAAGACTTTCAGGCCTACTGAGAAATGTCCGCAGGCACGTATCGACAGAAGGGAAATGCAGTATCTTTATGCAGACGGGGACATTTATAACTTTATGGATACAGAGAATTATGAGCAGATTGGACTGAGTTCGGACAAGGTTGGCGATTCGCTCAAATTCGTTAAGGAAAATGAAATGGTTAAGGTATGTTCGCACAACGGCAATGTATTTGCCATTGAGCCGCCTTTATTTGTAGAGCTTGCGATTACAGATACAGAGCCCGGATTTAAGGGCGATACGGCAACAGGCGCTACAAAGCCCGCAGTTGTTGAAACAGGAGCCACAGTATATGTTCCTTTGTTCGTAGATGTGAACGATGTTATCAAGATTGATACAAGAACAGGCGAGTATCTTTCTAGAGCATAAAATTGCTGCATTAAAATATTAAAAAGTGAATGAGTAAAGACAATGAAACAGAGATTTATATTTCGATATAGATTCTTTTCATTGTCTTTTTTGTTTCACAGAAAATATCGTATTGGAAAGTTGATGTATACAATAAAAATCAGTAGTAGTAAAAAGAAAAGAGGAGAAAAGAATGATGGAATTTACAAGCTTTAAAACATTGGTGAAGGAAGAAATTGAGAGAAGGGCGGGAAAGACTTATAGTGTACGTTTGAATGATGTGATGAAAAACAATGGTGTGGTTTTAAGCGGACTTACAGTGATGCAGGATGACAGCAATATTTCCCCTACCATTTATTTAAATAATTATTATGAAGCGTATGAGAATGGTCAGGCGACGCTTGCAATGGTTATCAATGATGTGATGGATGTTTATAATAAAAATAAGGTAAACAGAAAGCTGGATATGCGTTACTTTTTAAATTATGAGAGTGTCAAAGGCAGAATTGTGTTAAAGCTGGTTAACACGCAAAAAAACGAGACGCTTTTAAAGGATATTCCGCATATGGAATTTCTTGATTTGTCAATTGTTTTTCAGTTTTTGGTTTCGGACGAAAATATAGGGGCAGCCTCGATATTAATACATAATGCACACGCAAAGCTGTGGGGAGTGGATTATAAGGAGCTTTATACGCGTGCCCTGAAAAATACCCCCAGACTTTTGCAATATGAGATAAAGAGCATGAAAGATGTAATCGGGGAGATGATAAATGCGGAACAGAATAAAAATCACGAGTCTGATTATCATGAGTATATGGGGGAGCTTGACAGGTGCATACCGATGTATGTCCTTAGCAATCAAAACAGAACGGACGGCGCGGCGTGCATGCTTTATCCGAACCTGATTGGCGATTTTGCAAAAGCAATGGGGAGTGATTTATATATTATTCCGTCATCTATACATGAGCTTTTGCTGCTGCCTGCGGGTGATGACGACGAGAGCAGATATATCAGGGATATTATCAGGGAAATCAATGAAACACAGCTCTTGGAAGAGGAGATTCTTTCCGATTCTCTCTATATTTATGACAGCACATCAAAAGAAATTAAAATTTTTTGAAAAATCTTTGATAAATTATTGACAATCATCCATAATGTGTATATTATGGATACGTGAAGTGCAGAAGATGACTGTACCATAAATAAAAAGGCAGTTGACAGAGGCTGCCTAATGTAAAGGAGAATAAGAAAAATGAGCAAGTGGGTATATTTATTCACAGAAGGTGATGCCGGAATGCGTGAGCTTCTCGGTGGTAAGGGTGCAAACCTTGCTGAGATGACAAAAATCGGACTTCCTGTTCCACAGGGATTTACGATTACAACAGAGGCTTGTACACAGTATTATGAGGACGGCAGACAGATTAATGATGAAATCATGGGCCAGATAATGGACTATGTTGCAAAAATGGAAGAGATTAACGGCAAGAAATTCGGCGATTTAAAGAATCCGCTTCTTGTTTCTGTTCGTTCCGGAGCAAGAGCATCTATGCCCGGTATGATGGATACGATTTTGAACTTGGGCTTGAATGATGAGGTTGTTGCAGCGATGATTGCAGGCAATCCGGATCCGAAATTTGAGCGTTTCGTATATGATTCTTACAGACGTTTTATTCAGATGTTCTCTGACGTGGTTATGGAAGTCGGAAAGAAGTATTTTGAGCAGCTTATTGATGAGATGAAGGCAAAGAAGGGCGTTACGTTTGACGTTGACTTGACTGCTGCCGATTTAAAAGAGCTTGCAGAACAGTTTAAGGCGGAGTATAAGAAACAGCTTGGACAGGACTTCCCGTCTGATCCGGTTGTTCAGTTAAAAGAGGCTGTCAGAGCGGTATTCCGTTCTTGGGATAATCCGCGTGCAAATGTTTACCGCCGCGACAATGATATTCCTTACAGCTGGGGTACGGCAGTAAACGTAATGCCGATGGTATTCGGTAACTTAAATGACGAGTCAGGTACAGGCGTTGCATTTACGCGTGATCCGGCAACTGGCGAGAAGAAGCTTATGGGTGAGTTCCTCACCAATGCACAGGGCGAGGACGTTGTTGCAGGTGTGCGTACACCGATGCCGATTGCACAGATGGAAGAGAAGTTCCCTGAGGCATATAAGCAGTTTATTGATGTGTGCGGTTTGTTGGAGAATCACTATCATGATATGCAGGACATGGAGTTTACGGTTGAGAACGGTAAGCTTTATATGCTGCAGTGCCGTAACGGTAAGAGAACAGCACAGGCTGCGTTAAAGATTGCCTGTGATTTGGTTGATGAGGGAATGAAGACAGAGGAAGAAGCAGTTGCAATGATTGATCCTCGTAACTTGGATACGTTGTTACATCCTCAGTTTGACGCAGCGGCATTGAAGGCTGCAACACCGTTAGGAAAAGGACTTGGCGCTTCTCCGGGCGCTGCTTGCGGTAAGGCTGTATTTACGGCAGATGATGCGGAAGCATGGGCAGCAAGAGGAGAGAA
The DNA here is from genome assembly GCA_910577115.1 of uncultured Lachnospiraceae bacterium. Taxonomy (GTDB): domain Bacteria; phylum Bacillota; class Clostridia; order Lachnospirales; family Lachnospiraceae; genus COE1. The sequence goes on from CAJTMC010000066.1 coordinate 12,058, forward strand.
GGTTGTACTTGTCCGTCTTGAGACATCCCCAGAAGATATCACAGGTATGAAGGCAGCGCAGGGTATCCTTACTGTTCGCGGCGGTATGACATCTCATGCAGCGGTTGTTGCGCGTGGTATGGGTACATGCTGTGTATCAGGCTGCGGTGATATTGCAATGGACGAGGAGAACAAGAAGTTTACTTTGGCCGGAAAAGAGTTCCATGAGGGGGATTATATTTCGATTGACGGTACGACAGGTAACATTTATGACGGACAGATTAAGACAGTTGATGCGACGATTGCGGGTGAGTTTGGACGTATCATGGCATGGGCTGATAAATATAGAAAGTTAAAGGTTCGTACAAATGCAGATACACCGGCTGATGCGAAGAAGGCAAGAGAGCTTGGTGCAGAGGGTATCGGTCTTTGCCGTACAGAGCATATGTTCTTTGAGGAGGACAGAATTGCGGCATTCCGCGAGATGATTTGTTCCGATACAGCAGAGGAGAGAGAGGCTGCATTGGAGAAGATTCTTCCTTACCAGCAGGGCGATTTCGAAGCGTTGTATGAAGCACTTGAGGGAAATCCGGTTACGATTCGTTTTCTGGATCCGCCTCTTCATGAGTTTGTTCCGACAGAGGAAGCTGACATTGAGAAGCTTGCAAATGCGCAGGGCAAGTCTGTAGAGACGATTAAGAATATTATTGCTTCCTTGCATGAGTTTAACCCGATGATGGGGCATAGAGGATGCCGTTTGGCTGTTACTTATCCTGAGATTGCAAGGATGCAGACAAAGGCGGTTATTCGTGCGGCAATTAATGTACAGAAGAAGCATTCTGACTGGACAGTGAAACCGGAGATTATGATTCCGTTGATTTGTGAAGTGAATGAGTTGAAGTTTGTTAAGAAGGTTGTTGTGGAGACGGCAGATGCGGAAATCGCGGCAGCAGGTGTGAAGCTGGAGTATGAAGTAGGTACAATGATTGAGATTCCGAGAGCAGCATTGACGGCTGATGATATTGCGAAGGAAGCAGATTTCTTCTGCTTTGGTACAAACGACCTGACACAGATGACATTTGGATTCTCAAGAGATGATGCAGGTAAGTTCCTGAATGCTTATTATGATACAAAGATTTTTGAGAATGATCCGTTTGCAAAGCTTGACCAGACAGGTGTTGGTAAGTTGATGGAGCTTTCTATTAAGCTTGGAAAGCCGGTAAATCCGAAGCTTCATGTGGGTATTTGTGGCGAGCATGGAGGGGATCCTTCTTCGGTTGAGTTCTGCCATAAGATTGGGCTTGATTATGTTTCATGCTCACCGTTCCGTGTGCCTATTGCGAGGCTTGCAGCGGCACAGGCGGCTATTTCCAAATGATGCCATAGGATTTTGGGTACTAACAGGCGAAAGTATTGAAGAATGGCTTAAAATCAAGGAATTTAAGGTTTGGTGGGGTTCATCACGGTGGGTGGTGGACCCCGCTTTTTCGTGTTTTTTGATGCCGCTGATAGGATGGCGA
>CAJTMC010000067.1 GCA_910577115.1 uncultured Lachnospiraceae bacterium
AGATGGCGCTCCGGGGTTTTCGCTTTGTGTACCGCTTGGATACAATTCTTTCTTGACTACAGCCATTATAGCATATGCATCAGGCTTTATCAAGTATTTCCCATTTTCGGAATCCCATCCTCCATCCAGTAAATATTTTTTAAAATGAAAGGCAGGCACGGGAGTTTGACAGTTTAATAAAAGAAAAATTTATCGCAGGCCGCATAAGGCCTGCTTTTCTTTTGTCAAATACTTTGTTTTACTCTATTGCATTTTATTGTAATATGTGGTAAGATAAGGATATGAGAGGTGCTGCACATGAGAGTAACTACATCAAAATCAAAAAACTCAGAATCTTTTTACATTTCTAAAGGTTTTGTCAATGACAAAGGCGTAAGCACTTCTGTCATTGTCCGAAAACTCGGGACTTTAAATGACTTACTAAAAGAACACGGACCCTCCCGTGATGATGTCATGGCCTGGGCCAGAGAAGAGGCCAGGCTTGAAACCCTAAAGTACAAACAAGAACGTGAAAGCAAGGCCGTTCAGATCACTTTTCATGCTGACAGACAGCTGGATTATGACAGGCAGAACTTTTTCCGGGGCGGCTACCTTTTTTTACAGTCTGTCTACTACGGCCTGCAGTTACACAAGACCTGTCGGAAATTGAAGGCTAAATATAAATTTGAGTATGATATCAATGCCATCCTGTCCGACCTGATCTATTCAAGGGTGCTTGAACCTGCCAGCAAACGCTCTTCTTTTAAAACTGCGTCCGAGTTCCTGGAAAAGCCTTCTTACCTACTCCATGATGTCTACCGTGCTCTGGATGTCCTTGGGAACGAATGCGATCTCATCCAGTCGGAAGTCTATAAAAACAGCCACCTTTTTGGAAAAAGAAATGATAAGGTGCTTTATTATGACTGCTCCAACTATTACTTTGAGATCGAACAGGAAGATGGAAATAAAAAATATGGTAAGAGTAAAGAGCACCGTCCAAATCCTATCATCCAGATGGGACTGTTCATGGACGGCGACGGCATCCCCCTTGCCTTCTCCCTTTTTCCTGGGAACGCCAATGAACAGACCTCGTTAAAACCATTGGAGAAAAAAGTCCTCGGAGAGTTCGGCTGCCAGAAATTCATCTATTGCAGTGATGCCGGATTAGCTTCTGAAAGTATCCGTTCTTTTAACCATCTGGGGGAAAGATCCTTTATCGTAACCCAGTCTATCAAAAAACTCCCAGCTGAAGAAAAAGCATGGGCGCTGGATAGAAATGGTTTCAGACGAGTTTCGGATGACAGACCCGTTGACATTACTAAAATACCAGAAGATGACACAGGGCTTTACTATAAAGATGAACCTTATACGACGAAAAAACTGCACCAGCGCCTGATCGTCACATATTCACCCAAATATGCCCTGTATCAGAAAATGATCCGTGACAGGCAGGTAGAACGCGCACAAAAGATGATAGATTCCGGCAGTACAAAAAAGAACCGCAAAAATCCTAATGATCCTGCACGGTTTATTGGAACAATCGCCGCTGCCAAAGACGGAGAGGCTGCTGATATCCACAGCTATCTTGATACGGATAAGATAATGTCGGAAACACAGTATGACGGTCTGTACGCAGTCTGCAGCGATCTGCTCGATGATGATGTGAAAGATATCCTAAAGGTAAGTGATGGACGATGGCGGATAGAAGAATGTTTCCGAATCATGAAAACAGATTTTTCTGCAAGGCCAGTTTACCTGCAGGACGAAAACCGAATCAAAGCCCATTTCCTCATCTGTTTTCTTTCCCTTGTTTCTTACCGGTTACTGGAAAAGAAGCTAGGCGGTAAATATACCTGTGAAGAGATTCTGGATACACTAAAAGCAATGAATTTTGCGGAGATTCAAGAACAGGGATTTATCCCTTTATACAAACGGGAAAAGATCCCCGATGACCTGCATGATATCTGTGGCTTCCGTACCGACTATCAGTTTATAACCAAAAGTCAAATGAAGACCATCCAGAAAAAAAGTAAGGGTAGAGAATAAAGTACCATACTCTGTAACACAGACAAAAACTGCTGTACTGTCCATAAATACTGGGCTTACAGCAGTTTTGTTTCTTATAAACTGTCAAAGACAGGATTATATGCTTTTGGTGTTAACTTTGCAATATAAACATAATATTGATTTTCCCCATTTTTCAAGCCTTCAGGCACAGATGGCGCGTCGCAAAGGCAATGAATTTTCCAGAAAATTTTAATAGAACTGTGAGCGTTCGTATGGTAAAATATGGATAGATATTTTATTTGCCTGAATAGGCATGGACTTGGCATAACGAACTCATGGTAGTATTTATATTTTGCACCGGGAAAATGCCCAGGATGTGGAAGTCAGAAATCTGTGCTATAATAATTGAAGCGCCTTAAGATAAAACTGTTCCCGCTGCCCGGCAGGTACCGTTTTATCATTTGCAGGCAGGGTGACCGCGACGGCAGGATTGCGGTTGCGCAGTCTGAAAAGGAACTGAAAAAACGGAGGAAACAATGCGAAAATATCACTGCCTGTGGGCATTATTTATCAGCCTGCTGCTTTGCGCCTGCAATAATACAGCAGATACGGCAGAAAAAACAAACACGGAACAGCAAAATGCAGTCAAACCGTCACAACAGGAACAGCTCTTAGAGGAAATCGTTTTCCAGTCCCCCGCAGTCGAATGCAGAACGCGGGAGCTTTTGGAAAAGCCGGAGGGCGCAATCACAAAATCAGATGTACTGGCAATTACGGAATTTCAATTTGACAGCTCTGAAGAAATTTCATGTGAAAAGCCGTTTCTCGATTTGCAGTGGTTTTGTAATTTGGAGAAAGTAAATCTATATAACTGCAATGTGCAAAGCTTAGAAGGCGTGGAGGCGCTTACGGCGCTGAAAACGCTTTGGGTAAGCAACAATCATATAACAGACATTACACCGGTAACCAAACTGACGGGGCTTGTAAGTTTTTACTGTGTTGGAAACGATATTAAGGATTACGCGCCTGTCGGCAAACTGGTTCATTTAGAATGCCTTGAAATTGGAAACACATCCGGAGCAGACATTGACATAACGCTTATTGCAAACCTGAAAAACCTCAAAACGCTATACGCACGAAACTGCGGCATTTCAGACATATCTGCATTAAGCAGCCTTACACAGCTTGAGAATCTTAATCTGGGAAAAAACCGGATTGCGGACATCAGCCCGTTAACAAATATGCAGGACCTTGCGGAAGTCCGGTTAGATGATAACAGCATTGTCGATATTAGCCCGCTGGAAAACAAACAAAAGCTTACGCGCTTGGATCTTAGCGATAACCAGATCCGTAATATAATGCCGCTATACGGTCTGCACGCTTTAAAATATGTCGAGCTGGAAGGAAACCGGATTGCGGATAGTGCCTTTCAACAGCTTTACGAAGAAAAAAGAAATGATCTGACTACGGTAACGCAAGCGGGAAATCTCAGGGAAGACATGCCGGAGTTTACGTTTACATTAACCGCATATTATGATTTGATGACGGAGAGCTATGCGCTGCAGACTGTCGACGTTTCTCAGGGCGATACGCTGCTGCAGACAATTTCTGTGCCGGAGCTTTCCATGAACGGTCAGACACGCATTGTTGATTCTTTGCAGGACACACTCGGATTTGAATTAGAGGACGTAAATTTCGACGGATATCAGGACATACGCCTGTTTGATACGTTAAACGGAAATTATCGGACAGAATGGATTTACTTTGTATGGAATGCGAAGGAACAAAAATTTGAGAATGATGCCCGCTTAAATCAAATATCACTTGCTACATTTGATCAGGAAGAACAGCTCATATATGGCATGGAGCGCGGCGGGGCGGCATGTCATTATTATTCGACCTACCAGTATATTGACGGGGAACCTGTGAAAATCCGTTATTATGAGGAAGAGGGACTTGCTTTATCCGATGAACAGATTGTGCAGTACTATGACGCTGCTTCCGTAAAGACAGACAGCGCAGCCTTCGACGGGTGGTATGAACATGTTATGGAAAGAAATGCAGCAAGCGGCGAGCTGGAAACGGTTTCCGAAGCGTATGTTTTTAATCCGTATGACAGCGAAGGGAAAGAAATTGAAAACGAGCAAGAACATCTGCGCGTAGATGTATCGTCCGAACTCGGAGCACAAATCAGCGCGGATCTGTCAAAATAAGCCGGAGCATGCAGTAAAACGACAGAATTCATTTTTTTAAGCACCAGGACACAGACGTGCTTTTCTTAAAAATAGTTGTACAAATATCCGTTCTGACAGATGGCAGCAAAGAATGGATAGGGATGTTGCAGAAATTATGGAGGTTTTGACATGAACCAAAAAACTGCTAAGTTTCCGATAAATCTGTTTTGCAGTCTGATGCTGCTAAGCTTTATTCCTTTTCTTTATACTCTTGTGCGCACAAGCCTAATCGCAAGCAGTCCTTCTACAGACGGACTGGGTATTGCAGGTCATATTGAATGGTTTGATTTAATCAATGAAACGATACAGGCATTTCTGATTGTGCCCTTGTTTGCATTGTTTAATCGGTGTGTACAGGATACGGAGAAGTTTAGGGAGCGGATTTTTCAGTCATTTGTGATAGTGAATATTATCTATATCGCGTTTTCGGCTGCTGTTTTGATGCACTGCAATAGTATTGTATCGACAATGGTTTTCGACCGGATTGACGAAGTAACAAAATATCTTGCGCTGGAAACAATTGGGTTTATGATTGCCAATATAGTCTGTTTCGTAAACGTACTGTTCGTTGTCTTGGAAAAGCCGTTATACATATATACAATGACTATTTTAAAAACAATATTTACAATAGCCGGCGATTTGTTTCTTATTCGAAAGTTCGGAGTATATGGCACTGCATATTCTAATATTGCAGTAAGCTCCGTATGTGTTGTATTATGTATGGCTGTCGTCTTTCGGGAAAAATTGATTACCGTTTCCTTTCGTTTTGATAAATCTTTTGTAACAGACTATCTGCGTATCGGCTTATTTAGCGGGGCACAAATCCTGTTAGATAATATAATCTATTCCGCTGTCGTATGTAAAATGGTCAATGCAGTATCAGAACAGGGGAATTATTGGACAGCAAATAATATCATATGGGGATTTATGCTGATTCCGATATCGGCGCTGGCACAAATCATTAAAAAAGACTGTAAGGATACACTAACCGCAGTAAAAATAAAGCATTATAATACGGTCATAATCGTGACATTTCTTGCATGGCTGTGTTTTATCCCGCTGCTCAATCCCTTTTTAAAGAATGTAATGGGAATTGGGAATTCTGAGTCAATTAAGCATATACTGGTGATTTTGATACCGTTTTACCTCGCATATAATTATACGGTTTTGATTGACAATATTTTGACAGGCTACGGTAAAACACATTATTGCTTTGCAATATCTGTGATTGTAAATCTGGTTTATTATCCGGTGGTATACGGGTTACTGTTAAAAGGTGTATTTACGCCGGATATCACTTTTATCTGCAAAATGTTCGGGTTTGGAATGGTAATGCATTTAGGCTGCAGTATCCTATGTTTTTTAATATATCGATATCGTGCGGGCAAAACGTAAAAAATAAATGTTTCTCTCACAAGCTTGCAGGTTGTTATCGCAGAAAGGCGGATTATAACATGAAGCAAAACATTATAAGCATGGAAGTATGGCATGAAAGCTGTTAATACCTTGTCTGCTCTCCGCCCAAATCCTGCCCCTATGCTGCCAGACCGTGCTTTGCGCAATCAAAAGTCACAGTCCAAAGCTGCCAATACGGAAAATACAACTAGGCTGTTCTGTAACGAGCATCAGGAGCCTGTTGTGGAGGCGGGTATGTTTTTGAACAATCAATGGGAACAGCTTGAGGATTTATCGGAACGCTTTTCCGAAAAGGGAGTCTCGTAATTAAAATTTGAGAGAATACTTAGACCATTACATGACGAGGCTAGTCATGGCGATAAGAGGATTGTGAAAAAATGAAAAAAAAGATGAGAGCACTGGTAACTGTATTAATATTGACCTGTGAAACCATTACAGGGTGCGCAGGGAAAAGTGCAGTAAGTAATATAAATGATGTAAATATAATAGAAATCAGCACATATGATCCGGACACAAACAATGAAACCGACGTGGAAACAGAGAGCGAAGATCAAACCGAATCTCTGTCGAAAAATGAAGATACAATTCAAAACTGGGACAATATGATATACGAAGAAACCGTTCTGACACGGCAGGCACAGGCGGATAAAGTGTGTATCATTATACAACCGTCTATCTTAAGAAAGTATAGCTTTTATTACTACACTCCCGAAGACGAAGATCAGAAACGGCTGCGGGATTTTATGGAAGCGCTGCCATTAGAAGGAAACCTCTACGCGGGAGAATGGAAAGGCATAAAAGAAAAGGGCTGGCAGATTGCCTGTCAGGATATGTGTTTTCGGGTGTTTGAAGGAGGATATTTGGAGTATAGCTATGTTGATGAAACAGGAGAAGTCGTAGAGTATTTTGTGGAGGCTTCTGAGCTATGCAGGTATATACAAAACATGCTTCAGGAGAACTTAAACTACGCGTCCTATAATCCTGCTGATATCAAAGACATTGTATCGGCAAAGCTGGACGTTCAGGGACTTCTTACAGACAATCAATTTTACACTCAGACGATTACGGACGAAGAAATTTTAGAGATGCTTGAAGACTGGTTTAGCAACGCAGAGTACATCTACGGTGGTGCGGACTGCGGAAATCAGAATGCATGTTTGGAATTAACGCTCGCAAACGGAGAGATTGTCCGACTATCTATGGCAACGGACAGTTGTTCCAATTTTGGCATTAATGGCTTATACTATGACTATCGTCCGAAATCTGATTGGGATAATAAAGACTTTTTTGCACTGTTTGATGAAATACCTTGGGATTGGCATTAATAATACAGAAGAAAGCATATGTTTTTACATATGAAAAACAGCAAAACCGTAGAAGGGAAAGCAGGGAGGAAAAGCACCTAAGATTTATTTTTGGCGGACTGTTTTGTCAAAAACTACAAAATCCATTTTGTTCTCTCCTTTCAAAATATTGTCAATGCCCGCAATTAAACATTCCATACATTTCTTTTGTGCAACCGGAATTTTTCGCTGCATCTGATTTTGTCAAGAGCAGGATTTTCCATAACGGTATTAAGCCGATTTTGGATATAAGAAACGATACGGCAGTTTTATATAGCGTTATAGTTGGAGCGTCTGTAAAATTTTAAGATACTGTGAGGTGGAAATTCATGGAACTCAGGGACGTGGAAATGAGCTTAGGGATACAGTTCCCGAAACTATTTCACGCAATTAATAACAGTGGGATGATGGACTACTTAACCCACCCCAAGGAATGGGTTGAAGATAAATTTGCAAACGACAGGAATGATGTATGGCAGGAAGATTTTTTTGGAGAATTTATGGGCGATTGTCGGCTCTTGGCTTTTGAAGACCTTCAAAGTTCCTATGATGATCTATATGAATGTCTGAACTTTGACTTGGAAATTTATCCGGAGCGTCAATCTCTCAATCCCCTATACAGGATTGTTCCGTTTGCGCGTAAAATATCCGGCGATAAATATTGTTTTTTATATGTAAACGGGGAAAGTGAACCTAAAATAGTGGTATACGGACATGACACAGGAGATGTAGATTTGTGGGCAGCCGATTTCGAGGAATTTGTGTATTTCCAGATTGTTGAAGAGGTGGCAGATGGCGGCAGAGAAATACATTCGGATTATATAAAGGCGCACATTCAATGGTTGAGTGATGTTCATAGACGTCTGCTGGCAGAAACGCTGATAAAAGATATTTGGGAACAATTACCTGAACCGCAGGAATTTAATATTTGGACATATTAATCAAATTCCCGTTTATCAGGCAGATGAAAAACGAAAACGGGTCGGTGTCATAGAATAACAGGAACATTTGTTCTGAAACCTATTATCAGAGAAAGAAAGAAGGGCGGCAACCTGATATGATTTATTTATCCCATTTTGAATTTCCAGGCAGGGAAAGAGAATACGATTTTACAATGGGACAAAAGCGTACCTGCTATGATACGGTATACCCCTTTTTGATTTTATCGGAGCACCAGTTGAGAATGCTTGATTTTGAGGAAGTGACAATCCTGTATGGCGGGAACGGTTCCGGAAAAACGACGGCATTAAATGTGATTGCACAGAAGCTTGGACTTGCGCGCGATACGTTATATAACCGCTCAAATTTCTTTGGAGATTACTTAAACATGTGCTCATACGAAACGATCGGGCACATTCCAAAAGTCAGCAGAATTATCACGAGCGATGACGTGTTTGACTTTATGCTGAATCTGCGCAGCATCAACGAAGGAATTGACCGAAAGCGCGAAGAACTGTTTGAGGATTATCAGGAGGCAAAATACTCCCGTTTTCAGATGCACTCATTAGAGGATTACGAAAAACTGAAAAAAGTAAATTCGGCACGCCGCAATACGCAGTCGAAGTTTGTCCGCGAAAATCTACAGAATAATGTACGGGAACATTCCAACGGAGAAAGTGCATTTCTTTATTTTGCAGATAAAATAAAAGAAAACGGATTATATCTGCTTGATGAGCCGGAGAACAGCTTGTCGCCGGAAAAGCAGCAGGAATTACTGCGATTTTTGGAGGATTCCGCCCGCTTTTTCCACTGTCAGTTTGTGATTGCCACGCACTCACCATTCCTGCTTTCCATGAAAGGCGCAAAAATCTATGACTTGGACGAGGAAATGGTCGATGTAAAGCGCTGGACGGAGCTTGGCAACGTGCGGGCGTATTATGATTTTTTCAAGAAACATGAGAAGGAATTTGATTGATAAAAATTTACCACATTTCTGTTGACATTCCTGCAGGGAAGTAGTATGATAAGTCAAAACAAAGTTCCCATGAGGGAGTAGCAAGCACATGTAATGTGTAGCAAGTCAACATACTGGCCGTATTGCGGTCTGGCTTGTTTTAAATTGCAAGACTCATGTATAACTGTGAAGCTATACATAGAGTCTTTTATTTTGCGAAAAGGAAGACTTAAGTATAGCCTGCAAGGTTGTGTTTAAGTCTTTTATTATGTATTCATTGATATGGGTGCATTTGCTACAAATATGTCGCAGCGGTGGTGTTCGAGTGAGGGAAGGATTAGGCTTGCCTGCTCGATATTTAAATCTTGAGGTGGGAGGAATCATAAATGGAATGGAGCATGATGTTTGTTTTCAACAGCGTTTTGCTTGGTGTAGGGCTTGCTATGGACGCTTTCTCGGTATCAATGGCAAACGGTTTAAATGAGCCGAAGATGAAAAAAGGCAAAATGTGCGGGATTGCGGGCGTGTTTGCAGGCTTTCAGTCTGTGATGCCGATGATTGGCTGGATATGCGTCCACACGATTATCCAATATTTTACGGCTTTCGGAAAATTTATTCCCTGGATTGCGCTTATTCTCCTTGCATATATCGGTGGTAAAATGTTGTATGAGGGTATCCAAAGCAAGGACTCAAACGAAGAAAAGTCAAGTCTTGGAATCGGCGCACTGTTGATTCAGGGAATTGCAACTTCCATTGACGCATTATCTGTCGGATTTACAATCGCCGGGTACGGCTGGCTCATGGCACTTGCTGCCGCGCTCATTGTTGCGGCTGTTACGTTTGTGATCTGTATGGCAGGATTGCTCATCGGAAAGAAATTCGGAACAAAACTGTCCAATAAAGCACAAATACTCGGCGGTAGTATTTTAATTGTAATTGGGATTGAGATTTTTATTACAGGAGGTTAAATTTTATGGAAATACCGCACTGGAAACGAAAAACGCCTTTTCAGAAAGAATGGGAAGCTCTGTGCAAAAGAGAAAAGGCTTTTCTAGAACGAAGAAAGTTAAAAAAAGAATCCGTATTGAACCAGCTTCTTACAGAAAAAGTTCCGGAGAAACTGCAGCATACATTAGACATAGCATTTGAGAAAGCATTTCTTCTGATTTTTGAAAAGGGAACAGGTATTATTGAAAAAACATACAGCAAAGAGGCTTTGAAAAATAAGTATAAGGTTAATCTTTATGCAGACGAACTATACCACAATCGAAAATCATTACGCGTTTTTTCAAAAAATGCAAATAAGGCAGGAATCAAAAATCAGGTTCTCTCCGGTGCAGCAGGTGTTGGTATGGGCATTTTTGGAATTGGGCTCCCCGACATTCCTGTTTTTACCGGAATGATTCTAAAGTGCATTTATGAAATTGCATTGCATTATGGTTTTGACTATAATTCCGAAACAGAAAAGTATTTTATCCTTTTATTGATAGAGGGCGCCGTATCTTATGGGAATCATCTTATGGAGATCAATGATAAAATTGAAGTCTTTTCTCTTTCTCCGCATCTCCCAGAGTATTATTTGCCGGAAGAACAGATTGCGAATACCAGTAGCATGCTTTCAAAAGAATTGTTGTACATGAAGTTTCTTCAAGGCATTCCCATAGTGGGAGTTTTGGGCGGATCTTATGACTTAGTTTATATGAAACAGATTTGTGAATATACGAAAATAAAATATCAAAAGCGTTTCTTACATGAGTATAAAAAAGAGTAAAAATTTAGCACTACAGAAAAAAATCATATTACACTACGGATTAAACTGTTAAAACGGTTGCAGACTACCACGCTTTAATTGCAAAACAGCATCTGTGATATTCAATATTCATTCTATGAAATGTTCTCATTTACAAAAAGAGTTTCCCCTCCTCCCTGCTCTTTACTATAACGCATTTAAATAAAAAGCGGTGCATCTTGTAAAAAAATGCACCGTTTTGGTTGTTTTACATTATACAAACTGATATATAACGACATGTTTTGCATGAAAATCATTGCCTTCATAGCTGCCTGACATATTGACAGAGGACTGTTCTTTGATGTCAGTAAACGCGCCCTGCCGTTTCTCAGTATCCGAATCTCCGTTTACCCCGCCATTTTTAACTGTCCATACCTCATATGTTGTTTCCTCGGAAAAATATGCAGTAATCAGAACTTTTTCGTCACCAACATTGGTTACGGCAGTTGTTTCAGACAGGTTGAATGTTTTATTGATAACAATGCTGTTATCTCCGATGCTTTCGACACTGCCGTCCAGTTCCATATCCTCCTGCGTCTGATTGCTCTCCTGTGCATTTACGGTATTTACACTATCAATATTGTTGTTTTCCTGCATGTCTGTTACAGCTGTAGCATCCGTATTGTCAGCATTTCCGTTTTCCTGAAAATTGTCGTTTTTCTGCGTGTCTGTGGCATTCGCATCATCCGTATTTTCATTCTCCTGATAACTGCTGCCCTCCGGCGTGTCTGCATCAACTGCGGAGGCGTTCTTTCCAACATTGTCAAATGCAACAGTATCCGTTTTGGAGTTGCCACATCCTGTTGCTGCCAATATTATTGCAGTGCAAAGATATACAGCTATTCTTTTGTTTTTCATTGTTCTTCCCTCTTTCTAAAAATATTTCCAAAAGAATAACACACTTATGTCTAAATAATCTCTAAACAGTATTTCGCTTTTAAGAATAAATAATAATATTTTGCAAATTCTGTAAAAAATTTCTTTATCCGCATTATAAATATTATATAAAAATGGTTGATTGTATCAAAAAAGCCTTGATTTACGGACATACAAGCAGGATTTCAAGCTGAATTTACTACCAATTTACTACTTTTAAGGGAAAGAACCTTGATATGCCGCCCGGAATCCTGCAAGCCCCAATCGCAACAATTACGATTGCCATTGCTACGCTTTTTGGTGACGGTCTAGCTGCCTTTTTCAGCCTTAGCCTTGGGAAAAAAGGTTTAGGGACTTCAATTATGTTTGGGAGCGTTTTCGGCATTATCTGGACTATTCTTGCTTTTGTTTTTTTGAAACCGCTATGTTTGATATTCGGGGCAACGGAAAATATACTGCCCTATGCACTTGATTATGGCCGTATTATCGTCATTGGGTTTACCTTTCAAATTGTCGGAAATACCATCCATCAGCCGTTTTTTAAAAATGAAGTAGATTTACATGCCCACAAAATCCGCTACCGGCTTCATTCTTCGGAAGAAACGGAATCCCCGGAAGCTTTTGCGGATAAAGTTAATCAAATCTGCAGCCTGTACCAGAGCGCCCGGAAACAAAGCAGGGAAGGTGCACACATTGTTTCCACGAATGAAATGACCGGGGTACAGGCGCTGGAACATAAATATCCTGACAAGCTCCCATTCCCCGGCCAGTGCGCCAAAATGGAATTTGAGTATATCCGCCACGGCACGACCAGTCTCATTGAATTCTTTGATGATGCAACTGGCCGTATGGAAATGCCGTATTTAAACTCCACACGCACGGAAGAGGATTTGTGGAAGCGGTAAAAGCATTGGTAAGGACAGACCCGCAAGCCTCATGGACATTTGTATGCGATGGCCTGAATACCCATAAGTCGGAAGCCCTCGTCCGCTTTGTGACAGAAACCTGTGCCCCTGACGTGGAACTGGGCAAAAAAGGGAAGACAGAGATTCTCAAAAGTATGGAAAGCCGGGCGGATTTCCTGCATGACACTTCCCATCGAATACGCTTTGTCATACTCCGAAACACAGTTCCTGGATGAACCAGATCGAGATATGGTTTGGCATTATTAACCGGAAACTGCTGAAGAAGAAAAGCTACCTGTCAATAGAAGAACCGCAAGCAGGCATCCTGCGCTTTATTGAACAATACAATCTTACGGCGCACCCATTCAAGTGGATATATGCTGGGATACCATCGGCAATTTAATCACTGATATTTATGCAACGCTGTACTAGTGGGGCGCACCCATAAACTGTTTGGGCAGATAAAAGCCGCACTTTGGCTTTTGTCTGAACGCAAATGTTCACAAAGCGAAGAAGGGCTTCGCTTAAGGGTAGCAAACGTAGCTTGCGATGGAGATTTTTTCGCGTCCTTTGCGAAAAAATACTACTCGTCCCTTGACCGTCTGAATAGTCAGAACGGACTTAGAGCGAGGATTGCCTTTCATAATTAAGCATGGTATAATTTTTCTTGGCGCAAACCGATAAATTAAAACTTATAGGTATGAAAGGAGTAACAACAAATGAAACAAACAAATAAATTATTTCAAAAAGAATTTTCGTTAAAATTCCCCCTGTCTGCCATAGATCGGAAAACTATCGTTTTACTGACTGGCTTTATACTGCTATTAACCTGTACCATAACAGGATGCGGAAGTAACAGCCGGCAACAGTCAACACTTCCTGTTACAGAACCGATTCCAATAGAAAATCCGGCACAGGAAGAATCAACACAGGAAACTCAAAATCAGTCTGTGCCGGAACAACCAGACATGGAACAGCCCTCACAAACTGAGGATAACCAATCCCAATTTTCCCCCAGCACTCAGTCTGTCCCCGAAGAAGTGGAAACTGAAACTGTAGCCCCATCCCAAGATGTATCATCTTCTTCACGCTCC
>CAJTMC010000068.1 GCA_910577115.1 uncultured Lachnospiraceae bacterium
ACTGCCATTTGCAGGAGGGAGGACAAAGCACAATACAAAGGCATTCATTTATCCGCATGAGCAAGCTGCTTGATGTCAGGGGCAGAATCACTTATATATCCAACCATGCAAAACAGGAAAACCTGTATGCAGTCTATGAAACGACAGACCGCTATTATTGGACGGAGCTTGCAAGATTCAATCAGCAGGAATTTCAAAAAAGCGGCACAGAGGGGGAATGTATCGAGGCGAGGGAATTTATCATTGCCCTGCCGGAATCTTTCCCGAATCTCTATGAGCCAGACAAACTTTTACAGTTGTTCACAGACCGCTTTAAGGAAAAGTACGGTGTGGAGTGCGTATCGGCTCTGCACCATAACAAACGAAAAACAAACTACCATATCCACCTTATTTTTTCAGAGAGGGAGAGATTGCCTGAACCCATAGAAAAGACTGCAACAAGGAATATGTTCTATGATGAGCAGGGAAAACATGTCCGCACCAAAAAAGAGATACTTGACGAAAACGGAAATGTCCGCAAAGGCTGTAAGATTGTGAAGAAAGGTGAGATATATGAGCGGAATCTTTTTACCGCCAAGAATAAGCTGTTCAAGCAGGACGAGTTTGTGGACGAGGTAAAGCATTTTTATACAGACCTTATCAATACTTTGGTAAAGAACGACAAAGAGAAACTGCACGTTTTTAACGAAAACGGTCTGTATCTTGCCACTAAGAAGATAGGGAAAAATAATCCGAAAGCGGAACAGATACAGACGGACAACGAATACTGTATGCGTTGGAATCGTGAAGTTGACAGGGCGATTGTAAGCGGCGTGGCAGAAACAGAGATACAACAGATAAAAAAAGAGTACATCTCTGACCGCATCAAAGAATCTATTGATTTATTCGGCAGTCAGCCGGAACGGTTTGGAACAATCCTCATGAGTGCAGTTGCAGTATTGGCAATGCTGATTTCAAAGGTGCTGCAAAAAGCAAGGGAACTGTCTGCAAAACTCTTTGATACAGAGCAGATACAACCGCAGATGCCTGTGCAAGAACCTGTCCGCCAACCATCCGAAAAGGAAGCACAGACCAAACCGAAGATACCGCCCAAACCTATTATGTCTGCCGAAGCAACCGCCTATCCAAAGCTGTTTAAGATTTACAAGGAACTGAAACGACAGAATAAGATTATTTTTGAGGCAGAAAAAGAACGCAATGCTTTGGAACTTGAGCGTGATGCCCTAAAAGGACTTGCGAAATTTACCAAGAAAGGTGAACTGCAAAGCAAAATTCACCGTAAAAATGAGGAGATTGACATCTTAAAAATCTGCTTGTCCGGCATTGTTAGAAGATATGGTTATCAGAATGTGCAGAATTTTTATCGGATTTACCATAAATCTCATAGTGCTTATATTGCTTATAGGGAACAAGAGGCTGAATGGGAAAAATTTACGGAAAGGACAATCAAAAACAGGATAGGCAAAGTGTGCTTGAGCGGTTGAAAAATCCGCCAAAGAGAACGACAGATTGCCAGCAACAAATGACGGTTAAGAGCAAGGACCGAAGTGCAAGATAATATTTCAATCCTTGCTCTTACATAACAGTTTTTTAATGATGAATATTGAAAAATATGTTATGATAGGTTTGTAGCAGATAGCTTATAGATTTTGGAGGAATATATAAAAATATGGAAAAATGGGACTTGTATACAAAATATAGAGAAAAGTCAGGAAAAGAGCAGATTCGAGGAGAAAAGATTCCAAACGGTTTCTACCATTTGGTAGTGCATGTATGGATACGAAATTGCAAAGGGGAATATCTCATTTCCCAACGTTCAGTTAGCAGACCAACATTTCCGCTTATGTGGGAGTGCGTTGGAGGTTCTGTTTTGATGGGGGAAAGCAGTATTGACGGAGCACTTAGAGAAGTAAAGGAAGAAGTGGGACTGGATTTACAACCCGAAGCCGGAAAACTCCTTTTTACTAAAATCCGAGGCACTGATGTTAAATATGAATGCAAAGAATTTAATGATATTATGGATGTATGGCTTTTTGAATACGATGGAGACCTGCATTTGGAAGATGCAACAACGGATGAAGTTGCTGACTGTAAATGGATGACAGTTTCTGAGATTAGAAAGTTATATGAAAACAAGAAGCTTGTGCAGACATTGGACTATTTTTTTTGTGTTATGGAAGCAGATGAACCGGATTACAGCCATATTATTGGGAAAATGGTAGACGGAACTGTTGACAGACCATTAGGCACCGCTCATCCTCGTCATTCGGAGATGATTTATCCAATCAATTATGGATATGTAAATAATGTACTTGCCGGTGATGGAGCAGAACAAGATGTTTATATATTTGGAACAAATAAACCGCTAAAGAGTTTTCGTGGCAAAGTAGTCGCAGTATGGCATCGTTTTGACGATGTGGAGGATAAGTGGATTGTGTCTTTGAATGGAGAAGATATTGCAGAAGAGAAAATATTAGGTGACATTTCATTTCAAGAGCAGTTTTTCTATGGGAAATTGTATAAATAATATTAAATTGCAATTGGTATTTATGGAATAGGAAAGGATGCCCCGTATGGTTAGAGAAATAGAAAAAAATGATTTAGAGGGTTTATTAAGATTGTATATGCAGCTACATAATAATCCCATGCCGGAAAAGACCGCAGAACTATTGCAGATTTGGGATACCATTTTTCAGGATAAAAATCATCATGTGATTGTTGCAGAGGAAAATGGAAAAATCGTATCTTCCTGTGTCTGTGTTATCATTCCTAACCTGACGCACAACCAGCAGCCGTATGCTTTTATTGAAAATGTGATAACGGATGAAAAGTTTAGAAAAAGAGGACTGGCAACGCAATGCCTAAACTATGCAAAAGAGATTGCCATAAAAGAAAACTGCTATAAAATGATGCTTCTCACAGGTTCTAAGGAAATAAGTACATTGGATTTTTACAGAAAGGCAGGGTACAACAGTGATGACAAAACAGCATTTATTCAATGGATATAGCGTGGCAAAGGAAACGCTTGACTTATATTTGGAAATGCAAAACCTAAATCGGGCAGCAATAAAGTATGTTGCTGGCATAATTAAAGTCGGGATGAATCTGGCGGATATGAAAGCATTGTGCGAAAATTATTTGTTGGAACATGGCGCGGATTCCTTTTGGTATTGGGATGTTGGTGCGTTTGTTTTTGCGGGAGATGAAACTGCTGTTTCCGTATCAGGCAAAGATTATAAAGTGACAAATAGAATCATACAGGAAAATGATATTATTACGATTGATTTAAGTCCTCAAAAGAATAACATTTGGGGGGATTATGCAAGAACGCTTGTATTTGAAAATGGCATTTTATGTGATAAAACTGACAAAATAAGAAATAACGAGTGGCGCAGCGGATTGCAGATGGAAGAATATCTGCATAAAACTCTAATTGATGTCGCAACGCCGGACATGACATTTGAAGAATTATATTATCTCATGAATGATGTTATTGTAAAAAAAGGATTTCTTAACTTGGATTTTCTTGGCAACCTTGGACATTCCATTGTGAAAAACAAAAATGACAGAATATATACCGAAAAGGGAAACCATCAAAGATTATCAGATGTTAAAATGTTTACCTTTGAACCGCACATCAGTCTTCCTGATTCCAAATATGGATATAAAAGAGAAGATATCTATTATTTTGATAACGGAAAGTTAATACAATTATAGACCGCATAGATGAAAGGATTTTATATGGTCAAACTAAATGTTGACGGAACAGAGATACAGGTCTTACAGATTGAAGAAGATGATTATATCTCTTTAACCGATATGGTAAGGAAAATTGACAATGGACCTGCTCTGATAGAAAAATGGTTACGAAACAAGAATACAATAGAATTTCTTGGTATATGGGAAGAAATGTACAATGCAGACTTTAATACTGCCGCCTATGAAGAAATCATGCTGGAGGCGGGATTAAACCGCTTTATTATGTCGGTTAAACAATGGGTAACCCGCACAAATTCAAAGGGCATTGTAGCAAAGGCAGGAAGGTATGGCGGTACATACGCATATAAAGATATTGCGTTTGAATTTGCAAGCTGGGTATCTCCGCAATTCAAATTATATCTTATCAAGGAATTTGAACGGTTAAGGAAAGAAGAACAGGCTCTGCTTGGCTGGAGTGCCAAAAGGGAATTGGCAAAAATCAATTATCGGATACACACCGAT
Source organism: uncultured Lachnospiraceae bacterium (assembly GCA_910577115.1). Lineage (GTDB taxonomy): Bacteria > Bacillota > Clostridia > Lachnospirales > Lachnospiraceae > COE1. Next base: position 4,222 of record CAJTMC010000068.1, read on the forward strand.
GCAATCAAAGTTAATCTCATTCCGCCGGAACTTACACCACAACAAACTTCTATCATTTACGCATCGGAAGCTGATGTGCTGAATATGGCATTATTTGGCATGACAGCGAAACAATGGCGAGATAAGAATCAGGACAAAAAGGGCAATATCTGGGATTATGCGAGTATAAATGAATTGATATGCCTGTCAAACATGGAAAACATCAATGCAGTGCTGATTGAAGATGGGCTGAATCAAAAGGAACGCTTAATAAAGCTTAATAAAATTGCAATACATCAGATGTCTATTTTGGAAGAACAGACCACAAAAGTCCTAAAGTGATTTAATTCCCCCGAATTCGGGGGAATTAAAATTTTTCTTTTTACCATAGTTCAAGGCTGTCTTCTGCATCAATCCACATTTGCAAGTTGCCATCGAGTGCTAAGCGGGCATATTCGAGCGGCTCATCTATTGCTAAGGTATCTAAGGCACATTGGGAGCGGGGAGTAGTCTTTAATCCATCTTCTGCCTTGTTGCAGTCAATCCGCAGAAGATACTCATCAAAGGTGGTTATATCAATGCTGTTGTGGTACATATTATATTCTGCATATATGAACTTCATATCTTATCAGCCCTTCCTTTACTAATTGAATTTTGGGAAAAATTTTAGAAAGCATTTCAATCAGTTCTTCCTGCCTAATTTATTCTGTGTTATAATTTGTTACAGGTTTTTCTTTCCCTTATTTTTGCCCTTATGAGGGTTCGTAACATGAGAGAAAAGGATATAACACGAGGGAAAGCCTAAGGGCAAACTCACTTGCTATAAATTTAGCATTTTCAAGGGTTTGCGGACTTTTTGAAGATAAGATATAACAGTTAATAAATGGTATAAAATATGTCTTATCAGAATTCCGGTTGATATACTGAATCCAAAAATATTCGCCTGTTACTTACAAATGGATATTCATAAGCTCGTTTTGCGTGGATATGCAACTTCGAAAAGAAAGATTTTTTAAACTGCCTCTTCCTTCACCGCGTTGACAACTTCCTCAAGGATTTTCCGATATGCGTCCTCATCTTCCTCGTCAATTCTGTCCTTCATAAATGAGCAGCACAGCGCAAACGGGTCTAAAATCTCCTTCTCTTCCAACACCGGCTTATAATCCGTTCTCACTTGATTTTCCCTGCGGATTTCCAACAGGTTCGGAAACGCCAGCCGAAGCTTGTCCTGCATATCAATTACGTCGAAATCCACCTTGTCACACAGTACCACTGTCACATAGTCCTCACAGCTCTTCTTAAGCACATCTTTTAAAGCTCCCTTAATCACACGCACCTCGCGCAGTGGGTGAAGCGGCAGGACGGTCGTTGTAAGCGTTCCTTTTTCCGCCATATCCACCATAATAATCCCCTTCTCCTGCTCCGCCTCGCTGACGGAACACGCCAAAGGGGTGCCGCAATAGCGGATTGTTTCTTTTCCGACCTTCATCGGCTTGTGAATGTGCCCCAATGCCGCATAGTCAAAGCGTTCCAGCACGTCCGCACAGATTTCGTCAATATTTCCGACCGTTCTAATCTCGGAATCCATGCGCTCGACCTCGTCCGCTTTTTTTCCTCTTGGCAGGTAAAACTGATGGCTGACGAGCACGTTTCGTTCACTCTCATTGATGTTTTCCCTGTCAATCATCCGGTGCAGCGTATCGTTGTATGACAAATTATTGCCGTTTTCCCCCTCGCCGACAATCTGCCTGACCATAGATGGTTTCACAAACGGGAGCAGGTAAAAATTCACCGTTCCATGCGTGTCCTTTAAAACCACTTTTTCAATATAGTCTTCCTCCGTCCTCGGCGGCATACCAATCATGTATAAATTGTGCTTTCGCAGCACTTTCCGGAAACAGTCGACTCTCTGCGCACTGTCATGATTGCCGCTGATCATCATGATCATACTGTCAGGAAGTGTTTCCGATAAGTTTGTTACAAATTTATCAAACAAATCCACCGCCTCCGCGGACGGCACAGACCTGTCGTAAATATCTCCTGCAATCACGACTGCGTCCGGTTTTTGCTCTGCTGCCATATCGACAATCTGCTTTAAAATGTATTCCTGATCCTCACTCAAATCGCGGTTGACTAATTTCAGACCGATATGTAAATCCGATAAATGAAAAAATCGCATTCAAATCCTCCTCATCTTTTGTTCCATTCACAAATTCTCTATACTTCATTATATTAAAAGTTCTGTCTTTTCACAAGCTGTACTTTCCTTTGATTTTATATTTCTTTTTTTTATTGACGTATCATATTTTTTTTAATACGATATCATCATAAAGGAAAGGGGCTAATCAATGCGTATAGGCAGCAGAATAAAGGAATTAATTGAAAAAGGCACTCCATATAATTAAAATATTTTCAGGGAGGTTATCCGTATGGCATTATCACAAAAAAAAACTTATACAATCAAAGATATTTACGCCCTTCCGGAGGGGCAGCGGGCGGAGCTGATCGACGGACAGATGTATATGATGGCACCGCCAAACCGTATTCACCAAAGACTTTCCCACCTGTTAGATTGGACAATCGAAAACTATATTCGTGACAAAATAGGCGACTGTGAAGTCTATCCGGCACCGTTTTCCGTATTTCTGAATGAAGATGACCAAAATTATGTTGAGCCTGACATTTCTGTCATCTGCGACAAAAATAAATTAATTGAAAAAGGTTGTAGCGGAGCCCCTGACTGGATTATTGAAATCACTTCCCCATCTAATCCACAGAACGATTACGGGATTAAGCTTTTCAAGTACCGCACTGCGGGCGTACGTGAATACTGGATTGTGAATCCGCAGAAAAAGACTGTTACAGTATACGACTTCGAAACGGAAAAAAAGTCGAATCAATACAACTTTGAAGACGATGTACCCGTCTGTATTTATGAAGATCTTAGTATTAATATTGCTAATTTACTTTCATAAGCAATTTGCGACGCCGCAAACAAAAAACGCCCGGCGCTTAAATTTTTCACGAACTGTTTTTATAAATTCTGGCAGCAAAGCTTCCGTACATTAAAAAATTGTCGAAACACAGGCTAAAAAATGTAACTATAGCCGAAGCATTTCTTTCTGTTCAGGAAATAAATGAGATTGCTAAGGCTTTAAAAGTGGATTCTCTATCAGAAAGGGATGAATGAATATGGCGAGAATGAATTGCGTATGCGGAAACGTTTTAAGTACCGTACAGGCTCCCAATGACATACAGTTGTGGGTATATACAGATAAAGAATGGGATGCAATTATGGATTGTGAAACATTAATTCCTTGGGAAATTCCATTACCTACATATGATGTGTGGATGTGCCCTAAATGCAAAAGATTGTATGTCTTCGAGAAAGGGAATGATACAGCCATCATGACGTATGTTTTGGAAAATACAAAGCATAATTAGTTTCAATCCCTTCTGAAGTTGATGGCATTGAAAACGCATTATGCTTTGCCTCAAGGAAAGAATGGGGAAGATCGATGTTTTTCGGGGCAGCATCAAAACTCCCTGTAAAATCCTCCCGCATCTCTGACATCACCAAATAACATTCTTTTTTGTAAAACAGCTTTGCCGGAACGCGCCACGCCGTTCCGTAATAAAAATGATCCGCGACAAGCATGCCATCCGCGTAAATCTGCGCTACATCATATTGGTCAGGAATTTGCACAAATCCCTCCGCACCCGAAACCGTAATCTTTTTCCACGTCCTTTTGCGCACACCGCCAAAACAAAGCTGTTCGGCATAGGGCGGAGCAAACGGCTCGTCAACAGCCTCAAACACAGCCTCCGCCTGTGTAAACATACGGCTCACTGCAACATGCTCATACGCCGAACCGTTCCACACGTCATACGAAAAATCGCCGTCCTGCACTGCATGAATACCGTCCTCACACGTGTAAAGGTCGCAATTCTCCCCGATATAAAGCACGCCCAAAAGCTTGCGGGGAAAGCGGCAGCCTTTGGGTGTGCTCCTCCCACGGCGCCTCGGGATACGCGCCAAACACAGGAATGACTTCATCTACGGGAATTTTCGCGCCGTATACACTGTTCCACCCTGTCACCGTATAAATCGGCGCCCGAAAGCCAATAGAAAGCGCAAGCTTTTTCAATGTGAACAAATGTTCCGCATTGTCTGCGTTTCTCCGTTTGGATTGTTCCCGCCCATGTTGAGGTGGTTTGTCAGAAGATTCGATTTTTGATATTCTTTGAATTGATACCGCATGTTTGTACTCCTTTTTATACCTTATTCCTACAGGCAACGCGCCGGACAGACGTGTTTTGGAATTTTGCCTTACTGATAAATTTCAATGACAACCTTCTCCGCCACAAACTCCTCACCGTCAAAATGCCCGAACGCTTCCAGTCCGCTGCCCTCCTCAATATCCGAAAAAACAGCCTGCTCCGTATCAATCCCTGCTCCGCCGCCCTGAATAATCCAGCGTTCAAATACGGTCGTATCCGCGCACCGGACTGTCACCAATTCCTCCCCGGGGCTGCCCGGCTCCGGCAGGATAACCATTGAGTTATCCGAATCCTCGTACAGGGTACGGCTGATGACAAAGCTGTCCTGCGCGACGCTTCTGACTTTACCGCCGATAATCTCCGTATCCTGACTGCTGCCGCTGTCCAAAATAGCAGTTTCGGGCATGTCATTTTTGATTTCGTCAGCCTGAGTTTGCGGGATTGTTTCTTCGTCTGTTTTTCCTTCCACAGAAAAAGGGACAACCTCCTGTTGCGTGTCCTGACTGCTGCCACAACCCGCCGCACCTGTTATAATCAGCGCAATCAGTCCTGCTGCAATCGCCTGTTTTGTTTTCATTTGCAATTTCCTCGCTTTACCGTTATTTTTACCGCAGGCAGGCTCGTCCAAACCGCTCTGTGGCGCGTTTCATTATAGCAGGGAAATCTCTAATGCATCTCTAACCATTTCTTATAGTTTACCCGTTTCTCCCAGTTCGTGCAACAAAAGCGGCGCTTCGGAAAAGACTTTTTTAATTGAGAAGCCCTTGCGAATATACCCAAAAAGTATTTGATACGAAGAAGCATCTCCTTGCACATACCGCATTCTGTGCCATGGATAGTATAGAAAAATAAAATGGGAATTTCCATTTCTGAAAACTCCCTTAAATCATGATCTAATGGCTTTAAATTCATCAATTAATTTTTTTATCCTTTCTAATGTTTCATTTGTAATTTGTTCTATTTCTTCTTCTGTATGAGTATAGTAAAAAGACGGTGGAAACAGCCCCCAGCAGCTACCACCCATAAATAGCCACAAATTATCCATTTCCCGTAGTTTTCTTTTAAACAATACGCTCTGTTTCCATTTTTTTAGGATACTGATACATTTTCCCATAACCGCCATTATCCGCATTTGCCGTCGTTCCTCTCTGTTTTACTGTATTCTAATTCCTGCTTTTTCTGCAAAGCATTTCCTTTACGCCATAAGCACTTCAAACTGTTCATCACTCATATTCAAATTTCTTTCCTGCTCTTATAAGTATATTCTCTATTGCGAAGATATTCAAGTATCAGAATATATTTTATCCCTGTTTCCTTTGTTCTTTATTTTTTTCTTCAATTTAATTGCACACATTCCATTTTGTTCTTTATGCCTTTCCATATTCGCTATTACGAAGATATTTAAGTATCAGAATATATTTTATTCTAATGTTAATGATACTATGGAAGGGGGCGCTGAATGTGATTGACTATATCCCGTTTTGGGAAACTTTGAAAAAATCAACTGAAAATTGGTACACTTTGACAAACAAACATCATTTATCACATAGCACACTCCACCGTTTGAAGCACAACAAAGATGTATCAACGAAAACGCTGAATGATTTATGCCGAATTTTAGACTGTGACATAAAAGATATTATCCGATATATTCCTTCTGACAAGGACCAAAAGTTATAAACCGGCGATAGAAATTTTCATCGGCTGTTGTCGCTTAAATTTATCTTTCATATCAATAACCATGCTCCTTTTGTTCTTTCCTTATCCTTCTTGGCTTACTATATTTCCTCTCTTTTTTGTGCAAAAATTAAGAGGCGCATCGCGGCGAAATCGTTTATACTTATCCTAAAAAGAAGGAGGTTTTTAAAAATGGAATGGATTGAACGGTTGAACAACACAATGGACTATATTGAGAACCATTTGACAGACACCATCGACTATGAGCAGCTTGGGAGGATTGCCTGCTGTTCGGCGTATCATTTTCAGCGCATGTTTACCTACATGGCGGGCGCAACACTGTCCGAATATATCCGCAGGCGGAAAATGTCTTTGGCGGCAGTCGATTTGCAGGGCGGCGACGCGAAGGTCATAGAGATTGCAGCCAAGTACGGTTACAATTCGCCAACGGCGTTCAACAGGGCATTTCAAGCAGTTCATGGGATTGCGCCGTCCGCCGTAAAAAATGAGGGCGTGTCGGTAAAATCGTTTCCGCCGCTGACTTTTCAAATAACGGTAAAAGGAGCCGAAGAACTAACTTACCACATTGAAACAAAGGACGCATTTCGCATTATCGGAGTATCTGCACCGCTGCATCAGGAGATTGAGAAGAACTTTTCCATTGTACCCGACATGTGGCAGAATGCCGTACAAAACGGTACGCTTGAAAAGCTTGCAGGGCTGATGGACACGCCGCCGATGGGCATTTTGGGCGTAAGCGCCTGTAATGAAGCAGAGCATTGGAAGTATTTTATCGCCGTTTCCAGTACGAAAACGGACGAAGCGTTTGCGGAATATCTTGTGCCTGCGTCCACTTGGGCAATCTTTTCGGGGAAAGGCACCAATTTGTCCGTACAGGATCTGGAACGGCGCATTGTGCTGGAGTGGCTGCCGACTTCGGGTTATGAGTACGCCAACGCGCCGGATATTGAGGTTTATCTAAACCCCGATCCGCAGAACGCACAGTATGAAGTGTGGATTCCGGTTGTGAAAGCGCAATAGAAGGCTGTCATTGTAGTTGCCATCCGGCAAGGGCAGGCTCGGCTAACCTTGCCGGATGGCGGACAACTTTAATTTTTATCGGCAGACGGCAAAGTTTGCATGAGCGCAAAGAAATATTCCGGCTCTCCGGTACGAAAATATTCATACCACGCTTCCAGTGTGTCAGATTGGAAAACCTCTAAATGCGCAATAATCTGTTTCGCCCACAACAAGGCTCCGGCGGAGCCTGCCGTAATAAGGTTGTTATCTGCTACAGATGGCTTGTCTACGTAAAAGCTTTGTCCCTTATAGCCGGGAGACACCATTTCAAGAAATCCCTTTCCGTTGCTGGTATGCGGACGCTTATCCAGCAGACCGTAATTTGCAAGTGCAGCAGTAGCCCCACAGATTGTACACACCGTTGCACCTGCTGCAAGTAATTCGTCTGCCTTTTCAAGAATCGCTTCATGCCTTGGGTCGTTCCATGTATCTGCGCCCGGTAAAAGTAACATGCTTGTTTCACTTACAACAATATCATCAATCAAACAATCGGGCACAACTGTCAGCCCGCCCATTGTTTATCAAAATCCGTATTCATAAATCTATCATGGACAGGGTGCTTGATTTTTGCACTTTTGAACACTTTTCGCCAGACTGTGACGAATATTATATTGTCCATTTCCCTTTTATAGAGAACGAGTACTACTATAACATTCTTTTCAGTTTCGGGGATAAATGTGAATGCTTAGAGCCGTTACATATCCGCACAGAAATGAAGCGCAGAATACAAAAGATTGCTGCCCTGTATGAAAATTAGAACAAGCAACTTCTTTGAATTTCCCCTTGTATTTTACCATTAAGTATTTCTAAGCCACGCAGGAACGGTCAATACGGGCGGACTAGGAGCATAGCGTCGCAGTGACGGAAAAAATGCAGGCGTATATGCTGGATACCGCAAAGGATATTGAATTTCAACGAGCAACAATCAGGAGCACAGCGCAGAATTGGACGCGGCGCTTGACCGTTTATATGAGCTGCTGCATGTACCGCCTGTTCCAAGAAGAGTGGAGTATGACGGGAAATCGCGCATTACGGTGTCGGAAACAACATGGCAGAAACAGCACAGCGAGCTGTGGGCGCTGCTTGTTCCCGGCTCGGGACACGCCAATACGATACAGGGCGAGGTAATCCGCATTTCGGGGCGGTTGGGGTACGAAATCCTCAACAACGGCTGCATGAATTGGACAAGGATTTTAAAACAATGGCGCAGGCTTTTTTGACGCATGTACAGATGGGAAATCCTCTTCCGGAGGCGGAATTGGCGGAGGTTGCTGCCATAGTCCGCTCTATTCGCAACGCCTATGAAAAAGAAATCGACCGCTTATCGGAGCTGGCGGTGAAGTGGGTGATTTTAAATCCTGAGCCGATTGCGGTAGAGAAGGCTGCTTATCGGAAATAATGATTGAAACGGGCAGGATTATGAAAATACAGGAAACATAATCGCGAATGCATAGTAAAA
>CAJTMC010000069.1 GCA_910577115.1 uncultured Lachnospiraceae bacterium
AAAAATTTACAGCCAGCTTGCGGCGGAAAGTAAAATGCTGGGCGTTGATGTGTATCATTTAGATCCAATATTTTTCAAGAAAGGATATTAGAAAAATCCGGAATTTAGGCACCCTGATTAAGAGTTTTGGTGCCTAAAGGGATATTAATATATTATAGGTTTTGGTGTAGGATATCAAATTTTTATCTTGTAATATGAAATCCTATATGTTACGATAACTACATGCATACAGTAGGCTATTATGTAATGAGAAGAAATGATGTCTAGCATTGATACATCTACTTTCTGTTTCCAGCGGGAGGGGCAACATTAACATTTTATAGCATTTACCGTAAAATATTTTGTAATATAAGTATCTTGCAATGTTAAAATGCATATGCTATAATATGGATTGTAGATAAGAGAAATGCTGCCATTGTTTGGCAACAAGCGAAAACCCCAAGAGTTGCACCTCTTGGGGTTTTCTAACCTTTTACGTTGGCTTAACGGTTATTTTTTAAAGAACTTGTCGTGCATTATGTCTATAAACTTGCAAGCTATATGTGTTACGACTCCAGCAATAACGGACTGGATTAAAGAGAGAAATGCTACCATTATTTCGCCTCCCTTCTGCTGCCTGTATTGGCGTAGCAACGATATTATTCTATTATTTTTGTCGTATGATGTCAATAAAAGTACAAAAATATGTTTGCATTTAGACGTGAAATGTGGTAATATAGATTTGATCAATCAACAATCTCTATGAAGATAAGAAATAGCGGAACCTCATATACAGGCTCCGCTATTTCTTATCCTATTTACTGCTTATATTTTACATTAAAATAATAAGTTCTATAAAGTGGCACTCCGTTTAGCAAGTGTGTTACATGATACATCCATGCGTCAGAATATCTGGTTGTATAAATAGTCACATCAGGGTAATTATTATAGAATACAGATTGAACTCTTATTGACTCATTTTCTGATATTTCTCTATTAAGGTTAAAGCTCAATTCTTTATCTGTAATGAATGTGTTATCTTTGTTCATAGCAGTAGATATTATTTTGTCATAAAAATCCTTTTCATTTTTGCTAAGTTCATCATATGATATGTCATATGTGATTCTGTATTCAACAAGCTCTGGCTCGTTGTTAAATAAATTAGTTTCATTATCCATATTATATGATTCACTGCTTGTAATTTCTGTTTCTGATTCTTTATGAGTAATGTTTTCGCTTATTACTGTTTCTGTTTTTAATGGTATTTGGTTAGTGTTTCCGATTATATCTTTGAATAAGTATACTATGAAAAATAAGAATCCTATTAAATTTGTAATAACAACTATTAGTGTAGGGTTAATTGATTGTTTATCAGTTTTAGTTTGTGCTTTTGAAGAATATTTTGACTTATAACGTCTTTTATTAGATAAGAACTCTATAAACAATATTACTATATAACATGCTCCGGTTGTTAAAAGTAAAGTTATAATTATATTAATTAATGCCGTTGTAATTTGCGTATTCATTTAGTGTCTCCTTATCCAATCTGTGAATTTGATGATGGTTGCTCCTGTGTTTGGTCAGATCTTGGTAATGCATATTGAACATCTTCAGCGTGTTTCATGGTCAAAGGTTGACCAATGTCATTTGTATTACGGTATAATTCTACTAATTTTTTTTCTTCTAGTGTAAGATCTGAAAATTCTTTTCCAGTTAATAACCAGTCTATACTAACATTCAATTGTCTTGCAACTAAAATTACTTTGTCTGAACCCGGAATTTTCTTATCCCATAGTCTAATCGATCCATTTCCAAATCCTAATAATTTTTCTAATGCATTCATTGATGTTTTTTGTTCTTTACATTTTTCTTTTATTCTCTCGACTATAGACATAATATCTCCTTTAAAATATCGACTAAAATCGTTAATATGTATTGACATCTCGACTATAGTCGAATATAATACTTTTGTAAGACAACAAATGTCTTTTTAGATTAATCTAATACTTTATTGTAACACATATGTAATGAGAAAGAAACAAGCGAATCGCGATTGCTGGAAAGAGAGGTTGATTGATGAAATGTCTGAAATGTGATGACGGCAGAATCAGGTCTATAAGCTATGTAGTCATGCAGGTATTATTCAGCTATGAAATTGGAAGGGAGCTTGAAACTTTAACACGTCAAGAGTATGCAGTAGTAGGCTATGAGGAGGAAGGATCTTTCGATAATTCTTGGCATATTCTTTTTTCATCATGTGAATTTGATGAATGTGCTGAAAAGTTTGCAAAGTACCTCCATGAATTGAATAATTTCCCGGATGATGACACGGATAAGCCTGAAGAGCTGCCATTTGGATAATACCGGAAAGGAGCAAGAAAGGAGATTGATTTGATTGGAAAAAGTGATACAGAAATCCGTCCGTATACCAAGTGACCTTGTGGAGTTTGTCGACAGCCAGCCCGGTGCCGACTTTTCCAAAAAGCTGATAGGAATACTCACAGAGTACAAGAACGGAGAACTTGAACGTAAACTCATGCTTCAGCGATACGATGAACAGATAGCGGAGCGTAGTAAGAGGCTTGACACCCTGATGCAGAAAGTTAACAGTGCATCAATGATAGCCCGCAGGTTAGACGCCTTTTTCGACGAACTTGATGCAGCGAATCCCTATTGCCAATGACAAAAAACTTCCGGAAGCGCCCAATTGGTTCTTTGGAGGAGGCCGGGTTGTAGGGCAGAGCCCTACGAACTTTCATACTAACGGCTTTGGTATCCTGTGTACAGCGGTACAATGGATTGACGGTAACGGGGCCCCGATTTGTTTTTTAATCGGTTCCCCGTTATCGGCAAAGCCGTTGCGCCGCTGTACACTAGGCTTGTCAAGGGAACGTGGAATAAATTACGGCTTGCCCTTTAGCCGTACTTTATGCCGCGAAAGTCCCTTGACAAGGCGTACCGCTTAGCCATGCAAAAGTAAAAATATAAGATAATTCAACGCCCTTAACCGGATTTAGTCAGTACATTAGCCTTTAAATAGTAAATTGTTTCCGGTTCGCCCTTTAACCGGGGAGAATTTACTATTAAAGGCGGACTGTATGCACAGTTGGGGGCTTGGGGGGCACAGCGCCCCCAATTCAGGAAAACATAAATTCAGCCCCTAAGATAGGGGTGAGGGGTGTGAACATTTATTCCATGCTGTTTTGGAAATATTCGGCGCGGACAGAACCCTGCCCCTGTAGTAATTTACGCCGCGCAGAAGGATAAGTTCTTACTATTGGGGGGGCTATGCCGGTATGCACTTAATGAGAGCAAGCACAACGTGCGCCGTCTCGAATTTAGTGCGGGCTTGGGGGGGATTCCCCCCAAACCAAAGCATACAGAACCGGAACCGGACAAAGAACCGGCACAAACCCGAAAAAAATCCGGCATCAGCCTGCGGCGGCAGGGCTTAGCGGCGCCGGTCCCTTCCGGCAACAAAGCACTTAATGAAGGCGAGCGCCGCCCTTGCGCGAAGCCTGAATTTAGTGCGGCTTGCCGGATCACAGCGTGGAGGCGCCGCCAAAAGCCCTGCTGACAGCACCGGCCGCCGCAGGCTGGCCGGCACCGCCGCCCCTGTTTCAGGGGCAAGGGCTGTTGTAAAACAAAAAGGAAAGAGGTTAATCATGGATAGAAAAGAATTTAAGAAAATACTCGGAGGAAGCTTCAGCTCCGGATTAGTGGCGCTGGGAGCATATAACCTGTACTGGTTTGTGTACTATTTTATGCATGGCAGGGATATCAGCGTTATACCGCCGAAAATGCAGCTGTTACTGGCAGATATATTTGTTGTGGTGGTGACAGCCGTTATTGTAATGCTTCTTGATATAATAAGCCGCAAACTGCATAGGAACAGGCAGACTGACAGTGAAGAATCCGGAAAATAAATGAAAGAATACACACTGTCGGACGGCACCGCCGTCATAATAAAAAGCTATGAAGAGTGGCTGTGGGACCGCATACACATGACGGAAAACACCTTCCGCGAAAAGCTGGACGAAAGAAAGAAACCGCTTTTTGAAGACAGGTACTGGCCTACAGATAACGTAATAGGATTATATCACGATAAATACCGCCAATATGTTGACCGCATCCATCTTGATCATATGTCCCTGACCTTCCCTGAATATTTTGAGGCTTATGAAGGGCATACATTCGATACATTCCATGAAATGTGTGCCGCAACCGGATTAAGCCGCGCGGATGAGACTGCATGGTATGAATCCATAAGGAAGGCATGGGAAGAACACGAAAACAACATAATACCGTTTTAAACAAGGAGGCAACAAAATGAACCTTACATCAAAAGCAGATATCTTAGTATTTTTTGCAAACGCAATTGACACAATGGGAGAGGACGGCTCCAGAATATACGGCTGCACCATACATTATGTATTTCTGAATACAATGGTATCTGCACAAAGCGAATATGACATCACAAAATCAGTCGGAATGCAGCGCGGTAAAAGCTGGGTGGATTACAACATGCGTGACAAAGTGCGCATCGCCCCGGCAATCTACGAGGGCACTTTTGAAATGGCAGTCGGATCAGACGGCAAACCTGTCCTGAAGCTTACCGACATAGCATACAAATCACATGTACAGTTTGTTCCCTATGTGCTCCCCGGCCTTGAAGTTCCCGGCATGATACCTTGTGACGCTCCGGATTCGGCAAGCGTAAGGGCTGCGCTTGAGACGCTCAAATCCCCTGCGGAACCGCAGAAAAATGAAGCCGCGGCTGAAAACGCAGAACCGTCAAAAAATGATGCAAAAGCCGACAAGGCAGAACCGCCAAAAAACGAAAAAGCCGACAAGAAAGCAGTGTAACCAATGTTTATGACAGAATTATCTGATTCACTTATCCTTAAGGCTGCCGCTGATGAAGAACATGAAGCGGCAGCCGATGAAGAAAATAACAAAGAGGAAGAGCCGGAGGAAAAAGAAAATGACAGTAAACCTGATAAGCCTGCTGATGCTGGTACTGATGCTGTGCATGATAACGGCGGCAATGAACTTCCTGAAACGAGTACTGTTAAAGATACTGTACTTTCTGAAAGCGCTGCTGATGCAGGTACCGCTGATAAAAACAGTGAGCCTTCAGGTGACGGAAATGGAGAAAGAAGCAGCACAGAGGAAAACGAAAGCGGGGAAAGCTCCGGAGGAGAGAAAGCCGACAATTCAGATGAATCAGGAAGAGGAAACAGAGACCATGAGTCCGAAAACGATAGACGAGGAAGTTCAGGAGTGGCGGAGACAGAGGGAGAAAGAGAAACAGAATCAGAACCGAAGACAGAATCAGAACCCGAAACGTCATCCGAAACAGGAACCGAAGACAGAACAGAACCCGTAAACAGGAAAGACAGTGACTATTATATCAAATCCTTAGTGGAAAAGCTGTCCGAAATGGGATACGGAACGGAACCTGAAACCGAAACAGCAGAGACAGAGACGGAAACCGAAGCGGAAACGTCCGTCATGCATGAAGACCTGCAACAGGTGCATACCGACCTGCAGGTCATATGCTGTTTTATCGTGGTGTTCCTTATTATTATCATATGTGATTACATATACAAATTTTTCAGGATATTCTTTTAGGTCATATTTGCGCAATTTATGATATACAGTAACAGGTCAACGGTTTAGAAGGAGGTTTATATGACGAGTTATGTAATGGCACCTGTTGTCAGGGCATCACAGGCAGCAGCATCCGCAACAGGAAAAATAGCAGGCGTCGTGACAGCGGACATGATGAACGGCGTCCTGGATGAAGTAATAGCGCTCCTGCCCGTCTGCATTCCGGTAATGATATCATTCATCGGACTGCGCAAGGGCATCAGCTTCATACAGAGTGTGCTTCATGCTGCCTAGTGTCAGAAAGGCTACTGCTGCGGCAGTATCCGGAGGGGGTATTGCTTCGGCAGTGCCCTTTTCTTGTATCAAAGGAAAATACGGGGGTGAATCATGGGAAAAATAAAAAGAATAACATGCATCATACTTGCAGCGCTTACAATCATAAGTGCACCGTTAACGTCCTACATGGAGGCGCAGGCTGGGGAGCTGGTTCTTGACATACCGTTTATAGAGCAGCTTCTTATCATGTTCGGAATCAATGCCGGACTCGGCGATCAGCATGATTACTGGAAACGTCAGAGTGAACTTAAGGAACTGTTTGAAGCCGCAGCCGACGGAGGTACCGCAGAATTATCCGGATACGGAACCGTCAATTTCTCGGAAACGGAATCGCTGAAAGAATGGTTTGAATGGTCATTAAACTGCCAAAAGTTCCTTCTCGGAAACCTGTCGGTTGTCAATCCGGAAAATGCCGCAAGATACATGGAAATCGGAAAAGCTTTGGATGAAGTGTCATACAAGAATTCAGGCACATGCGCAACCAACGCTCTCAATGATAACATTTCCGATGTTTATGAAGAATATAAAACAGATCCTCAAAAAGTATTGGAAAATATTCAGGAATTTGCCAAAATGGTTTGTTCCCCTGATATGGAGATTACTGATATTAGCGATGCTGAAGCAAGAGCGGAGTTTAATAAGAATTTTTGGAAAATTTTTTGTGCAATAGCTGCGGCTGGAATGCTTGGAGTTGGCAACGCAGCCGTTCCGATTTCCGCGCTAAAGATATACAGCGACAGTGAATTTAATGGATATGATGCAGTGTTTGAGGAAGGCGGATTTACAGATTTTGAAGTTTTTGACGGTATGTACCATGTGGTTGGAACTACTAGGCAGATTAACAATGAAAATGCTTATACAATTAAAAGATTTGATGCTACTGTTTCTGATAAAGTTGCCGCGGTATATGATGGAAGTGTTATTTATTTCTATTCTTTAACTGGTGGTTATCCTCGCTGCTCTCTTTCCGGATCCGGAACAATTTATGAAAATGGCAAGGTAAAACAGGAATATACTTTTAATGAAGTTTCTACATTTTGTGTTGATGGTGCTATGTCTTTTAATATACCTGTCTTTAAAGATATGGAGTCTTTAAAGGCTTATGCTGTTTCCAGCGATACTTCCGATATTTTGAATTTAAAAGATGCGGAAGCTTATGCGAACTTTAAATCAAATACGGGAACTGCAAATGCTGTTATCGGAAAGCCGTTTTCCGGTTATGTTGGGGCATTGAGATCACTCGCGGATTTAATTGACATTATTCCGTCAGTGAGAGAAGCTTCTGACACTTACGGCGGAACTTCCGAAATGCTGCCGGAGATTGCAAGGATCTTATCAGAGGCAGGCGATCTTGCTGTGGATAAACCTGATGCCGATGATCCGAGCAGTTCTTCCAATTACTCCGGAATTTTAGCAAAGATACTGGCAGCCATAAACAGTCTGCCTTCTAAAATAGTAACTGCCTTTAGCGGAAAATTTATGACGGCGGAGCGCCTCGAAACCCTCATAAACGGGATTCCCATTGTTCTCGCTGGAGTCTTGTCGGATGCTTTTTCGGATTCGCAGATTTCTGTCCTGCCGGGCATTCTCTCGGATGTCCTTTCCAGCGTGTTCCCTGATGCGGCATCTGCTATTAACGCGCTTACCGATTTGCCTGCCGTCATCATTTCTGCGATTAGTGGTATTCAAATAAAGGTACCGGAAATAGTAATTCCGGAAATTGCGGTTCCTGATGTGTTTGTCGAAGCTCCTGCCGTTACCCTCAATCCAACTTTCGACGTTACAGTTCCCAATGTGTTTGTTGATGCCCCGGTCCTTACCCTTAATCCTTCGTATGCCATTACAGTTGCAAATGATTATGCAGGACTCGATGAAATTATAGCCAAAGCCGTGACGGGGGTTATGACGGATGTATTTGTCCCCAATGAAGCAGCTACTCTTGAAAAGGTTGGAGAAATGCAGGAATATTTTAAGTTTACGGAAGACATGGAGGATATTATTTCAGAGTTTGAAAAGTCTGTATTTGGTATTACACCAAGTCCCATATTAAAGATACCAATAGGGAAACCTAAGTCAAAAAAATATAACTTTGGTACTGGCAGCCATATTATTATTGATGTCAGCTGGTATGCAGAATATAAGGATTTTGGTGACAGAATCATTCTTGCTTTGGTATGGGCTATGTTTATTTGGCGTATCTTTGTATTGCTTCCCGGCATTGTCAGTGGAGGTGTAGGAGGATTTTTTGAAACCAGAGATTTAATGTCAGAATATTCTATTAACAAATCATACAAAGATCTTGATAATTTAAGACCGAAATATACTTCTAAAAGCACTCATGGAGATTAATTCTATTTAGACAGATAAAGGAGCTGTAAATGGTAGTTGATTATATAATATATCTTATATACAAGGTTTTTAAGTTTGTTGTTGGAAATCATGAGCCTTTGAGATTTAATATTGATTCATCTGTTTATGAAGTAATTCATGATTTTGTGGCGTTTATTTTCTTTATACTTCCTATAAATGGTCTTAAACCCATTTTTACTATTATACTGGCAATTATAGGTTTTCGCATTTTTATATCTGTTGTAAAAACATTATGGGATTTATTACCATTTTTGTAGGACAAAATTTCTTCAGATATAGTAGTAGCGTTGAAGATTTGTATTACAAAAATTCTTCAGCAATTAATGTACCCGGATAAAATTGTCCTACAAATATTAAATTCATTGGAGGAGACACATGGAATTTTATAAGCTTTTTCATAAAAGAACCAATTATCATTCTTTACTTGAATGGATAGACAGAGGTTTCAGGCCGGAGAAATGGGAGCGGCATGATGAATTTGCAAAGGCAGCTGCCCGCTGTGTTTTGCTGCCGATTATTCTTTGTAACGAAATATTGAAAAAACAATAAGGAGGCTGACCATGTTTGACATGTTTATTCAGGTTATGGGTGTGATCCTGTCCATATTCAAGATACCGTTTATAGCCGTATTCGGATTTATAGGCTATTATTTTGCTGCCGTATTGTTTTGGTATGCGGTTCGCTGGTTAAAAGGTGACCGCGTGAAACGTGGCAGCGCAAGGAGAATGAAACCGCGCTCATTGTTTTTGCGTCTCTTTTGGGATGCTCCGCGGCGTTATGTCGATGACATTTACAAAAGGGAGCCCGATTTTTTCCGTCCGCAGGGGCTTATCATTTTTACCGGAAGGCAGGGAAACGGCAAGACCTCCGCGGTGATGCAGTATGCCATTGATCTCCTTGATACATATCCAAAGGCAAAGTGTCTGAGCAATACAAAGTTTGCATATCAGGATGAAAAGCTTGTGCACTGGAAGCAGCTTGTCAATTATAAAAACGGACATAAAGGCATCGTCGTAATCATGGACGAGCTGCAGAACTGGTTTGGATCCAACCAAAGCCGGAATTTCCCCCCTGAAATGCTTGGGGTTATTACGCAGAACAGAAAAAACAGGCGTGTTATTCTCGGGACTGCGCAGAATTTCTATCTGCTTGCCAAAGCGATCCGTTCCCAGTGTACGGAAATCAGACAGTGCATGACGCTTGCAGGAGTTCTGACTATTGTGGTAAGAAGGGAACCGATTATTGACAATGACGGTGACGTGAAGGAATTAAAGTACCGCGGAATGTACTGCTTCGTGCATTCGGACAGGCTCCGGAATTCCTATGATACATGGAGTGTTGTAGACGCGTTATCGGAATCAGGCTTTCAGGAGAATAATTCCATTTCGGAAGACCGGGTTGTGAAGATTAACATCCAGAATTCAAAGAAGTAGAAAGAAGCCCCCGCTCCGGAAAGCATGTCCGCGCCGCTCGCGGCGCGGACATGCGCGGAGCGGGGGCTTTTTCCCGGCTCCACAGCCTGTAATACGTGGTCTCAAATTCCATTGCATTACAGGCTGAAAACGGCCTCAAATGCCTTTAAATACTAAAGGTAAGTTTGAACTAACCCATTTGGGGAAATTGCGTTTTCCCCAAACAAATATTATGTAAACCATTTGTATTACAACTGAAAATATAGAGATTGATGAGGTATCATACATGATTGAGAGACACAATAATACGGATAACAGACTATTTAATGAAATGGATTTGGAAGAGCAGGAGGAGTATTTCTCATTTACCAAAAATTCTTTTCTGCACAACATAGACACATTCTACTACAGCGTGAAATTCAAAAACGATTTCCGCGCAAGGACAAAGGACAAAAACGTCCTCAGGCTCCGCCGCTACTTTGATATGAAATACCGCTACGTTTACGACAGCGACGACCCCGCGTCAGGCGACTTCTACCTAAAGGACATTGACAGAAATCTTGTACTAAAGCCCGTAACATTTTCGCGCTTTTACAACATATGCCTTTCGTATCCCGAATATTTTGACATCTTCATTGCGCCTTCTGTGCCGAAGGCCGGGGACGGCGGCGAATCCGTGACGGCGGAATGTATTGTTCAGCTGCGCAGCTACATGTTATGGCAGTACGGCGTGCGTGACAGCTTCGAAAACTCGTACCGGTACGTGCAGAGCTTCGCGGAATACTTCGGTCTTGAAATTTCCGAAGTCAAGGAAAACAGAATTGACTACTGCTGGCATACAAACTATTTAAACAATCCTGAAAAGTTTTTCGCACCGGAAAGCTTTTACAAAATGCGCGTAGACCGTTTCAAAAATGCTACGTACGTAACAAACAAAGTCGGTTCCGAAGATTACGAGATTGATTATGTCGCACTTGGTAAGCGTTCCGACAAGGTATTCATCAGGATCTACCTGAAAACACGCGAAGTCATAGAACAGAATTACAAACCGTGGTTCTTTCAGATATGGGAAATGAATGGTCTTATCAATAAATATGACAAGTATGTATATGAAAAATGCTATGAAAAGAAAAACTGGTTCTACCGCTTCTATGCTCGTCTTGAATTTTACAAAGAGCATGGAAGAAATCCTGAAATGCTTGCAAAAGTCAGTAAGATACTAGACGGCACGATTCAGATTAATGAAGACGACTTGATAAAACTTGCAGATGAATTGACACCAAAAATTAATCTGGTTGTAAACGTTGAATACCAAACTATGCGCAGACACAGCAAAAGCTATGAGCTTATTCCCTTTAAAGATTATTCACAGTTTGGAGAATGCTCACGCGTCTACCAGTATTTTGATAACCGTAAAATTATTATAGACTATCTTACTGATAAGGTATTCCGGATGGTGGAAAAGACAGGAGACGAAAAGAAGTCACGCCGCCCGTTATGCCGTTTTTGGGATGCGCTGCGAAGGACGCGCTGCATTGACATGCGCATGACTCCGGAGGAGGCGCGGCTTATCCGGAACTATAACAGGAAATTAAACATTGACGCCATGAAAAAGCGCGTGCTCTGCTCCGCGATTACGCTGGGCATTTATTCAAGGGGATTAAATGAAGACAGTCCGCTTCAGGATGCATATGAAGCACTTTTGAAAATGAACGATAACGACATTTATAATGCAAGGCTTTATAAATCAAAAAGGCTGCGGCAGTTTAATCCGGAGGAGCTTTCCGAAGTATATGAAGGCGGGAAGCTGCACCGCTTCCGTCTGCTGGATGAAGAAACAGGGGAACTGTTTGATTATGAAAACTTAAAGAACGGAGATTTTGACAATGACGATTAAGGAAACATATGACATGTTCATCCGGAACAGGTCTGTCTATTGTTCTCCGGAAACACTGCGGTCATATAAAGGACATTTAAAAGTTTTCTTTGAATTTTTGGAAGCTTCAGGCGGAAAAAGCATCGCGCAGCTTTCGTTTGATGACTTTAATGATGCCGCGCTTTTTGGTGATTTCATTATTTACCTGCGCGGGAAGAATGTAAAAAATGTTACAATCCGCAGTTACTGCCGTATTGCAAAGGCATATCTGAGATACTGCTATCAGAATGACCTGTGTCCGGATTATCTAAAAGGCGTCAGAATGCCGCCTGATGATTCCGTCCCAAAGGTTGTGCTTTATTCCGACGAGGTAAAAAAGATTGACGCCTGTTTTGACATGCTTACGGAAAAAGGGCGGCGCAATTACTGCATGTTTCATCTGATGCTTGACTGCGGCCTGCGCTCTCAGGAAGTCCGGCATCTGCATTATGAGGATATTGACAGGGAGAGAAACATCATACATATACTGGAAAGCAAAGGATGCAAAAGCAGGATTGCATTAATTCCTGATTTCCTGATCCAAGAAATTGATAAATATGTAAGGCTTCGTTATCATTCTTCCGACATGCTTTTCCTGTCCCTGCGCACGAATGAACCCGTTACGGCGGATGCCTTAAAGCATCTTTTCACAAAACTGAAAAAAGAATCCGGAATAAAAAGGCTGCACGCGCATCTGCTCCGGCACACATTCGCGACAAGCTACCTCATCGGCGGCGGCAACCTGGAATTTTTACGCGTATTCATGGGACACAGTGACTACAATGTAACAAAAA
>CAJTMC010000070.1 GCA_910577115.1 uncultured Lachnospiraceae bacterium
AAAAATATCCTGTAGTATGCTCATGAGAACATTATGCAGGAAAACGATAAAAAAAGGAACCCCTAATTCCCCCATGAATGGGGGTCAGGGGGTTGAGGTGTCGAAGACACTTTTTTATACCTATTATCTTTTTTGCGGTAAGCAGATTTCAATTTTCAGGCCATGTGGGTTAATATTTGAAAACTGAATATTCCCTTGATGTACTTTGACAATCTGCTGTACAATTTTAAGCCCTAATCCATGTTCACCTTCGGCTGTTTCTTCTTGAGAACTTGGGATATTGACATCGTTATTTAAAAGTGCCAGATAAGATTCGCTTATTCCGCATCCGGTGTCAATGACGCAAAATGAACATATTCCATCATTCATTCTGACAGAAGCAGTTATTTGGCATCCATTCGGATTGTGCGTAATGCTGTTTTGTATTAAATTTTGCAACATTCGGTTAAGTAAAGAAACATCACCATATATAGGCGTTATGTTGTTTGTATCAGCTTCAGAAAGTTCCAATTCATACCCATCCGGAAGACCGTTATTTAAAAATTCGCTTATAACTTGGCGGAGCAGCTCAAGCGGATCAATCGCTTGTATACGGATAGGTTGCATGGAATATTCCAATTTTGTTGTTAGATTCAGATCGGAAACTAATGCACGCAGTTTTTCGCTTTGTTCTCGTATAATTCCGGCCTGCTTTCTGGTGGCTGCTGGCAATTCAGGGTTATCCTCCATTTCGCTGGAATAACCTAAGATCATGGAAAGTGGAGTACGGATATCATGAGATACTCCACGAATCCACTCAGCCCGTGTATTGTCTTTTTTTATCAGATAATCTCCAGCGTTGATTAGTTTGATATTGATTTCAGCCAATTCTCCTTTTGCCGGGAGATCTATCGGGTTGCCTTGAGATATAGTTTCAATTCCATTCAAAATAGGTACAACAGCCTTTTCCACGTTACGGGTATTTCTCCAGAACAAAAGGACAATTAAGAGGACATTCACAATGATGACGATTCCAATTCCCAAAGCTATGGTAGTCAAATAAGTAACATCCAACGCAAAGTTATATTTTACAATACTATTTGGTTCACACCCAATAACAAGTAAACCTGCAGGATGTTCCAGGACATAGACCGGATAGTCTTGTAAATACCATCTGCTGAACTTTGCAATGTCAGTAGCAGCATATTTTCTTGGCAGTTCATCTGGCATACATTCCTGCCAGAAAACTTGTCCGCTATCATCCAACATCATGGCCCATGCTTTTTTATCATCCAAAATATCAGGTAGAGTATCGGCTGCAGTGAGTGTGCCATTTTCATCAAGAGTGATGCTTTCACTAATTTGTCGGAGTGGGATTTCTGGCCTGGAAGAACTCTGCCATGCCCATATTAAAACACAAAAAATCAGCACAATGTTTAAAATGAAAAATAGTATTAGAATCGCAGCCGATTTCAAAAGATATTTCCGAAAAAAGCGATTGATGTTCTCCATTACTTCACCCCTTTAACGATCAGTTTATAGCCAAGTCTTTTGACAGTGATCAAAGAAACCGGAGTTGAGGGGTTCTTTTCTATCTTTTCCCGTAAATGACGTATATGAGTCATCAGCGTGGTTTCATATCCTTGCCATATTTCACCACAGGCAGTTTGACAAAGCGCACCGATGGTAACTATGTGACCCGCATTTTCAGCTAATTTCGTAAAGATACTATATTCTTTAGCTGTTAATGGAATGATTTCACCGTCACGATGTACTTCAGCTTTGTCTAAATCAACAGATACTGCATCCAAAAATACAATCCGATTACTCTCTGGATAAGCCCGTTTCAAAATTGCCTGCACACGCAACAGCAGTTCTTTAGGCAAGAACGGTTTTATAAGATAATCGTCCGCACCTAACTCAAAACCGGAAAAACGGTCTTCAGCTTCCCCTTTTGCAGTCAGCATTAGGACAGGAACCTTGCTGACTGCACGGATTTCCTGTAATAGTTCAAAACCGTCCATTCCCGGCATCATCACATCTAAAATAATAATTTCCGGCATTTTTTTGGAGAGTATTTTTAATGCTTCCTGTGCGGAAGCAGCGGTTATTACCTGTGTATAGCTTGCGCGTTCAAAAATAGATTTTATCATAACCCGCAAATCTTGTTCATCGTCAACGACAAGAATGGATTTATCATGTATCTCGTTCATAGCAGTTCCTCCAGTCCGAAAGTGTTTTCAGTTTCGTTACTAATTATACCATACCCATGCAACTTTTAGATAACGCCATCTGAAATCTCAAGGTAATCTCAAGGTTCTCTCAAAGATGCCTCAAGGTAGATTGTTTACAATAAAGCTACCAAAGGAGGTACAGAATTATGAGTGATTATGTTATCGAGACAAGAAATTTGACAAAGCAGTATGGTACACAGACGAGTGTTTCAGATCTGAATATTCATGTAAAGAAAGGGCGCATCTATGGCTTGTTAGGGCGCAACGGGGCAGGAAAAACCACCACTATGAAAATGTTGTTAGGATTGACGGCTCCCACATCTGGTGAAGTTGAGATTTTGGGTAAGAACATCCGAACAAACAATAAACAGGTATTGCCCCATATTGGCAGTTTGATTGAAGCACCGGGTTTTTATCCTAATTTGACCGGGACTGAAAATCTGCGTATCTTTGCTGAACTGCGTAATATTAAAAATGCAAATGCCATCAAGGGAGCATTGGAACTGGTAGGCTTGCCATACCGGGACAAAAAATTGTTTTCGCAATATTCCCTGGGCATGAAACAGCGGCTGGCGATTGCGTTGGCTGTCATGCACAATCCTTCCATTTTAATCTTGGATGAACCGATCAACGGACTTGATCCTATTGGAATTGCAGAAGTGCGGTCGTTTATTCGTGAGCTGTGCGATGCACAGGGAAAGACCATTCTGATTTCCAGTCATATCCTTTCAGAGATTGCTTTGCTGGCTGATGATATTGGTATTATCGATCATGGGGTACTGTTGGAGGAAGAAAGCCTTACTGAGTTGGAGAATAAGAATCGGCACTATATTCAGTTTGGCGTATCTGACAGTAAGACAGCAGCGCGTATTTTACAAAGT
Organism: uncultured Lachnospiraceae bacterium; assembly: GCA_910577115.1. Lineage (GTDB taxonomy): Bacteria > Bacillota > Clostridia > Lachnospirales > Lachnospiraceae > COE1. The sequence goes on from CAJTMC010000070.1 coordinate 3,095, forward strand.
GACTTAAGGATTCAGAATTTCAAAGTATGCGATCAACACATTTTACAGGTCATGGATGTAAATGTACCAATTGCTCTAATCAATCGAACCTTTATTCAGAATGGATTGGAGGTTTCCGAGGCCCATATGTGTGAAGATACTTTGGAGGATTATTTCAAACAAGTAACCGGAGGTGAGGGAATTGCTTAAGCTGATCCGATGTGAATTTCAAAAGCTAAAACGAAAAAAGTTTATTCTGCTGGTATTTTTGGCGGCATTCATGTTCCCTGTACCGCTTTCGTATATGGTAACCACACCGTCCATTGCATCACGGTATGCAGATAAGGCGAGTCTGTTTGATGGTTTATACAATATGGTGTTGGAGTTCGGCGTTCAATTTTTGCTGCCCTGTGTGATTGGCGTAATTGCGGCCATGCTCTTTTTTATGGAAAGGGATAATGACACATTCAAGAATATAAAAACTATCCCTGTTTCCAGTACACAAATGATAATTGCAAAAATTATTACCTTATTTCTTTTTGGAATTATATTCTGTGTCGCAACAACAGCCGCAACAATTCTATGCGGATTTCTAACCTGTGAAGTAAACGGCGTCCTATACAAAATGTGGTTTATGATTGTGAATGGCATTTTGGTTACAGCCGGAACTCTGCCGCTGGTAGTGGTCATTGTATTTTTCAGCAAGAATTATATTTTTTCCATTTTGTTATGCGTCTTTTACAGCGTTTTGAACTTGAGTGCAACGGCACTGTATGATGTATTACCACGTAATCTTTTCCTCTTGCTTCCGACTCCGCTGACAATGTTTTGGGGCGCTGGTAACATGGTAAAGCACGGTATGGAGTTCAATCTTTCAGAAATGTTGCAGTATGATTTGATTGCACCAACATGGCGGGTGCTGGTTACGTTAGGTCTTATGGCAATTATCTCTATTCTGCTGATTGACTTACTATACAAGAAAAGGGAGGATTGACTATGCGGGCTATTATCAAGACAGAATTTTTGAAAATAAAACGATACCATATCATTTGGGCTGGTGTGGGGTTGATGTTACTTTCAGTATTACTTACCTTGTTTACTTCTACAGCAAATGACGGTTCTGTATGGACTTTTAGTTACTTAGCAGAACAGGTAATTAAGAACAATATGTCCATGATTTTTCCGATGTGTATCACTTTGATTGCAGGCTATTTGGTTTCAAGAGAGCAAACAGACGATACACTGAAAAATCTTTTAACTATTCCGGTTTCTCTAAAAAGACTTATGGTTGGAAAACTGGTGGTGTGTGGAGCATTATCGATTCTGTTGGGATTAGTAAGCGCCATTTTTACGATCATTGCTGATGTTTTTGTGGGATATCCGGGATTAACATTTAGTGCGGCGATGTACGCAAGTATTCAGATTACTGCGCTTAATATATTCCTTTACATTGCCGTGTTGCCTATTATTATTTTGACCAGCCGTATGTCAAATGGTGCATTGATTGGCTGTATTATTGCGTTTGTTTATGGTTACGGTGGAATGTTTGCTTCTGGTAATATGACGCTGGCTAATTTCTATCCGATTACAGCAAGTTTGGGACTGATTGGATACCGTGCTTATGATGCGGCTGTGAATTGGAACATTATACATTGCCTGTGCAGCATTGTGGCAGTTATTGTAATATCCGCTGTTCTGGTAATGTTATCAAAAAATGTAGAACCGAAGAAAACTGTAAAAAAATCTAAAAAGGTCAAAACCAAAAAAGGATGGTAAGAAAGGAAGGCAATATGAAGAAAAAAGTGTTTATTATTGGTATCCCTGTTGTAGTGATATTGCTGTTTTGCTTTTGCGCGTGGCTTTTCATAGGCACTGACAGCCAATACTACTATGCTCAAATCGATAATAGCAAAATGAGTCTTAATTCCTCAGATGGAGGAGTGATCGATTTCAATGGAGGATTAGATTATTCGTATAGATTACCCGCTTTCAATGATAGTGGAGAAGAAAAGAGCATTACTTTTAACACATCAAAAGAATTAAGAGATGGAGCTTTTATCCGCCTAGAAGTTGTACCTATTCGTGGTGTTATTACGTGGGCTGAAATACAGTATGAAGATATGCCATCAATTGTTCAGGATAATTATGCTGTTCCAATAAGTAACTCCGGTAAGTAAAGCATCTTTAGAATGGGAAATTGTGAGCAGATTAATACCCCAGAGCAATGTATCAATCAAACTGTTCCGGGGTAGCTTTCTACTTTTTTGTCACATTCTGTCGAACGATTTTTGAAATATTAGACCATCCAGAACTCAACCAGAACTTATCCAGAAGTCGGTGGTTTATAATGGCAGAAAACGAGAGAAACCAGCAGAAACAAGGAACTCTTGTTCTGCTGGCTTCACTCAGAGTCTTTCGTTTCGGACCCGGATTGGCGGGCAAGTAGCTGCTCGACCATACAGTCCACGGTGTTCAGCATGAATTTCCGATCCTCGGAGTTGCACACCTGGAATTTCCCGATGAGGTGCTGTATTTCTTCCTCATCCTCTGTGCTGTCCGGGTTGAACAGTATGTTCGCTGAAATTCCTAACCGATTCACAATCGGATAGAGGATTTCAAAGGAAGGGTTCATCTGCCCCTTCTCTATGTTCTGGATGGTCTTGATTGCCACATGGCAATCGTCCGCCAGTTCCTGTTGGGTTAGTTTGCAGTCGTGCCTTGCGGCGCGGATACAGCTGCCCAAATGTGCTAATTTGTATTTCGGCATAATCATTCACCTCACATATATTCTATCGTTAGGAAGGCATTTGCGCAGAATGTATTGGAGCGGTTATTTACTATAGAAGATTCCAGAAACCGGGAGATACAGGGGAACGGACTAGGGCTGACTATCGCACAAAATCTCGCACACCAACTTGGTGGGGAGATTACCCTTGACAGCGAGCCGAACGTAAAAACTACTTTTACGGTAAAACTACAGGGACAGAGCAGCACCACCAGCTAAGCTAGTGGTGCTGCTACACCAACCTACTTTGAAGAAATAAGATTTTTGAAAATTGAGAAAACCAATAGCTTTGCAAGGGATTCTATTGGTTTTCTCATAGTGTTGGATGGTCTTGCTTACGCATCAAATCTAGCAGATAACGAACCATAGGAAGCAAGTCATGAGCTTCCTGTTCTGTGCAGTCATTTAGCAGAGTTAAGAGCTTTTGAAGGCTAGGAGATATATTCTCCTTATATGGATAGAAAATTCTGTCAGCCGGTATCTTCAGATATGTAATTAAAGGATAAAGCACCTCAAATTTCGGATTTCCACGTCCGGCTTCGATGTTCAATATGGTGCGTTGATCCAGATTAAGAATTTCTGCCAGCTTTTCCTGTGAAAGACCGAGTTCTGTACGGGCTTCACGTACTGCGTTGGCAAGATTTTGTTTTATATCCTGCATTGTAATTCACCTCGGTAGTAGTTTACATTACACATCGACAGGAGTGAATTGCATTAGAATACAGAGTGAATATGGAGTACAATACATGATAAAACAAAAGTGGAAAATACGAGAAAATAGAATATCAGTAGATAGAGCAGCAAGAGCTTACTACACATATCAAGGTGTATCGTAACGAAGTGAAAAACTTCAATGCGATACACCTTTTTTGATGGGCAAAATTAGAGTGTAGTTTGGTCTTTTTTCGGTTTTCTGTCATTAGACTGCTGAACTGACGAACTACGGTTCAGATATTGATTCAGATTATCTAATTTTCTGTTGAGAGCATGGATTTCTTTCTCAGCAGATTTATAGGTTTTCTGTAAGGTTTCTTTCTTGGAATACAAAGAATTGTATTCGTTACGGAGCTTTTCAATATCAAGCGTTTTAGGGCTGATTCCAAGACGTTTTAGCATATTTTCTGCACCGTCATGGAGCAGAAGTTCTGTTTCGTGACTTCGCAGGTAAGCATCCGGATTTTTAGATTTCTGATACCGGACATGATAGATATGATTGGACTGATATTGTTCGGCATATTTCAAAATCTGTCCTAAATCCTTTAATTGATGCTCGGTTTCAACAAGACTGTTTCGTGCAGTTTTGGCAAGAACCGACTTAGTAGCAAGCTGTTTTTTCAGCTCGGCAATGGAGCCTGTTTCATTGTAACTGCTGGCAGCAATTTTTAGGTTTTGGATGTCCGCCCAATGCTTCAGCCCGGGACTTTGTTCAAACTTTTCTTCCGAGGTGTCAATGAGCTTTTTGGAAGAATAATCTTTGACAAGCTGCTTCTTTCTTGTAGGAAATGGAATACGCTTTTTAGGCTGTGTCAATGCCTTTGCTTCGATCCGCTCCTTAATTCGTTCTTTGGTGTATTCCGCACCTAAAGAGCTGGCTCTGCCACGGATAAAATGCTCACGGTCAAGTGGTCGGAAAGAGATATATTTTAAAGATTTTTCATCAAAGGTTTCGCCTTTTATCTCATATCCTTTGGCACGGATAAGGTCAAGAAAGTCCTCATAAGTATCAGCAGTTTGGATAGCTTCGTCAATGTCATTTTTGAGTGTGGTTTTCCATGAAGTTTTGTCTTTCCCGGCAAGCCACTCTTTATATTTTTTGCCATACTGATTTGCCGGCGGGATAACGGATAGCTGATGCTCGGAACACAACTCATCATTTAAGTGTCGGATGTGATAATAGGTCTTTTTACAATCGTGATATTTTTCATGATTGATGTTATCTGCAGCACAGAAAATGATGTGGTTGTGAACGTGTCCTTTGTCAATGTGAGTAGCCACAATGTAAGAGTATTTTCCTTCCAGCAGTTTGTCGGCAAGCTCTATACCGATTTGATGAGCTTCCTTATAAGATACTTCTCCGGGCATAAATGCCTGTATTAGATGAAAGGCTTTGTTTGGGTCTGCCTGATTGGTTTTTGACAGGGCAAACTTGAAATCAAAAGCAGCAGTTTCCGGACTGCATCCAAAGGAAGAAATGAGAATGCTTTCATCTGTCTTTGCAGGGTTGCAGATGTAATCTACTGCTTTATTGACGGTTGCTTGGATAGCATGGATTTTTGTGATTGCCATACCTGTTTCATCAGCTCCTTTACTTCTTTTACATCGGCTTCGTAGACATTGCCCGTAGCGTTCATACGCTTGGCAATCTGGTTTAAATTGTTCCCGATGCGAGAGAGGATTGTGTTGTATTCCCGTAGGTGTTCATAGTTTACATCATAGACATATCCGTACAAAATCAGATGCCGGATAAAGGCGGATTTGCTTTTCATATTGGAGGCTTTCCACTTCTGTTCTAGGATGTACTGTTCATCATCGCTTAGATATATTTTCAATTCATTTTGTCTTTCTCTTTTTGCCATTGCCTTGCCCTTTCCCTTTCTTATTTATGAAGAAAATTTTCTGATATGCCGTATCCGGCGGTGTGTTTTTGAATGTAAAAATTCAGAAATTCCCGTGGAGTAATTGCTGAGTTTTGGAGTGCAAAGGGGGTCAGGGGGGATATGCCCCATGCAAGCCAATTTTTTCAAGTTTCTACTTGGAAGAAACTTTGGAAAATTGCGCGAACAATGAGCCATGCGAGAATGCTTGCATTCTCATTTGGCGAATGTCGCGACAGCAATCGGTGAAGCCGATTTGCGGGCCTGTGAGGGAACACAGGCAGTGCTTGCTATCTTTGGCAAATTGCCCGCAGGGAATTTGCGAGTTTTAGGCTGCATAGGCAGCCTGTCCAAAACTCATACGGGCGTTACCGCCCATTTATGGACAGCGTCCGGCTGTCCGGCTTCGGAGAACGGCATAGGTAATAAAAAAACTGCCACGGTTCACAGCAGGCATCAGATGCCCGTGAAGCTCCATAGCAGTTTGTGTGTCTTTTTATGAATTTGTGATTTTATCCATAAAAGATTTTAGCAACCAGAAGCTGCAAAGTCAATAAGAGAAAGCAGGAGAGAAAAGAGTATTTATTTTGGGATAAGTTGAGTTGATTGTATCAAAAGCGGTTGCGGAAAAAAGCCTATTTTAATATGAAAGGTTTTTTCCGGTTCGTTTTTTACAATGAGATTGGAGAATTTACAGAAAGGAGGTAAAGCATGAATACGGCAGATCGCAGAGCTGAAATAATAAATATTCTGCTTGTCAGACGTCGCATTACGGCGAAAGAACTGGCAGACGAATTTAGTGTTACGGTTCGCACAATACAAAATGATATTCAGGCTTTATCTCTTGGTTTTCCAATTTATACGAAACAGGGAGGCGATGGTGGAATTTTTGTGGGAGAGAATTATAAGCCATACATGAATACGCTGACTCCTCTTGAACTCAAAGTTTTACAGGAAATGTATGAACTGGCAGAGGGGATACATAAGAAAGTTTTATTTCAGGTTATCTGCAAGTATGGACCGGATAAGCAGGAACTCTAATCTTGTCATTCCGCTAAAGCACATAATTTTTACAACACCGTTCATAGCAGACGGAAGTGTGCTTATGTGCTTTTTGGGCTGATAAGTCCAGAGTTGATTTTATCCAAAATGCAGGCAGGAGCCTGTGAATGTACCTTGACAATTTCATATACAAATGCGTACAGGACGTGTGGAATATGTGGAGCCACTATGCGGACACGCCAAGAGATACCTGCTTTCCTTTATAGAGAAGGTTCATACGAAGGAATACTGAAATCTGGTATTGAAGTTAAGGTAAGTAGCGAGAGATGTCTGGCAAAATGTGCAGCAGTTGCACGGGGCAAAGATACATATTTTTGATAATGATACTTCCGGAGAAATCCGGTCAATTTGGATGACGGTGCGATACCGATGTGGGCAGAGTAATGACCTGCCACCTGTATGGATTTTTTGTTATCTGTTGATGAGAGATAGGAGCATGGGTTCCTGTTTGTCATGGGCAGATAAAGTGCTGCCTATTTTATTAGGAAAGAGGTGATAGTTGTGGAGCGAATGAAAAATGGAAAGAGGTTTGTTCGCTACAAAGAGGGAGCAGAAATGTATAGTATGTGCCAGAGCAAGTTTGAGCAGATGGCAAAGGATGCAAAGGCAATCTATAAGGTAGACAAGCTGGTGCTTGTAAACTGCGATATTTTTGAGGAATATTTGGAAACCTTCAGATTGTATGTGTGATGATTTTTATTCAAGGGATTTTGCAGTAGAAAACACTTGACTTTTCGTATACGAAAAGTATAATGGTATATAGAAGTGATTGGAGGTGCATACGGATGGCTAAAATGGGTAGACCAAAATCTGATGCCCCAAAGCTGAATACATTAAGTGTAAGGGTAACAGATAGCGAGCTGCAAAAGCTAAAGGAATATGCGGACAGTCACGGAATGACCATAACTCAATTATTGCATACAGGTGTTGATTTATTACTTAGGACACCGGATGCAGAGGTGCAAAATCTCTTTCCTTGAAGAAAGGAGTAGAGATGGCAAAAGCAAGAAAAGACAACAAAGGCAGAGCATTACGGAAGGGGGAATCCCAGAGAACGGATAATACATATGTATATACTTACACTGATCCGTTCAAGAAACGCAGATTTGTATATGCCAAAGATTTGCAGACACTAAGACAAAAAGAAGCAGATTTGATAAAAAATCAGCTTGATGGATTAGATGTTTATGTAGCTGGTAGTGCGACTTTGAATTTTGTATTTGACAGGTATATGTCAACGAAGTATGACTTACGCAAGACAACACGTTCCAATTACAATTATATGTATGACCATTTTGTAAGGGACGGATTTGGACAGAGAAAAATTGGAGAGATAAAGTATTCCGATGTAATGTATTTTTATTACTATCTGTTGAATGAGAAAGACTTGCAGGCAAATACAGTCGATACAATTCATACGGTGCTTCACCCTACATTTCAGTTGGCAGTGCGTGACGGAATAATCCGCACAAATCCTTCTGATGGTGTCATGGCAGAAATCAAAAGAAAAGCAGGGAAGAACAAAGGCATTAGACACGCTTTGACGGTAGAACAGCAGAGGGCTTTTATGAATTATACCGCAAACAATCCAATCTTTTATCATTGGCATCCATTATTCACAGTTTTATTGGGAACCGGATGCAGAATTGGAGAAGTGATTGGATTAAGGTGGGAAGATTTGGACTTTGAAAACCGTCTTATCAATATCAATCATAGCGTGACCTATTATGCCAGAGAGGGCAGTAAAACACGCAAGTCAGAATTTGCGGTGTCACTTCCAAAGACAGAAGCGGGTATCCGGACTGTTCCGATGATGGATGCGGTTTACAATGCATTCAAAGAGGAATATGAGGTGCAGAAAGAAAATGGTTTCAACAGTACCGTGATTGATGGTATGACAGGCTTCATTTTTTGTAACCGCTTCGGTAATATTCATAATCCACAGACTGTTAATCGGACGATTAAGAGGATCTTGGAGAACTATAATGCTGAGGAAGTAGTCAATGCCAAAAAGGAGAGACGGCAGCCTGTTATTATCCCACATTTTTCCTGCCACCATTTACGGCATACCTTTTGTACGAGGTTCTGCGAAAAGGAAACAAACATAAAAGTCATTCAGGCTGTCATGGGACACGCTAACATCGAAACAACGATGGATATTTATGCGGAGGTCACAGACGCAAAGAAAAAAGAAGCAATAGAAAACTTATCACACAATCTTGATATATTTTAGGGAAGAGTCCTTAAAATTGAATGTGTGAATTACAACTACAAAATCATTGATTTACTACTTAGTTACTACGAATTTTGCTTGCATGGTACTGAATAATACATGATAATACGTTGCAGAGAGTTAGCAAATACGTGGTAATACTTCATAATAGGGAACAATACCTCTTCTTCTTGGGTATTCCCGACGATGAAGTCATTAGACAAAGAAAACCAGTAAAACAAAATGTTTACGGTTAGAGGGAAGTAATTTCAGATTAGGCGGTATAGCCCCAATTACAAGGGCTGTACCGTTTTTTCTTGCGCTCAACGAGCGCATTTTCCTTATGCACCTTGCCGTTTCGGTTGCGTGGCAGAAAGGAAATTGATTTCCCCTACAAAGTTGAAAACAATATCTACTTTCTGTACCCGTTTCCCGTTCACCTTTTCCGGCGCATGGACTATGATTTTCTTGATAAATTCATTGACGATTGCAGGGGTGAGTTCCTTTATCCCCACATACTTGCGGATAATCGCGGCGAAGCTGTCAAAATCGCTTTTGTTCTGTTCGTAGGTATCGACTTCCTGCTGGTCTGCCTTGACC
>CAJTMC010000071.1 GCA_910577115.1 uncultured Lachnospiraceae bacterium
CAATTTTCATCACAGATTTACTTTTTAAAGGTTTGTTTGTTCGTTCTTTTTTGAACATACTTTCTGAATAATTCTCTTTTAGAATTTTCAGGGTTGCATTACTGTTTATTTGTCAAGGTGCACAGCTGCTTAAAGCTGCTCTGTTGTTCTGTGTCTGTCCTCGTTCGTGACAGCTTATTTAATTTACCACAACTTACCACTGTCTGTCAAGCACTTTTTAAAAATATTTTTAAAATTTTTCAAAAATCTCTGAAAACCCTTGTATTTCCTACAATATTTGCTTTAAAAGAGCCACTAAATAGTTGGAAGAATATATGATTGTCAAAAATTTGCTTTGCGCAGTCTGTGCAAGAACCCATTGATGCAGTCCAAATAAATCAAAGCTGCCAATCAAAAGGTACACCAGCCATATTACAAATACCGCCTCAACCGCACCTAGCGCAGTGCCGGCAAGTTTATCCGCAAGTTTTCCTATCGGAATGGCACGCACAAGCTTAAAGGTATCAATCAGGAATTTTATCGCCTTGTGAATCAGTCTTATTACAATCAGCAGAAGAACTGCTACCATAACGCTTATAATGCTCCCTTGCAGAAAACTGCCAATCCCTTTTGCAACAATTACCAATACAAATATTCCCAATATACAGGAAATTATTCTTATCAATCCTTCAAGAAATCCACGCTTCCAGCCCCACACCGCGCCTACTGCCAGTGATGCCGCTACTATAATAAATAACAAATTCATACTCAACCTCCCCAATTTTATCCTTTTCTCAGGAACTGTAAATAACTTTGCAGCTCCTTACTGCAGCTCAATGATCTGTATCGCATTCTCTGTGACAATTGTGTAACGCGAAATATTCCCCATCGGGAGAAGGCAGATCATTCTGTCCATAAAGGTGCCTTCAAACTTGAGCCTGCTATCCCAGTCGTACAGGAGACATTCATTGTTATTACGTATGATGACCGATGCCGAATCGAACAAGATATCGGTGTATTCCATGCTGAAAGCTATCTCGTTTGTTTTTTTCGCATTTGTATCATATATTTCCAACCGATACGTGGTCTCTCCTGTTGGATTGAAAAACACTAACCCTACGTGGTTTTCATCATAGAATACGCTCTGTATTTCCTCGGAAATTAATGTGTCTGATATGCTTTCCGGCTTTTGTCTGCCTTTGAAAAACATGAGCCGGTTATCTGCCACTGCAAAAACGGTATCATTCTCCATGTAATGAATCATTGGCACAACAGCGTCTGAATATCCATATCCGCTGACCAAATTATCCGTGTAATTCTGTCCTACTGCCGAAAAATTGTAAAAACCGATGCTTGACGATACTTTACCGTTATCTGCTTTGATATAAGAAACAGCTACCTGTGTCCCGTCATCGGAAATATCAATCGCAATCGGATAACCTGACTGGCTCATGGTCGTTTTGAAAGAAGCAAGCGGTTTTCCCGGCTCTCCTGTACTGCTGTAAAGGTCTATTTGCGTAACCGTTGAATCGTCAAGGACGACTGCTACGATGCCATTCTCAGAAACACAGAAATCTCTTATCGGCATGGTCGTTTCTACCGTACCTAAAATCCCCTGCGTGTTCGATACATAAATATTTCTGCCGTTATAATCCCCGACTGCTACGGTCTTCTTACAGGTGCGTATTATTGGGTCCTGCATTTCGTAGGTCTGATTCCAAATGACTTTTCCTTTTGTGTTGGTGCAGCTCATTCCGTCATTACTGTATGTAAGAAGGGTTCCTGCCAGATTCATGCATCTTGAATCGGACGACTTTGTCCACTCGGTCTGTTGTACGACCTCATAGTCAACATAGACCTTGCTTTTCCAATTCACATAAAGCACGAGCGCCAATACCGCCAAAAACGCCAGTATAATAAGCACTGTGTATACTTTCACATGACGGTGCCTTGCCAGCATACGATCCATTGATTTTTGTTCTTGCTCTCTGGTCTCTTTCTGTTTTTTATTGTCCTTGCCTTTTAACAGGAATTGGTTCCTGTTAAAATTCTTTATCTCCGCCATAAATTCCTGTGCTCCATTTCCGCTCATTATGCTATAATTACTACGCAATTATAGCATGTTCATGCCCATTCGGGCGTGTATCATGTCTATATCAGTGCGTCCTCAAAAAGTCCTTGATTTCCCGTATTTACGGGCTGCATCCTGTCAAAATCCGAGATTGCCTCCGCGGACATTATAACATTATTTTTATGGAAGTAAAAGCCTTTGACCGGAAAGAATGCTGTCAGGATTGTCCAAACCATTCAATTCACAGATCTCATCCATCTTGGAATAATCGCCGTATGCATTGATGCAGATGCTTCTGAGGGTATCTCCGCGCTGAACGACATAATACTGCGGAACTGCCGGATTGACAACCGGAGCGGGCTGCGGTTCTGCGGTTTCCTGCGGAAGCGGAGGCTCTGTTACAGGCGTACTGACCGGTTCTTCGGTGATTTCCCCGACCGGCGTGTCTACGGATATTTCGGTATAGATATCCAGATTTTCTTCGGTATCCTGTTCTTGGAACCGGCTGACTGTCGGGGCAGTTCCCTCGTAGTGTTCATATGTTTCCGCGAAGTGTTCCTCATCATTTTTTTCTATATTTTCCGACACAAACGTCATACAGTAATCAATGCTCTCCTGCATGCTTTTCATCTTTCCATAGCTGTTTAAGGAGATGATGCCATATGCTATGACACATACAACAAGGCTTAAGCTCAGCACGTTCATGGCACCCCACACTAAACTTACCCTTGCCGATTCCCGATTGTATGCCTGCGCAATTCTGCCAAGCCTTGCTGCATTGTCTGCCGGAATACGCCTTCCCGCCTTTGCGGAGGTTTGGCTGAATTGCTGTTCGTGCCGCTGGCTGTTCCACGCAATTAAATAATTCTGCATTTCTTCGTTTTGATCGTAATAGACATAAAAGTCATCAAGAATGACCTTTGTCCCTTTTATGCTGATTTCAAAGCGAATGCCCCTGTCCTTATTCAGGCACACGATCGCGGTGCAAAGCGGCGCGCTTGCCGAAAAATAGCTTTTGTCGATCTGATCCGATGTGGTTGCGCCTGATATGACCATGATATTTTGTGATGCCCTTTCAAAGCTGCTGCCATACAGATTCACGGAAGTTCCTGCAATTGTATCAGGCCTCTGCTCGTAAATCAGTTTTTTCATAAATGTATGTACATAATCCTCCAAGTAAAGTACATATATGCCCTCGGAAATGTTCTTTGCATCGCCTACTGTTCGGGTATTTACCGGGATATTTGTTGTCTGCATGTCCATTTTTTCCTCCATTCCGAAGCGTTTTACCTCGTATTATTTGGGCATTTTGTGCCCTTACCGCATATCATAGCACGCTTCGTATGAGGATTTTGTCAAAACAAGTCAGAAGTTCCACAGATTCTGTGCGGCATCTGTGGAACTTCTGAATGTTCGATGATTCTTAATTGTAAAATTTGTAGATTGTTGTCGTATTATATGGTCTTTCGGGACCGTATACGACATCTTGGAATTGCGGCTGGTGAATCGAATCGGGGAACGTCTGTGTTTCCAGACAAAGCCCGCTCCTCTTTTTGTATTCTGCGCCGCCCTTTCCTGTTTCCGGCTTGATGCAGTTGCCTGCATAGAACTGGAGTCCCGGCTGGTCTGTATACACTACCATTTTCCTGCCTGATGCGGGATCCTGAACCTCTGCGACTTTCCTGATGCTGCCATCCCAGTTGTCAATTGCGAAATTATGATCGTAGCCTTGTCCGTATGTAAGCTGTACATCGTCTGTGTCAATCTCATCACCGATTGTTTTCATCGTTCTGAAATCAAACGGCGTGCCTTCTACAGGTACTAAAGCTCCTGTCGGAATCAGGCGCTCATAAACAGGTGTGTAGTGGAATGCGTCGATGTAGAGTCTGTGATTCTCGATGCTTCCGGAATCATGACCTGACAGGTTGAAATATGTATGGTTGGTCATATTAATTAATGTCGGTTTGTCGCTTGTCACATGGTACTCTATTTTAAGCTCGTTCTCGTCCGTAACGGTGTATGTCACCTGAACCTTTTTGTTGCCGGGGAATCCCATTGAAGCGTTATCTTCAAGAGTAAATACGACACAGTTGTCCTTTGGTTCGGCATTCCATACTCTTTTATGATATCCATCTGCTTCGTCACTGTGGAGATTGTTTGTGCCGTCATTGACTTTGAGCTGATAGGCTACGCCGTCAATTTCCATGCTTGCGTTGTCGATACGGTTTGCGCTTGGTCCGATTGTAGAACCAAAGAAGGAGCCGTTTCCGAAATAGCCGTCTACTTTGTCAAAGCCGAGAACAACGTCTGCCATTGTTCCGTCTTTATCCGGCACCAAAAGATTCACGAGAATTGCTCCAAAATTTGTGACTTCTGCAATAAAGCCCTTGCTGTTTTTGATAGTGTAGAGTGTTACCTCTGCTCCGTCCGGCGCATTGCCGAAATTTTTGCTTGTTACTGCCATTTTGTTATCCTTCTTTCTTTTTTATTTTTAAAGTTCCGTTCTTCCTTCAAGCGCACGCAAAAGCGTCATCTCATCAATACACTCCAAATCACCGCCTACGGGCACTCCGCTTGCAATTCGGGTGACTTTGATGCCCGTAGGCTTAATCAGCTTTGAAATGTACATTGCTGTGGTTTCGCCTTCCAAACTTGAGTTTGTGGCAATAATTACTTCTTTTACCTCGCCTTCCAAACGTTTTATGAGTTCTTTGAGTTTAATGTCATTGGGGCCGACTCCCAGCATCGGGGAAATTGCGCCATGCAATACATGATAAACGCCATCATATTTTCCGGTTTTTTCATATGCAGCCAAATCACGTATATTTTCGACAACCATAATTGTACCGTGGTCGCGTCCCTGATTGGCGCAGATTGGACAGGTTTGTGCATCGGTGAGCGTGTAGCAGGTGTTGCAGTAATGAATATTTTTTTTTGCATCAATCATTACCTGTGCAAATCGCTCTACGTGCTCTGTCGGCATATTGATAATATGCAGCGCAAGCCGTTGGGCAGATTTGCTTCCTACGCCGGGAAGCTTGGAAAACTGCTCAATCAGTTTATTGATGTATTTGCTGTATAGTTCCATTAGAATGGCAGTCCTCCAAGTCCGCCTGCCATCTTGCCCATTAGCTCATTATTTGCCTCGTCCGCCTGACGAAGCGCTTCGTTTGTGGCTGCTACAATCATATCCTGCAGGGTTTCGATATCATCCGGATCGACTGCTTCTTCGGAGAGCGTTACTTTCAGAACTTCTTTTTTGCCGGAAACGGTAACCTCTACGGCGCCTCCGCCTGATTTCGCGGTAAATTCTTTTGTCTCAAGCTCTTTTTGTCCTTCCTCCATCTGACGCTGCATGCGCTGCGCCTGTTTCATTAAATTGCTCATGTTTCCGGGCATTCCCATTCCTCCCGGAAATCCTCCTCTTTTTGCCATATTTTTAACAATTCTCCTTTCACGCTTCTTCTTCAATTTCTATATCCATGTTGATTTCCCTGTGAATAATCTGTTCAAGGTCAACATAGCTTTCTTCAAAACGGCTTCCCTGCTCTATACTTTGCACCTGAACCGTTACTTCTTTTTGAAGGACGTTTGAAATCATATCCTCCAAGTGTTTATGGTTTTCCGCATTGCTCAGATAATCATATGCAACACCATCACCAATTACAATCATCAGGCGGTTGTCGCCTCCTAAACTCAGGCGGGCTTTTTTGAGGTGTGTTTTTAACGGCTGCTGTGCCTCTGACACAATTGCATGCCAGTTTTTTACAATTCTGTCCACGTCCTCGGGGATTGCCTTTGGCAGCTCGGGCTTTTTTGCGGCAACCGTTTGATTTTGCATAGCTTCCTGTGTTGATTGTATCGCAAGTGGGGCTGTCTGCACAATCCCCTTTTCTATTTTTTCTTCTAAATCTCTCACGCGCGCCACGACAGCATCGTTTGTTGTTTCCATTGCAGGCCTGCACAGTTTAATGAATGTCATTTCAATTAAGATGCGCTTTTGTGTAGCGTATTTGATTTGTCCGGAAAGCTCGGAAAAAATACGGATTTGGCGCATAATCTCCTCTGCGTCCATTTCGCCGGCCTCCTCACGCAGACGCGCAAGGTTATCGCCTGACATGTCTATAACATCCTCAATATCGTTTTCTGATGTTTTTACGAGCAGCAGATTGCGCAAATACCATGTGATATCAGTGACAAACTGGGTAAGCTCACGTCCCTGCATGACAACGCCTTCCAAAAGGGAGATGCAGCCTGTGACATCATGTGCGCGAATGAAATCCATTAGCTCTGCAAATACCGCTGTGTCCACTGCACCCAGCACGTCGAGTACCTTATCGTAGGTTAGCGCTTCCCCAAAGTGAAATGCAATGCATTGGTCAAGCAGGCTGAGCGCGTCGCGCATGGAACCGTCGGCGGTTTTTGCGATGTATCGGAGCGCTCTTTCTTCTACTTTGACCTGTTCCTTTTCCATGAGTTCGCGAAGTCTGCCTGCTATGGTTTCTATGGTGATGCGCTTAAAGTCATAGCGTTGGCAGCGCGAGAGGATTGTCACCGGTATTTTGTGTACTTCGGTGGTTGCCAGAATAAAAATCACATAGGAGGGCGGCTCTTCTAAGGTTTTTAGAAGGGCGTTGAAGGCGCCGATTGAGAGCATGTGTACCTCGTCTATGATGTATACCTTGTATTTTCCTTCTACAGGTGAGTAGGATACTTCGTCAATAATTTCACGAATGTTATCGACACCGTTGTTTGAGGCAGCGTCGATTTCGATGACATTGACACTGGCCCCTGACGCGATGGTTTGACAGCTTCTGCAGGCTCCGCATGGGCTGCCGTCAACGGGATTTTCGCAGTTTACGGACTTTGCAAAAAGCTTTGCGATGGTGGTTTTGCCGGTGCCTCTTGTTCCCGTGAAAAGATAGGCGTGGCCGATTCTGTCTGCTTTGATTTGATTGCGCAGGGTGGTCACGATGTGGTCTTGCCCTTTTACGTCTTCGAAGATATCGGGGCGGAATTTTCTGTATAATGCGGTGTATGACATTTTGAACCTCCGTACTGCGATGTTGTCCATTTTGTTTGATAGCAGTTATTTCATAGTATAGCATACTACTTTTGTTTTTTCTATGAAAATATAACAAGTGAGCATCCGGCGAAAGAAATTGAGCAGAAATCAAAGAAAGTTATAGGTATGTCATACGGGGATCACAGAGTTTTTCCCTGTTTTAGCCTGTCAGATCAAGTTCCCTGTCATTTTTATACACTTTTCCTTTTAAGCGCTGCACAGTAATGCCGACTGAGGATAACGCTATGGCAGGCACCCATACAGGCTTATCAGAAAATACCAAGCTTTGTCAGAACAGCAAAATGATCCAATGCTTTCTTAATTTTTCAGCATTGGATCATTCAGAATATAAAGAAGAGGCGGATACCTGTCTATACACTTCATTTTTTAACAAACATAAAAAACATAAAATTAAATCAAGCTTGCCGCGCCAATCATTCCCGCCCTGTTTCCAAGCGCTGCGATTCCAATTTCCGGCAGTTCTCCCTTTTCACCGCCAAAGCAGCCTTCCTTCATCATATTGTAAAGCGGTGCGGTAAGCGCTTCTCCCTGTCCGGAAAGTCCGCCGCCCAGCAGCACAAGCTGCGGCCGGAAAATGTTTACGATATTGACAATTCCGACTCCCAGTCTGCGGATATACAAATCCACGACTTCTTTCAGCACACAATCACCCGTTTGTGCGCCGTCAAAGATTTCCTGCGGCGTCAATTGTTTTCCTGCGGCGCGCTTGGCATCTCGGATTAAGGCAGTTGCCGAAGCATACGCCTCCAAACAGCCTTTTCTTCCGCAAGTGCACAACTCGCCGTCTTCTACGATTACGATATGCCCCAGCTCGCTTCCGCCGATTGCTTTTCCGGTAAAAATATTTCCGTCAAGAATGATTCCGCCGCCGACACCGGTTCCAAGCGTCAGCATAATGACGTCCTGATATTCCTTTCCCGCGCCTGCGACAGCCTCGCCTAAAGCGGCGCAGTCCGCATCGTTTGCAATCCGAATCGGAATCGGGAAAAATGCTGACATTTCTTTCACAATCTCAATATTTTCCCACTTAATATTATTGGAATAGCGGACAATTCCTTTTTTACTGTCAATCGTTCCCGGAACGCCGATACCGATTCCGACGCACTGATCCATCGCAATTCCCTGTTTCTTCAACAGCTCCAGCGCTTTTTCTGCGATTCCCCGAATGACTTCTTCCGGGGCGCGCGATGCGTCTGTTTTGATTGTTTCACTGACGATAATTTTCTGATGAATATCTACCAAACCGATTTTGGTATCCGTACCGCCGATGTCAATTCCGATACGAACTGGCGCCGCTTTCTCGCGGATGGTTGTAATCAGCGCATCGCAGGAGCCTTCGATTGTGTAGTTTCCGCCTCCTGCGGTCAGAAAGAAGCTGTCTCCCTTTTGGAAAGTAAGGTGTTCTTTATCATCCGAAATGGTGCCTTTTCCGTCTAAGATTAAAATGCTGGCAAAGGATTCCTCCGAAACATTTCCTTCCATTTTTTTCATGACTTTTCCGTCAAGATTGAGCTTATCCACCGTAAAATAATCGCAGTCTGCCACATGGGGATAGCTGCTTTTATCCTTCACAATCGGAACGCGGTTTGTGACGGCAAGCGCCTTTTCGATATGTAAATCCCGCTTTTTTCCGTCTTTTCCGACGCGCCCGTAATCGTATACGCGGTAGGTTACATTGGAATTTTGCTGGATTTCGGCGATTAAAATATTTTTGCCGATCGCGTGGATTGTTCCCGATTCGATAAAGAGCACGTCGCCTTTTTGCACAGGAACAGCATTGAGCACTTCCAGCAAAGTATCTTGTTCAATCCGCTTTTCAAATTCCTCTTTGCTGATTTCTTTTTGAAAACCATAGTATAAAAAGGCGTCTTTTCCGGCGTCCATTACATACCACATTTCCGTTTTTCCGTATTGCCCTTCGTTCTCTAAGGCATATCGGTTATCGGGGTGTACTTGTATCGACAGATTATCTTTTGCGTCGATAAATTTGGTCAATATCGGAAAATCGCGAAACCGCCGGCAGTGCGTTCCCAAGACTTCCTTTCCTTCCCCGTCAATGTACTGCTGAAGCGTTTTTCCGGCATAGCTGCCGTTTACAATGTACGACGGGCCATCCGGATGGCAGGACAGCTCCCACGTTTCGGCGAGCACAGTGCCGTCATATTCTTTTCCGTATTCTTCCTTTAAACGGTTTCCGCCCCAAAGGTAATCCTTGCAGCTTGGTTTTAATTTTAAAATGCTCATGCCTCTAAACATACTCCTTTCAAAATCTGTGCGTCCAATTGTTAATTTATTAATTTTTCCCCGTTGCTTTGAATCACATCGCGGTACCAATATGCAGAGTCCTTCATAATCCGCTCCTGCGTCCTGTAATCCACATAAATTAATCCGAAACGTTCTGAATATCCTTTTGACCATTCAAAATTGTCTGTCAGCGACCATTGAAAGTATCCTCTCAAGTCAATTTCATCGGCTGCGCGGCTTAGCTCCCGCAGATATCTTGCAAGAAAATCAATTCGGTTCGGATCATGCACCTTGCCGTCAAGCGATACTACATCATGACAGGAAAGTCCGTTTTCTGTGACATAAATCGGCTTTTTGTATCGCTCATATAAAAACTTCGGTCCCCAATAAAGCGCCTTTGGAGTCACAGGCCAGTCAATCGCCGTCTTGGGAAATCCTTCGAAGCGTTTGACGTCCTGCGGCTTCCCGTCCGCTCCCATGCGGATACATTTGATACATTAGAACATCTGTTTCTGCGCGGGATACACCGAAATGCGAGGTTGTTCCGCCGATTCCGCCATTTACATAATGAAATGCCGCTTGGGGAAATGCCTGTTTCCACCATGAGTATACTCTGTAAGCATAGCAATTTTCCGGTTTGGTGGCAAGACTTCCCTGCGTGATAGATCCGCCCAAAAATCCGATTGTGAGTTCCCCGCCGTTTTCGGCACGCAGCATACAGTCCTTTAATCTTGTAAGATTGATTGTTCCCATGATTCGTTCCGCCCTTCTATTCCCAATTCGGAATATCCAATGTTTCTATATATGACGCAAGCTCGTCTGCCATCTCCTGTGCCTCCGGTATTCTAAGGTGTCCGGGGGTTGCGACTGCGTTTCGGTTGAACAGATATTGTGTTATTTTTTCATCGTTCATCTCCTGCACCGCCTGCCCGATTGCCCTGTCCCACGCCGCATCGTGTATCAGCAGCGTGGTACAACAAATAATCGCTGCATTTGGATATGTCATTCTCAGCTTTTTTAGAAAGCCTTTATAGTGGTTTCTCCACACTGACGCCTGTTCCCCGTCGTAGTCCTGCGCCATATAATCCTGCGGGTGGCTGTCATTTTGTCCGATTGCCACAATCACGACCTGCGGTGTGTACTGTGAAGAAGCCCACCGCGTAACCGCTCCCAGCATGGGATTGTAGTGTACTTTGTTCCATACGGTTTCCATTCCGACTGCTTTCGGTTCGCAAAACCAGCCTGTTTTGTCCATAAGTGCAATCCCGCCCTGTGCAATATCATGAAGCTGTGCATTTAGTTTTCTTGCTGTAATCCATGCATAGGAATACCAACTATTGGAATACTCTCCGTTGTGTGGCGGATCTTCTTTTCCGGCATAATCAACTGCTTCCGAAACTTCTCCGGCAGATACGGAATCGCCAAACACCAGTATGCGTCTTTTGGTACTAAGCGGATATTTGATAATTTTTTCACAATCTTCGGTTGCAGCTCCCAAAAAGGCAAATTCGTGACATGCGTCCTGCCGCTTAAACAATAAAAATTCATGTTCCCTGCCCTGCTGTGCCTCCGCCTTGATTTCAAACACTGCGTCGCCCTCCTGCGGGAGCTGCAAAACGCCTTGCTTTCCGTCAAGAATATATCCTAAATAATTCTTCCAGTATGCGTTGTGATTGCGCACATAAATTTTCAGCGTAGTTCCGGTAAACCGCATCTGAACCAAGGAACATGGATAAACAAAAACCAGCGCTTCGGGATTGTTCCAGTCGATTCTTCCGCAATAGGTAAAATTTTCATCATTGGGCAGTATTCTCATCTTTATGACAATGCTCCTTTCAAAATCGTTCACTCGCTTCTTTGTGATATAGCCTGAAAAACGCTAAAAATTTTCTGCATTCCTCCGCGTGCGTTCCTGTTTCGGGGAATGCTAAAAGTATTTTTTCCGCGCTGCTGTCATTACCAAGTACGACAGCCGTACAGTTTTGTCCGTCCATGTAAGGCGTAAAGTCTTCTGTCATCGTTTCTTCCACTTTTGAAACGCGCCACCCATTTCCTTTATATGATGGTAAAAGCTTTCCGAAAGGACTACCGCATCAATTTCCTTGTTTCTCCACTGGAAAAAGAATTTTTCATACGTGCTTTCATTGACGCCTTCTAAGTGCACATCTGCGTATGAAAACATGTAATCCGCCGAAAGAATCACCTGCCCGGCGGGTAGTCCAAGCTCCTGCGCAAACGCTTCTGCCATTTTGTCAATCTGCTGTGTTTCGGTTTCCTGATTGACAAAGACACAGGTAAATGCCGGTTTTTTGTTTCCGAATGCATAGTGTTGTACAAATAAAAAAATCAGCGCAATCATGACAAGCACGCCCAAAATATGATACCAATAATAAGTCCATATATGGTCTATCTTTTCTTTCCTGCTCATACCGGAAGTCTTTTCCTGTAAGTCTTGGAGCCATTTATTTTTCAACATCATCACTCCCCTGATTTTTTTATCTTTCCAGACGGCTGTCAAAACCGTCCGGTTTCCTTTTTATCCTAAGTCACGAACCACCAGCCCTGCTGGTGGTTTGCTGTTGGCCCTACTGGGCCGATGTTACTTTTCCGCCTAAAGGCGGTCCGGTAAACCATTATCTTGTTACTCTTCCGCCTAAAG
>CAJTMC010000072.1 GCA_910577115.1 uncultured Lachnospiraceae bacterium
GCACTTTGAGTTACATTACTGACATTTCTTCCTATTTTCTTTTGAATCGGCGCCGTCCAAATGAAAAATCAGAAATGCTTTGATGCAAAACTACATTTTTTCATTAGGACTAAATTCGGTGGAAACCCTTGATTTTTCAATGATTTCTTCAACCTGTCATTATTATAACTCAAAGCCCCGCCGGCGTAGCCGCCCATCCGAGTCCCAAAATATTTGCCACAAAATTCGCCGAAAGTGAATCAAATGCCCTATGCCCCTTTGGAATCTTTGGGAACATAAACCGCATAAACGGTCCAATTGCCTTTGTTAAACCTGCTATCACTCCCGCCTCTCCTGCAACCTCCATTATCCCTGTCCAAAAGGCAACAATTCCCAGCATCGAAATCCCAAGTGTCACAGCCTCCTTCGCCGATTCCAACACAGCATCCGTCACCCCCTGCGTATTTCCCGTAATCACCCCGTACACAATTCCAATAATCAGCATCCCGCCCCACAAATAATTCATTCTGTCACAATACCTCTTCTCATGCCCATTATTAAAATTTATGTCAAAAACCCCAAAAAAGAACATAAAAAACGTAATCCACTGAACTTGCGTTCAAAGAATTTGCATCTGCAAATTCTTTCTGAAATGTTTTAAACTGTCGCAATTTCCTATAAAGATTAGGGTGTCAAAAGACACATTGATTAATATCTGATTTTGTTTGTACCTTGAAAATTTAACGCGAATTGAGCTATGGCTTTGCTTTAGAGCTGTTTGATAGCAACTATACGAATGGCTTTCTTTGTTGTTTTATGCTGTTTTAGTTTTCGGAGCACAATTATCTAAGCTATTGATATAATCCAATAACTTTTGAAAATCTAAGGCTGCTATTTTAAATACAAAATGAAGTCTGGTTCGGTTCCTGCCATGTGTTGGAATCTTATCTACGTTATCTCTTCTTTGTAGAAGGGATGGTATCGCTTCCACTCCGTTTCGAAAACAAGCGTACTGACCGAATTCCTCCGTTTTCATATATTGCAGCTGTTTGCTCTTTTTTCTGCTTTCCATGAAACTTCCTTACGGACTCTTGTTTTTAGGAAACGTGGCTGACACCGGTCTTGATACGGGCATGAACCGCATTCCTTTGTTTTGAAACAGGCAACGATCATTTCCGGAGTCATAGGTACATTCCTCCGGTGTACATCCGTTGACCCTAATCCTATAAAATAAAAAACAGCGTGTGTCAACACACACGCCTCAACATAGCCAACAAACTTTTTCAAAATATTAAATATCCGCACCCTGCTCACTCAGATATTCAATAATATCTCCAATCGTCTTAACACGCTTCTCGAGCTCTTCATACTGCACCTCAATACCGTATTCATCTTCAAGCGCCATCACAAGCTCCACCAAATCAATCGAATCCGCCCCCAAGTCGTCCTTAAGCGACAAATCCTCACTAAGCTCCATACCGGATAAATGTAACTGTTCCTCAATAATTTCAAACACTCTTTCCATATCTTTAATCTAACCCTCCATTTGATATTATCTATAATGATTATATAACAGCCGTTATTATTTTCACAGCTGCTGAGCATTCTATTATGATATCGACAATGAGAAGTATATTATCACTGATTACATTTGTCAACTTATTTCCTTATAAATTTTCATTTTTAATTAAACTTTTGTAAACCTCACTCTTGGAAATCCCTCTGTCCTTTGCGACCCGCTTCATCGCATCTTTATGTCCAACCCCCTGCGACTCGTAAATTTCCATATGTTCCTCAATCGAAACAGCCTGCCACTCCTGCTTCCGCTCCTGCTTAAACGTCTCAAAGCTCTTCCCCTCAATCACAAGCACATATTCACCTTTCGGCTCCCTGTCCTCAAAAATGACACAAGCGTCATAAAGCGTTGTCGGCAGAACCTCCTCAAACCGTTTCGTAAGCTCGCGGCAAAGCGTCATCTTCCGATTTCCCAAAGCCTCATAAAGCTCCCCAAGCGTCCGTTTTAAGTGGTGCGGCGCCTCATATAAAATAATCGTCCTTGACTCCTTTTTCAAGTCCTCAAGAATATCCCGCTTTTCCTTCTTGTCCGCAGGCAAAAATCCTTCAAAGCAAAACCGTCTCGTGGGAAGTCCCGAAAGCGTCAGCGCCGTAATGCAGGCTGCAGCGCCCGGAAGCGAAGTCGCCGTAATCCCTTCCTCATGGCACATCTGCACCAAAACCTCACCAGGGTCGGAAATCGCTGGCGTACCGGCATCTGTAATCAGCGCGATATCTCTCCCCTCATGCATCTGCTCAATCAAATATTTTGCCTTCTCTACTTTATTATATTCATGATAACTCGTCATAGACGTATGTATCCCAAAATGATTCAAAAGTTTTATACTGTTTCGTGTATCCTCCGCCGCAATCAAATCCACCGCCTGCAGTGTCTCCACCACACGCGGCGTCATATCGCCCAAATTACCGATAGGCGTTGCGCACAAAAACAATTTTCCCGCCATAACCTGCCTCCCGCCGATACTCCGTATCGGTATCAGAATCCATACAAATTGCAAATTTCGTCCATATAAACATTCGGCGCTTTAAAAACAATCAGCGGTTTTTCCACCGTCATTCGGGGCCGCCCTCCGCGGCACCCCTCAATCAGCACCATATTCGGCTCCTTGTCCACATAAGGATACACAAGCTGCATGCGCTTTGGCTCCAGCTTATACTGCGTCATAACCGTAATAATCTCCGCTAACCGAAACGGTCGATGTACCATAAAAAAACTTCCGCCCGTCTTTAACAATTTTGCAGCATTGCGCACCACATCTTCAAGCGTGCACAAAATCTCATGTCGTGCAATCGCCTTTGGCTCCTCCGGATTTCTCAGCCCATGCTGTCCTATCATATATGGCGGATTACACGTAACGACATCAAAGCTCGCGGCTTTAAAAAGTTGATCCGCCTCCTTAATATCACCTGTGACAACATCAATCTTACCCTCAAGTCCGTTGAGCTGCACACTGCGCCTTGCCATGTCCGCACTCTCCTCCTGTATCTCAAGCGCCGTCAAATGCGCCGCCTCCGTCTTTGCCTCAAGTAAAATGGGAATAATTCCCGTACCGGTACCCAAATCAAGCACCTGCGCCCCTCTTTTTACCCGAGCAAAGCCACTAAGCAATACCGCGTCCATTCCAAAGCAAAATTTTTCCGGATTCTGAATAATCCGGTATCCGTTGCGCTGCAAGTCATCAATTCTCTCGTTTTCTCTTAACTCCGGTTTCATCAATTGTCGTCCAGCTTCGACTTTCCCTCCTGCTTCTCCTTCTTCTCAAGCTTTTCCAATTCCTTCAGCTCCTTTAACTCCTCGTCGCTCATACCGTCATTCTTATCCTTTCTATGACGTTTCTTAAATCGAAGCTGCTCTACCTTATACTCGCGGATTTCCTTCTCGTCATCAACCTCAACAACCACCTTTACAAGCTGACGCAGCACATTTACACTATGCACCTCGCCCTTAAGCCCGTCGTCCGCCGTCACATAGTCACCTACATTCGGAAGCTTTTTGTTAAGATACTCATACGTATCCTCCTCATGCTTCAAACAACACATCAGCCTGCCGCACACACCCGAAATCTTTGTCGGATTAAGCGATAAATTCTGCTCCTTCGCCATCTTAATCGATACCGGTATAAACTCCGATAAATGCGTATGACAGCAAAGCGGCCTGCCGCAAATCCCGATACCGCCAAGTATTTTCGTTTCATCACGCACGCCAATCTGACGCAGCTCAATCCTTGTCTTAAACACAGATGCCAAGTCTTTCACAAGCTCCCTGAAATCAATTCTGCCATCCGCCGTAAAATAAAATAAGACCTTGTTGTTATCAAACGTATACTCCGCATCAATCAACTTCATGTCCAAATTATGCTTTTTAATTTTTTCAAGGCAAATCTTAAAGGCTTCCTTCTCCTTCTGCTTGTTCGCCGCTTCCTGCTCCATATCCCGCTTATTTGCCACACGCAGCACAGGCTTTAACGGCTGCACGACCTGATCGTCCTCAACCTCCTTCGGATTTCCGACCACCGTGCCATACTCAATCCCCCGCGCTGTCTCCACAATCACATGGTCATTGCGCTTTACATCAAAGTCAACAGGGTCAAAAAAATAAATTTTCCCTGCCGTCCGAAACCTTACACCAATTACTTTTACCATTTTAAAAACCATACTCCTTTCTCAGCTTGCAAATTTGTGCCTGTGCACAAATTTGCAATTGAAAAATCTTTGATTTTTCAATCTATCTACCTCACTTATAAAAACTACTTTCTTTATCCGGTCTTCATATCTAAGAACATCAGTTCTAATGTAAGCTCCAAATTTACATTTGCCTTTAATCTGCTCCTTGCCTTCTCTATAGAATGGATAATCCGTTCAATCCCCTCATAGCTATACCGCCTTGCAGCATCGGCAATCTCTGTCATATCCTCCTTAAAAATAATATGCTTTTGATCTCCGTACACGCCACATGCCTTATATAATAACACATCTCGATACCAAATAAAACACAAATCAAGATAATCGGCCACGTCAAATTTTTCCTCAACCATTTTCTTAATTTCTGCCGCCATTTTGTTCGTTTCCATACCGGAAATCGTTTTCATCGTACCGATTACGGCAGATTTCATATGGTCAAACTGTTCATTCGACGCAAGCTCCACCGCACGTCCCACATTCCCGCGCGCAAAAGATGCGCAAATTGCCGCTCTGTAATCCGGAACTTGCGCCTTCCGCATCAGATAATCCTGAATCATATCCTCATGCACAGGCCTTGTGTTCAACACCACGCACCGGCTGAGAATTGTCTGAAGCATCGCCCCAACCCTCGTCGCTAAAAGCAAAATCACCGCATATTCCGGCGGCTCCTCCAACGTCTTCAGGAGTGCATTCTGCGCCTGCACATTCATTTTTTCAGCCTCATCCATAATGTAAATCTTGCGCGCGCCGCTATACGGTTTAATCGCAATATCCCCGTTAATCTGCTGTCTGATATTGTCCACCGAAATCACATTCGGTTTCTCATGTGCCACATACATAATATCCGGATGATTCCTGTTCATTGCCTGCTTACACGCCCGACACTGATTGCAGGGTTTGTCCTCCTGCTCTGTCTCACACTGCAAAGCCCGCGCAAAAATATCCGCAATCATCATCTTCCCCGAAAGCTTTTCACCCTGTATCAAATACGCATGTGAAATCTTATGATACTTCAAAGCATTACGCAGATTATCCGTCAACTGCTTCTGCCCTACCACATCATTCCAGCTCATTTCCGCCATTCGGCAACCTCCATATAACTGCCCTGCGAATTTATGCCTTTGCACAAATTTGTAATTAAAAATCAATGATTTTTCAATTTGACTAAGCAAAAATATCCAACAAAAGTCCCCGTATCTCATCCACCTTCGCCAATATGGCAATCTTATCACACTCTTCCTTCACAAGCTCCTGCGCAAGCTCGTCCAGCTTTTCATCCACCAGCCGGATAATTCCATAAACCCTGTGACGCCCGCGCCTGTCCAAAAAATTCTCACGCGAAAATTTATGCGAGCGATTCACAATCTCATTCATAAACTCCTTAATCAACGCGCGGTATTTCTTCATATCCGTCACGTCCATACGCTTCACAATCTTATCACCCTGCATCGTGATTTCCTGCATCATAAGATTGAGCCGCTCCGCCAATCCTGACTCCTCAATATTGCTCGCCAACATAAACCGGAACGTATCGTCCGCCTGCTGCGCCGTCTGCGTCTGCTGCATCTGCACCGGCTGTTGTATTTCATTCACCTTAAAATCCATTTATGTACCCCCTATAACTTGCGCACAATCTTTCTATATATCCGGCATTTAAAAATTGCCGGATATATAGCCCTTCCGGGAGATGCGCACGCGCACAAGATATGGATGCCGCATAGCGGGCTGTGCGCGGCGCAGATGCCAATCATTAATTGCCATCTATGTAAAGCGCCTTCATATACCAACTGTAGCCTGTAAAAATTACAGTCTTTCGTTCTGTGTCAAAAATTGCTGCAAGGGACTGTTCAAACCACTTTCGCACATCTTCAATGCTCCTTCCCTCTCCCTCAATCTTTGCATTCACATTTGACTGAATCATCATAAATTTGATAAACGACTCCCTATCAAATTGATATTCCATTTCATACTGCACCTGATCAAGCATCGAAAATTGACAGCAATTCACATCATCTGCCGACCAAACAGATTCATTCCGAAACGGTTTCGGAAATTCCTTCAAATAAGCATTATGCCACCAGTCCGAATATGTTTTGCTGTCCCTCATTTTATCCGAAACACTGAAATCATAGATTAAAACATATCCTTGCTCTTTTATAATGTTTCTTAAATTTTTTAAAAAGCTTTCTCTGTTAATCCACTGAATCACGCCCGCAGCAGTTACAATGTCATACTTCTCTTCCGCAGGCGGAATTTTCTCCGCGCTGCTTACAAAAAAGTCATACCCCTGCGAGTCTTTGCAAACCTCTCTTGCAACCGCAATCATTTCCGGTGAAATATCTGTCCCCGTAACATGCCCGCAAATCTGCTTCAAAGCCATAGAAGACAAACCTGCACCGCATCCGACGTCCAATCCATTCAAAAACAATTCCTTCGTAACGTCCCTTTGGAACCGTTCTATCACCTGTTTATGCAAAAAAGGACGTTCTTTATATCCCTGCGCAACTCTTTTAAAGTCAAAGTCCGCATTCGAATATACGTTTGTATTTCCCATTCTAAAATGTACTTTCCTTATATGATATTATATAATCCGTAATTTCCTCAAGGCATTGCTTCAGACAATGATTATCAAAAAATTTCACAACACCCGCCTTCGTCAAATTTTCTTCCGAAAAGTCCTTCGTATCCGCAATAAAACGCCTGCACATCTCCTCAAATCTTGGCTGGATCTGCTTTTTTTCACGCCGAAGCGCCCGACTCAAACGCTCACCATCTTCTAAATCAATATAAATCGCCACAACCTTATCTGCCCCGAAATAATCCCGCGTTTTGATATAAGACGCAAGCGTGCCAATCACCAAATAATCATGTTTCTCCAATGTGAGCTGACTGTCTTTCGCTGTGAAATAGTACCACCTTCCATAAACCGTATCATAAAAACGGCTTTCTATAATCCGATTTTCAGCACGCATTTGCTCCATAACCTCTACTGTGACAAAGTGATACTCCACGCCCTCCTGCTCACCGGCGCGAATCGGGCGTGTCGTATATGGCACAATCTCTTTCAAGCCAAGCCCGGGACATTTTAAAAGTTTTTTGTAAATCGTATCTTTTCCCGATGAGCTTTTTCCGATAATACAAAAAATCCTACCCATTTTTCTCCTCAGTCATTTCCTCATATTGACAATAAAACGATCTTATTGCCCCTGCTGCTTCTTATCGTAAACGGCAAAAGTACTGACCGTTTACGATAAATGAAGCACATGAACGCATAAGAAATTTTCCCGCTTCGCGACATTAAACACCCGTATTTCCTTCAATTACGCGTATCATATTTGTATTGCCCGCAACGCCGAGCGGCACACCCGCCGTCAGCACCACCGTATCTCCCCGATTGATAAGACCGGCATCAATGCTCGCATTAATTGCCGCTTCAAAAAGTGCATCTGCACTGTCCTTTTTCTCAATCAGCAGCGGACTCACGCCAAAGTACATTGAAAGCTGCCTGTAAACCGTCTCATCAACCGCACATCCAATCACCTTGCAGCCCGGCTGGTATCTGGAAATCATGCCCGCCGTAAATCCCGACATCGTAACCGTAATAATTGCTGCCGCGTCCAAGTCCACCGCAGTTGTACAGCACGCATGGCAAATTGCCGTCGTTACGCCGTCATTGTTCTCCCAATTATAGCTCCTCTTCCGAAGCCTTTCTTTATAACAAATATCCTCTTCCGTACGCAGCGCTATCCGATCCATCGTGCGTACAGCCTCAACCGGATATGCTCCTGCCGCACTCTCGCCGCTAAGCATAATTGCAGAAGTTCCGTCATAAATTGCATTCGCCACATCCGTAGCCTCCGCCCTCGTAGGTCTTGGATTCTTAATCATGGATTCCAGCATCTGCGTGGCAGTAATCACAATCTTTCCGAGTTTGAGCGCCTTTTTAATCATTTTTTTCTGCAGCACAGGCACTTCCTCCAAAGGAACCTCTACTCCCATATCACCGCGCGCCACCATAATACCGTCCGAAGCTTCCAGGATTTCGTCCAGATTATCGATACCCTGCATGCTCTCAATCTTTGAAATAATCTTCATTTTGCTGCCATTGTCTTTCAAAATCTTTCTGACAGCCAAAACATCATCTGCACATCTGACAAACGACGCCGCAATATAATCATAACCCATTCTGATACCAAACAAAATGTCCTCGCGGTCAACCTCGCTTATAAAAGGCATTGACAAAATTGCCCCCGGTACATTAATTCCTTTGTGATTCGACACAAAACCACCATTGATTACCTCACACACAATATCGGTACTCTCAATAGCTATCACTTTCATCTCAATCAGTCCGTCGTCAATCAATATCACATTTCCGACACGAATGTCATTTTTTAGATTCTTGTAAGTAATCGCTGCCCTTTCTGCAGTTCCCATTACTTCATCTGTCGTTAGCCGGAAGGTGCTCCCCGCCTCAAGAAATACTTTTCCGCCTTCAAAATCCCTAAGTCTTATTTCCGGCCCTTTCGTATCCTGCATCGTCGCAAGCGGTATATTTAACTCCTTTGCCACATTCTTTACGCGTTCCAGCTTTTTCTGATGCTCTGCATGGTCCCCATGTGAAAAATTAAACCTTGCCACATTCATTCCCGCAAGCATCAGCTCGCGAAGCTTATCCTCATTTTCCGATGCCGGTCCGATTGTACAAATAATTTTCGTCTTTCTCATCTATAAATAATTCCTTTCCTGTTTCATTACTATGCTGCCTTTACACTTCACTTCTTCTCTGTCAATATTTTTATTCCCTTTCGGAAAAGTGTTCCTACTGTCCTCCGAATCCCGATTTATATTTGATTATAAAATATTTGCCATCCACTCGCAATGCATATTTATTGTCCCATTTTCATTTAGTACATAATTCCGAAAAGGGAGATATTCTTTTCTGCTTCATTGCTATGCTGTCTTTACACTTCGCTTCTTTTTTCCCTTATTTCGTGCTCTTCCCTCATGAATATACAGGGTTTCCATTAAAGAGCAATATTTATCAGCTGTCGTTACAATCCAGGCCTCCCTGCACATAGGCGGCACCACCGTAAGCGGCCACATATGCTTTTTAATTATATCGGCCTGTCTTTTTGTCAATCGGTACTCTTTCTTCGCATTTTTTAACGCTGTTCCCGGGTGAAAAAATCCATGCAAATTGTGTGTTTCAATTGTATCCGTCTTATGCCAGTCGTATAAAAAATAGTCGTGGAGCAACGCACCTCTCACCAAATCCCTGATATTACATTTTATTCCAAATTTATCCCGTATTGCCAAACTTGTCTTTGCCACATTGATGCAATGCTCCTGCACAGACATATTCCCATGTTGTATATACCCCTTTGTACTTTTAAAAGTCTCAGAATTTAAAATATCCTCCGCATACTTTTTTAATACGTCTTCATACATTGTTTCTGAAATCCCCCTATTTCAATCCTAAAATAATTCGTTGTTACTGTTCAATGTATTTCGGTAACAAGCAAAATCCATATAATAATCACAAAACAAAAAAGATTACGCAAATGGTCTTTTGCTAAATACCCGTATGAACAATAATATTTCATACTTACGATATCAGTATATATTCTATCACATATTGAGGTAAAAAACACGATATTTACCACCTTTTATAGTTTTTTGATAAAAATATATTCTCTACTACCATTCCGATTAAAGCAAAAAACACGATATTTACCATGTTTTATAGTTTTTTATCCCTAAAAGCACATTCATGGAACACAACAAAAAGAGCAGGGAAAGCTTTCCCTGCTCAATCATAAATATCATCTTTATTCTACATAGATGTATCATAATTGGAAGCTGACGGTAAATTATAAGATGCACTCGACGTATATCCGTTTGATGCATTTGCATTTGTGTTCATATAATAGCTTACACGAGATGCCGTACTTGCAACATAAGCACCATAATTTTTGAAGAAATCCTGCACCTTGGACATATCCGAATTCTTAAACTTATCTTCATCAAGCTTCATTCTGCCGTCTTTGTCTACGCTGAACCCAAACTCCTCCAAAGTATTCATATTGCTTTTCGTTCTTTCCCTAATGTAAGACAAATTTGCTAAAACACCGGAATTTGAGCTGGATTCCGCAGCATCAAACATACTGTTATAATTGTTCACAAAGCTCTTTGCAGTTGAAAAAATTTTATCAATATCATATGCATCTGTCTCATTGCCATCCTTATCTTTTACTTTGGCAAATAATTCAGCAGATGCAAGGGCCTCGCCATCTTTCTTAAGCGCCGCAGCGCTTGCGCCTTTCGTACTCGTTGTTCCTGTACTTGTGTTATTACTTGCAGAAGTACTAGAACTGGTGCTGGAACCTGCAAACTTTGTACGAGAAGCAATCAGAGAACCATAGCTCTGAACATTCTCTGATGAAAACAATTTCTGCACCTTTGAAAGGTCAGCATTCTTTAACTTCGTTTCATCAAGCTGAAGCGTTCCATCGCTCTTGCGTGTAACACCGATTTCCGAAAGCTGATCTGCGAACTTAGAGGTATAACTCATCATATTTGCAACATACGCCGTCTTATTGGAAAGCGTAGAAGTTTTGGACGCCGTCACAACATCATTGTAATTGGCTACGTAATCCTTCATTGCAGAAACAACCTTATCTGCTGCCGTACTGCCATTTTCCGTATCCTGATATGTACTATCGTTCTGCAGCGCAGAAACAGAAGACTTCAGGCTGCTAAGTCCTGATGTCAGCTTTGAATTCGCCTTTTCCGCATCTTCTGAAACGGTAGGATACATCTTTTGCTTAATCAGCGTATTAATAATGTCATTGGAACCGCGACTCCTTTTAGAAGACGTTGACGATGTTCCATCTGAACTGGCTGTATCGAAATAAGATCTAAGCAGTCTTTTGTATGTACCGCTCTTTATCGAAGCTCTTTCGGAGAACAAGCTATACAGGTTGTTTGAATTGCTGGAACCAAACAATGAGCTTGACGAATTAAAATTCCATATCGACATATTCAACACTCCTTTACTTCTAAATAAATTCATTTACACGTTGTAATCATTTTAAACCTTTTTTTCCCAAAAATCAATTCTTTTTCGAAATTAGTTTCCAATATAAGAATAAACTATTATAAAATGTTTCGTAAAAAGAAAATACAAATAAAAAATGCCCAGAACCGGAATCGAACCAGTGACACGAGGATTTTCAGTCCTCTGCTCTACCGACTGAGCTATCTGGGCATAAAACCTTCTATTTTGAAGGAGTAGCGGGGACAGGATTTGAACCTGTGACCTTCGGGTTATGAGCCCGACGAGCTTCCAGACTGCTCCACCCCGCGTTATTCAATTATTAACAGCTATTTTATAGCTAAATGGGTGGAGAAGGATTCGAACCTTCGAAGGCGGTGCCAACAGATTTACAGTCTGCCCCCTTTGGCCACTCGGGAATCCACCCATAAAGCCGATGATCGGACTCGAACCGATAACCTGCTGATTACAAATCAGCTGCTCTGCCAATTGAGCCACATCGGCATATATTATATGATACTAATATATGCATACTATTTAATAAATAATGGGACCTACAGGGCTCGAACCTGTGACCCTCTGCTTGTAAGGCAGATGCTCTCCCAGCTGAGCTA
>CAJTMC010000073.1 GCA_910577115.1 uncultured Lachnospiraceae bacterium
CATTTCCTTCCTCCCTAAAACGCAAAAAAGGGCAGTTACAAACTGTTACGTTCATAACTGCCCTTGCGCTGTTTTTACAATCCAAAAAAATTACAAATCCTCTCTTTTTTGCCTTTGCTCTGTAATCCAATAAACCCACATACAAGTGGCAGGTCATTACGCTGCCCACATCGGAATTTCACCGTCATTTCATGACTGAATTTTTATAAAATTTCAGAAGTATCATTATCACGGATATGCTTCATCGCCCTGCACAACTGCTGTGCATTTTGTCAGTTCTTATCGCTCCACGCCTCTGCTTTTCCGTTCATTTCCAAGTCAGAGCAGGCGCATCATGGCGCACTTACTTAGTGGCTACACATATCCTCACGTCCTGTATGTTCTGCGATATTCAGTTGTCAAATTTCCTTGTAAAAAATCCCTTGTCTGCATGGTATGTTTCCCTCAAAAAAACATCTACAGTTCCAGCTTATACGCCCCGTATTTTTTGAGGACACGTTTCAGGATTTCCTTATCCTCCCCCTCTGCCGCATCATACATTTTTTTGAGCTTCTCCTGTTCGTAGGGAGTGAGCGTATTGTTGTACGGCTTGTAACCCTCCATGATAAAAATTCCCCCGCCTGCCCCCGGCTTTGTGTATATGGGATAGCCATATGTAAGAGCCGCAACATCATTTAATATCGTGCGCCTTGCAACGCCAAATTCCTGCGCCAGCTCCCTTGACGTAACATGACCGTTGACCACAAGGATACTGACAATCTCCATTCTGCGGTCTACAGTGGTCATGATGCTCCCTCCTTCCACTCAGCCCCAGCTTTTATTGTAAATTCTAAATAGGTCAAAAACCTTCCTATTTACCAAAACTTTTTCAAAATTTTTTTGTCAGAATGGGCTGCAACGCCCGTATGGGTTTTGGGCAGCCTGCCTGTGCAGGCTAAAACCCGCTTGCATTCCATTTCTGGAACAGCAAGCACTGCCTGTGTCATGACACAGGGCGTAATAGCAAGCACTGCCTGTGGACGTCCACAGGCACTTTTTTTACAGATTTTCCTCGAAGAAAAATCTGTAAAAATTGCTCATAAGGGGAAAATCCCCCTAACCCCCTTACGGTCAAAAAATGAAAATTTCAACAACGAAAAAGATGAACCGCATGGAAGTTTTTAACTTCATCGCAGCTCACCTTAATGTATGCAATAGGTTTTATTTCTTATTTCCGCTATCCTAAGTTTATGTAATTTCCATCTTCTATTTTCATATACGATCTAATTTGGATTTATTTTTATATTGTTTTAATTCCGCAAACAAAATATCCATTCCATATTTTTTTCTGCATACAATTCCCTCGCTAACTGTAACCATTGATTTCAAACTGATTTTTTTATTTAGGGAATCCTAAATAAATCGAAAAGAGAACAAATATTATTCCCAATGCAATAAGGATTATAGAACAACCCTTATGTTTTCTACAAGAAATACCAAAAGCAATAAAAAATATCCCCAACAACATTGATGCAATCATTCCAAAAAATCCCATTTCATTTACTCCTTTCAAGATGAATTACTCTATCATGACGATTGGCTATTTCCAAATCATGAGTTACCGTAATAATAGTAGTGTTAAATTCCTTGTTCATTCTAAAAAGCAATGTTACAATCCTTTCTTTGTTCTCCGCATCGAGAGATGCCGTAGGCTCATCAGCTAAAATAATTTGTGGCTTCATGATGATTCCTCTGGCAAATACAGCTCTGGCTTTTTCCCCACCAGAACATTCAAGTGGTTTCTTTTTCAATATAGACTTAATCTCAATCGCATTAGTGACCATTTCGAAATCCTCGTCCTGCTTTGATTTCCCTTTTTCAAAACCAGTATAAAGGATAGGCAATTTGATATTATCTTCAATCGTCAAAGAATTGATTAATGCCGACTCTTGAAGGACAAAACCAATCCGTTGATTTCGCCATTGCGCCAATTCACTTGTAAGTAAATGTTCCGTCGGTGAACCAAAGAGAGTGTACTCACCGTCATAATTCCTGTCAAGCAACCCCAAAATATTAAGCAAAGAGCTTTTGCCTACTCCAGATTCGCCTACAATGGCAATTTTTTCACCTGTATTAACTTCAAGGTTAAAATCATTCAAAATTGAAATTTGTGACTTTCTGCTCTTGTAGATTTTTTCTTTAATTCTCAAATCAATAATTTTCGTCATTGTAACACCCCCAAAGAAATTGGAACTTTTTTGATTCTCCACAACATACTTTCAACAATAACAATTTCGATAAGGATATCTAATAAAGCTACTACTGATAAAGCGAACCAGTCCATTCCTATCAAACCAAATAATCCGTAAGTGGCAAAGGTAGCATCTTTTCTTAACCAGCATCCGTATCTGTCACAAGCAGTAATTGCGAAGATAACTATTAAATTAACAAAGGAAAGGATACCGAAGTAACTATAAAATATTTTTCTCAGCCTTGAATAGCTCAATCCAACCAATAAGTTTATGGTAAAGTCTTTCAGCATTAGTCGAACGCTAACTAAAGCGTTCCATATAGAAAGACAAGCTATAATTATAATCAAAACAAAGGCTGTTATTGCAATAATTTTTAATGAATGAAGATAATACTCATTAAAATATTCGTAATTTTCCTTTTGGCTAAAAAAGTTAAATTTTAAACCCAGATTGTTTTCAATAAATTCTCTTAAATCCGCTATTTCTTTTTGTG
The DNA here is from genome assembly GCA_910577115.1 of uncultured Lachnospiraceae bacterium. Lineage (GTDB taxonomy): Bacteria > Bacillota > Clostridia > Lachnospirales > Lachnospiraceae > COE1. Next base: position 2,725 of record CAJTMC010000073.1, read on the forward strand.
TTGTTTCGAGAATTATCACATCCATAAGTCCGTTCAATTGAAGGTCTATATTTGCATTATTGATAAACCTCTCATTCACAGGAAAGAGGATCAAAAAATTGTAGTATGTCTTGGAATTGAGCGCATAATAATTTGAATGGTAAGCATTTTGCTTCAAAACTCCTTGAACTTTTAAAGTTACTGGTCGCCCAAGGGCAGATTCTTCAATTATTATTGTTGACCCAATAGGATATGTTTTGCTTAATCCTTTCCCTATTAAAACAGGAATTTCCTCGTCAAGTTGGTAATTGAAATCTAAATCTGTTCCTTGTGAAAGTTCAAATTGATTTAGCTCATAATACTCTTCATTCATATAGCCTAATGATACTTTCATATCATCAGTGTTGGGTACAGATACAATGAATCCATCTGTATAAAAAGCGTAATGAAAACTATTATTTAAATAGTCATATACTACTTGCGTTCCGTTTTCATTAATTACATCCATATCAATATGACTATTAGGGTCTAAATTGGCAATGTAAACACCTTTTTGATTGATATATTTTGTTTCTTGATACCCTTGAAAAGTTGATAAAATCGAACGGGCAGCAGTATTAGTTATATAATTCGCCATAAAAAGCAGGAGAATCATGCCTATTCCAAGTATCGCTTTTCTTAAAAATATCTTTGAAATAAAAAACTTAAAAATTTTCATATTTCCGCACCTGCCTTGCACTAATTAGTATGTATGTGATAAGAATAGGAACTAAATAAAGACTACTGGTTAGATTGAAATTCAAATACACATTAGCTAATACTGATAGAATATAAGCGAATGCTAATATCATTATACAATCCAGTGCATATCGAATTGTGATATGAAATACAGTATCTCCCACCAGTATTTTGCAAAATATTTCTGCCTTTTTTCTGTGTAGCATTTGATAATGAAAAACTATTACAATAAATGTAAACAGCAAAACAATTAAGGGCTGGTAATCAATAAAATTTTTCACAAAGGCTTTCAAAATATAGGAATCTAAATCTAAAGTCTTTGCATAATCCAAAAGTACATTTAGGAAAAAGCAAAAAATATATGCAGTACATAGTTCTAATACATCAACAATTCTGAATAAAGATTTTCTCATGCTTTCTCCTTTAATCATTCATACTTACACCTATTTCCCCTTTTTGCTTTATAAAGCGATTTTCCTGTCAATATTGCAAAATAAAACAGTATGGCAACCAAAATCATAATGCAAAAATCTCGTTGTGATGAATATGTTGCAAAGTTAAGTCCTTTTGTGCAAATATGAGCTGCCATATAAGAAATCGTAAATGGCAACGCTCTGTCAATCCACACAATGATTGCCTGCTTGTTTCTCAATAAAAGCCGTAAAATCGCAAGTATAACAAAGGCAAGAAAGGCTAATAAGAAATACGGCAGAAAAATTTGTCTTGGCAATGTTACAACATCCTCTTGGGTATTATCATTTAACCCATAAATCAGTACATCTTCAGAACCATCGTTTGAAGTAAAGAAGATTTGAATTTTATTTTCAGTTTCAGAAGATATAACCATGTTTTGTTTTCCACGATTTGATGAATATAAGTCCCAAGTCGTAGTCCACGCATTTATGCTATAAACTTCTGTTTCAGTTTTGTCGTTAAACTCTTTAATACAGCTATAACCTGTCACTTTATCATCAAAGGTTATGATAATATCCCCATCAGAGCTATCAATAACATTCAATAAGTTATTGGAATAAGGAAAGAATTTAGGTGATGTTAAAATTCCAAAGACAACCGTCACTATTGCACATGCCAAAATCGCTGTGAAAAAAATGGTCTGTAGGCGTTTGATAAATAAATCTTTCTTTATTCTTTTTAAGGGAACAATATCCGTATCAGGAATAAAATCCGCAGGTTTCCGCATACGCTCAAATTCCGCATGACATTTTTCACAATGCTCAAGATGTTCACTAACAAACCCTCTTGTATCTGTACTTACCATATCTTCTACATAAAGCGGAAGGATGTCTTTGATTAAATTACATTTATTGTTCATCATTGTCCTCCATTTGTTTTAATATTTTATTTCTTGCTCGGTGATAAGTGACGCAAGCCCAGTTATCTGTTTTTTGAAAAATATCTGCGATTTGTTTAAAACTCAATTCTCCAAAAACTCGCAACATAAAAACTTCCTTATATGGTTCAGCTAAATTATGCAACCGGAGATGTATTTGCATGGCATCGCTTCGGTTTAATATTTGTTCCTCAATGGTGTCTTTATTATCTGACAATTCAATATCATCAATAGCATCAATATCTACTACTCTCTGTTGCTTTTTCAAGTAAGAAAAGTAACAATTTTTTGCGATTTGGCAAAGCCAGACACGGACATCTGTTTCGCCACGAAAAGTATCTATTGAACGCATTGCTTTGAAAAATGTTTCGCTTGTGATTTCCTCTGCAACACTTTCGTCTTTTGATAGCTTTTTGAGAAAAAGAAAAACGTCATTAAAATATCTGATATAAATTTTCTCAAATTCTTCCTTGAAACCTGCCACTTTCTCACCTCCTCACTTATAAGACTTCACACTTCAAAAAATCTTACAAGTTTTTTGAAAAATCTTTATTTTTCTTTTTTCGTGCATCATCTGGTTTAGCAGCAACTTGTGGAATGAGCCACACACGGTTAATATTCATAGCACCTTCTATGCGGTTTTCTTTGCACAACCGCTGCACCCATCTTAGTGATACATTCCACTTTTCGGCAGCTTCCTGTGCAGTCATATACTCAAACATATCGTCCCTCCAAAATGTAATATGTAATATTGTAGCCGTTTGAACGAACTATATCAAGTGTGTAAATATGTCTTTATGCTTATTGTCTTTGATAAATTGTTCAAACTTATAAACTGATTTTCTGTATTCCGAAAAACAGAACTATTGAAGTCTATTTCCTTTACTTCTTGATTTCCGAAAATCGGAACTCTTGAAGTCAGCTTTTTGAACTTCTGTAATTCCGAAAATTGGAATGTAACAATACTGATTATAATTAAACTGATTATAGTCACACTGAATCAATCACATCAATCCTATCCTAAATCCTTCCCTTTGCATTGTGGTAAAATCTAAACTTTTGGATTTTACCACAAATCCAAACTTAGGAGAAATCCAAACTTTTTACGGGAAAGCTGATAAATTCAGCTTTTGCCGTATAAAAAGTTTGGATTTTATTTTGTACATCTTCCAGATCTATTACCATAGGATGCAGGAGGTGATCAGCTAATGAAATTCAATAAAACTAATGATATTTATGCTGACTTGATTCAGAAACTAAAAACCAGTGGATACTCCAAATCTTATGTTGAAAGGCTGGGAACGGAAATCAACTGGTTGATCCGTAACCAGAACAGGGAAGATATCCAATCTTACGGGGATGCCTGCCGCATACGGATAAGCCGGACAAAATCCCGGGAGATGCAGACAACCTATCGCCGGGTATACAAAACCCTTGAAAATTTTGACCTTTATGGGAAGTATCCTTCCGGTGTATATGCCGGAACATCAGCAAGGCGGGGATCTTACTGGCAGCTTAATCCTGTATTCCGTGAAGTGGTAGATGCTTATAAAGATACCGGGGAAAAGCGGGGATTGAAAGATACTACGATTTATAAAACTTCCTTTAGCGCACCCAGTTTTCTCCTAGCCATGCAGAAGCGTGGCAGGGCAGCTTTAAATGATATAACCGAGGATGATGTCATTTCTTATTTTATTCGTGAGGGTGGCCGACGTCCTCTGAGTGGCGGGTGCCGGGATACGCTTGCTGCGGTGTTTAAATCAGACCTTGGCGTCCACACGGAAGCTGCAAGACAGATCCTTGCATATATCCCTGTAATCCGCCAGCGCAGGAAAAACATCCCATACCTTAAACCAGAGGAAGCCGATGCAATCCGCAACGCACTTAGCTGCCCGGATTCCGGCCTCTGCATGAGGGACAGGGCTATTGGAACACTGCTTTTTTTCACAGGGATCAGGGGCTGTGACCTCTTATCCATGAAACTTTCAGACATTGACTGGGAAAAAGAAGAAATATATATCATACAGCAGAAAACCGGAGTCAGACTGACCCTTCCAATGCCTGCGGCAGTTGGCAACGCTATATATGATTATCTTACCATGGAGCGCCCTTTATCGGAGGAAGCATATATTTTTCTATGCAGGGCAAAGCCCTACGGCCCACTGTCACGGGGATCGGTCTGGGAAGCTGTTTCAAAAGTCTACAGGGCTGCGGGTGTCAGGCAGGGAGAAGGGGAACGGCAGGGAACGCACCTGTTCCGTCATCATGTGGCATCAGCCCTTGCGGGGAACGGCATTGCACGTCCTGTAATCAGCGAAACTCTCGGCCATACTGCCCCGAAATCCCTCGACTGCTACCTTTCAGCTGACATACAGCACCTCCGGGAGTACGCACTCAGCATTAAACCGTTTCCCGTCAGCGGGGAGGTGTTGCCGTTATGAGTATTTACCATTCAGGATTTTCGGGCAGTATAGAAGCTTTTGTAAACAGCCGTAAAATATCAGGCGCATGGAATGAAACTGTTTTTGGGCTGAATATAAGGATTTTTGACCATTACTGTGCCAGACATTACCCCACAGAAGCACTCCGACAGGAAATGGTGGATATATGGTGCGCCAAACGTGAAACGGAAAATGTGAATTCCTGTTACACCCGGACACTGGTCATCCGCCTTTTTATCGAGTACCTCCACAGACACGGCCAGACGGACGTCCTTCCGCCGCCAGTATTGAAACAGAATAAAAAGCGGCGTATCCCCCATGCGTTCAGCCAGGAAGAACTGGAACGGTTCTTCCATGAATGTGACAGTATCATACCCTGCAAGGGGCGGATGGCTTATGCTTCTGAATTAAGAAGGATAACGTGCCCCGTATTCTTTCGGCTCCTTTACAGCAGCGGAATCCGTACAACAGAGGCACGGCTCTTGATGCGCCGCAGTGTTGACTTTGGGCATGGCGTGCTTGATATACAGAAATCGAAAGGCTATGACCAGCATTATGTAGCCCTCCATCAAAGCACGGCAGAACTGCTGGGACGTTATGACCGGGCGGCGGACAGGCTCTGCCCTGACAGGACATATTTTTTTGAATCTCCGGGAGGACAGCCCTATTCACGTGCGTGGGTATCTTATAACTTTTCCCTGCTGTGGGAAAAAGCGAACGGAAAAAAGGGAAATACTGTCGCCTATGATTTCCGGCATAATTACGCTACTGCAAACATCAACAGCTGGAAAGATGACACATTTGAATTTAATGACCGTCTCCGTTATCTGGCAAGATCAATGGGACACCGATGCACAGACTCTACGCTGTATTATTATTCAGTTGTCCCAAGGCTTGCAGACATGATACAGGAAAAAACAGAGGAAGGTTTCAACAGCATTGTACCGGAGGTGGCTTATGAAGAAGAATAATAAAGAAGCCGCCCGCATGGCAGGATATATTTCCGAATTCCTCCATGATTATGCCCCACAGTTTCTAACATCCAGCGAACATACACTGAAATCTTACCGGGATGCGCTGACACTCTATATCGTATTCCTGAAAGAAAGAGACATCACGCATGACAGCCTTGGAAGGCACTGCTTCGAGAGGGACTTCATCGAGGAATGGATTATCTGGCTGAAGGATGTAAGGCACAGCTCCCCGGAAACGTGCAATATACGGCTCGGTTCTCTCCGGGCATTTCTGGAATTCCTGGGAAACAAAGAGATCGGGCTTCTGTACTTATATCAGGAGGCAAAACTTATCAAACGCCAGAAATGCCAGAAAAGGAAAGTGGAAGGGCTTACCCGTGAAGCGGTCGCAGCAATCCTGGAAGCACCAGACCCTTCCACACGGACAGGGAAAAGAGACCTGGTATTTCTGACGCTTTTGTATGCAACTGCCGCAAGACCTGATGAGATCCTGTCCATCAGGCTCTCGCATCTGTACCTTGATGCAGCTAAGCCTTACGTCAACCTGTACGGCAAGGGTAACAAGATACGGACGGCGTACCTTCTTCCAAGGGCTGTTGAACATATCCGTATCTATATGAAAGGATTCCATGAACCAGAGCCAGACCCGGAAATGTATTTATTCTATTCCCGTGCAGGGGGAAAATATGTGAAACTGACAGAGCCTGCGATTGACAGGCGGATAAAAATATATGCGGCGGATGCCCACAAAAGATGCCCGGAGGTTCTGCTGGATACCCACGCCCACCAGTTCCGCCATGCCAAAGCTACCCGCTGGCTGGAAGATGGCATGAATATCATACAGATCAGTTTTCTCCTTGGCCATGCAAGCTTGGACACAACCATGCGGTATCTGGACATAACAACGGATGATAAACGGCAAGCGCTGGCTACACTGGAGGGCGAAAAAGAAAAGAATGTCACCAAAAAATGGAAAGACAGCAGTGGCTCACTGGCTGATTTCTGTGGCTTGAAACGCTGAAATCATTAAAACGAAATCCAAACTTTTTTCTGTAAGAATCCTTTATTTTCAAGTGATTTGCGGAAAAGTTTGGATTTCTCCTAAGTTTGGATTTGTGGGAAAATCCAAAAGTTTAGATTTTCCCACAATGCCGACTACTACGGAATCTCTCTCCTTCTTTCATTCATAATAACATTTTTTTAATTAGCACTTGTCAATCGAAATATCAAAATGAAGTAGCTTTTTTGATGAAAGTCTGCTATACTTGACAAGGATTTTAGTTGTATGTTTGCCGGATTTATCAAAGGAGGTGTTAGAGGTGAACGTTAATAATGTTTCAGATAATGGATATTCCCATGCAGAATAGTAGAAGTGCAACGGTCTGTATGGGTTAAATGAAAGTTGCATAGTCTGCTGATTCTGCACTTTATTTAATAAAAATTAAGTAAAGGACGGAATAAAATCGTGAAATATATAAATGCAGCAGATGTGCTTCCTATGGAACTTCTTAAAGAATTGTCAAATTATGTAAACGGACAATTACTTTATGTTCCATCTATGGAGAGTAAAAAATCATGGGGCAGCAAAAGCGGCTCTAAACTGTATTATGAACAGAGAAACCGTGATATTGTTAATCTGCACCGTAAAGGTGTGAATATTGATGAACTTTGTGGACGTTTTCACCTATCCTATGATACAATTCGTAAAATTATAAAATCAGCTTAAAAGGGCTTTATCCAGCAAAAAGGGTAAAGCCCTTTTTGTCGGATAAAATGATTATAACTATTTTCCGCCCTTTTTTTTCAAAGCCTAAAAATTTATAATGGTATAAGTCAAAAGAAAGGAGTTAAGAAAATGAGTAAACAAACGAATATGACAACAGGCAACCCTGTAAAATTACTTTTGTCATTTGCGATTCCCCTCATGTTAGGAACGATTTTTCAACAGTCATTTATCATTGTAGACAGAATTATTGTAGGGCATTTGATAGGGGCAAATGCTTTTGCTTCCGTAGGTGCGACAGGTTCTATCTCAATGGTATTTACTTCCCTTTGCTTAGGGATTGCTATTGGGGCTGGAATTGTTATTGCACAATTTTATGGGGCGGGTGATGAAGCTGGTACGGCTTCTGCTATTCGGAACGGAAGCATAATAAGCATATTGAGTACGCTTATTGTTTCGGTGATTGCATTGGTTGTCACAAAGCCAATTCTGATACTGTTAAATACCCCTGTTTCCTTATTGGAGGACGCTGCCAAGTATATGCTAATATCTTTAGGCGGTTTGGTTATTGTAATTCTTTACTACATACCATTCAGTATTTTGCGCTCATTAGGTGACGCAAAGACACCCATTATTTTTTTAGCTGTTTGCAGTATATTAAACATTGTTTTTGATTTAGTATTTGTCCTGCTTTTCCATACGGGCGTAGAGGGAACGGCTGTCGCTTCGCTGCTGGCACAAGGGATAGCTGGCATATTATGTTTTGCCTATGCTGTAAAGAAATACTCTTATTTTGAAAAGGCATTAAAGGAAGCGGTTTTTGATAAAGTGATAGCAAAACAAATCCTTAAAGTCTGTATACCAATGGGTTTTCAATATTCGCTTATTTATCTGTCAAGCAGTATTTTGCAATGGGTAATCAATGGGTTTGGAACAAGCATAATAGGGGCGTTTACAGCGACAAGCCAGATAGAGAACTTAATCCAACAGCCATTTACAGCATTAGGTACAGCAATCGCAACTTATACGGGTCAAAATATCGGAGCCGGAAAAATGGATAGAATCAAACAAGGCTTATTTGCAGCCTTGAAAATCTGCGCCATATATTCCCTTGTTTTGCTTTTTGTTTTTTGGGGATTTGGAAAAATTGTAATGAATATTTTTGTATCTGATATGGATATTATCGAAAATGCCGTGAAAGGTATTCGTATTACCAGTACATTTTTTATGGCGTTAGGCGTATCCCAAATATTGCGTTATTTGCTAAATGGTACGGGCGACTCTGTATATTCTATGGCAAATGGTATCTTAGAAATTGTTTGTAGGCTTGTTTTTGTCTTTGCACTAACAAACATTTCTTTCATCGGTCAATGGGGAATATGGTGGACAACAGCTTTCACATGGCTTTGTACTGCGATTTTCTCATTATGGCGATATAAAAGCGGGAAATGGAAACAGGAAGCGAAAAAATGATAAGAAGTGCTGGAAGCCGAAATTGTTGGAAGAAAGGGGGATTTTTATGACTTGCACAGAAGCATACAAGGAGCATATCGAATACACATTTAACGCCTTTTGCAAAGTGGTCATATACTATGCGGCTATCAACGCATGGCGTGACAGGGATAGGCGGCAACAAAGAGAAATATCTTTTGAATATGGCAGTCATGGCTTTGTTTGTATGGGTGAGCCATTACTTTTCTAAGGGGCTGAGGTACATAATACAGAAAAGAAAAACAATATAAGAATTATTTTTTACATCAAGGCAAGTGTATCTTGCCCGGAAAGGTCAATCTGCTTTGTGTGGATTGGCCTTTTCACATTGCATTGTCGAAACTTGTAAATAAATGGAAA
>CAJTMC010000074.1 GCA_910577115.1 uncultured Lachnospiraceae bacterium
GGAAGAAACCGTGCTGACTATGTTAAGCAGGGAACTGATGGTGCGCGGGGATGCCGCAAAGGAAAACCGGAACCTTGTTTCTTTCCAGAAGTCTTGTATTACAAGGCTGGAAAAGAAGATAACAGAGTGCCGGGGAATGAAAAAGCAGCTTCAGGCGGAGGCGGATGCCCTGTATGAAAGCTATGCGCTTGGCACCGTCCAGGCGGTATCATACAGGCGGAAAGCGGACGGCATAAAAGAGCAGGTTGCTTTACTGGCGGCAGAGGAAGAAACATATGGGAAAGAACTGGAACGGCTCCGGGAAGAATACCGCAGGGCAGAGGAAGATATGAAGCAGGTCATACGGTATTCCCATTTAGAAGCGCTGACACAGGAAGTGGTTGATATATTTATTAAGAAAATATACGTTTACAAGGACAAAAGAGTTGAAATTATGTGGAATTTCCGCGACAATGGATAGGAGACAGAATGAACTGTTTCAGGCACTTCAACTTGACAATAATTTATCTCCAATTTTCCCCCGACTTAGCAATAATTTACCACACGCCCCACGAAGTTATGCGGGTTTCAGCGATTTTCACTGAAAAAAAGTGAAAAAAGTTTGTGACAATAACTTGACACACGCGGGATACGGCAGTCTCAATATTGCGGGTGTCTTTGAGTTTCTTGCAGAACTAGGATAAAGTGTCACAGATTCTTTTTTTGAATTGGGAATAGTGTTGCAAAGCCTGTCGATGTTCCCAAGCTGTTGGAGCTTATAAAACCGGTAGCATGATAAATAGGAACTGCATAAAAAATGCCCTTCGCAAAACTGCGAGAGGCATTTTTTAAATCTTTTCAGCAAGAATTTGCATATGCAAATTCTCGGAATGCAAGCTGTTTCGCTTGCATTTTTTATCTCTTGATGTCGTAGTTCATGTTCATCAGATTGCGAATGCTTGCTACGTCATCCGTAATGTTCGCATCGCCGCGGATTGTGTGCTTAATCACGCTGCTTGCCACTGCAAAGTTGACCATATCCATCGGTCTGTAACCATGCATCATCGCATAAATCAGTCCGCTCGCAAACGCATCGCCGCCGCCGACGCGGTCAAGGATATTGAAGGTAAAAAGCTTGCTTTCGAAAGTATGTTCTTCATACCATAGAAACGCTTTCAGGCTGTTTTCCGAACCACTGTGCGCATAGCGCACATGACGGGCAATACATTTGATATTCGGATACCGCTCCACAAAGGCGTGGAAGATTTCGTCCTGCTGCTCGTAGCTTAACTGTAGCGGCACGCCGTCCTTGACATCGCCTTTTGCATGATTTTCCTCATCTTTCCATAAATGGTAAGGTTCAATGCCAAACAGTACGTCTACATAAGGAAGGCATTGCGTACAGAAATCCCTTGCCTGCTCCCATGTCCACAATTTACTGCGGAAGTTTCCGTCAAAACTGACAGTCAGTCCCATCTCTTTTGCGACTCTCAAAGAGTCCATAATCAGATTCGCGCAGTTTGGCGCAAGTGCGGGCGTGATGCCGCTTAAATGCAGCCATGTAAAGCCCTCAAACAAGGTATGTAAATCCACCTGGCTGAAATCATATTCCGTAATCGCACTGTTTTTCCGGTCGTAAATAACCTTGCTTGGACGGATTCCGTATCCGGTTTCAAGATAATAGCTGCCAAGACGGTGCGTGGGTGTTTCTTCCGGCGTACTTAAAATAACAGGCGTACAATGCACATCGTTACTGCGCAGCATACGAACCGCACTTTTTCCCAAACTGTTGTTTGGAACAACACTGAAAAATGTGCTGTCCACGCCCAGATTCGCAAGCGCAAGCGCAATATTTGCCTCACTTCCTCCGTAGCTTGCTTCAAAATTTGAAGTCATACGGATTTTCTCGTAGTTTGGCGGTGTCAGGCGAAGCATGATTTCGCCGATTGTGATAAATTTGTTTGTGCTGTCGTTGCCATGAAGCAGGGGATTACTATGTTCCATGAAATACCTCCTTTAGTGGTACGTAAAATTTTTGTTTTGTTGATATTACTATTTTAGTCTAATTCTGAAAGTATTTCAATCTTTTTCATTTTTATCATGAATATTTTCTTAAAAAACGAGAAATGCTGATATTGACAAAAAATATCAGAACGAAAATGGAGGAAATTGTTATGAAAGTTATAAAAAAGAAAAATTTACTAAAAAAACTGGCAGTAACAACGGCGGTAACCTGTGTGGTAGCGCTTTCGATTTCTGCCTGCGGCAAAAAGAATAAGGTAAACGAAAATCAGGATCCGCTCACAGGTCAGGATACATCACAAAGCTCTGAGGCAGCATCGGAAGGCGGCAGCGACGGTGAGAACGGCGAAAGCGGCGATGGCAGCGGGAACGGCGATTTTAGTGACTTTGACGCCATGCTGAATGACGAGGGCACAGACCCCAACAGCATTATGGACTATATCAACACGAATATTGTCAGCGCGGGTGTTGCCGATGTGGAGCGTTTTTTTTCGGGGTTGTTAAGCTTTGGTGATGACATCAGAAACATCGACTTTACCGGACTTAATGACAGCAGACAATATATGCCGGAGGACATGGTGGCATTTATGGACTTGATGAAGCTTGAGAACGAAACACCATCTATGGCAATGTCTGATGAGGAAAACAGAAAGGTTATCAACATGACGCTTTCAGAGATGCTTGAGCGTGCACTTCTTTTCGAGCAGCATCTTGAGAAGTATCCCAACCATGTGACAACAGATGCGGCATCAAAGCTTTACGAGGAGATTGCCACAAACGCAATTTCGGGCGGCTACAATAGCGCAGAAGGCATTGGCCACTATTATAAGGGTGAGACGGACGACGTAGTGGACAAGGAGGCGCTTCAGTATTATCAGAAGTTTGCGGACGCAAATCCGGACAGTAATTTAGGGAAACTGGTAAAGGAATACATTACCGTTTTGGAATCCAACCAGTTCCGGATTAACGGTGCAATGGAAGACTTTTACATGGGACTGCATGGAAAACTGAACGTAAGAAGTCAGAACGGAACCAATACAGGCGCAGGTTCAGGACAAAATGGTGCGGGAGCCGGCAATGAGCCACAGTCCGAGACAAACGAGAGCGGTACGAATGCGTCCGATTCCGGCAATGCAACGGCAGACGCCGCAGATACCGTTATTGAAGGCGTTATAAAAAGATAAAAGCAAGATTCTTCATTGACAGATGCATCTTTCCTGTGATAGCTTAAAGATAGAGAAACTGGCAGCAGGAGAGAGGTGCAGGTTATGAATTATATTATGACACTCGTGTCACTTTTTGCAACGGACAATGCCGTTAAGGAATATATTGAAACACATGTTTCACAGGACACACAAATACCGGTGTTGGGTGGAAAAATTTGCATGAAAAACCATCATAACACAGGGGCGATGTTTCATCTTGGCGGAAATAACAGAAGCATGATTGCAGTGATTTCGCTTGTGTTCAGTGCTTTTGTGAGCGGGATTTTTGCGGCGGCGCTCACGACGAAGGGAAACGTTATCTTAAAGAGCGGATTGGCGATACTGCTTGGCGGCGCGTATAGTAACACGTATGACCGCCTGAAAAGGAAGTATGTTGTCGATTATGTTTCCTTCCGATTCAAAAATACTCAGGGCAAGATGCCAGAAAAGCTGAAACATGCTTTGGAAGCAATTGTCTTTAATATATCGGACTTTGGGATTATCCTTGGAGCAATGCTGATTGTGGTGAGCGAGATATTCCGAAACGAAAAAAAAGCGTCATGACAATTCGGTAATGGCGCTTTTCTTTTTCAGTATTTTTTTGTAAGTTTATTTTGTAATTATGGTACCGGCTTTTTTGTTTATTACGTCGGCAGTTTTGTCAAGGGAAGTGATAATGGCTTTTCCGTTTGGCACTTTTTCGAGGTATTCAATGGCAGCCATGATTTTCGGCATCATATCGGTCTCGCCAAACTGTCCCTCCGCAAGCAGACGCTTTGCTTCCGCAACGTCCATATTCTTTATGGGTGACTGGTTTTCTTTGCCAAAATTCAGATACACGTAATCCACGCTTGTGAGTATGAGAAGCGCATCTGCCTTCAGATCGGACGCCAGCTTTCCGGCAATGCTGTCCTTCTCGATAACCGCAGAGGCGCCCTTTAAAATATGCTGCTGTTCAATCACCGGAATACCGCCGCCGCCGCAGGCGATAACGACCTGCTCTGCGTTCGCGAGCGTCTTGATTGCCGCGATTTCCACAATGTCAATCGGCTTTGGCGCCGCCACGATTCTGCGGTAGCCGTCAGCTTCCTTAATGACATAATTCCCCTTGTTAATCTCGATATCGGCATCGTCCTTAGACATATATCTGCCGATTGCCTTTTTTGGCTCATAAAATCCTTCATCATAAGGATCAACGGTTACCTGCGTCAGAATTGTGCTGACAGGCGTTGAAATGCCGCGTTTTAAAAGCTCTGATTTGAGTGAGTTTTGAATATCGTAACCCACATATCCCTGACTCATTGCGGAGCACACACACATCGGGGCGGGCGTATAATCAATGTAAATACGGCGCAACTCTGTCATTGCTTTGTGAATCATGCTGACCTGCGGGCCGTTGCTGTGGGTAATCGTGAGCTGATAATCAGCTTCCACCAAATCCGCCAGCGCTTTTGCGGTTTTTTTTACTGCATCCTGCTGTTCCACGATTGTAGAGCCGAGTGCATCATGACCGAGTGCAACAACTGCTTTTTTCTTGCTCATAATATAGAAATCCTCCGTTTTGTCTTTCTTTTTGCCTAGATTTGATTTATTATATATTATAACAAATACACCCCTGTTTGTACACACGAAAAAGCTGTTATAGGCAGATTTTGGTTACAGTTCAGCTTAGGACTTCGCACTGTGCTGAGAAGTCTGTGAGAAAGCAAAGTGGTTGAGATGCATCAAGCCAGCCGGGAAGCGGTTTTTGTATGGCTTGATGTCTGTAACAGGAAGCCGGAGGCTGAACTGTTACAGATATCATTGACATCGTATTTTGTAAATGTTATAGTAAGAATAGATAAAAAATAGTTAAAAATTTCAGCAAAATAAACAAAAGTGTAGAAAAATTTGGTAAGTGCACGTGGGAGGAGCATTTATGACAAACAGAGAGGCACAGATTTTTCAATGGATCGTAGAAAACCCGATGATATCGCAGGAGGAGCTGGCTGCGAAAGCGGGAATTGCGCGTTCATCGGCAGCAGTACACATCTCGAATCTGATGAAAAAGGGATATATTTTAGGAAAAGGTTACGTTACAAGCGGTCCAAGCTACTGTACGGTCATTGGCGGAGCAAATATTGATATCGGAGGAGTGCCTGACGCAGAACTGGTGGACAGAGATTCCAATCCCGGCAGAACCATTCTTTCTTTGGGAGGCGTCGGAAGAAATATTGCGCATAATATGTGCCTTTTGGGACTTGGAGTGAAACTTGTAACAGCGCTTGGCGGTGACGTGTATGCTGAGCAGATTGCAGAAAACTGCGAGGAGCTTGGAATCGAAATTCAGGACAGCATCAGAATTGCAAGGGAAAATACTTCAACATATTTATATATTGCGGACGAAAACGGAGATATGAAGCTTGCGCTTTCGGATATGAGGATTTATGAGCATCTCACACCCGAATATATTCAAAATAAACTTGAGCTTATAAACCGCGGAAGAATGGTGGTTATTGATACAAATATTCCTGCACAGACAATCGAATATATCTGCGAAAAAAGCAGGGCGCCCGTTTTTGCCGATCCCGTTTCCGGAAAAAAGGCAGAGAAGCTGTTAAACGTGCTTGACAAGCTTTATGCGGTGACGCCAAACAAGCATGAGGCGGAGGTACTAAGCGGTGTCACGATCGCATGTGATGCGGATTTGGAAAAGGCGGCGGAAGCGATTTTACATAAGGGCGTAAAAAATGTCTTTATCACGCTTGGCGAAAAAGGTGTCTACTGTGCAGATGAAAATGAAACATTTTTATTGGAAGGAACAGCGGCCGAGGTGGTAAGCACCACGGGGGCAGGAGATTCCTTTATGGCGGGTTTGGCGCTTGGCTTTACAAAACGTCTTGGTTTAAGGGAAATGGCACAGCTTGGACTTGCAGCGGCAAGTATCACGATCGAAAGCGAGCTGACGATCAATCCGATGCTTGGCGTATCGGAAGTTGAGCTGAGAGCGGGAATAGCGCTTTTATAACAGGCAAAATAGTGCTATAATGAAGAAAAAAGAAAAGGAGTTTACAGGATATGGAGCAAAATAAATATTTGGATATCGCGCCCGAGGTGGCAAAAGCACTCGCAGAGCATAAGCCGGTTGTGGCATTGGAGTCCACGATAATTTCACATGGCATGCCTTATCCGCAGAATGTGGAGACTGCTTTGAAGGTAGAGCAGGTGATTCGGGAAAACGGTGCGGTTCCGGCAACGATAGCAATTATCGGCGGCAGGCTCAAGGCAGGACTTTCCAAGGACGAAATAGAGCATCTCGGAAAGACGGGCTATGATGTGCCGAAGGTTTCGAGACGCGATTTGCCGATTATTGTGGCAAAGGGAATGGATGGCGCGACGACGGTGGCGACGACGATGATTATTGCAAGCCTTGCAGGGATTCCGGTTTTTGCGACGGGAGGAATCGGAGGCGTTCACAGGGGCGCTGAGACGACGATGGATATTTCGGCGGATTTGGAGGAGCTTGCGATGACGCCGGTAATGGTTATTTGCGCAGGTGCAAAATCTATTTTGGATTTAGGGCTTACGCTGGAATACCTTGAAACGAAGGGCGTGCCGGTTATCGGCTATGGCACGAAAGAGCTTCCTGCGTTTTATACACGAAAGAGCGGCTTTGGAGTGGATTATGAGCTGGATACGCCGCTTGAGCTTGCGACCGCGTTTCACGTAAAGCAGGAGGTCGGATTAAAGGGCGGAATGCTTGTTGCGAATCCGATTCCCGAGGAGTTTTCAATGGAGCCTGATGTGATTAACAAGGCAATTGATGAGGCGATTGATGAGAGCAAAAAGCAGGGCATTCATGGAAAGGATACGACGCCGTTTTTGCTTGCAAAGGTGAAGGAGATTACAGGCGGGGACAGTCTTGACTCGAATATCGAGCTGGTGTTCAATAATGCAAGGCTTGCTGCAAAGACGGCTGTGGAGCTTAGTAAGTTAGGCTGATTGGTATGATAAGATTATGATAACAGACAAAAAATGCAAACCGGGTTTTGAGGGTTTGCATTTTTTGTTATAGTTGTAACAAAAGAAGGGTTCGGGGTGTTCCATTATGGCATCGACCAGAAGAATTCAAACGGGTCAATATATCCGTTGTTATATTGGGAATCTTCATCGGGATTTATATTATCGGGATTTATATTATTTGAATGGTCATTTAAGGTATCCGATGACTGTCCAAAAGTGTCTTTCGTGCCAAGCGTGACCGTATAGGTTTTTTCTGTATAGCCGTTAGCGCTTTGTACCATAGCAATAATATCAACCGTTTCACCTGCGCGGTAATATGTTAAAAGCGTAACTAAATCACTTTTGCTTTTTACAGTTTGACCGTCAAATTTTGTGATGATATTTCCTTTTGAGAGACCGGCTGCCTGTGCAGGAGAGTTCTCTTCAATTTTGCTGATATAAATGCCAAGCGGCATATCGTAAGCCTCTGAAATTTCCGATGTTACGTCTATGGGAGTGATACCGAGATATCCTTGTGCAGATTCGGCAACGACATCTCTGCTTTCCTTGAGCATCAGTTCTTCAATAATAGACTGTACATCGGAGATGGGAATTGCGTAGCCCATACCTTCCACAGAGCTTGAGGAAACCTTTACCGAATTGATGCCAATCAGCTCTCCGTTCATATTTAAGAGCGCGCCGCCCGAGTTTCCGGGATTGATTGCAGCGTCGGTCTGAATCAGCTTGTTAGTAATCGTGCCGCCGTTGTCGTCGGAAACAGTGACCTCGCGGTTCAATGCACTGATAATACCGGTTGTAACGGACTGCCCGTAGCCTAGCGCATTTCCGATTGCCACAACCTCCTGACCAAGCTCAAGGTCTGCGGAGTTGCCAATCGTTGCGACTTTAATCTGTGAGCGCATCTCGTCAGTAATTTCGTCGAGGGATACAGCGATGACGGCTAAATCCTTGTCGGCATCGTAGCCCTTTATTTTTGCGCTTACAACGGAGGGATCATCGCTGTCTTCATCATAGCTGAACACAACAGTCAGTTCAGTGCCTCCGGAAACAACATGATAATTTGTGACAATTAAAAGCTCTGTATCGTTTTCACCGATAATGATGCCGGAACCGCTGCCTTCCGTATCCTGCAGATACCTTCCAAAGAACGTCTGTACCTCCGTCACGCCTTTGTTTGTAATCGAAACAACACTTGGCAGGCAGTTGCCGGCAATGGCGGCGACCGTTGCACGATTGCTGTCATCTGAATAAGATGCGTTTGCGGCTACAAGAGAGCCTGTTGTGGTGGAAAGGGAAGCGGAATTCTGGTTTGGAGCAGTTTCGCTTCCTGCCTGTGACTGGGCTTGCGCAAGCTCCGTTTTCGCCTGCTTTAACTCTTTTATGCTCATATAGGCAGGAACGCTGAATACTGCACCGGCAGTCACACCAAATACAAGTCCTAAGCATGCAACAGAAACTGCTTTTTTGCCAAAACCGCTGCTTTTTTTCTTTTTCTTGTCCGGATTGATATCAGACGTTTGTCTGTAGCTGGCGCCTGTGGAGTAACAATACTCCTGATATCCTCCGTTTGCATTTGAAGAAACATTGTCTGATTGTTGTGGGTAGTTATCATTGTTATCGTACATAATGAATCGCTCCTTTTTTGTTATTTTATTAAATTGATTTTTTATTTTTGTAAAATGTTTGTTTTCTTGTTGACAATACATAATATAAACCCAATTTGTGTTTTAAATGTTACATAAATGTGATGAATTTGTGAACTTCGTGAAGGAACTGTGAAATCAAATGTACTTGTTACCGGAACGGAGTGAACCAATGTCATTTACTTTAGAAAAATTCTGTCTTTAAACCAAAATATATTTTTTCAACCAGTAACTCAAATTTTTTTACAAAACCCATTGACAAAATACCAATAATGTGCGGCCGATTTCGCTACTGATATATTTAAAGAGGTCTATATTTGTCACAGGGGCTATGCACCCTATAACAATTTCGCCCATGTCATTGAGAACGGACAGTATTTCCTGATCCGCTGCACCGACAAAAAGACGGAAGGGATCCTCGGTTTCAGCCTAGAAGGTATTAAGGAGATGGACTTCTAGGCTGACCGTATCCTCACACGTTCCCGGTTAAAAAAGAAAAGGGCACATCCGGAACGCGCGGAAGATTACCGTCATGTATGCAGTGCGGTTCCCATGGATTAGATATTTCCGAATTTTTGACGCAGGAAATAAAGGCGTATTGTGATAAGTTGTATGAATTTCCCGACAGCGAAAGGCTTTTCCCTATTGTATGCGAAGCGGTGCAGCATAAAATGGTAAGGCATATTCAGAAATCGGGAGTAAGAAGAATCAGGGTGCATGATATAAGACATTCGGCATGTGCGTATCTCGCGCATCAGGGAGTAGCGCCTATGGTCATCAAGGAACGCATGGGGCATAAGGATATCAAGATTACACTGAATACATACGGACATTTATATCCTAACGAACAGAAGAAAGTTGCGGATATGCTGAACCGGAAGAGGAATGAGGCATCAAATCAGTACCACCGGCTAAGCCGGTGGTACTGATTTATCATATATGCAGGTTTGTCATTAGAAAAAGAGTATTATGTATTCATTATGATTTAAGTGAGGGCGTCCGATGCAGAAAAGTACATATGACTTTATAGAATAAACAAGAATAGGGAGTTATTTGCTGTTTCACTTGGAAATCTTGGTATTTTTAAATTGTTTAATTGAGAAGTTAAAATAGACAAGCAATGTTGCAATATAAGAATATGAAGAAAACTATGAGAACTTGCATATTTTTATGTCATTATTAGGGAGTATGTGATATAATTTATAATATTGGAGTGTTTGCTTTTTGCGAAAAGAAAGCTATGGAATTTTGCTTGGGGAGTTTATAGGTTTAGAGGAGAAGAAAATTGGATATTTGTTATAACAAATTATTTAAGATGCTGATTGATAAGGGAATGAAAAAGACAGAGTTTCGTAAGCAGGTAGGTATCAGTGAGGGTACGCTTGCAAAGCTGTCACGTAATGAAAATGTATCAATGGATGTAATTGTAAAAATATGCCGGAAAATGAATTGTACAGTAGATGATATTTTAGATATTGTACCGAGTCCGGATTGTGGGACAGATAAGAGTATAGAATCATAATGGAAAGGTGCAAATACACATGGAAAGAAGAGAATATAGTGCTGGAGCAGTCAAGCATTCTTTTTGGTTTATGGAATTTCGTAATGAGGTAAAGCTGCTATCTGAAGGAAGGAGTTTTGAAGAAATCAAGGAATTATGCAGAACTGAAAATATATTTGCGGCATCTACCCCAGAGAGAGCTATACAGATTTTTAATACAGTATCGTCAAGAATAAAAGCGATAGGGGATAGTTTCTATCCAGTGTTTTTAGACGGAGATGTATCGACACAAAAGATTTTTAATCTTGCAGCTATTATGGCGAATGACACCTTATTTTTTGATTTTGTGTATGAGGTAATACGAGAGAAAATGATCATTGGAAGCAATGAGTATAAGCCAAGTGATTTAAATATTTTCTTTAAGGACAAGCAGTTACAGAGCGAGAAAGTAGCTGGATGGACAGATGCTACATTTGCAAGATTGGGAAAGAATTACAAGACATTTTTATTTGAGGCAGGTGTGACAGACAAGGGTAAGGATGTCAGAAAAATCTTTAAACCGATAATGGAACCGGATATGGAAAGATGGCTTATTGACAATGATATGGAGCAGATAATAAAAGCTCTATCGGGGGTAAGATAATGACAAATATAGAAGAACGATTAGATCAGATGGAAGTGCTGATAAAGAAACCATCTTTTAGACAGACAAAAGGAAAAGCAAATGAGGTCAATTATTGGGTATTTGATTATGCACCGGAGGATGAACTGACGGTAAGAAATCGAATTTCCTATCTGAAAAATAAGAACATCAAAGGAACAGAGGGTTTTGAGTTGGTGGTATATGATCTGTACGATTTAATCATAGAACATCTACAGAGCAAGAACTTTATGGAAAAATGTTACGTACAGGAAGAAAAACGTGGTATTAAGAAAATGCAGGACGCAATCCAGCATACGCTAAAAATCACTGATAAGGAAAATCTGCTTGTAAAATATATTGCAGAGAATACACCGGAGAATGCAGTCGTGTTTCTGACTGGTGTGGGAAAGTGCTTCCCATTATTACAAGCTCCGGAAGTGTTTAACAAAATTCTCTACAATATGCCCCAGACTTTTGCCAGTGTGCCAATGGTATTATTCTATCCGGGTACTTACACTGAACAGGAGCTAATCATATTTAATGAATATCCGGAAGATAATTATTACCGGGCATTCCGATTGGTGCGATAACAAAACATTAAGAA
>CAJTMC010000075.1 GCA_910577115.1 uncultured Lachnospiraceae bacterium
GATTTTTATGGTCAGGGTAAAGCTGTTTATCCAATTGAGAGAATCAACCTTGCAACGGGTAAATCTTTTGAAGATGGGGAGCATATTCTTTATGTGAATGGTGAATATCGTGGGGATTCCGCTATAGGAAAACTCATGCACGATTTTAATTGCACCAAGGCAGATGATATGAATTTTGAACTGATGGCTAACCGAACCCGGTATCTAAAAGAGAACACGAAAGGAGTGAGCGAGATGTGTAAAATTATGGAAGATATGAGAATTGAATCTTTAAAAGAGGTTGCACTTCGTATGTTGGCAGCTGGAAAATATGCACTGGAAGAAATTGCGATTATTTCTGGACTTTCTCTTGATGAAGTGAAAAAACTGAAGGCGGAGCGAGCAATATAGATAAATCATAGGCCGGGAGTTCAATAACAAATTCCCGGCCTTAATTCTGTAGATAATAGATTATTACGATTTGGTAATAGTTCTTTGTGTAGTTGAATTTTGGAAAATATCAATATACTGTTAAAACCTTTTGTTAATCTAAAATTTTCTTTCTAAGATATTCTGTTAATTTATTTACACTATTAGAATCATTTTCTAAAATAAATCTAACAACTAAATCAACAATATCCTCACGATCTTTTCTCATAGAGCGGACTTCATTAAGTAAATATCCATATAATGTTTTTCCATCAGAATCGTCTTCATGCATCCCACGTCCATATAAAGATAATATTTCTTGAAGCGGTCTTTTTTAATCCCAGTAATCCCCGGTGAGCTTCCCGTCATAATGAGATGCTTCTGTGGGAAGCGTAAAGTTTACCAGAAGCAGGCGTGATATGAATTTTTTTGCGGCATCCGTAAGACCCTTGAGAAGATGGGAACGGTCACTTACCTGCTGTATGTCCATCCCTGCCTGTTCAATGGCACTTTTATAGGAAACAGAGCCGTCCCGTGATACGATTCGGATATTCGGGTAGCTTCTAAGCCATTCCGCCACATCTTCCACCTCACGGGATGCAAGCAGGTCTACCACACGGTGTGTATCAATGTCCACCATGATAGTGCCATAAGTCTGTCTTTTCCGGAATGCGAAATCATCAATACACACTTTTGTTATGGAATGCTTTTCAGGGAGCGGTATCTCTTTTTTTTAAGAGATTGCAGATGGTGCTTTTCCCGACCTCTGCAATCCCATCCTTTAATGTCCTTGACGCTGCAACAGAACTGGTATTCAATGATATGTCTATAATCTTGTCAATAAGGCGCTTTGTCTTTTTGCCGTTCTGCTCTAAAAAATCAAAACGCTCTGCGAAAGTGGTAAATGTGCAGTCCGGATTGTCACAGAAGAGTTTCCTGTTCTCGATGATGACCTTCGTTTTCTTTCCCATGATGGGCAGATCCTGAAA
This sequence comes from uncultured Lachnospiraceae bacterium, assembly GCA_910577115.1. Lineage (GTDB taxonomy): Bacteria > Bacillota > Clostridia > Lachnospirales > Lachnospiraceae > COE1. The sequence goes on from CAJTMC010000075.1 coordinate 1,398, forward strand.
ACTTTTTTCGTATCGGCTGTGAATACGCATGGAAGTGTGCCCACAATATGGACACCTACATGATTTACGGTTTGAGGCCACATATAAAATAACCTCGTCCGCCGTTATTTCATGCTCTAAATAATCAAGGTCTGCATCAAGTTCTTTAATAAATTCATCCATGGTATAAACCCCGTATACACTCTAAAATTTATATTTATTATACCATTTTTCACTTCCAAAATAAACCTTTTTCAACTAACTCTGGAAGGATTCGACTTTTTAATCAATTTTACAAAAAATTCACAGTTTACCATGTGGACAGCTTTACTTTTTGCTTTAGATGGGTATAATAAAAGTGAACATCAATTTTTCTTTAGATTTCAAGAATAGAAAGGGTGGCTTTTATGAATTTAGCGAAAATCTCTGCAAATGGGCAGATTACCGTGCCGGTGGAAATCCGCCGTTTGCTTGGCCTGAAATCCGGCGACAAGATTCTGTTCTACCAAAAGCAGGACGGAGAGGTAGTTTTAAGTAATGCCTCTGCACAGGCAATCCATAAAGCGCAGTCTGCTTTTTCGGGCGCAGCCGAAGCTATGGGGATTTCCAGTGAAGAGGATGTGCAGGCTCTTGTGGACGAAGTACGCTACGGAAAGGAAAGGTAAAGATGCGGATATTGGTCGATACAAACATTCTTACAAGCTGACATTGCAAAGAATATTGGAAAGAGTCAGGCTTCAGTAGCAGCTTATTTGAAGGCATTAAAACCGATTATTGAAGAGTTTATGGATAATTTGATTTATTAATATTTGAGAACATAGTAAGAGGGCAGCGGCAGCAGAAATTATTGGTGTTGCTGTCTTTGAATTTTTAGTCTTTTTATAAAATTTGGTGTCGTAACCGTCGCCTCTGATTAAGATATCTTTCATCCATTCAGGCGTTTTACCCATAACAGAAGAGATGCTGTTTACAGTAGTATTTTCCGAACATTCGATTATAAGTTCATCGTGTAAATGACCACATATTTGCTGGTTTGAAAGGTTGTGTATGGCATAACAAAGAAGATCTCTGGAAACAGCCTGTACTATGTTCTCAACAAATTTTGGACCATATGACTCGATGCGTTCCCATTTTTTCGTAGATCCGATTCCTTCATAGGTGACGGATTCAGCGCCGAATTTATTTTCACCTATCTTAGGTTTGGCATAGCTGAGTGATCTGCCAGACGGAAGTTTGATGAAGAGCATTCCGCTTTTATAAATGAATTTGATGTCACGAACTTCTGTAGGAACACGCTGCTTGATTGTAGTCTTAACTGCTTTATCAACATCCCACCAAAATGCGGTTATCATGGGGTTGGACGCTCTCCAGGAATCAACAAGTGGTTGTAATTCTTCTTCGGTCAATCCCATTTCCAAGGCTCCCATAGATTTGAGAGCACCTATGGATCCGCCGTAGCCAAGTACCAATTCTGCAATTTTACCTTTTTGTCTGAGGTGAGAGTTTACACCGTGTTTTTCAACCGGCACTCCGAACATCTGTGAAGCCGAAGCACAGTATATGTCTTTACCTTCTGCGAATACTTTAAAACGCCAGGTTTCACCTGTGGGGTGTGCAAGGACTCTGGCTTCAATTGCTAAGTAGTCACTTACGATGAATTTGTATCCCGGTCTTGCGATGAATGCTGTACGGATCAGCTGACTTAATGTATCGGGTATATCACCATAAAGAATATCCAGAGTGTCATAATCACCAATTCGAACCAGCTCACGTGCTTCAGATAAATCAGGCATATGATTCTGTGGAAGGTTCTGCAATTGGATTAAGCGTCCTGCCCACCTGCCTGAACGGTTGGCTCCGTAGAATTGGAAGATACCGTGAGCACGCCCGTCTTTGCAAACAGCATTCTGCATTGCTTGGTATTTTTTAACAGAAGATTTTGCTAACTGCAATCTAAGTTTGAGTGCCTCGGTAATATCACCATCTGTTTCTTTTATCAGCCCGGAAACATCCTTTTTTCCAAGTGATTCTGTTTCAATTCCATTCTCAGAGAACCATTGTTTCATCTGCACTACGCTGTTAGGGTTATCGAGATGTGGAGTATAAGCTTTGAGAGTGAGGGTAGGGGGTATTTGAATCTCTACGGCCCTTAGGCTCCAAGATCGGCGCCCCCTCTTCTGTGCAAAATCGCGAAATGGAAGATGGGGGGTATGGAAATCTGTGACTTCGGGCAAAATATCATAATTTCGAGCGAAATATCAAAGTAGAATCGATATATTGCCTTTGTATCTTAGTTAATTGACTCTGGTGTAAAAATATAACATGTGAAAATGTAATGTTACAAAAACATAACATTCTGGATTGACATTTTCCATTTTTGTGATAGAATATTAGTATGCAGAAATGGAGGGATTATCATGAATGAAATGTTAGGTAGCCGTATCAAGGCATTAAGAAGCGCAAAAAATTTCACTCAGGAGCAGGTCGCTGATCAGATTGGCGTCAGCCGACAGAAGTATGCGAGAATTGAGAGTGGAATTAATAGTGTTACTTTGGATATCCTTTCCAAGGTTGCAGAAGTTTTAGGTGTAACTGTGGGGGATATTACAAGAGTACTTGATGAGACTCCGGTGGTTGCATATAGAGCGGGAGAGGAAGGTGCATCTTCTAAAAAGATATTTGATATGCTTGATTTGTTTTATGCGAACAAGCATATGTGTGCAAAGCTTCAGCACAAAGATATGATTTAGGGGGTGCTTGAATGCAGGATAGTAGGAAACGAGAAATTCGAATAAAAGCGGATTCTTTTAGAGTGAAATGCAAAATAAGCAGATATGGAATAATTGATCTGTTCAAAGAGTGTGAGAGACTGGACTATAAACTATTAAGATATCCTCTCGGGGACAATGCTGATTTGGGCTTTGCGGTAAAGAAGGATAATGATATTGTTATTTTCACAAATAGCTGTAGTAGATTATCCAGAGAAATATTTACGCTTGCTCATGAAATTGGCCATGTGATTTTGCATTTAAACGATGAAAGTTCATTTATTGACGATAGTATAACAATTAATGGTAGAAGTACTGATGAAAAGGAGCAGGAAGCAAATTATTTTGCAGCCTGTTTATTGATGCCAGCTGATGATGTGGGCAGATTTATTGATCTCGGAATTCAAGATTTCGGGGAAAAAGGTTTGTCAGCGATGGACATTGCACGTATAATGTCAGAGTTTAATGTCAGCTTTGATATGGCGTTAAACAGATTGGAGAGTTTAGACATAATAGACCTAAATCAGAAACTGTGTCTCGATAATGAGAGAACCATGAAAAAAGTTGGCAATTTGCTCAGAAGTGTTGGTGGCAATGCAAAGTTGAATGAACCAAGTAATGTGATTGATATACCATATGAGTATATTGATTATGTTATTTATAACTATAATCATAATGCAGTGCCAAAAGAAACTTTGGAAAAAGTGCTTGCATGTTATCAACTTAGTATTGACGATATTAATGACAAGCTGATTCCGCCTACTGATGACGATGATGATGACTTGGATGATTTGATAGGAGGTTTGGAAGATTGAGAGCCTCTTTAGATACAAATGTTATTATTCATTTCTATAAGGCTGGTCTTCAGAATATTTTATTTGAGTTTTTTGACGAGGGTGTGTTTATCTATGAGCAAATTCGTAATGTCGAGTTGGAAAATCATGGGCAGGATGTAATCACACAGGTAGATTCTGATATTGCCTCAGGAAGGATAGAACTATATACAAATCAGAAGTTAAGAGATTTGCAAGTATATAAAGTATTTGAGAATAATGTTACAGAAAACAGAAATTTGTATGGTACAGGAGATTTGGGCGAGGTATATGCAATATCATTAGCACAAACGCTTGGTGCATATTCGTTGGTTACAGATGATACAAAGCAGGGCGGTCCGTACATGTCTTTGTTGCAGTTTGAAGATGATATTATGCCATTTACTTTTGCAGATGTTTTGATATTGAGGTACCTGATAGGAGCTGTTGATGAAAATCAGACGGTAAAAGATTTTAACCTTATCAATAATTCATCTGATTTGAATTGGTCGCTTAGAAGTCAAGTAAAGAAATTTATTAAACGCTTTATTAAGGACACCTATAGAAGTGAAGATTCCGAATGGATTCGCAAGTTGTCTGAAGCTTATAATTTTAGTATAAAAGCTAAGTTGACTGCCTTGAGCAAATTACTATAACAGAAATTATTTTTAACGAGGATCGTGTAGAGATACATGGTCCTTTTATTATGCCTAAAAATGAGGAAGGAGGGGATTCCGATGGCAGGAAGAAAGCCAAAGCCTACAGCGGTTAAGAAGCTAGAAGGTAATCCTGGTAAGAGAAAATTGAATACAAAGGAGCTAGTTCCAGCAAAGGGAATGCCTGCTTGTCCTGACTGGTTAATGCCAGAAGCAAAGAAGGAATGGGAACGCTTGGCAGAGCCGATGAATCAGATGGGTGTTCTTACAGAAGTTGATATGGCGGCGTTCGCTACATATTGTCAGTCTTATGCAAGATGGAAGGAAACTCAGGAACATATAAATTCTGAGGGTTCAACCTTTGAAACAGATAAAGGATATCAGCAGCAGACGCCTTGGGTTGGTACTGCAAATACGAATCAGAAGTTGATGTTACAGGCGGCATCCGAGTTTGGACTTACGCCGTCATCCAGATCACGTATTGTGGCTGGTAATGCTAAGGGTAAGGAATCTGAGGATGAGATGGAGGCTTTACTTGGGGGTGATGCTTAATGGCAAAGGAACCAAAACCTAAGGGTTATCCAAAGCTTAAGAATTATAAGCCGTCTCAGTTTATGCTTCCTACTTCTCACTACGATAAGAAGAAGGCAGACAGGGCGGTGGCATTTATTGAGAATCTTTGCCACACAAAAGGTAAATGGGCTGGAACTCCATTTTGGCTATTGCCGTGGCAGGAGCAATTGATAAGAGATATTTTTGGAATTGTAAAGCCGGATGGCACCGACATCTTTGATGATGATTCACAACCCGATGACTATGGCATTTGGTGACCATGAGGATATGAAGAAGGCGATGGATATGCTTGATGAGGTTAAGGAGAGTATTATCAATGCTTATGAAATCCGTACTGGTTTATCTCGTGCAAAACTTTCGCATTATATGGATTCAGAGACCTGGATGAATGCGAATAAGGCAATTGAGCTTGGTTTTGCAGATGATGTTTTGAGGGATGAGAAGAGAGCAGTTACGGATGAGGCATTTGCTTTTTCAGGGAAGGCTGCACAGATATCTCTTATGAGTAAGCTATGCAGGCCGGTTAAGAATGCAGTTGTTAAAGAAACTATGGCACAGATGGCAGCAATTCCTGCCAAAGATGTCACTGTAAATGACACTGCAAATGTCACTGTAAACGACTCGGAGGAGTCAGGAACTAAGGTATCAAATCTCGAAAAGAGATTAAGTTTATTGAAATAATGGGAGGATTTTTATCATGAGTAAGATTAATGAATTAAAAAATCAGAGAGCAAAGGCATGGGATGAGGCAAAGAAGTTCCTTGATTCCCACAGAAGTGAAAAAGATATTCTTTCAGCAGAGGATACAGCTGCTTACGAGAAGATGGAGCAGGAGATTGTAGACAAGGTGGCGCAGCGTATCCGCCTGAACCGTACCAAGCTCAAAAGCATGCAGGATACCAGTACCGTTTATGAGGAGCTGACAAACTCCATCCAGGCAGGCTATTTCATCAAGCTTCTTGGGCTGCCGTTTTCCATGGCAGTCTGTGCGGAAGTCAGTAAGAAATCCTTTGCCAGCGCAGTTGTCCCATACCAGTTCCCGTTCCTTCAAATGGGGCTGTTCCTCCTTGTGCTGTTTGGTATGGAAGTAGTCCTGTCCGTCTGGATGGTGCGCAGGCAGAAAAAGCAATCTCTGGCAGAACAGATGCGGGCACAAGGGTGAAATATTCTGAGTGATAGATCAGATTTTATACAGCATTTCGCGGCAACAGATAAACATTTCACAGCAATGAAATTGTTTTGATATTTTTTGCAGGCTATAATAAAATGTCAGTCTGTGGCAACGGCAAAAGTTTATCTTTTGCCGCTGCCGATATAATGGAAAGGAAAGAAAATAAAATGAATAAGAAAAAATTGATTCGTATGGTGTCGATTTATTCGATGATATATACAGCAATTACATTATTGAACAGCGCCTTGTATCTTTGCAACGGTATTTATGAAGACCCAAGTGGTAACTGGCACGAATTAGACAGGGCTATCATTCTCCTGATCGGGATAGCGGCATTTGAGTTATGCACGAATCTGCCTGTTAAGCCTTTGGCTCTCAGATATTTGATTGCATATATTCCCTCTCAGATGTTGGCGTTCGCCTATGTCTGGTTCAGCGGACTGCGAGAACCTTTGGCGAAAACGGCGTACAGGGATATTTGGATTAACTTTACGAGCCTTTTTGTTCTGTTATATATCATCAATACTGTCATTTATGCTTTTAAGAAAAAGAGAGAGAAGAAAGGCAATGAGTAAATATAACACATTATGGGAATATGTGCAGAAAAGCAGAAAGGAATCATTTCATTTGACCTTTGAGGAGATTCAGGAGATTGCGGGTATACCGATTGACCACTCTTTGAAAGTTAAAACAGCAAAAGTGAAAAATTAGAATTGGGATTTGCATTGGAGGGATATGGAATGAATGACATGAATAGAAGGATGATAGATGCTATCATAAAAAAGGCGGAAGCTCTGTGCCCTGATTCTCTGCCACTGATTGGGATTTGATGATCTTGATCAATGACGAAAGCGGACAGATCCTGGCAGACGGTTTTATTATAGATGATGCTGATATGGGATATGACCTTTACTGTACCAGCTGGGATATGATTGAAAAAGATGCGCAGTGTGACCACGCACATTTATCCAGGATATTCGATTCAATGATTGTCTATTGCAGAGATGCTTGCAGAGGTATATCTCGCACAATCTTTATCAAAAGCCAGAAGCTGCGCTGGAGCGGCTATTGAATTTATAGAAAATGCTGCCATGCTGCATAACGGTCGGTATTTCAGAAAAGGAACGAAAAGGGCTTTGGATGAGCTGAAACAGCTTGGACTTCCTGTTTGTCGAGAAGCCGCATATGAAAAAGAAAACGGTGCTGATTGGAGTAATATATATGGAAAGAAACATAAAATGCAAACCGAATAATTTATGCATGATAATCTTCATGCTTTGCTTGTCTGTAAGGTTTGTGGAATACTTTCTAATTGAAACAGACAAAACAGCGATTGGAGAAAATGTGCTCCATAAAGTTGTTGGGATTATCTTATTGGCACTGGTATTAAAAAAGGTAAATCTTACATGGGGTGATATCGGATTTCAAAAAAACGGTTTGGTAAGCGGTATTTTGAAAGGCTTGTTATTGGGAACCGTTTGCTTTGCCGTTTCGTTTGGGTTGGAATTAGCAATTTCAGTTCTGCAAGGCAATCCTGCGCATTTGGAAATCTATATCAGCAGTTTTACTTTAACTGGCTCGCAGATCAAAAATACGGATTTTGTTTTCTTTCTGTTATGCGTACTGTTCAATGTTATCAACGTATGGATGGAGGAAGGGGTTTTTCGCGGTCTGTTTCTTAAAATGCTCTCTAAAACAAAGCCATTTATGCAGGCTAATTTTATTGCCGCGTTTCTATTTGGTATTTGGCACATTGTAATGCCGATCAGAAGCTATGTAAATGGCGAAATGTCATTTGCGGCAATGGTCCTGATGGGTATCGGTTATATTATCCTTGCCGGAATTATGGGAATCAAATGGGGGCTTCTTTACCATATTACAGGAAATCTGTGGGCAGGGCTTGGCGACCATTTGTTCAATAATACCGTTGCTACCAATATGCTGCATGTAGTTTCGCTAAAGGGCGCAGACGAATTACAAATTGTCCGGATCATGGCTGCACAGATCATTTCCTTTGCGTTTGTGATAGCGATTTATTATTGCAAGATTTTGCATTTTATACCGAAATGCAGATCGAAGGATAAGGAGGCAATAGAATATGGAACTTGTAAAACTGACACACGAAAATATTGCTCAGGAGCACATCTGCTGTGCGATTTCGGGTAACAAGGATATTCAGGTCATGTCCAAAAAGAACTGGCTGAAAGACAGGCTGGACGAGGGGCTTGTATTCCTAAAAGGCAATGTCCGGGGAAAGTGCTTCATTGAGTATATCCCCGCGGAATACGCATGGGCGCCCATCGAGGCGCAAGGGTATATGTACATATCCAGACCAGAGAGGATGCGCAGAATGCCCCTTCGCCCTTTACGACATTTTCCCTTTTCTATGACGGGCAGCTTGTAACCCATGAAATCCTGTTGGAAAAGAAATTTGATAAAATCTTAGCAGATAAAGTGTGAAAAATGAATCAATGAGTCAGACCAACAGAAGCACCACACTGGTACAATTGATACGGCAGAGCTGCAAGCTGCCTGGGGAGAAAAATGATAGGATTAAAAAGAGGAAGTGTGGCACTTTTATCCCATCAGGAGGAATGGGATGAAAATGCTAAAAATGTAATTTTGGAATTGAAGCAGCTTTTCGGAAATGCCGCTGTTGATATCCAGCATGTGGGAAGCACTGCGATTCATTCCATTTATGCAAAACCAATGATTGACATTGTGATTGGCCTCCGTGATATGAATGATAGTTCACCTTATATGCAACGGTTGGAAGAACACGGTTTCATTTTTCGCGGGGAAGATGTTGCCGGGCAAATGCTATTTGTAATGGGTGATTTTGAAAAGGATACGCGTACACATCATATCCATGCAGTGAAA
>CAJTMC010000076.1 GCA_910577115.1 uncultured Lachnospiraceae bacterium
CAAATCCTGCCTGAACCTTGTAAAAGAATACCGGGGCATCTCCTATGATGCCATGAATGCCCATGTTGCCATCGTCTTTTCCCGTTACATGATGCTGTCAGTAGCCCGGCGTGAAAATACGGACGACAAAACAATCTGTGAGCTGTGTTTCTGCCTGCTTGACGAAATGGAGGATATCACGTTCAGCCGTTCCATGCACATTATCATTGACGCGCTGATGGACACCGTCATGGAATATTTCCATATCACCGAAGCCCGGCTGGATGAGTTCACCGTCAGTTTTATTCAGCGGCTTCCCAAGTATATGCAGGAGGATTTAGAGCGGAAAGAAGTAGCCGCATAAGGATATTTTGTGGGCTAAAGTATTGATTTTTCAAGGTGCGGATCCCATTTTTAATGTGGGAAGTTTGAGTAAGATATATAGGCAATGTAATGGTAAATCTAATTTGGAAAAGTATGACTTATTCAAGAATAAGTGTGTGAAAATTCCGACTCATTTAGATGTAGAACTGACAAATTATTGTAATATCCGTTGTAACATGTGCCCGGTAGGGACTGCAGCTATGAAACGAGCTCAAGGATTTATGAATGAAGATGTATTTGAGAAGATCGTGTATAATATAAGAAAGTTGCATATACAGGGAGTCAGGTTTATACGTTGGGGGAGCCAACTTTACACCCGCGTTTTCTTGAGTGGGGGGGGGTGAAGAGCGAAGGTGTTTTGGTACATTTTAATACCAATGGCCTTCTTTTAACGGAAGAAATGATTAAAGAAATTATCAATTTAAAAATTGACAGCATTAAATTTAGTTTTCAGGGCATTGATGTGATAACGTATAGCGAGATGCGGAGCGGAGGTAGCTATACACAGCTAATTGATACGATTAAGACCATGCATAAAATGAGGGGAGAACGGGAAAAGCCATATATTTCTGTTTCGACATCAACAACTTATGAGACAGAAGGTGAGATTATCCGATTTAAGGAAGAGATTTCCAAGTGGTGTGATGAAGTGAATGTTGGAAAGACTTTATTGGAGCATATAGATGTAATACATATGGGTTTGACAGAAGAGCGCCAGCAAATATATGAGCAGTTTATAAAAGAAAAGCCGCGGAATATGAGCCGACCTGCTGTATGTGCAGAAATTTGGGATAAACTTTCGATTAATTGGGATGGGAATGTGTCGGCATGCTGTGCTGATTATGATAATATGATGATAGTAGGGAACATTTTAGAAAACGATTTACAAGAATTATTTTGTGGTGAAAAGGAAAGGCAATATAGAGAAATCCTAAAAAATGATAACTATGACAAATTACTACTATGCCGAAGTTGTTACGAGTACATACCTTTAAAGCATTGATATGGTAATGGAAATATCAGCAAGAAAGGAATTAGACAATAGACATGAAGGATATATGTATATCAGAAGAAAATACAATATTGGAGGCCATGCAGCAGCTGGATCAGTCGGCTAAGAAGGTTTTGTTTGTACAGGATGAAGGGAAACTGTTGGCGGCTTTGACTGATGGGGATGTACGTCGATGGATTTTAAATAAGGGTGGTCTTGATGCGGGGGTTAAAGATGTTGCAAATTATAAACCAATATACCTGTATGAGGAACAAGCATTTATGGCAGGGCAGGTTATGGATGAATATTCTATTGATGCAGTCCCTATTATAAATCAAGAGCGATTGATTAAAGATATTATACTTAGAAAGTCTCCAGAGAAGAAAATAACTGATTTTGGAAAGAATATACCGGTGGTTATCATGGCAGGAGGGATTGGATCCAGACTTTCCCCCTATACGAATATTCTACCCAAACCTTTGATTCCTGTGGGTGATTATCCGATAACAGAACACATTATTAATCGATTTTGTACATATGGGTGCAGGCAGTTTTATATGATAGTGAACTATAAAAGGAACATGATAAAAGCTTATTTCGATGATCTGCATAAAAACTATCAGATAGAGTTTATTACAGAAGAAAAGAAGCTTGGAACAGGGGGCGGGCTGAGTTTACTAAAGGATAAGTTTAAAAGTACTTTTATTCTTACTAATTGTGATATTTTGATAGATGAGGATTTATCTAAAGCATATAGACAGCATATGGAGTCTGGCAATGTTATTACCATTATCTGCTCGTTGAAAAATTTTGTTATCCCATATGGCATAGTGAATATTGGAGATAGTGGGATAGTTGAGGCTATACAGGAAAAACCGCAAATGGCTTTTTTCACGAACACTGGCTGCTATTTTGTGGAATCAGAGGTTATTGAGAATTTAAATTATAATGAAACAATAGACTTTCCGCAGATTATTGAAAAATATATAAAATTGGGCCGGCGTGTAGGCGTATTTCCGATAGGGGAAGAAGCCTGGCTGGATATGGGACAGATGGACGAACTTGAAAAGATGAAAAAGAAATTGGGATGTTAAATCAGTATGGAAGATATAATTTTACTTGGTATTGGCGGACATGCGCACAGTGTGGTTGACAGTATTGAACAAAGCGGGCAATATCATATTATAGGCTTTTTGGATAAAGAGGAGATGCAGGGAAAGCATTTTCGAAAATATCGAGTGCTGGATACGGATGATGCACTGGAGCGGCTTTATGAAGAGGGATTGAGATATGCGTTTATAACGGTTGGGTATATGGGGCATGGAAATATAAGAAATAGATTATATATGCGACTAAAGAAGGGGGGCTATATTCTCCCTAACATTGTGGATGATTCTGCTGTGATCGCGAAGGATGTTATGTTTGAGGATGGGATTTTTGTTGGGAAAAGGGCAGTAATCAATGCGAATGCAAACATTCAGAAAATGTGTATCATAAATACTGGTGCTGTCATTGAGCATGATTGTATTGTGGAAAAGTTTACGCACGTTGCAGTAGGAGGAATATTGTGTGGAAATGTTTCCGTAGGGAGAGAGTCTTTTGTCGGAGCTAATGCAACAGTGATACAGGGAAAAAGAATTGGATGTAATTGTGTGATAGGAGCGGGAACAACAGTGAGAAAGAGTATGGAGGATTTTAGTATGATATGCGGTGAGGTTGAGAAAAAACGTAAGGGGGATAATCAGTAACCTAATATTTTCTTAGGAGGAGAGGAGGCATGCAAATCGTTTTTTTGCAGATGATCCGTGGGCACATTGAGAAACTTATTCAGGATAAATCTATTCAGATTATGTTCATTATATGGATGAGGGAATTGATACGGGCGATATTGTATTACAGGAGGTATACCCGATTACAGATGATGATTATGGAACGTTATTGATGAGGACCTATGATGGTTGTGCAACTGTGCTTTATAGAGCGACCAAGATGATTCAAAGTAATAGCGTAAGCCCGATAAAACTGGTAGGGATTGATCTTGTAGGAACATACTGTGAGATGAGAATGCAAGGGATGAGATTATTGATTGGAGACAAAACAGCAGAGATGTGTTTAATTTTATCAGAGCCTTATGTACTCTAGGATTGCAGGCTACTTCTTGGATAGGGGGAAATCAGATTCGCATAAATAAGGCAAAAATGATACCGAGAGCACATGCTTATAAAAATATAGCAGGTCAGGTTGTGGGGAAAACAGCGCAAGGGTTTATTGTTAAAACAGGTGACTCCATTATAGAGATTGTAGTGTACGAGTATGCAGGAAAGATTAAAATTGGGGACGGGTTACAGAATCATGAATAAAGTATTTGTTATAGCGGAAGCTGGTGTGAATCATAACGGAAACATGGATATTGCTAAGAAATTAGTGGATGTGGCGGTTTCTGCAGGAGCAGATGCCGTAAAATTTCAAACATTTAAAGCAGAAAGATTGGTATGCAGAGATGCGAAGATGGCAGAATATCAGTTGGAAACAACCGATAAGACAGAAACACAGTTTTCTATGTTAAAAAGACTGGAATTGACAGTAGAGATGCATCAGGAGTTACTAAACTATTGCAGAGAAAAAGAAATTATGTTTTTATCAACACCGTTTGATATAGAAAGTGCCCGAATGTTAATCGATTTGGGTATTTCTATGCTTAAAATTCCATCGGGAGAGATAACAAATTTTCCATATTTGCGTGAGATAGCAAAGTATCGGAAGAAAATGATTCTTTCAACTGGAATGAGTGAAATTGAGGAAGTCCAGTCAGCACTTGAAATATTGAAGGAAAATGGAACAGATGATATAATATTATTGCACTGCAATACACAATATCCTACGCCTTTGTCGGATGTAAATCTTTTAGCGATGGTAGAGATGGGAAAGAATCTGGGGGTTCCGGTAGGCTATTCTGATCATACGCAAGGGATTGAAGTGCCACTGGCGGCAACAGCGTTAGGAGCCTGTGTGATAGAAAAGCATTTTACATTGGACAAGAAGATGGAGGGACCGGATCATAAAGCAAGCTTGGATCCATATGAGTTCAAAGAAATGGTACAAGGTATCAGAAAAGTAGAACAAATTTTAGGAGATGGAATAAAGCAGGTGTCTCAATCGGAGAAAAATAATTTGTCGATTGTAAGAAAAAGCATTGTGGCGGCAAGGCCAATTAGAAAAGGTGAAATATTTACAGAAGAAAATATTACTGTGAAACGTCCGGGAACTGGAGTCAGTCCAATGCAATGGAATGATGTACTAGGTATGACGGCGAGCCAAAACTATGAAGCGGATGAGATGATAAAGATATGAAAAAAATCGGGGTAATAACAGGAACACGTGCAGAATATGGCTTGCTAAAGCCATTAATTACAAAACTGAATATGGCTGTTGATCTGGAACTGCAATTAATTGTTACAGGAATGCATTTGTCGCCGGAATTTGGTCTTACATATCAGGAAATAGAACAGGATGGTTTTAAAATCAAAGAAAGAAACGAAATGCTTCTCAGCTCAGACACACCGAATGGAATTACAAAATCGATGGGTGTGGCAATTATTGGTTTTGCAGATATCTATACGAGAATAGCGCCTGATATTGTAATAATTCTGGGCGACAGATATGAAGCATTTGCGGCTGCTTCGGCGGCTATGATACATAGAATACCAATAGCGCATATTCACGGAGGTGAATTGACGGAAGGTTTAATAGATGATCCGATCAGACATTCTATCACTAAGATGAGTTCTCTGCATTTTACTTCTACAGAACAATATAGACAAAGAGTGATTCAACTTGGCGAGCAACCTACAACAGTAGTTAACGTGGGTGCATTAGGGATTGAAAATATAAAAGAGCAAAAACTATTGAGTAAGCAGGATTTAGCGCAAAGGATTGATTTTTCATTAGATAAGCCGTATTTTATAGTTACTTTTCATCCTGTGACATTGGAGGATAATACAGCAGAGGTGCAGTTTGAAAATTTGTTGAACGCACTGGATACTTTTACAGAGTATCGCATTATATTCACAAAAGCAAATGCGGATACGGATGGAAGAATCGTGAATAGTCTGATTGATGAATATATTGTAAAAAATAAAGAGCGTGCGGTTGCTTTTACATCATTGGGGATGTTACGTTATTTAAGCGCTTTGAAATATTGTGAAATGGTGATTGGAAATTCTTCCAGCGGAATATTGGAAGCGCCTTCATTTCATATACCGACTGTTAATATTGGTGACAGGCAAGCAGGACGTATGAAAGGAAAGAGTATAATAGACTGCGGATGGACTACAGAAGAAATTGTGCACGGAATACAGCGAGCGCAAATTCTGAAAAGATGTGGAGATTTACAGAATGATGTTAATGTTTATGAAGGGAAGGATACTTCAGAAACAATAATGAAGGTTTTAAGAAACTATTTAATGAAGGACAACAGTATTAAAAAAAATTTTTACGATATTGAGTGGGAAAAGTGAATTGAAAGCGTTATTTATTGGTTGTGTAGAATCATCAGAAATTTTTCTGAAAACATTAGTTGAGTATAAAGCAAATATCATTGGCGTCATTACAAAGAAGGAATCAAAGTTTAATTCTGATTTTGTTGATTTATCTTTGATTTGTAAAGAGAATAATATCAGATATCTTTATGTCGAAAATATCAATGCGCCTGAGTCGCTGGAATTTATTCGGGAATTAAAACCGGATATAGGTCTTTGCTTAGGGTGGTCACAATTATTAAGGCCAGAAGTTTTGGATTTATTTCCTAAGGGAGTAGTTGGCTTTCATCCGGCGGCACTTCCAAAGAACAGAGGACGACATCCGATTATTTGGACGTTGGTTTTAGGATTATCAGAAACTGCCTCCAGTTTCTTTATGTTAGATGCAGGAGCGGATACTGGACAGCTTTTATCTCAGGTTAAGATACCCATATTATATGAAGATACAGCCAGAACTTTATATGATAAAATTATGGGTAGTGCTAAAGAGCAGTTACTTGAACTATGGGATCATATATGTGAAGGATCAGTTTGTATAATCAATGGAGAAGGTCAGCAGGCAAATACATGGAGGAAAAGAAATAGAAACGATGGCAAAATTGATTGGAGAATGTCCGGCACGAATATATATAATTTGGTCAGAGCATTGACGAAGCCATATGTGGGAGCGCACTTTGAGTATGATAATAGAGAATATAAAGTTTGGAGAGTAAGAGAATTACCGGATGATGGATTTGAAAATATTGAGCCAGGTAAAATTATTAGTGTGTCTGACGATGGAAGGTTCAAGGTGAAAAGTGGAGAAGGGATCGTGGAAGTGATTCAATATGATGGAAACTTTGTACCTGAAGGGGGAAAGTATTTATAGATGGTGAAGAGAAAAATTTTAGTGGCATCGCCACACCCTGATGATGAGACGCTGGGGGCTGGTGGAACTATTTTGAGGATGCTTGCAGAAGGGCATGAAGTATATTGGCTGAATTTTACAGCAATGCAAAATACGACCAAATTTTCTAAAGATATTTTGGATAGACGTAAGGTGCAGTTGAATGAAATTGAGATATTTTATCATTTTTCGGGAGTTTACCATTTAGATATGCCGACAACGGAGCTGGAGAAAATAGATTCGGGAGAGGCAATTGATAGAGTGGGTAGGATTTTTAGAGAAATAGAGCCTGATTTTTTAATCTTACCAGACTATAATGATGCTCACTCAGATCATAAAAAGGTTTTTGAATGGTGTTATGCATGCTCTAAGATTTTTCGGTTTCCATTTGTGAGGCAGGTTATGACGATGGAAATTATATCTGAAACAGATTTCGGCACTCCGATGAATCCTTTTGTGCCAAATTATTATATTGACATAACGGATTATATGGAACAAAAAATAAATGCGATGAAGATATATGATACAGAATTAGGGGCTGTTCCGTTTCCAAGGAGCATAGACAATATAAAAGCCAGGGCAATGATAAATGGCGCGACGGCAGGAGTAAGATATGCAGAAGCATTTAGATTAATTAAATGTATTGTGTAAATATAGGTGACAGAATGAAAAATTTGGCGATTATACCAGCTAGAAGTGGATCCAGGGGATTACATGATAAGAACATTAAGTTGTTTAATGGAACTCCTCTCTTAGCGTATACGATAGCGGCTGCTCTAGAAAGCAAGCAGTTTGAAGAGATATTTGTTTCCACAGATTCAGAGCGATATGCAAAGATTGCAAAAGAATTTGGGGCAACGGTACCGTTTCTCAGATCAGCCCAGAATGCAGGAGATCATGCGACTTCTTGGGATGTAGTGCGAGAAGCTCTGAAAAATTATGCTGATTTGGGCAAGAGATTTGATACGATAGCGCTTTTGCAGCCTACGTCACCATTACGTGGATCAAATGAAATAATTGAAGGGTATCGACTTTTCAAGGAAAAAAAAGCAAATTCTGTAGTGGCTGTTTGCGAGGTGGATCATTCTCCTTTGCTATGTAATGTTTTAGGTGAAGATTTGTCAATGGAAAATTTTGTCCATAGAGATATCTATCTTAAACCGAGGCAACAACTACCGATTTATTATAGAATTAATGGTGCATTGTACATTATAAAAGTCAAAAATGTCTGTGATATTTTTGAACTTTATGATGAGAAGGGGTATGCATATGTTATGGATCGAAAAAAATCAATTGATATAGATACAGAGTTCGATTTTATGATAGCAGAAAAATATCAAAAGGTAGTGTCAAGTGAATTATGAAAAAATAGAGTCAACAAAATAGGCTCATTTGAACCTTGATAATTGCAGATATTGATTCCGATAAGCTCTCCGAGGGCTTAGGACTCTGCCCTAAGAACCCGCAAGGGACTTGTCCCTTGACCCATTTTCGGGCTTTGCCCGAACCCATCCTCGCCGGAAGGCAGGGAAGCAGGGAAAGGGCGCTATTGCTCCCTTTCCTCACTGATAGGATGATCCGTGAGCCTTATGTCAATAGACTTTCGCGGCATATCCTCACAGCCGGCGTTGCCGCCTGCTCCGGTATTCCACGGTCCTATTGACAACAGCTCCGCCCCTGTGCACAGTTCCCATTTTTCTGCATGTTCAGAATGGTCTGCTGACCGAGGAAGATCAGAAGCTGCCATTTGCCCGGCATGTTGTCAGCACCCTGCAGCATCTCTACTTCGTTGAGAACTTTGTATTTCTTGTGTTTATGTGGACGGAGAAAGTTATAGTATGCGATCCAGAGGACAAGGTCGTAGTTGGCGCCGTCGATGTGATCAAAGCCGTTTGTGTGACGGTAGGAGGCCTTATAGGTGCGGTTCAGCCGTTCGATCATCTGCTTGAATGGACAGTGTTCCCTGGAAACGGCATCGTCGTTGGTAAGTCCGATCACCTGAGTGATTTTGAAGGTAAAATCTTTCCCGAACTTTTTTACGAACTCCATTGCGGCCAGTGGGTAGGCGCTGTAACCGTCAGCAATGAACTTAAAATTTTCCGGCAGCTTTGTAAGCCCCTGGAAAGCCATACGCATGGCGAGGATGCAGGGACCGACACCACGGTTATCTGATACCTGGTAGCCGATGATGGATCGTGATGCGGCGTTCATAATGAACCAGATATAGGTTTTGATGCCACGGATTTTTATATAGGTTTCGTCGGCAGTAAATACCTCCCCCCCCCCTTTTTCATATGGGTATTGATCAACAAAGGGCTTAATGCACACAGCGGCAGTCTTGCAGTAGTTGGCGATCTGCTGGTGGGAAATGGAGATGTTGTACAGGTCTTTGAGGGCCTGGGAGGTTTTTCGCAGAGAGAGGCCAGGGTTGACGTGGAGGGTCAGGCACAAGGACATTACGTGGACATTATGCTTGCTGAATTTCAGGGATGAAGTATTTTTAGGCAGGGTATTGAGATCCATGCTGAAAAAATCCATCGTAAACTCACGGTAGATATAGTGGAGTTTATATTTATTTTTGCCGTAGTCCTGCCTGAGATCTTCTTTATCTACCTTTTTGAGGTTGTAGAGGTAATAAGGACATTTGGGATTGATGCACTTATGGATGATAAAGTGTTTGCGCTCTTTCTTTGGGAGCAGAGTATTGCCGCAGTGGGGACAGCGTAGTTTTACAGAGGAGAAGCGGCTTTCATCGGGTGAGAACTTTGCGCTGCAGACTTTGCAGAGAAGCTGTCCTTTGGAACCATTATTTTTATAAAGGAAAGGCTTCGGGGCATCACAGCGGGGGCAGGTACAGCTGTCCGGAATATCGCATTCTGACCGGCGGCTGACAGGGCGTATTTTCTTATCTTAACGCTTTTCAAAGTAAGGGATGAGATCTTTATAAGTCCAGTCCTGCCGGAAGTCAGTGACAAGAGGGAGATCGTCAATTTTGAACTTCTGGTACTTTGGAGAATGGGAATCATCAAAAGCCCACTGTTTCAGGGGGATATATCTGCAGATAAAATGAATCAGCCAGCAGTTTTGTTGGTAAAGAGATTGAATGAGAAAGAGTAAATAGGTAATAATATCCATAAGCAATGATTTTCCTTTCAGTGTTTGTGGGATGGTAATAGTATTGACACAAAAAAGGGAGGTCATTGCTTTTTTCTTTGAAAAAGTGGTGAAACCCTTGAAATAATAAGGTTTGTTAAAAAAATATGGTAGTTAACTTGACACTACCTATCAAAAAGAGGAGGAGAACAGTATGGTTGTTGAGAGATGTCATGATTATTTGTATCTGAAGGAGAATTATAAGGACAATCCAAAGGAATATTTTAAATTAGTAAA
>CAJTMC010000077.1 GCA_910577115.1 uncultured Lachnospiraceae bacterium
AAAAGGGACTTCCTCAATTCCTATTATACTATATTCCCTTTTCCGTTTCCAGTGCTAATTTACGCTGTTTTCCGCTATCTCCTTAACCTTTTTTGTTATCTGTTCCTCGGCTATCCGCTTGAATACTGTTTCCATTTTTTCAGTGCCTACATAATGCCTTTCCACAATTATTTTTGTGGGTGGGTGCTGTCGGGTGGCTCTTTGCTGTGTACTGCTGTCTTTGCTCATAAATCTGCTCCTTTACAATAAAATAGAGCGCATAGATTTTTCTATACGCTCTGACGCTGTGTTACTTATTCTGTTGTGATTGTGATAATGGTTGTTTAGACAAACTGGAATTTATCTAGCTTCATATCTACAATATCTTCCCGTTGTAACTATATCTCCACCATTGCATTCATAGGGGACTTCCTTTATAAATTGAAATCCTAATTTTTGAAGAACATGACCAGACACCGAATTTTCTATCGCATACGTTGTGCTGATTTCTTTTATTTTCATTACCTCAACTGCATATTTCATAACTGCACTCATAGCTTCGATCATATATCCGTTACTCCAAAACTTCTTTCCCAAATTGTAAGAAATATCCCAATGTCCCTCGTCATCATTAAAAAAAACCAAACATGTTCCTATTATTTCGTTCGTACTTTTCAAACCGATAATCCATCTATTCCACTTGGCATTTTCCAAATTCCCAAGTTCAAACTCCACAAATTCTTTTGCTTCGTTTATATCATCGCTTGCTTTCCACCACATATACCTTGATACATTTTCATCTTGCATCCAACAGTTAAAAATCGCTTCTGTATCATCTGAATGAATTTCTCTTAAAATCAATCTATCTGTTTCCAACTTAGGTGTAATCATATTTTCCTCCATCAATTTCGATTGTGATTTGATGATTTTTAAGGGAAACAGGAGCTGTTATATTTTGTTATTAAAATCTCCGCTAACCCTTGAAAACACTAAATTTATCGCAGGTGAGCTTTCCCTTATCGTTTCCCTTGTGTTATATCTTCCCACAAGGCATTATGAACCCTGATAAGGGAAAAAATAAGGGAAACAAAATCATATAAAACAGTATAACAAAACATATGGGAATTGGCAAACTGATTGAAATACTTTCAAAAATCTATGAAAAGAGGACACATAAAAATGAATATGATTTATGCAGCATACAATATCCACCATAACAGCATTGATGTATACACCCATGCAGGTTACTTCTTACGGATAGACTGCAACAAGGCAGAAGAAAGATTGAAAACTACACCATGCTCTGAATGCGCCTTAAATGCTTTGGCAATAGATGAACCGCTTGAATATGCAAGACTATACCTTGACGGAAATATGCAGATGTGGATAGATGCGGAAGATTCACTGGAATTGTGGTAATGCAGACAAAGAGAGGTTCAGTTTGTGCCTCTCTTTATCTTCAAATTATATTTTTCACACTCTATCTCTAATTTTGGGAAATTCAGGCAGCGATTCCTGCCTGCAAATGGCTCATTGGATAGGTATTTCTTATACAGGACATTTGCTTTATTACAGATAACCTCATTTTTCGTCTGACACCATTCCAGTTCCAAAGTACATAACTGCTTATAATATCTGATATTTTCCCTGTCTCTCTTAAAAATGGTGGTATCAACAAGCTGTAATTGCTCTTCTTCAATAGGTATCATCAGATTAAAATTTAAGACGCCTAATAATTTTCCATTTACTTCAATTTTGGAAAAATCCATAGAATTTTTCATGTTCTTATGTTTTTCCTTTGGTGATGAAAGTGGTATGCAATATTTGTGAACGCCACAAATAACAACAATCCCGATGAAAACCCTGTTATCCTTTCCTGCTTGTGGCGAAACAGAAAGCACCTTGTCGTCTATATTATGTAGATTACGGATATATTTCATATCCACCTTGTATAATTGAAAATCTGTCTGCATATATCTCCTCGTTAAAAATGGCTATGCGTTTCCGCATAGCCATTTGTGTAGTAACTCCATTAGAGTTGCTAACGCTTTTAGCAGTCCACTTTGCGGTAGGACTCACCACTAATATTATAATACCATATATTTAAAAATAGTCAACATTTTCTGAAGTTTTTTGGTATTCTGTAATCAAATCAATTGTAACAGAATCGAATATTTCAACCTGCAAGCGAAAATATTCGCCATTTTAAGTGAATACAAAATCCCTGGTTTTTGATATAATTATAAAAATATGAGAAAACTTATAAGACATCTCGTAATTTAGGAGGTTTTAGAGATGAATAAAATATTATTGCGTATTGCCGACTTGCGTAAAAAGCAAAAAGTAACACAGCAGGAACTGGCAGACAGCATAGGTGTATCATTTCAAACGATCAGCAAATGGGAAACCGGAGTCAATTTGCCGGATATCACCATTCTTCCATTACTGGCAGAGTATTTTAAAGTATCGACAGATCAGTTATTAGGCTTAAAACCGCTTGACGGTGAGACATATATTCCTGAAAAAACAGCAACAAAAGATTTTTGGAACCAAAAGCTGGAATACCTTTTAAGGACGCGAAAAAGTTATTGGAACGATGACTATACGCGCTTTCTTATTTCACAGGTTTGGAAGATTGATAAACCGATTTCTGTATTGGACTGCGGATGTGGATATGGATTTTTAGGACTGTTGTTGCTTCCGTATTTGCCCGAAGGAAGCACTTATACCGGAATTGATTTTGCAGAAAATTTGATCAAAAAGGGAAAAGTTCTTTTTGAAAGTCAAAAATTGGAGGCGGATTTCTTGTGTGAAAATGTTTTTAATTATTCTGTCGAAAACCAGTATGATTTCGTAGTATGTCAGGCTGTTCTCAGGCATTTGGACAATCCGTCAGCCTTTATACAGAAGATGATTCAGTTTGCAAAACCAGATGGATATGTTGTATGCATAGACGCAAACAGAGAATTTGAGTGCTGCGGGCTTTATATTGACGGCATGGATTATCAGAAGTTATGCAGGCATGAAGGGTTGGAGAAAAAGTGGCAGACTGAACTTGCAATGCAGGGGCGTGATTATGCGGTTGCCATCAGAACTGCACATATGATGCAAAAGCTGGGACTTGTCGATGTTGACGTAAGAATGAACGATAAGGTAGAGTTTATTACGACACAATATACAGATTATGAGGAAACTAAAAATGATTTTATCGCATATAATGATTGGGTCTCTGGCATTCATGATGAGCAAAAGGAAAGGCTGATTCTCCATTTATTAACCCATGGTTTATCCCGCAAGGAAGCCGAAGATTATTGCAGCCGGAATATTGAAATTGCGGATTTCTTTGCAGAGAACCCGACTGCCGGATACACTTTTGTGAAAGGAAACATGATTACTTATGGAAAGAAAATTGGAAAAAAGACCGAAAAAAAAGCGAATACTCCTACTTGACATGTATGGTGTAATCATAAAGGAAAGTAAAGGATATTTTATTCCATACACATTTGAGCATTTTGACAAAAAGGAACATAACAGACTTACACGAGCATTCCGTGAGGAATGTTTATTTACAAAAGCAGGAAACGGAGAACTAAGTTCTGATGAATTTCTTTCTCTGTTAGGATACCCAGATCCAACGGAAACAATGCGGGATTATCTGACAAATTTTTTGACATTCGATCAGGAGTTCTTGTGGTTTGCCGAACACAATTACCAGCAGTATGATTTTGTCCTGTTTTCGAATGATGTGAAAGAATGGAGTAAATATTTATTTGAATTATATGGACTTCAAAAATACTTTAAAGAAAGCATTATCAGCGGGGAAATCTGTATGCGTAAGCCTGAAAACCGGATTTTTACCTATACACTTAAGCATCTTCAATGTATTCCGCAGGAGTGTATCTTTGTCGATAACAGTGTGCAAAATTTAACTGCGGCACAAGAGGTAGGAATTAATACGATTTTGTTCAACAGGGACAATGAGGTTTATTCTGGTGATATTGCAAATAATTTTCATGAACTGGACAGCTTGCTGAATAATATGATTTGATTTTGCGTTACAAATATCAATTGGTAAAAAATCATAAGGAGATTTGATATAGAATGAAAAAACTTATTTTGATTGTAGGACCTAATGGAGTTGGAAAAACTACAACGGCAAAAATACTGTTACAAAAATTATCAAAATGTGCTTATGTAGACGCCGATTGGTGTCGTGCAATTAACCCTTTTCCTTTTACGGATGCTACAAAATACGCTGTAACTCGAAACATTTATTTATTATTCAAAAATTATCTTCTGTGTGAGGATATAGAATATGTTATTTTTCCATATGGTTTTCACGGAGAACGAAAACAAATATTTGAACAGGTAATCAGCAGCTTGAGAGAAGACGGTATATCATTTGAGATATGCCCTGTTATTCTTAAATGTTGTAAGGAAGAGAATATAAGAAGGACAATAAATGATGGCAGAGATATGGAACGGATTGAACGTGGTATAAAGAATACTTTTCATTTTTATGATGAATATACATATCCCAACATTGATTCAACATATTTACAGCCTGAGAAAGTAGCAGAAAAAATAATAGAAATACTAAATATCAAATTGACAGGAAATGAGGGATAAAATATGAATGATAATTATTGTTTTTCGGTAGGCTGTATTGTAAGAAGAAATAATCAAGTCCTGCTTGTAAGGCATACATACGGCAGTGCAAAGGGAAAACTGCTGATTCCTGGTGGATTTTGCCATGAAAATGAATTGCCGGAGGAAGCGGCTGTACGGGAAGTTTTTGAAGAAACGAGTATTACAGCAGAAGTTAAACGCATGTTGGGTATTCGTTGTGACAGAAAAACTTGGTATCTGCTATTTGAAATGGACTATATAGACGGCATTCCCACAAGCGATATGAACGAAAACAGTAAAGTCTTATTTTGCGAAATATCAGATGCCTTAACACGAAACGATTGTACTGAAATGACAAAAGTTTCGTTAAGAAAAATTCTTGATGACTCTGCAGATTATTTATATTCAGATATCAAATATAAAGCTCATAAAGGATCTGATTATACGCTTTATATTTAAAAATACTATGTTTATTTCCGCATACTTTAAAGAGGAGCTGTTTTTTATCTTGCCCCTCTATCTTTTCGTTGTGGTATTTGTTCTTTTTGCTGGCATGTTCTCCTCTGAAGATTTTGTATTTTTTCTTGCATGGTATCATGTTGAGCTTTTATTCCATAAATTTTTTCCCAGTTATCAACTTTATCCTGATAATCGGCATTAGCTGTTTTAGAAACGGCAAGGACCTTGTAGAAATCATGCACCGTCTGAAATCCATACCGTTTGGCAATCCCCGACAGACCGACTTTCAGAAGGTCTATTTCCTCATTTTTGCGGTCAATCCTGCTTTGCAGTTCCCCTTTCTTTGTCAGTTTTGCGAGTCCTTTTAGGCTATCGCGCTCCAGTTCCAACTCATTGCGTTCCCTCTC
Organism: uncultured Lachnospiraceae bacterium; assembly: GCA_910577115.1. Lineage (GTDB taxonomy): Bacteria > Bacillota > Clostridia > Lachnospirales > Lachnospiraceae > COE1. Next base: position 5,475 of record CAJTMC010000077.1, read on the forward strand.
TGCGTCAAAGATAATCCCATTTTGACAGTTTAACTCCTTATAAACCTTTAGTAGCTTTGGATATGCGGCAGCTTCAGTGGACATCATAGGCTTTGGTGGTATCTGTGGTGTTTCCGGCTCTGCTGTCTGTGTTTTGGGCTGCAATGTACGTTGTTGTGTCGATAAATCGTCAGTCGGTTCTTTATGCGTGATTTGTTCCTGCTTTGGTGTTTTATCCGTCTGCGGTATTATTTCTGCCGTTCTTCCCTCGCTTGACTCTGCAATCGGCTGTAACAATTCTTTCTCAAAAAGCTTTGCCGACAATTCCCTTCCCTTATCCAATACTTTAGAAATTAACAATGCCAGTGCCGTAACAGCAGTTATAATAATACTTCCCAGACGTTCCGGCTGGCTGCCGAATATATCAACGGATTCTCTGATGCGGTCTGTGATATATTTTTTCTTTATCTGTTGTATCTCCGTTTCAGAAACACCGCTGACAATTGCCCTGTCCACCTCACAATTCCAGCGCATACGCATTTTATTATCGGTCTGTATCTGTTCCGCTTTCGGGTTGTTTTTCCCTATCTTCTTGGTGGCAAGATACAATCCGCTGTTGTCGAACACATGGAGTTTTTCTTTGTCATCTTTTACAAGAAGGTTGATAAGGTCGGTATAGAAATGCTTTACCTCGTCAACAAAATTCTCCTGCTTGAACAGCTTGTTCTTGGCAGTAAAGAGATTGCACTCATATACTTCGCCTTTCTTCACCATTTTACAGCCTTTGCGGACATTTCCTTTTTCGTCAAGTATCTCTTTTTTGGTGCGGACGTGTTTTCCCTGCTCGTCATAAAACATATTGCGTATAGCGTTTTTTTCTATGGGTTCTGGCAGCAGTTCCCGTTCCGAAAAAATAAGATGGATATGATAATTCGTCTTTCGTTTGTTATGGTGCAGTGCTGATACGCACTCCACGCCATATTTTTCTTTGAAGCGGTCTGTAAAAAGCTGCAACAGCTTGTCCGGCTCATAGAGGTTTGGGAATGATTCGGGCAGGGCAATGATAAATTCCCTTGCCTCAATGCACTTCCCCTCCGTACCGCTTTTTTCAAATTCCTGCTGATTGCATTTCGCAAGCTCCGTCCAGTAGTGACGGTCTGTCGTTTCATAGACCGCATACAGGTTTTCCTGCTTTGCGCGGCTGGATATATAGGTAATCCTGCCCCTGACATCGGGCAACTTGCTCATGCGGATAAATGAATGTCTCTGTATTGTGCTTTGTCCTCCCTTCTGCAAATGGCAGTATCAAATCGAAGCAAGCGGAGGTACGGCAAGACAGATTGTGAGTGGGCGGTATAGGCGGCACGTTTACGAACATATCCGCCATAGGGCGGAACAAGTCACGCTGACGTGACTTAGCTCCCCGCAGTGGCGAAATCCCCATTGCATAAACGAAGTTTGTGCAATGGGTGTATTTCGCTCTCAAACGCCGAGGGCTTAAAAAGAAAGGAATCTCCCCTATGACGCTCGAATTATACCTGTAAAAATTGCCGCCATGATAGCAAAAAATGATGGCACTTTTCCATTTGTGATGGCAAAAAACGCTATCACTTCATCTAAAATGATGCCGCTATGATAACAAAAAGTGATGGTACTTATGATAGTAAAAACTGCCATCATGCTATCAAAAAGTGCTGCCACATATGATAGTAAAAGTGCCAGTTCTGAAATTTCTTTCAACTGAAAATGGAAAAAGTCAGTTGAAATTTTACGGTCATTTTATGCTGTATTGAAAACGCCACTAAAACATCAGTTGACTTTTTCAACTAAAAATACAGAAATCAGTCGATTTTTTAAGTCTGCTTTTGCCATATGGACTTATTTTTTCAACCCACTTTCTGTCCGTCCCCGCAAATTTCCGCTTGTACCGGAAGGAAGCACATGATATAATCTATTTGCGTGTAGGTATATCATGGCTTCGGTCTGATACATACCATTGGGCGGTTTCCTTAGAAGCCGCCTTTTAAACTGCTGATTTTCGTGTTACCGCTTTTACATCTCCCTTATCCCGCAGGTTCTTCCCCTCATTCACTTCCATGAACTTCTCAAGAATATCGCTTTTGATAAGTACCTTTCGTCCGACTTTTAAGACTGGCAGCTTTCCCCATTCCACAAGGTTCCGCATGGTGTTCCTGCCAATCCCCGTATACTCGGACGCCTCCTCGATTGTCATTGCAATCTTCGTTTCTGTCATCAACTTCCCTCCTTTTGAATTGCATTACGCAATTTTGCGTGTACTGATACTATACCGCTTTTATATTTCTTTGTCAAGCATTATGATAATTCAAAAATTATTTCTATATTGCATATTGCATTATTTCTTTTTGTGTGGTATAGTATGAACATACCGACAAAGGAGGCGTATCAACATGAAAGACAAAGAATTGCGCAGGATGATCGGTAGCAGGGCAAAACAGCGGAGGGTTGAGTTGGGATTGAACCAGCCTTATGTCGCAGAGAAGATGGGAGTAGCCACTTCCACAATCGTGCGCTATGAGGCAGGGACAATCGATAACACAAAGAAGCTGGTCTTGGAAGGTCTGTCGGAAGCACTTCATGTGTCAGTGGAATGGCTGAAGGGGGAAACAGAGGAATACGAAACGGACATTACGGATAAAAGGGAATTATTCATTCGTGATGCGATGTCCTCCATTCTCGCAAAGCTGCCGTTTGATATGGAACAGACGGAGTCAGACTTTACAAAGGATTTACTGCTGCTGATGTTAAAGGAGTATGAATTGTTCGTGGATTCTTTCCAGTTTGCCTGTAAGAATTTTAAGGACAATGCAGAAAATGCCACACTTGCCCGGACAATGGGGTTTGAATCGAATAAGGAATATAACGAGATTATGTTCCTTCGGGAAATCACCCACACCGTAAATATGTTTAATGATATGGGCGATATTGTGAGGCTCTATTCCAAAAATCCCGAAACAGCCACCGTAAGGCTTGCAAATCTTCTTTCTATGGTATCGGGGGAAGAATCCGAATCGGTATAGCGAAACAATCGGAGTTATGATATACTTACACGCAGAAAGCATTTCATCAGTTCCGATTGCCCAACGCAACGCAGTTGCGTTTGTGAAAGGAGAACAGATTATTATGGCAAAAGGTTCTGTAAGGAAAAAAGGAAAGAAATGGTACTATCGCTTCTATGTGGAGGACGCAAGCGGCAACTTGGTACAGAAAGAGTTTACGGGTACGGAAAGCAAGAGCGAGACGGAAAAGCTGTTACGGCAGGCAATGGAGGATTACGAAGAAAAGAAATTCATTGCAAAAGCTGACAACATCACGCTTGGGGAACTGCTCGATATTTGGGCGGAGGAAGAATTAAAGGTCGGCACTCTTAGCAACGGTACGGTGGAAAATTATCTCGGTGCGATACGTTGCATTAAGAAACATCCTGTTGCTGACCGCAGATTAAAAACCGTAACAGCGGAGCATTTGCAGACATTCCTTGACCTGCTTACTTTCGGAGGAACATATCCCGACGGGAAAGTGAAAAAAGGATTGAGCAAAGACTATATCCATTCATTTTCAGCAGTTTTACAGCAGTCGTTCCGTTTTGCGGTATTCCCAAAGCAACTGATTACGTTCAATCCAATGCAGTACATCAAGCTGAAACGAAAGGCAGAGGAAGTGGATTTGTTTTCAGAGGAAGATATGGGACAATCGGGCACACAGCCGATTTCCCATGATGACTATGAAAAACTTATCGCTTATCTTGAAAAGAAAAATATCTCTGCGGTTCTGCCGATACAGATAGCCTACTATGCAGGTCTTAGGATCGGCGAGGTATGTGGGCTGACCTGGCAGGACATCAACCTTGAGGAACAGTATTTAACGGTAAAGCGGAGTGTCCGCTATGACGGCGCAAAGCACAAAACGATTATCGGACCGACTAAACGTAAGAAAGTGCGGACGGTTGATTTTGGGTACACGCTTACCGCCATACTGAAAAAGGCAAGGAAAGAGCAGCTTAGAAATCAGATGCAGTACGGGGAACTGTACCACCGCAATTACTACAAGGAAGTGCAGGACAAAAACAGGGTTTACTATGAGTATTACAGCATGAAGAACACGCAGGAAATTCCGGCGGATTACAACGAAATCTCATTTGTATGTTTAAGACCTGACGGCTGCCTTGAAACGCCAAGTACATTGAGTATCGTCTGCCGGACACTCGCAAAGAAACTGGACGGATTTGAGGGTTTTCATTTCCACCAGCTCCGTCATACTTATACAAGCAATCTGCTGTCAAATGGCGCAGCCCCGAAGGACGTGCAGGAACTCTTAGGACACTCTGACGTAAGTACCACCATGAATGTGTATGCCCATGCCACAAGAGAAGCGAAGCGGACTTCCGCAAGGCTCTTGGATAAAGTGGCGGGCAACGATTAGATACATTCAGAAAAAAATTTCCCTTGTAAACTGCCCATAAGGGCAAAAACAAGGGAAAATACATAACAATTCACTGTATGAGGCTTGGAAAGCCTTGAAAAATAGGGAAAGTTCAAGAAATTCATCTGCAAATTCCGATTTGTATCTCCAATAGAATACCACAATCACACTCATATTTCTATCAGATTTTCATTAAATTTCTTCCTCCCTCCGTTTCGTTTTGTTCTGTTGCCTGTTATGCTGTCG
>CAJTMC010000078.1 GCA_910577115.1 uncultured Lachnospiraceae bacterium
AGTATAGTTGTTGTTTGGCAGTATACCACTATACGCAATTATCAGTTAGAAATAGAACAACTTAGCGGGGAGCTGAATTTCCTGTTGGACAATCAAAGAGGATTATTGTTATTGCGTACTTTTCCTTGTCAGAGTTCGTAATGTCCTGTGGGAAGATATAACACAAGGGAAACTTTAAGGGAAAGCTCACTTGCGAGAAACTTAGTGTTTTCAAGGGGGGCGGAAATTTTAATAACAATATATAACAGCTAATATTTCCCTTAAAAATCGTCAAATCACAATCGGAATTGTCAGAACTCTCCAAAATAGGCAGCAGATCCCCTCAAAGAGTCTGCCTTTTTTCCTGTCCCCGTACTCCTACTCGCTCCTGAAAACCTCTGACATCATCTTTGCCCCCAGCTTAAAACCGTCAATGAACATTCTCGAGAACTCAAACGGGATTACGTCAAGCTGTTACACTATCTTTCGTTTATAACACCTTGACAGATGACACAGGGGTAGTTATCATTGATGATATACGGAACTTATAAATAACGTTGTATAATGAGGAGTTGGAAATGATGAAAAAAAGAAGAAAGTCCATACTATTGCTGGTGATAATGGAAGCGTTTTTAATTAACGGATGTGGCGCAAAAGAAGAAATACAGGATACACCAAGTGAGACATTTGTTAAGGAGATACTTTCATCTGCGGAGGAACAAACATCAGCTGCGAATGAAACACAGTCAATAACCTCTGATGAAATACAGCTCGAAACATTTGTTCAAAGCGAAGAACCGGCAAAGACGGAAAGCGTGTCAGAGCCAGAACCTGGCAGTGTACAAGAAACACAAACAACACAAATGTCTTCTGTAAAAGAAATAAAATACATGGATATTGCTCATGTATTTAAACCGTATGAACAGGCGGTAGAAATATCCTTGCAGATGCCGGAGGATTGGAACTATACACTATGGGATGTGGAGGAGGAATCTCCTGATTGGGGATATTCTGTTAAAGTGCAAGGAAGGGAAGATTCAATTTTTAGCATCTTTGGACAGCATGGAACGCTGACCGCCGATGGTTATTCAAATGAACCAAAATCTTTTCAGACATCACAGGGGTTGACAGGACAGTATTCTTGGGACGAATATATGCTTGATGACGGAAATCCTGCAATACAGGGACAGATTGTTTTTGATACGGAGCTTGCAGGCTTCTATGGTGTCCGTTTTAACATGCCGAAAAGTATTTACAGTGAAAACAAAGATATAATAGACAAAGTGTTCCAAAGTATTGTTATCGAGGAAGCACAATAAATAATGTTAGATTACAACCATCACCTTGCAAAATTTGTAATAAATTTGATACGACTTTACAACTTTTTCAAAAAAATAACGCACAAGACACTTTCTAATGTATAATAAGTTTGCATATTAAACTTTACGAAAAATTCTATATTCCAAGCGTCTGGTATGCGATACTCAATGTACTCGGCGTTTTCCGGACAGCCGTCGGGTCTTATACATACAAATGGGATTTCGTTGTAACCCGTCGAAATGTCCTGTGTATTCTCCAAGCTGTAATACTCATAGCAAACCCTGTTTTTGTTCTGCACTTCCTTGTAGTAATTGCGGTGGTACAGTTCCCTGTACTGCATCTGATTTTTAAGCTGTTCTTTCCTTGCTTTTCTCAGTATGGCAGTAAGCGTATCTCCAAAATCAACTACCCGTACTTTCTTACGTTTTGTAGGTCCGATAACCGTTTTGTGTGTTGCACTGTCATAGCGGACACTCCGTTTTACCATGAGATACTGTTCCTCAAGGTTAATATCCTGCCAAGTCAGCCCGCATACCTCGCCGATTCTAAGACCTGCATAGTAGGCTATCTGTATCGGCAGAACAGCAGAGGGATTTTTCTTTTCAAGATAGGCAATAAGTTTTTCATAGTCATTATGGGAAATCGGCTGTGTGTCAGATCGACCCGTATCTTCCTCTGAAAACAAATCCACTTCCTCTGCTTTTCGTTTCAGCTTGATGTACTGCATTGGATTGAACGTAATCAGTTGTTTTGGGAATACCGCAAAACGGAACGACTGCTGTAAAACCGCCCTCCTTTCGCAAATGCAACCTCGGTTGCATTGGGGCAATCGGAACTGATGAAATGCTTTCTGCATGTAAGTATATATGCTATCCTGCGGATAGCTTTAACGCCGATTGTTCCGCTATACCGATTCGGATTCTTTCCCCGATATCATAGAAAGAAGATTTGCAAGCCTTGTGGTGGCTGTTTCGGGATTTTTGGAATAGAGCCTCATAATATCGCCCATATCATTAAACATATTTATGGTGTGGGTGATTTCCCGAAGAAACATAATCTCGTTATATTCCTTATTTGATTCAAACCCCATTGTCTGGGCGAGTGCGGAATTTTCCGCATTGTCCTTGAAATTCTTACGGGCAAACTGAAAGGAATCCACGAACAGTTCATATTCCTTTAACATCAGCAGCAGTAAATCCTTTGGAATGTCTGATTCCGCCCGTTCCATATCAAAAGGCAGCTTTGAGAGAATGGAGGACATCACATCACGAATGAATAATTCCCTTTCAGAGAGAAAGCCACTCCGAAATCCGAAACCATGCACGGAAAGATACAGAGGTATCAGGAAAAGGCTGACAGGCAGAATGCCAACCATACCAAACCAAAGCAAAGCAGAGCAGAGATAAAGGGGCGAGATAAATCGCCCCTTGTCTTCAATTTCTTTCAGCTATAAAATTGTCTTTAATTTTTCTGTTTCTTCTTCAATTACTTTCTTATCAATCCTATGAAACAATAGTTCAACCTCTGGGAGCAAATAGCCACTTTCAACATGCTGCCTTTTCCATTTATTACTTAAGTTTAACCATTTCAATACTTTTTCCGAAGAAAACGGTAAAAAAGGAGAAAGCAAAACTGCTAAGTTTGCTATCATCTGCACACATTGATAAAGTGTATTATCGCAAGCGACTTTATTAGTATTTCGTGTAATCCAAGGCTCCTCTGCATCAAAAAACTTATTCGCATTTCTTATAAAATCAAAAATCTCATTAATTGCATCCTTAAAATATCCACTTTTTATAAGCTTTCCTACAGCGATATACAGATTATCTATTTGATTATTTAATTCAATAGTATTACTTCCTTGTGGAACCACACCATCACAATATTTTTCTATAAACGCCAATGTTCGATTTACGAAATTTCCATATGCCCCAAGCAATTCGCCATTATGGCTATGGACATATTCTCTCCATGAGAAATCTGCATCCTTTTTCTCCGGTCCATTTGCAATAAAAAAATATCGAATAGAATCAGTTTCATAATGATCCAATAAATCCTTTACCCATATTGCATAATTCTGACTTGTAGATATTTTCCTGCCTTCCAAAGTTAAATACTCACTGGACACAATCTGGTCCGGTAAATGCCATGCTTCTCCATTCCCAAGTAATAGTGCCGGTAATATAATCGTATGGAATGGAATATTATCCTTTCCATGCACATAATAATGCTTGGCGTTTTCTCCCCATAACTCAGAAAATGCATTGGTATTCCCTCCAGCAGCAACTCTGCTTGCGGATAGATAACCTAATACATTTTCCGCCCATATATAAATTGTTTTATTTTCATACCCATCCTTAGGTACGCTTATTCCCCATTCCAAATCTCTGGTTAGTGCCCGGTCTCTTAGTCCTTCGTTAATATATCGCTTTGTAAATGCAATTGCATTTTTTCGCCACTCGGGATGATTTGCAACCAGTGCTTCTAACTCTGGCTGCAGCTTTGAAATAGCAATGTATAAATGGGTAGAGTTCTTGAAACCAATCGGTTTCCCACATACAGAACATTTCGGTTCTATAAGAGTTTCCGGCTCTAAAACTGCTCCACATGAATCACATTGATCGCCTTTGGTATCACTTCCGCATTTAGGGCATTTTCCTAATATGAAACGATCTGCCAAAAAAGTTTTGCAGCTTTCACAATAAGCCTGTGGAACTTCTTTTTCATACACGTATGGACTTTCATACAATTTTTTATGAAAATCTCTCACGAAATCTTTATGCTCATTTGCAGATGTTTTAATATAGGCGTCATAACTAAATCCCAACCTTTCAAAGCACTCTGCAAACTCCCTGTGATAAAAATCACTGACCTCCTGCGGTGTTTTGTTTTCTTGTTTTGCCCTGATTGCTACAGGAGTACCATGACAATCACTTCCCGAAACAAAATATACCTTATCTCCTATTGCTCTATGATATCTTGCCAATACATCTCCCGGTAATAATCCTGCAATATGTCCTATGTGCAATGAACCATTTGCATATGGCCATGCACCGCCAATTAATATTTGTTTCATTTTACATACCTCATTTCTTTTCAATTTTGTAGTGATAACTTTGTTTCTTTTGCTGTTCATTTACAACATGTTTTCTGGTTCGTTGCATTTTTGTACTAAAAAAGCCCTCCTCTCTGAAAAATTTCTTTTTCAGGGACGAGAGCATTCGCTTCGTGTTACCACCCTAAATTCACTTATATCTCACGATATAAGCCTTATCAACTACGGACGAGAAATGATTCATCGATAGTCTATCACTATAACGGGTGAACCCGTCGCAGCCTTGGCATAACAGCTTCGGTACGCAGCTCCGAGACCATTTTCAGTAGTTCCTTTTGTGCCTGTTCTCACCTTACCAGACTCTCTGTAACATATCTAACTACTTACTCTTCTCTTCATAGCCTTTGATATATATTTTGTTATGATACAGCAAATTAATTCATGTGTCAACAATTTTTTTTCGAATCTTTTTTCGCCGAATCTTTTTTCGCGAATCTTTTCATGGCCGAATCTTTTCATGGCCGAAATCTTTTCATGGCTTTTCATGGTGAATGTTATATGGAATCAATAGTGGAAAATAGAGAAGCGTTGTTTAAAATCAGTATTGCTATACCAGGTTTTTTCATATACATCGGTCGTATATTGTCAATTTGAAATACATTGAAATGGTACACAGCCATGAAATTACACTTTGTAATGGTTTAAAGATAATCACTGGAAGAGCCCATAGTAAAGAGTTTAAGAAGAAATTTTTTGTATGGAGAATGTGGTTAGATAATTGATTTTTGTGTCGTTTGTGCAAAAATAATGTCATTTATGCAGGAAGTATTTTATTTCCTTTCTTACTGTGATATAAATGAAGCGTTAAGATTGAATCAGGAGGTGTGATAACACATGAGGAAGATAAAAATAACGATAGCGGCGGGTGCGATTCTGTTTGTGCTCTCTTCGTGCGGGCAGATAGAGAAGCCGGAGGAGGGGACGAAGGTGGGAAGTGGCATAGAAAAAATTGTGGAAAGCGATGAAGATCCGCAGGCAGCACAGAATACCGGGGCTGCAGGAAACAGCGAAGATCATACCGGCTCGGACAATGGCGATTCGGCTGCACGTATGGTGGGAGGGGAGAAGGCAGAAAACGGAAAAGAGAATGTGCCGGAAATTCCGGCGGGGGAATATGAGTACGTATCGGATGGGGGAATCGGAAAGCTGGTGATAGAGAAAACATCCGGCGGATATGATATTTCTGATTACGAATCGGAATATTCTTATCGGTTTTTGGCGGATTCTTCTAACATACAAGCCGTGGAGGACAACAAAATATATATCAAATATCCGGAACAGGTATATGCTGACGATACGGCTGATTTCAGTTATTATACGTTAGAATATAACACTGATGAAATCAATGTGTATTACAGCAAGTCACCACAGGAAGAAGCGGAATTTTTGTATTGTGCAAAAAAGAAGCAGACAGATGGCACGAAGCAGGCAGAGAAGAAGGATGTTTCTGGCATCTATACTGATAAGCAGGGCTTCCGACCCAAGACCAAAAGATAAGAATTGGTGGGAAAATTCAAAAGTTTAGATTTTCCCACCAATGCCGACGACTGCGGAATCTCTATCTTTCTCCTATCTGTCATAAAATAATATTTGAATTTTCACAGCACTACTGTGGTAGTGTTGACAACGGATTGAAAAAGGAGTAATGTATAATTAAACAGAAACTACTGCAGTCTTGTGAAAGGGAGGATTAAAATGGATATTAAACTTTTCGATTCAGAATTGAAAGTAATGTGTGTGCTTTGGAATGAGGGAGATACCACAGCAAAACATATATCCGACGTTCTGAAAGAGGAAATCGGTTGGAACATGAATACCACCTATACGCTGATAAAAAGGTGTATAAAAAAGGGAGCTATTGAACGTTCCGAACCTAATTTCGTGTGTCATGCACTTATTCCCAAAGAGGAAGTACAGGAAGCCGAAACGAATGAACTGATTAACAAAATTTATGATGGTTCTGCGGACAAGTTATTTGCCGCACTTTTGAGTAGGAAGAAACTTTCTGCTGAAGAAATTGAAAAGCTGAAAAAAATTGTTGCTGATTTGGAATGAGGTGATAAGTATGACTTTGCCGGAAGTGAGCTTTTCCGGGGCTGTTTTTATTTACATCTACTGCTCATTTTGTCCTAAATGAGCCAAGCCGAGTAAAGCGGTCATTGATTTTGCATGGCTCTATGGAAGACAGAAACCGGGTACATACCGTAATAGTTGTTTTAAGAAAAGATTGAAGTTCATGAGGAAAATGGCATGGCTAATCTTGACTTTCAATCCAATATCACCTATACTATTATTCGAGCAGGAGGACTACAATGTAGTTGAGAAGGCAGAACCCGACCCTTTGAACCTGTTGGTTAATACCAACGTAGGGAGCTGAATGATACGATATTGTATTTTTAGGATATTCCCTGCACACGGAATGTCCTTTTTGTTTTTAACTGAATAAGATTGATATGTGTTTGCGAGGGAACTGAACAAGTTGAAAAAGGTAAGACCTGACCTCTGGACCTGTCGGCTAATACCGGCGTAGGGAAGCAATTTCTTACGCCGTACTGCGTCTGAAAGAGCTTCTGATAATTTGGAAGCTCTATTTTTTTATCACAAGGAGGCAAAGGGAATGTTATTTATGGAAGGTATTTTGAAACAGAATAGGCTTCTGTGGGACAAGTGTATCGATACTATGTTTGTGCAGGACATGAAGGATGGAAAACTTCCTATTGAAGATTTTAAGGAATACATGGTACAGGACAGTATCTATCTGAAAAATTATGCCCGTGTGTATGGAAAAGCCATATACCATGCAGAAACATTAAGGGAAATTCAGATTTATTATTCTATACTGAACTTTGTTACGGATACGGAATCGGAAGTTCGATTGAACTATCTGAGACAATTCGGAATGGTGGATGATGATATAGAACTTATTGCGCCATTACCGGAGAACAAGAATTATATTGATTTTCTGTTTGAAATTGCGGAGCGTGGAAATGGATGCGAAATACTCATGGCGGTACTTCCGTGTATGCTGAGCTACAGTTACATATTCCGGAAACTTGCAGAGGAACCGGAAAGCCGGAGATCGAGATATTGGGATTTCATTCAGGATTATGCCGATGACCGGTATGCTGATAACTGTAAGAAATGGTGTGCCTTTGCAGAGAAGAAGTGTGGGAGCCTTTCTGAGGCAGAGCGTAAAAAGTTGGAAGGTATTTTTGAAAGGGCAGGTCATCTGGAACTTGATTTCTGGAATATGGCTTACCGGAGGAAAAAGACATGAGAAATGGAATTTGTTATGTAGTAGGTGCGGGAGAAAATTATGGACTTGATTTCCAAAAGACTGTGGGGGATTTGGTAATAGCAGCCGATGCGGGGTTACGTTATCTGGCTGGGCAGGATATCAGGGCAGAATTTGTGATTGGGGATTATGACAGCATGGAATGTGTTCCGTCCCCCCGCATACTATAGCACTAAGTCCCCAAAAGTTGTTTTCCCAAAAGAGAGAAAGGAGAAGATTGTACCATGAAAAAAGTATTGAGCATTGCAGGGTCTGATTGCAGCGGCGGTGCGGGCATACAGGCAGACTTAAAGACATTTTCCGCACATGGCGTATATGGCATGAGCGTCATTGTATCTGTTGTGGCAGAAAACACAGGCAGGGTGATAGGCATTCAGGACGTCAGCCCGGATATGATCGGTAAACAGATTGACGCTGTTTTTGAAGATATTGAGGTTGATGCAGTGAAAGTCGGTATGCTTTCCACACCGGACTGTATGGAAGAAGTTGCCCAAAAATTGAAATATTACCATCCGGCAAATATAGTAGTTGATCCTGTGATGTATGCAAAGAACGGCTGTCCGCTTATGGAACCTGACGCAATCGAAACACTGATCGGAACGGTTATCCCCCTTGCTGACGTACTGACACCGAATATTCCGGAAGCAGAAAAAATAATAAGAACCAAGATTGGTTCGATTACAGACATGGAAGAAGCTGCGAAAGAAATTTGTGCAATGGGATGCAGGGCGGTTGTTGTCAAGGGCGGTCATGCAGCAGGGAATGCGGCAGATGTCCTGTTTGATGGGGAAGAGATCTGCCACTTTGACACTGTCCGGATTGATACGAAAAATACGCATGGGACAGGCTGCACTTTTTCCGCCGCTGTTGCTTCACAGCTTGCAAGAGGTGTGAATTTACGGGAGGCAGTTCAAAAAGCAAAGGATTATGTGACGATGGCGATTGAGCATTCCCTTGATATTGGGAAGGGCTGCGGCCCTACGCATCATTTCTGGCATCTCTACCAATATGGGTTGATGGAAGAACAATATTCAGGGAAAGAAAGGGGCAGCACGAAATGAATGATTGTATCGACATTGCTATGGTGTTGGAAAAATCCGTGCGGCAATTGACATACAGATAAATATTTTTTTCTAAAGAAACGGAATTTACCAGTCCTGGAAAACTATGTGGCGCAAGGTGTTTCATCCCGCTGGTATACAGGGGGGACAGATTTTTTGTGATAAGACAACCTTAACGGGAAATAGAATATAGAAAAGCGGTCAAGGGGCAGGATATGGAACTGACAAGAGAAATGTTACAGGAGATGGCGGCTGTGGATATACGGAGCGTGGATATTAACAGCCTGACGGATTTAAGGGATATTGTGGTTGACACGAAAAAGCCCGTCCCCCAGAAACTGGCCTCTTTTGCGGCGCAGACTAATAACGTATACATCCACCGGATCGGGGACTATATCGTGAAAGTCCGTTTCTTGGAAGAAGGGCCGACCATTGATGATAAGATGGAGGAATATTTGAAGCGGCTTGCGGAGATATACATTTAACCGGAATGGAAGCAGATTGTTCTTGAAAGAACGGAACAGTTATGTTAATCCAAAGTCAGGACTTGATTCAGTGGAAGCCCTGGCTTTTAGATATGAGTGGGATAACGGCTATCTTTGTTAGCCAGTTAAAACCTCGCAATGCGCGGTTTTAACTCTCGCGGCAGTCGCTAAGGTCAAGCAGGCTTGACTATGACTCGTTGCTCGCGGAAATAAAAAGTCAGGGGTGATACAGTTGAAAGAAAAACAATTCTATGCGGCCATGTACCTCCGTCTTTCAAAGGATGACGAGGACAGGGGCAGCTTCAATAAGTCCGAGAGCAACAGCATCGGAAACCAGAGGCAACTTATCAAATCATTCTTAAGGGAGCAGTCAGACATAGAGCTTTACGACATCTATGTGGATGACGGTTTTTCAGGGAGCAATTTTGTTGAGGTAAGATAACGTAACCTTTTTTTCAGAGGGCGTTATCTTACCTCTTTTTGATGTATGTTAGATAGCATAACTCTTTACGTCGGCTCCTATCTGTCTGAAATAGGAGATAC
>CAJTMC010000079.1 GCA_910577115.1 uncultured Lachnospiraceae bacterium
CAAACGCGCCGCACATTTTGACTTATATGTCAATGGTTTTTGAAAACTTAACAAAAATGTTTTCTGGGATATGGAGGAAAGCAAAAAAGCAGAACATGAAAAAAGAGCGGAAATTCGGGATTAAAGAGTTTCCGAGACCGCTCATTAAGAGAAATGGAGGTGACAAAATGATTTTGTTTTTAATTAATGAAAAAGATTCTGAGAAAGAAGGAAACATAGTTTGTAATGTTTTTTCGGGAAAAATAAATGTTACAAAAACTGGAACTGTTTCAGGACAATATAAAAAAGCATGCGATGAAGAAATTGAAGGGTTGTCATCCTTGTTTTCAGATTATGGTATTTACCGTATAGGCCAGAATATCGTTTCTGTAAGTTTGGAAAAATTGATGAATATGAAAGCAGACACAATCATTTGGGGATATGAAAAAAATCAAAAAGTAGTAGTGATAAATAAAAAGAATAGAATTTCTTTAGATAATATTAGTTTGGAAAAGAACAAATTATTTATCATACATAATACTGATGTTATAAAAATTGAAGAAAAAAATCACTTATTCACGTGTGGAAATAGTACAATATGTCTAGTGAAAAATGAGCTTTTTATGATATCAGCAGTTGTTGATAAGAAAGTCTTAAAACAGGTGATTTTTTCGAGAAGACCTAAAAATGAGATAGGTCTTGCAGATTTGTTTTTTGTTGAAGAAAATGTAGACTTGTATTTGACGTGTGAAGATGTGAAAACACAAGTTGAGATACACCAGAATAGGAGACAACTACTGGCTGAACCCAATGTTTTGTATTTTGGTAGTATAGCAAAAGTTAATTCAGAGAAAACGGTACTTATTGACGGAGATTTGTATTATAGGGATTATACTTCAGAAAAAAAGGTTCAAGATTTTTTTAAAACATTTGAGATGATATCAACTGGAACATACATAGTGCCAGTGAAGAATGTGTACTCTGTTGTTAAAAATATGATTGAATGCGGCTTTGAGGTGATTTTTAATCAAAAGAAGCTGAATATATATGATGATGCTTTTAAAACAATTAAGGTGAGTTCTGGTATTGAATGGTTTGAATTGAGTGGAGATGTTCAATTCGATAATGATAGCATAAGGATTTCTGATCTGATAGGAAATCGAGACTTTTACATAGAAGGACAAAATCAAGTAATTCTTGTTCCAGAGAATATAAAATCCATACTAGAGGTTTCGGATTTAGAAGGTCATATAGAAAAGACCCCGGAAAACTATGCTTTTTTAGTTGAGAATTCTAATAAAAACTTATTTGATGTTAGTGCATTTAAACATATTTTTGATGTAGATACGGTATTAAAGCTGCCAGAAGACATGTTCGGTAGATTGTATGATTATCAATTTGATGGAATAGTATGGATGAAATCGCTTATTATGCATGGTTATGGTGGGTGCTTGGCTGATGATATGGGGCTTGGTAAAACGATACAGATATTGTCATTGTTATCGGATGAAGATGTACATGACAAATATGCCAGAGCCCTTATCCTTGTTCCAAGGACTTTACTAGGCAATTGGATTTCTGAATATGAAAAGTTTTTTTCGGATGTGCATAATATTGATATTTATTATGGAGACAAGCGTCAGTTTTATGATGATGTAGATGTGTATATTACTACATATGGTATGTTAATAAGCGATTATGATAGCTTTATTGATAAGGATTTTGATTTGATCATTCTGGATGAAGCACAAAGAATTAAGAATGTAGAATCAAAAACAAGGAAATTAATAAAAAAATTAAGCGTAGGCAAAGTGGTAATAGCTGCTACCGGTACACCATATGAAAATAATCTCAGTGAATTATGGAGTATAATGGATGTTGCAAATCCAGGGATGTTAGGTCCGTTTAAAAGTTTTTCTGACAGGTATATGAATACAGATGACGAAGGTGTTATAGCCGAGCTTGGTAATAAAGTGTCTCCGTTTCTGCTGCGAAGGACTAAAGAAGAGGTATTGGAGTGTCTTCCACAAAAAAATATTGAGAATATTTATTGTATAATGGAATCTAGACAGCAGAAATTGTATAACGCAATGCTAATAAAAATAAAAAAAGACCTCAAATCGATAAATGAACCTGGCACAAAAAAACTTCAAATGCTAAATGGATTGACCTTTTTGAGAGAAATATGTTGTCATCCTGGATTAATAAATGATAATCAATATAAAAAATGCAAAGAATCAGCAAAACTGGATATAATAAAGGATCTCATAGAAGAAAGTATTGAGGTAAAAGAAAAAATAGTTATATTCAGCCAGTTCACTAGATTTTTAGGTTACATAGTGGAAATATTGGAAAGAGAACATATTGATTATTGTTATATTGATGGTCAGACCAGTAATAGGCAACAACAAATAGACGATTTTGCTTTAGAGGATAAAAAAGTATTTCTTATTAGCTTGAAAGCAGGAGGCTTTGGACTAAATTTGACCAATGCAAAGCGTGTAATCATAGCTGACCCATGGTGGAATCCTGCGGTTGAACGTCAGGCAGAGGACAGAATTTATAGAATCGGTCAAACAGAAGATGTTACTGTTTATCGTTTAATTGTAAAGAATTCTGTGGAAGAAAAAATAGACATATTAAAGAATGCAAAAGATGAAGTTGGCAATGTATTGTTTGAAAATGTACGGGATATGTCAGAATTAGATGCTGAACAAATACTTAACTTATTTAAGTAGTAATAAAAAGCTGTGAAGGAGATAAAGTTGCTTATTCACAGCTTTTTTAATACGAATAGTAGTGCAAGAGTATATCGAATTATCTTGACAAAGCCGGCCTATTTGCATATAATTTTAGGTAGATTAAAAAAGTGAGATGCTTGAAAACCATAGATTATGAGGATTTGAAGCAATGACTCAGGAAAATTAATTTTTAATCATGAGAGGATGAGCTGAATGAGGGCAGAGATTACAGAGAAGTATTTGTATCGATGCTATGAGGATTTGGCTATACTATATGAGAAACATAACAACATCTATGTTTTGTTGGAGGATATATTTGCGGATATATTCTCTATTATGATGAATGAGGATGAAGATCAAGAATATATCATTCAGAAGATTATGGAGATATATGATGTTGATTATGATACGATAAGCACCGATTTCAAAGAATTCTCTGAGCAGATAAATAGCTTGTTGGCAATACAGAATGTTGGTCATCAGGCAAATGTCGATATAGATAATTATGACGAAACTGAAAATTATATATTTGACTTAATGGCAGAACGTCAGATTCCATTTACGGCGACTATCGAGATAACAGATAGATGTAATTTGAAATGTTCTCATTGTTATAGAAGTCAAGAAACTTTGAATTTATGGAATGTCGAGAATTTTGAAAAGGCATTACAAGAATTAAAGACATTAGGTACGTTACATATTGTACTAGCTGGTTCAGAACCTATGATGCATCCGGATATTGTTAGAATTATTGAGCTGATTGGACAATATGGGTTTGTGTTAACAGTGCAGTCAAATGTAACTATGCTGAATGATAGTATATTATCAGCACTTAAAAAGTGTTCTGTTAAAATGGTTTTCGTCTCATTATATACAGATGATGCAGCAATACATGAACAGATTACTGGAGTAAAAGGTAGTTATGAAAAGACAATATATGCAATAAAAACATTGACAGAGAATGGTTTTACTGTACGTGCAAGTGTTTCTATATTTGATGTCAATAGAGATCAGGTATATGCAGTAAATTCTTTGTGTAACAAGCTTGGTATTCATGCAGGTTATAATTTTAAAATTATACCTGCCATAGCACCTGAAAAAGATACGGTTTCTCTTAATGCTTTTGATGAAGAGCGGATGTATGAGTATATTACATCTCCAGAACTCAGATTGTTCGAGGGTGCAATAAAAAGAAGTA
Source organism: uncultured Lachnospiraceae bacterium (assembly GCA_910577115.1). Taxonomy (GTDB): domain Bacteria; phylum Bacillota; class Clostridia; order Lachnospirales; family Lachnospiraceae; genus COE1. The sequence continues at coordinate 3,919 of CAJTMC010000079.1, forward strand.
AGGAAAAAGAGCAAATTATTCCGGAAAGATATTGTTCGACGGGGATAAGAAGCATTACTATTACGTACGATTTGAAGGTAGTTATATGTAATGCTTTTAGAAAAGAATGTGGATCTTTGCTTGATTCTAGTATTAGTGAAATTTGGAATGAGTCAGCTGAACTGACTCGTTGGAGAGAAAAAATTTCAAAAGTAAATAGTAAATGTGCATCTTGTGATGCGTTCCAATATTGTGAGCCTTGCCCAGCCCATTACTATACTCAGACAGGTAATGATGATGAAATAGATGCTATTACTTGTTCATATGGAAAGATGTTCAAGAATGTATGTGATAGGGCAAGAATGATTTAAGTCAATTATATTAGTAATAATATAAAATCTTAGTTAAAGGAGGAATGCAACATGAAGAAGACATACAAGAAGTCAGCTGTTAAGGTTATCAACGCAGTTGTAGTATGCGGAACATGCTGTACAGCCAATACATACAAGACACAGTAATATGTCTTATGATTATATGGCTGGCCAGTTCAAAGAACCTCCTTTATCTGTATTTATAGATAAGGGAGGTTCTTTGATGGGAAATTTTGATAAATTTATAAATATATTGCTAGAGTATGAAGAGATGGTTCTTTCAAAGATAGAAAAAAAGCAGGGAATCGACTTTTCAGGACGCTATGTTGATGGAGCAATTAGATACAAGGATGCGCTTATTCATTATGAGACAATTAGAAAAAGACAGTTCAATAAAATAATGAGTGAGTATTATAAAGTTAATAGCAATCAAAATAAAAAAAGGATTATTGACTATGGTTCTGGCAAGGGTTATATGCTTTTTTTACTTGCACAGACAGGAAAATTTGATGAGATTTCAGGTATAGAAATATTGCCAGAATTGTGTGAAATCTGTCGTGAAAATATGAAACATGTTGGATATCCTGAGATTTCAATTATTAATGATGATGCAAGAATATATACGGAAATAGATAATTATAATGTTATATTCATGTTTAATCCTTTTCCGAGGGCGGCTATGTATGATGTCGTAAATCGTATTGATGAATCATTAAAGCGAAATCCTAGGGAAATGTGTATAATTTATGTTAATAATATACATGATGATTTAGTTGTTGAAAAGATTTGCGGTATGGAGAAGAAATGTGAAATGAACAATTTACCTAGATATGGGTGTACATCTGCTATATATATTAACAAATAGATAAAAAGTATTAATATGTGTGAAAAATAAAGGAATATTACAAAATTATTAGATTTAAATTGGCAACGAAAACATTGTCTCAAGAACTATTGTAAGTTGTGATTTGCTCAATAACGGAGCTTCCTGTATACTTTAAAGAGTAAAGGGAATTGACTCAAAAGAATACCTCAAGTAAATTTAAATTATTACTGACCCGACAGTTGGTAAAATCAAAAAACACAAGAGGTATTCAAGATGAATGTTAAAACAAAAAAAGCAAAAAAGCAAGTAAATGTGGAAAATCAGACAATTAATCTTTTGTCAAAAGAAGAACTGAGCAAGAAAATAGAGGTGGTAGAAAAAGAACTGAGATCCTATACCTGGCGGGAACTGGAAACAAACGGTAAGTTTGCCAAGAACGACAAACTCTCCTTCATTACTGATGACATGCTTATAGTAGGATGCGATATAGGCAGTGAGACTCATTATATCAGGGCAATTGATGTCAGAGGAAGGGAATTAAGCCGTGGAGCATTTGAATTCAGCAATGATTCAGAAGGCTTTGAGAATGCCAAGGCATGGGTGCTGGCACTTGCGGCAAAAAATGATAAGAGACAGATAGTGCTGGGTCTTGAACCGACGGGCCACTACTGGTTTGCGTTGGCTGCATGGATGATTTCAAACGGAATCAGCGTTGTCCAGGTAAATCCATATGCTGTAAAGCAGAGCAAAGAAATCGAAGATAACAGTCAGCTCAAGGATGACAGAAAAGATCCCAAACTGATTGCCAATCTTGTGAAAGATGGCAACTATGGAATGCCATATCTTCTGGAAAAAGTCTACGCAGATATGAGAAGGCTCTCCATGTTCAGGGGCCAGCTTACCGAAGACAGGATACGAAATATCAATCGTCTCCATCGGGAACTGAAAATCTATTTTCCGGAATACATGGACGCATTTGGAAAACTAGATGGTGCATTCACACTGGAAATACTGAACGTATCAGACATCCCATCGGATATCGCGGCACTGGGCGTGGAAGGCATAAAAAATATCTGGCATGACGCAAAGCTAAGAGGACGCGGTTACAGCAGAGCCGGTGAGATTGTGAGTTACGCAAAGAAAAGTGTGGGGCTTAAGGATGGGGTTGGTGTAGGCAGGGAGGCAGTGAAATGGTATGCAGAACAGATTCTGAAGTTGGATGAGCAGCTTGCAGCGGTTGAAAGTGCCTTGCACAAGAAATGCATGGAAATATCTTATGCAGAAAACATAATGGCAATCAATGGAGTAGGCGAAAACATACTGGCTGGAATACTGGCAGAGATGGGAGATGTCAGCAGGTTTGATGATGTGAAGGAAATCCAGAAGCTAAGCGGGATGGGTCTGGTAGCGTGCAGTTCCGGTAAGCATAAAGGACAAACAAAGATCAGCCACAGAGGACGCAAGAGGCTCCGGTACTGGTTGTTCCAGGCAGCAAAGTCAGCGGTGTCGCACGCAGATGAATACAAGCAGCTGCATGAGTATTACAAAACACGGATCAACAATCCATTGAAAAAGATGGAGTCACTGATTGTGATAGCCTGCAAGATTCTAAGGGTGATTTACACCATACTGAAGACAGGGACAACTTATGATCCACAAAAGCTGTTGAAGGATATCAGGCGCCCGGCATCAGCACAGGCACCATTGGCAGCATAAGAAACAAAACTATAAGTAACATAATCCAGAACTCTGTCGAATGTCTGACAAAAGGCATCGGAGACTGGACAGGGTTCTGGAACAGAAACCCGTAAACGATGGAGTCCGAAACGGACTACATCTGCAAAGGACCAACAGGAAACAGTAGTGGTATAGCGTCCACTGAGTAAATCAGTACCACGACAGGTGAATGCAGGTCAGTAACAATCAAACATAAAAACAAGAGCTGTAGCCGGCGTCGGTTTTTTCCGTGGGGCATGACCCCATAAGCGCGAACTTAAGCAAATAATTAAAAAAATCACCATAACTCGTTCTTTTCATGTAAAATAGTTCTGCCAAACAAATTTTCACAGAAAAGAGAGTTATGATGAAATTACAAAACAATTTTACCAAAATGGAAGTAAACGGTAGATAGTGCGTACCTCGACTGATATGAAGAAGTATGGGAGAATAGACTATATTTCTATCACAAGTATCAAAAGTTAAGTTTCAACTTTTGATACCGATATACGGAGGTAAGTTTATGAGTGCAGAAACAACTATGATGGCTGAGCAGTACCGTCTCCGGGAATGGGCCGACCAGATCAGGGACTGCCAGAGCCGTCCGTCCGGCATGAGCGTCGTCAGCTGGTGTGCCTGCCACGGTATCACAAAAGCGAATTATTATTACAGGCTCCGCCGTGTTAGGGAAGCCTGCCTTGAAACCATGCAGGGGGAAATAACCGCGCAGCAGATAATCCCTGTACAGCCCGGGCTTTTACAGCAGCAGGAACAGAAAGACGGCAATGCACAGCCGGGACTGGATATTTCCATAAAAGGGGGTTCCATCCATGTAACAGAATCCACGCCCATGCCATTGCTTGCGGCAGTTCTTGAGGTGATGCGGAATGCTTAATGATGCCATCTGTTTCAAGGCAGTTTATATTGTCTGCGGATACACAGACCTGCGCTCCGGCATGGACCGGCTGGCGGCGCTCATTGAAACGCAGACCGGGAGCAGACCGTATGTCCCAGACACGCTTTACCTTTTCTGTGGGCGGCGCACCGACCGCATCAAAGGACTTGTATGGGAAGGGGACGGCTGGCTTCTGTTATACAAGCGGCTGGCAGAAGGCCGGTTTCAGTGGCCGCGCAGTCCCGAAGAAGTGCGTGAATTAACGCTGCAGCAGTTCCGGTGGCTGATGGAGGGGCTGACGACCGCCCCGAAGAAATCGGTCAAGCCAGTGGAACCGCCGGAATATACGGGATAACTTTGTGCAAAACGGAGAATTTCCAGGGCGTTTTTTCCACCGGGAAAACAGTCTTACCACGTTTCTGCGGAGCCGTGTATCTGGCTGTAAAAAAGACCGGGAAAGGGTCAGGGACACCCCTTTTCTTTTTTTAAAGATCCACAGAACAGCGGGATACAGCGGCTTCTGCCGCTGTTTTAAGCATAGGCATTATGACGGACGCCCTGCTGCGGCGAATTCGCAAAAACTGCCGTTTTCTGCTATACTGAAACCAGTGGAACCAGCGGGAGGCAGAGGCATGGCTTTGGAATATACAGAAGAAAAACTGAACAGCCTTGACAAGGAGACCCTTATCCAGCTGTTCCTGTCACAGCAGGAGCAGCTGAAGCAGATCGACCATAATCTCCAGCTGGTGCTGGAACAGATGGCGGACTTAAAACGGCACCGTTTTGGCCGGTCAACAGAGAAACATGAAATGGAAGACCAACTCTCTTTTGTGGAAGCGGACGGGAAAATCGTATTCTTTAATGAGTCAGAAGCCGTTGTGGATGAGGAATCCGTAGAAGAAGCAGAAACAGTTTCCCGCAGAAAACCAAAGAAAAAACAGGGAAAACGGGAAGAAGACCTGGACGGGCTTCCAGTAGTTGTGGTCGAACATTCCATGGCGGATGCAGAATTGGAGGATATGTTCGGGAAAGACGGCTGGAAGCAGCTTCCTGATGAGATATACCAAAGGTACAGTTTTACGCCGGCGAAAATCGAGGTGGAGGAACACCATGTCAAGGTATATGCCGGGAAAAAGACGGACGAAATCGTCAGAGCACCGCATCCGGAGAGCCTGTTGAGAGGGAGCCTTGTGTCCCCTTCGCTGGAAGCGGCCGTGATGAATGCCAAATATGTCAATGCTGTACCCCTCTACCGCCAGGAACAGGAGTTTTTTCGTTACGGCCTTCACATTTCCAGACAGAATATGGCCAACTGGACGATCCAGTGTGCAGACCGTTATCTCGCAGTCCTCTATGATTACCTGCACGAAAAAATGTATGGTTACCATGTGCTGCAGGCAGACGAGTTATGTGAATCTTCACATAACTCGTCACACTGGTTTACATGGGCCCGTATCTGGAACTTTTTCATCAGGTCATATACTGGCTGGAAATAACGTTCCGCAGACCAGACAGTCCAGTTTGACATGGTCTGTTTTGACAGGTTCAGGCCGTTGGCTTTAAAATCCCTGGA
>CAJTMC010000080.1 GCA_910577115.1 uncultured Lachnospiraceae bacterium
GAAACGGAACGGCTTGCAGAACACCGCCGGAAAAAAGCCGCACAGCATAAGGCGTGGCGCGAAAGGCAGAAAGCCGGACAGCCAAAGACAAAGACGCTCAAAGAGCTTGCTGCCGCCCAGAAAGAGGGGGAAAGCCCTAACGCCGGAGGAATCGGAACGTCTGGAAGCCCACAAGAGCCGGAAGAAAATCGCAAGGGAAAAGCTGGTACAGCAAGCCGAAACCGACCTGGCAGCGACGGCAGAACTGGCAAAGAAACGGGCGTATCAATCCGAAGCCACCAAGAAATCCCGGCAGAAAATGTATGAGGAAGCCGCCACTGGAAACCCGGAAGCGGTGGAACGCTATGAGAATTACCTTGTCACAAGGAGGGAAGCATACCACAGGAAAAAACAGGAAGCGGAACGAAGCGCATAAGGACTGAAAACAAAAGGCGCATTGTCGAAAAATCCAACAGTTTAGATTTTTCCAGATAGAAGTTGACATTGTTTCTTAAAACCACTATAATTAAACTCTAAGTTTAATTAAAAGGAGGTAGGCAATGGCACGGAGAAAAAAAGAGCCGAAAAGCGTACACCGAGAAAAAATTGCTTCCGCTGCATCAGTATTATTCATGGATAAAGGTATTGCAGCTACATCTATGGACGATATAGCAAAAGCAGCCGGATATAGCAAAGCGACTTTATATGTGTATTTTGAGAACAAAGAGGAAATTGTTGGTATCTTAGTGCTGGATAGCATGAAAAAACTTTATAATTACATCGTTTCTGCATTAGAGCAACAAGAAACCACAAAAGAACAATACAATTTCATTTGTCGTGGGCTGGTTCAGTATCAGGAAGAATTTCCATTCTACTTCAAAATGGTATTGGATAAAATCAACATTGATTTTGAAAACCACGATTATCTCCCTGAAGAAAAAGAAACGTATCAAACAGGGGAAGAAATAAACGAAAAGATAAAGGAATTTTTAATTTCTGGCATGGATAAAGGCGATTTGCGTGACAATCTGAAAATCGCACCTACTATTTTAAATTTTTGGGGTATGCTGTCCGGACTTATTCAGCTTGCAGCAAATAAAGAAGAATATATTAAAAAAACAATGGGATTATCAAAAATACAGTTTTTAGAGTATGGCTTTCATATGCTGTATTGTTCTATTGCAAACAAGGGGGAATGATTATGAATGAAAAAGTTTTACTTGCTATTTTGGGAAGCCCTCATGTAAATGGAACGACCGCAACTATGCTAGATTATGCAATTCATAAAGCTGAAAAAATAGGTTATAACGTAACAAGAATTAACCTCTACGAAAAAAATCTTTCATACTGTACGGGCTGTAGGGCTTGTATGAATACACAAACTTGTATTCAAAAGGACGATATACAGGAAATTGTAATGTGGTTACAGAAATGTCAAATGGTTTTGCTTGCAGCTCCCGTCTATTGGGCGAATATACCTGCTCCTGTTAAGAATTTATTTGACCGATTATTGGGAACGGCTATGGAGGAAACAAGCACTTTTCCTAAGCCACGTTTACGGGGCAAGAAATATATGCTTTTAACTTCCTGCAATACGCCTTCTCCTTTTTCGTGGATATTCGGACAAAGCAGCGGGGCAATACGCAGTATGGACGAGTTTTTTAAGACAGCGGGAATGAAGCCGATAGGAAAAATTGTATGTGCGGGTGCAGCAAATAAAAAAGAGCTGCCAAAACAAACAATCAAAAAAATTGAGAGGTGTATGAAATGAGAATATCCAAAAAGAAAATAATTATATTTGTTATCATGCTCCTTTTGTTTGTCGGTTTCGTTTGGGGAATAATCTACCTTAAAAGTGTTGCAGATTATAAACAAGCTGTAAAAGAAACCACTTTTGAAGAAATAAATATTTCGGATATTTCCGACGGAGTTTATATTGGTGAATATGATGTGAATTTTATATATGCCAAAGTGGAAGTTACCGTGCAAAATGGAGAAACCACAAATATTAACATTTTGGAGCATAGGCATGACCGTGGAAAAGCCGCAGAAGCCATAAGTAACAAAATAGTTGATGAACAGAAAATAGACGTAGACGCAATATCAGGTGCAACAAATTCAAGCACCGTTATAAAAAAGGCTGTTGAAAATGCCCTAAAAAATGGGCTATAACATTTCAAAAGTAACTGCAAACCATGCACCGCCCTGCTATCTTTGCCAGAGAAGAACCGGGAAATCCTTTTCCTTTACTTTTTCGGGCATTACACACAACAGGAAATCAGGAAAATGTACGGACGCTGCCGGAGTACGACCGGGTATCAAATCCGCAGGACTTTACAGCTTCTGCACAAGGAAATGGAGGTGCCTTCACATGGGGAATCCGAACCTTTTGCCCTATGAAACGATTGTCCGGGCGACCAGCGGCGAGCCGGAAGCCGTGGACGAGGTTTTACGGCATTACAGCAAGCGAATCCGAATCGCCGCCATTGAAAACGGGCATATAGACAGGGATACCGAGGACAGCATAAAACAGCGGCTTGTCACTGCCCTGTTTAAGTTCCGCTTTGATGAACAGAAAGTATAAGAAATCGCTTTCATTTTTTGAAAAACGGATATATAATAAAGCAACGACAAATATGAATTTGAAAACCATAAAATTATGAGTGATTATTGCTCTCCGTAGGTTATCAATAAAATCCTCCAAAAGCCTTGAAAATAAAGGATTTATCGCAATGTGTTCGCCTTATCTCTTTATATGATTTCACACAAGTTTACTCTTTCCCTGACTGCTTATAAGGGCAAAATCAAGGGCAAGAAAATCTCATAATAAGATATAACAAAGTGTGGCAATCGGGGAAATGTGATGTATGTGCGAATATATTATAACGGAGGATTTTTTAATGGATAAGTACATTTATGATGAAAGCAATGGTCTTTGGTATGAACTACAAGGAGATTATTATATTCCTTGTCTTACATTACCAACCGAAAAAGAACACAAGCCTATCGGCTTATGGGGACAGCGACACAAACGCTATTTACAGGAACATAACAAAATATTTTACACTACGCTGCTCACAAGTGGTAAGTTAAATGAATATCTTGTCGATGTCGATAAACAGACGGAGGAACGCTTTGAAAGGCTTGTGGAACAGATGAAACAGTCGCAGAGCATAACAGAACAGTTAAAGTCGGAAAACGCCTTAGAGTGGGTGCAGAGAATGAATAATATACAAGCGTGTGCAAGGAAGATTGTGAATAAGGAAATTATCTTCGGATAAGTAGATAAAGACGGCAGAGGGTAAAAGCTCTGCCGCTTATTTTTATTTTAGTTTCGTTACTAGACTTGACAAAAAGCTCTCTTTTAATTATAATTACTGTTATATAACGGTAATTATAAAATGATGAAGAGGTGAAAACAATGCCACCAAAGGTGAAAATTACAAAAGAGATGATTATAGATGCAGCATTTGAGATAGCACGAAGTGAGGGAGCAGAAAATATCAATGCACGAACTGTATCAAAAAAATTAGGCTGTTCCACTCAACCTGTTATGTATCATTTCAAAACAATAGAGGAATTGAAAAAAAATGTATATATTAAGGCAGATGAGTATCATTCCGAATATATAACTAATATTCAGAGTGAAAATCCGATGAAAGATATTGGACTGAATTATATACGCTTTGCTGAAACAGAAAAAAATTTGTTTCGGTTTCTATTTCAAACAAATGAGTTTATAGGAAAAAATATTTCTGAGTTGATAAATTCTGAAGAATTACAGCCTATTATAGCTATACTGAGTAAAGAAGTAGAGGTCAATACAGAACAGGCGAAAACCATTTTCCGTTCATTATTCCTGATTGCACATGGATATGCAAGTATGTTTGCAAATAACGAAATGACCTATGACGAACAGACGATTATATCTGATTTAGACTTGGTATTTGACGGAACAGTTTATTCATTAAAAGGAGGATTATAATGTATCGTTTATATAAGAAAAATGAATTAAATTTCTCATTGGTTTGGATTATTTCCTATGTTGTTTTGTTTAGTGTTGCTGACAGCTTTTCTGCTTCGCTTGGCACTGAAAAAATAATTGCTGCACCCGTTGCTATAGTTTTTACATTGCTTCTTTTAGTTTTTGTGAGTAAACACAACTTAAAAGAAAAATACGGTCTGTGTTCTTTTGATGGAAGCCTTAGAAATTTCTTATATTTTACTCCGCTACTTCTAATTATGAGTATTAACCTATGGAATGGCGTTACGATGAAACTGTCTGTTTTAGAAACTGTGTTATATATTTTAAGTATGCTCTGCGTTGGATTCATTGAAGAAATTATTTTTCGTGGATTTCTGTTCAAAGCATTATACAATGACAATGTAAAGTTGGCGATTGTTATCTCAAGTGTTACTTTTGGAATTGGACATATTGTAAACTTACTGAACGGAAAAGATTTAATACCTACACTCTTACAAGTTTGTTATGCAATCGCAATAGGTTTTCTTTTTACAATTATTTTTTACAAAGGAAAGAGCCTTTTACCGTGTATTATTGCACATAGTTTTGTAAATTCTTCGAGCGTTTTTGCTGTTGAAAATTCTTCAATGAAGTTTCATATTATTTCAAGTGCAGTATTATGTATTATTAGCTTAAGTTACGCACTGTGGATATTGAAAAAAACAAAACAATTTGATGAATATGAAAATAATGATAGGCGGTGATGATATTATATGCCAACTATTATTTCAGAATGGATATATTGCCCTGTATGCGGCAATAAAACCCGTACTATGATACGGGAAGATACGGAATTAAAAAACTTTCCTCTCTACTGTCCGAAGTGCAAGAAAGAAACAATCATCAATGTTCAGGATATGAAAATCACGCTTGCAGTCAGTAAATGATTATGTATGCCGCCGCTACGGGAAACGCCATAACGGCGGTTTTTCAATGCCTATCGGCTATTTCTGTCAAAGGATTTCTTACGCTGTCTTTGCGGTAGTCTCTGCTTGTTGCGTTCCTGTATTTCTCGCAGATGTTTTAGCACGCTCTGCCTTTCGGGCGGTCTGCGTTGTTCTTTAGCGGCGGCTGTCGGTTTCCTGCTGGCTTGGTATTCCCACTCAGCAAGGTCACGGTTGTACTGTTCCACAACGCTTTCCATTTCTCGGAAAGTACGCATAAAAACTTGCACATCGGGATAACCGTCCTCTTTGAGCGTATCGGGGATTTTATCCAGCCTGTCGGCAATCTCCGCTTCGGTTTCTTTGATTTTTACCTCCAACGCTTTTCGTTCTTTGCCTTTGAAAAGCCCCTTTGTATCGGCAAGCTGCTGTTTCAACTGCGGCAGAACTTTATCCTGCAAGTTTTTGATTTCCCTTGCCTTATCCTGTACTTTTATCATCAGATTTCTCATATGGTGGAACTCTGCCATATCAATATCAAGCGTAGGCTTGGGCGGCATATCTTTTTCCCGAATAAGGTTTTGCAGAAAATCTTTTGCCCTTGCCACAATCCCACGGAACAGATTCGGCAGCCAGCCTTTGCTTTTGATAGATTGGCTTGCTTTTTCGTGTATTTCGGTCTGCTTGACTTCTAAAATCTTTGCTTCGGAAATACCTGATAACAACGCCATATCCGCTGTCCTGTTCCATTCCTGCCTTGCGGTGTTGTCCGCTTCAATCTCGGCGGCTTTGGGATTGTTCTTGCCGATTTTTTTGGTGGGAAGATACACGCTGTTCTTATCAAAGACCTTTAACTGCTGTTCGGGATCGGAGATATGCCGATTGATAAGGTCGGTGTAAATCTCTTTAACCTCCCGAAGAAAAGGCTCGCTTTTGAATTTATCATCTTTTACAGTAAAGAGGTGGCTTTCGTAAACCTCGCCTTTTTTTATGACGGTGCAGCCTTTTCGTATCTGCCCGTCCTCCCCTGTGATTTCTTTCTTGGTGCGTACCCTTTTTCCCGTTTCATCATAGAACACGCTGCGTGTGGCTATCTTGATGTCAGGTTCAGGAAGCAGTTTTCTTTCGCTGAAGATGAGGTGGATATGATAATTCGTCTTGCGTTTGTTGTGGTGGAGGGCTGACACGCACTCCACACCATACCGCCTGCGGAACTCCTCCGTAAAATCTTCAAGGACTTCCTGCGGCTCGTATCTTGTATAAATTTCGGGCAGGGCGATAATCAATTCCCTTGCTTCAATACATTTGCCCTCTGTACCGCTTCGCTTAAATTCCTGCTGGCTTTCCCTTGCAAGGTTACTCCAAAATTCATTGTCGGCGGTGCGGTAGGTGGCATAGAGATTTTCCTGCCTTGCGTGGCTTGTGATATAGGATATTCTTCCCTTGACATTGGGTAGCTTCGACATCTGTATAAATGAATGTCTTGCCATATACTCCTTCCTCCCGTGACGGGCATACTCTTTTTGCAACCGATAAATCGGTTGCCGCTGTTTCGGCGGCGTAAGCAGACGGACAGCGAAGAAAACAGCGGGCTGTTTTCTTCTGTATCATAGCGGCAGTGCTTTGTCCGAAGCTGTGATACAGTGCCCCCTGCAAGGGCGAAATACCCAGAGTACAAATCGAAGATTTGTGCGAGGGGTGTATTTCGCTCTCAAACGCCGAGGGCTTGGAGAATGCTTATTCTACTTTGCGGACATCGTTTTCATTGAGCAGGTTTCTTCCCTGATTGACGCTCATAAATCGCTCTAAAGTATCCCTGCGGATAATCGCTTTTCTGCCGACCTTGAGGACAGGCAACTTGCCCCAGTCTACCAACTTACGCATTGTATTTCTTCCGATACCCGTACATTCTGCTGCTTCTTCTATGGTTAAACCCATTTTGATGTTGCTCATTTTACCGACCTCCTTTCAAAATACGCATTTTGCAACTATGTATCTGTAATTGTACTTATTTTGCTATCTCTTGTCAACTCGTTTTGCAACTAATTAAGAAATATTTTTGCCTATTATTAAATTTACGGTTGCAAAATAGGTTTTACTATGCTATACTATCAGCAATAGGAGGTGAAAACCTTGAAAAAAGAAATTACATTCACCGCAAAACAGGTCGGTGAACGAGTAAAAGAACGCCGAACAGAATTAAACTTAACAATGCCCGAACTTGGTAAGCGTGTCGGGGTAAACAAATCTACCATTCAGAGATATGAAGCGGACGGAGTAGACCCGAAGCGTACAATGATTATCAACGGGCTGGCAGAAGCACTCCTGACCACTCCCGAATGGCTGACAGGACTTTCCGAAGATAAGGAATATGACAGCCGCACTTTATGTGCAAGGGATATGGAAGAACATATCAAAAAATATCTTGATACGGTTTCTTCTGTGGTAAAGGGCGAGCCGCACCAACAACTGCTTACCACATTCCTCGGAAAAATGATTGACCTCTATACGGTTATGACTTATCACTTTGCAGACGCTATGGCTGAGGTTGACCGTGTAGCGGAGGACGAGGGCTTAAAGCAGTCCTTACGCCGCTATGCGATTGAGTCAGGGGCGATTATGGAAAGAGTTTACCGTAAAGAAATGGAACTTCCTATCGAGGATATGAAACAGTTTTTAGACGGGATTTTACATATCTACGATGAGGGACGCACCGCTGTAAAGATGGGCGACCTGTTCGGGATAGTGACAGCAGCCGAAGAAAGGGTTGCTGAAAAAGAAAAATTCCGTGGCACTTTGACAAGTGAAAATGCCGATTGACATTCATCGGCATAAGTGACACTATTACTTTACGCACACCATATGTCACAGTCCCGATTGCCACGGATAGAAAGGGGAAATTTATCTATGGCAAAAGGTTCTGTAAGAAAAAAAGGTAAAAAGTGGTACGCACGCTTCTACATCGAAGATGAAAGCGGAAGAAAAGTACAGAAAGAGTTTGTGGGAACAGAAAGCTAGTCTGAAACAGAAGCCCTGCTCAGAAAAGCAATCGCTGACTATGAGGAAAAGAAATTTGTCGGGAAAGCCGAAAACATCACGGTTGGCGAAATGCTGGATATGTGGGTAGAGGAAGAACTGAAGCCCGGCAGTCTTAGCAACGGTACGGTTATGGCATATATGGCGGCAGTCAAAAAGATTAAGAAATATCCCATTGGTAGCCGAAAACTGAAAACCGTGACCGCCGACCATTTACAGGCGTTTATCGACCTTATGAGTTACGGAGGGGTAAATCCTGACGGTACAACTTCAAAGCCGATGAGCAAAGGCTATATGCTGCAATTCTCGGCGGTGCTGCAAAATTCATTCCGCTTTGCTGTATTTCCGAAAAGGCTGATAACCTTTAACCCGATGCAGTATGTGAAGCTGCGTGGCAGAAAAGAGGAAACAGATATTTTCTCGGACAGCGAAGAAGATATTGTTCCTGTTCCTACCATTACACACGGGGAATACCAAAAACTGACGGACTTCTTAACCCAAAAGAAACACCCTGCCCTGCTTGCGGTACAGATAGCCTACTATGCAGGCTTGCGTATCGGAGAGGTCTGTGGTCTGACTTGGCAGGACATCAACCTTGACGAGCAGTATCTAACTGTAAGACGCAGTATGCGGTACAATGGCACAAGGCATAAGCACGAAGTCGGCACGACAAAACGCAGTAAAGTCCGTACCGTTGATTTTTGCGACACATTGGCGGACATCTTACGGAAAGCAAAAACAGAACAGCATAAAAACCGTTTTCGCTATGGCGAACTGTATCATCTGAACTACTGTAAGACGGTCAAAGAAAAAGGGCGTACTTATTACGAGGTTTACACTCTGCAAAGAACGCAGGAAACGCCCGAAAATGACAGGGAATTATCCTTTGTCTGCTTAAAGGAGGACGGTGCTTTTGTTTCTGCAAGTGCAGTCGGTCAGATTTGCCGCAAGGCAAAGGCAGAGGTTGAAGGATTGGAGGACTTTCATTTCCACACACTCCGCCATACCTACACAAGCAATCTGCTTTCAGGCGGTGCAAAGCCCAAAGATGTGCAGGAACTTCTCGGACACTCTGATGTCAGTACCACAATGAACATTTATGCCCACTCTACCCGAGAAGCGAAACGAACTTCCGCAAGGCTCTTGGATAGGGTTGTGGGCGAAGCATAAAAAATTTCCCTTGTTTCGGCTCATAAGGGCAAAAACAAGGGAAAATACATAAGGTTTTGATATTTGATAGGCGGTAAGCCTTGAAAAATCAAGGGATTTTGGAAGATTAAATTTTTAATACGAATTTATCTATACAAGGAAATACAATACCTCTCTTATATCTTTCCC